>NZ_JBNOZL010000003.1:220685-584178 GCF_050311635.1 Isoptericola nanjingensis | reverse complement strand
TAGGCCGCGTGGTGCTTGTCGTGGTGCAGCTCCATGATCTTGCCGCTGATGTGCGGCTCGAGGGCGCTGTAGTCGTAGGGCAGGTCAGGGAGCGTGTAGACAGCCATGCTGAGATACCTCCGGTTGCGTGCCGCACGTCGTACCGGCGTGCGATGGGGACGTCGTCGACGGCTGGTCCCCGGCCGCTCTCACGTGCCGGGGACGACGACGGCCCGCGCACCCCGCCCAACGGATCGGGGGAGGGGAGCGCGGGCCATGGGTCCAGCCTGCAGGAGACTCAGTGCTCCCGCTCGACGTTGCCAGACCCCGAGACGAGCTCGGGGGTGTCGTGGGCGGGCTCGAGCTCGTCGTGCTCGCCGTGGGCGTGCGCCGCGGCCAGCTCGGCCGGGGTCACGGGCTCGACCCGGTCCTCGTAGAAGAACTGCGACAGCTTCTGCCAGCGCTTGTCCTTCTTGTAGCCCTTGCGCTTGACGCCACGGGCGTCGGTCGCGGGCTCGATCTCCAGGGGCCGGCGCGCCTCGTAGTTGACGCGCAGCCAGCGCTCCTGCTCGTCGAGCGGGCGGTGGACCTCGATGTACTCGCCGTTGGCGAACCGCACGATGCGACCCGTCTCGTGCCCGTGCAGCACCAGCTCGCGGTCCTTGCGCTGCAGGCCCAGGCAGATCCGCTTCGTGACCCAGAAGGCGAAGACCGGTCCGACGAAGAACAGGACCCGGAAGACCCAGGTGATCGTATTGATCGACAGGGCGAAGTGCGTCGCGATGAGGTCGTTCGACCCCGCCAGCGCCAGGATGACGAACGCCGTGAGGAACGCGACGCCGAGGCCCGTGCGGGTCGGGACATTGCGCGGGCGGTCGAGCACGTGGTGCTCGCGGTGGTCGCCTGTCACCTTCGCCTCGAGGAACGGGTACACGAACAGGAACGTGAACAGCAGGCCCGGGATGATGACCGCCGGCACCAGGATGTTCAGCGACAGCGTGAAGTCACCCCACGTGACGATCTCGGCCTGGCCGGGCATCAGACGCAGCGATCCCTCGAGGAACAGCATGTACCAGTCCGGCTGGGCACCCGCGGACACCGGTGACGGGTCGTACGGGCCGTAGTTCCAGACGTTGTTGATCGCCATCGTGCCGCCCATGAGGGCCAGCACGCCGAAGATGATGAAGAAGTTGCCGCCCATCTTCGTGGCGAACGCCGGGACCGCGGGGTAGCCGACCACGTTCTTGTCGGTGCGGCCGCCGCCCGGGTACTGGGTGTGCTTGTTGAGCACCATGAGGAACAGGTGCACGCCGATCAGCGCCAGGATGAGCGCGGGCACGAGCAGGATGTGCACCGTGAACAGGCGCGGGATGATGTGCTCGCCCGGGAACTCGCCGCCGAAGACGAACCACGAGAGGTACGACCCGATGATCGGGATCGACTTGATGACGCCGTCGGTGATGCGCAGGCCGTTGCCGGAGAGCACGTCGTCCGGGAGCGAGTAGCCCGAGAACCCGGCGAGGAGGCTGCAGATCAGCAGCAGCGTGCCGACGAGCCAGTTGAGCTCGCGGGGCTTGCGGAAGGCGCCGGTGAAGAAGACGCGCATCATGTGCACCACGATGCCGGCGACGAAGATCAGCGCCGACCAGTGGTGGATCTGCCGCATGAGCAGACCGCCGCGCACCTCGAACGACATGTTCAGCGTCGAGGAGAAGGCCGTGGACATGAGCTGGCCGTCCATGGTCGCCGGCGCGCCGTGGTGCGTGACGAGCGCCATCGACGGGTCGAAGAACATCGCCAGGAACACGCCGGAGATGAGGAGCACGACGAACGAGAACAGCGCGATCTCGCCGAGCATGAAGGACCAGTGGTCCGGGAAGACCTTGCGGACGAGCTGCTTCGCGAGCACGCCGACCTTGGTCCGCTGGTCGAGGTAGTCGGCGGACTTGCCGATCACGGTGGTCGGCTCCGCCGCGGTGGGGGGAGTTGTCGTGGTGCTCACTTCAGGCGCTCCCAGTAGCTCGGGCCGACGGGCTCGTTGAAGTCGTCCTCAGCCACAAGATACCCCTCGTCGTCGACGGTGATGGGCAGCTGGGGCAGCGGGCGCTTGGCAGGTCCGAAGACCACCTTGGAGCCGTCGGAGATGTCGAACGTCGACTGGTGGCAGGGGCACAGCAGGTGGTGCGTCTGCTGCTCGTACAGGGCGACCGGGCACCCGACGTGGGTGCAGATCTTCGAGTACGCGACGATGCCGTCGTAGGAGGCGCCCTCGCGGTGGTCGCGCTTGTGGTCGCGCGGGTCCATGCGCACCAGGAGCACGACGGCCTTCGACTTCTCGGTGATCCACTCGTGCGACTCGCGCTCCTCGGCGGGCACGTCGGGGATGACGTGCGCGACGGAGCCGACCGTCAGGTCCGACGCCTTGATCGGGCGGCCGGACGGGTCGTAGGCGAGGCGCGTGCCCTTCTTCCAGATGGTGTGCCGGAAGGAGTTGACGTTCCACGTGCCGCCGACGCTCGAGACGAGCGGCACGGCGATGGTCAGCGGGAAGAGAGCGAGCGCGGAGACGACCGCGCCCTTGAGGACGGGCCGGCGCGCGATGCCGGAGTCCTCGAGCCCGTCCTTGAACTGCTGCTGGACGACCTCGCGGACGTCCTCCGAGCTGCTGCTCGAGTGGCGCTCCTCGACGTACTCCTTGCCGGACATCAGGGTCTTGGCCCAGTGGACGGCCGCGAAGCCGATGCCGAACAGGGAGATCGCGATCGCGACACCGAGCAGCACCGTCGAGAGGCGCACGCCGGGCGTCGTGCCGTCGGGACGCACGGCGAAGTAGGCCACGATCGAGGCGATCGTGCCGAGGCACGAGATGGCGAAGAGGATCGCGATGATCCGCTCGTTGCGCTTGGCCGCCTTCGGGTCCGTGTCCGCGAGGCGCGGGTGGTGCGCGGGGACGCCCGGGTCCGCGAAGCGGTCGGTCCGGGCGGCCGTGCCGTCGCCGTCGTGCCGGGCCACGTCGCGGGACGGGCCCTGGGGGTTCTGGTTCTCGCTCACGAGGACTTCGCTCCGATCCACACCGCGCCACCGATGATCAGGCCGATGCCGATGATCCAGGCCCACAGGCCCTCGCTGACCGGACCGAGCGAGCCCAGGGTGAGGCCGCCGGCCGAGCCCTGGTCCTGCTCGTCGAGGAACGCGATGATGTCGCGCTTCTCGTCGGGGGTGATGTTGGCGTCGTTGAACACCGGCATGGACTGCGGGCCGGTGAGCATGGCCTGGTACACGTTGCGGCCGGAGGTGTCCCACAGCGGCGGCGCGAACTTGCCCTCCGAGAGGGCGCCACCGGCGCCGACGGCGTTGTGGCACATCGCGCAGTTGGTGCGGAAGAGGGCCATGCCGTTGGCGGGGTCGCCCTTGCTCCCGTCCACCTGCTCGTCGGTGGGGATGGCCGGGCCGGCGCCGAGGGACGCGACGTACGCGGCGAGCGCGGCGGTCTGGTCCTCGTCCATCTGCCGGGGCTTGGCCTCGGCCTGGGGGCCGTTCATCTGCATCGGCATCCGGCCGGTGGAGACCTGGAAGTCGACCGCGGCCGCACCGACGCCCACGAGCGACGGCGCCTCGGTGGTGCCTTCCGCGTTCGGGCCGTGGCAGGTGGCGCAGTTGGCCTGGAAGAGCTTCTTCCCGGTCTCGATGTCCGCGGTGCTGGCGGTGTCGGCCTGGGCCGGGCTCGGGGCCAGGGCGGCGTAGACGCCGCCCGTGACCAGCAGCGCCAGCAGCAACAGCACGACCGGCGCGAACCGGTGGTGCCTGCGGGCGGCGAGTGCCTTCACGAAATGATCCTCGTCTCGCAGATCGAAGGTGCAGGGTCAGTGCCGGCGGCGACGCCGGCCGGGGGGTTCAGCGCAGGAGGTAGATGACGGCGAAGAGGGCGATCCACACCACGTCGACGAAGTGCCAGTAGTAGGACGTGACGATCGCGGTGGTGGCCTCGTGGTGGCCGAAGTTCTTGGCGGCGAAGGAGCGCCCCAGCAGGAACAGGAAGGCGATGAGGCCGCCCAGCACGTGGAGGCCGTGGAATCCGGTGGTCAGGTAGAAGACCGAGCCGTACGGGCTGGAGGAGATGGTCAGGCCCTCGTGCACCAGCTCGGTGTACTCGAAGATCTGGCCGCCGATGAAGAACGCGCCCATGAGGTAGGTGAGGGTCATCCACTCGTGCATGCCCCACTTGCTCACCTGCAGCAGGGAGCCGGAGCGCACCGGCTTGAACCGCTCGGCGGCCCACACGCCCATCTGGCAGGTGACCGACGACAGCACCAGCACGGTGGTGTTGATCGTCGAGAAGGTGATGTTGAGCTTGTCCGCCTGAGCGGCCCACTCCGCCTCGGGCATCACCGACCGGACGGTGAAGTACATCGCGAAGAGGCCGGCGAAGAACATGAGCTCGCTCGCGAGCCAGACGATCGTCCCGACCGACACGGGGTTCGGACGGTTGACGCTCACGTGCTGGTGGGCATGGGGGGCAGCAGCCGTTGCGGTCGACACGTCAGCCATTATGGCCGACATACGGCCTGTTCGAGCCACTCGGGCGGGTCTGGCGGAAAGTCGATGTGCACAGAATCTGCGGAAACTCGCCACTCTGCTACTACGAGGTGACGGATCCGTGGAGAGTGCCAGTAAAAGACCACGTTCGGCACCTGCCCGAGGTGACGCGAGTGTGCCACGATGCCAGCAAACGTCGACGTCCGACGGTCGCGGTACAGCTGCCGGACGTCGTGCCCGTGCCTGAAGCCGTGCACGTCCGCGAAGGGGAGCCAGAAAGTTGACGGATCAGACGGACCAGACGGACCCGACGACGACCATCCCGACCCGCTCGACCGGAGCGATCGCCCCGGCGGCCCGCGGGCCGCGCATCCTGCTCTACAGCGACGACCGGACCGTCCGCGCCCACGTGAGGACCGCCGTCGGGCCCCGTCTGCGCGCCCATGCCCCGGAGATCGCGTGGGCGGAGGTCGCGACGCCTGCGGCACTCATCGCCGCGGCCGACCGCGGCGGGTGGGACCTGCTCGTGCTGGACGGTGAGGCGGACAAGTCCGGTGGCATGGGACTGTGCCGTCAGCTCAAGAACGAGGTGTACCGCTGCCCGCCCGTCGTGGTCCTCACCGGCAGGCCCGACGACGGATGGCTAGCATCGTGGTCGCTCGCCGACGCCGTGGTGCCGAGGCCGCTCGACGCGATCGAGCTGCAGCGCGCCGTGGCCGGCCAGCTCGCCGCGACGGCCTGACCGACGGACCCGTGAGGGTCGAGCCAGGTGCGTCCGGACCGCGCGACCACCGAACCGGAGGAACCTGGTGCCCACGAACGACCGCCCCGTGCCCGCGCAGCCCGAGCAGACGTCGCCCGAGCAGACGTGGCCCGGGCTGCTCACCGAGCTCATCGCCGGCCACGACCTGAGCTCGCAGGACACCGCCTGGGCCATGGACGCGGTCATGTCGGGCGAGGTGTCGCCGGCCCGGCTCGCGGCCTTCCTGGTGGCGCTGCGGGCCAAGGGCGAGACGGTCGAGGAGCTGACGGGGCTCGCGGACACGATGCTCGCGCACGCCCGCCGGTTCACCGTCCCGGGGCCGAGCGTGGACATCGTCGGCAGCGGCGGCGACCGCGCGCACACGGTGAACATCTCGACCATGGCGGCGGTCGTCGTGGCCGGCACGGGCGTCAAGGTGGTCAAGCACGGCAACCGCGCCGCGTCCTCCTCGTCCGGTTCGGCCGACGTCCTCGAGGCGCTGGGTGTGCGGCTCGACCACGGACCCGAGCGCGTCGCCGAGCTGGCCGAGCAGGTCGGCATCACCTTCTGCTTCGCGATGGTCTTCCACCCGTCGTTCCGGCACGCCGGCGTGGCGCGGAAGGAGCTCGGCGTCGCGACCGCGTTCAACTTCCTCGGTCCGCTGACGAACCCGGCGCAGCCGCGGGCCACGGCTGTCGGGGTCGCGGACCCCCGGATGGCGCCGCTGGTGGCGGGTGTCTTCGCCGCGCGGGGGACGCGGGCGCTCGTGTTCCGTGGCGACGACGGCCTGGACGAGCTCGCTGCGACCGGCGGCTCGACCGTCTGGGAGGTCCGCGACGGTCAGGTCACCGAGGCGCGCCTCGACGCCGCCGCCGAGCTCGGGCTGCGGCGCATCGACGTCGCCGACCTGCGCGGCGCCGACGCGCACCACAACGCCGGCGTGGCACGCGACGTCCTCACGGGGGTCGACCAGGGCCCGGTGCGGGAGACGGTGCTGCTCAACGCGGCGGCCGCCCTCGTGGCGGACGGCAGCCTGCCCGGCACGGACGCCGGCACGCTCGTGGAACGGCTGGCGGCCGGTATCGGCCACGCCGCGCGCAGCATCGACGACGGCGCTGCCGCCCGCGTGCTGGAGCGCTGGGCGGCCGCGACGCAGGACTGACCGGAGGTGCACGGCGGGCGGCCGATCCTTCGCGCGCGAGCACGTGTCCGGCCGCCCGCCCGGGGCGGCGTCAGTCGTCGAGGCCGATCGCGAACGCCTGCTCGAGGTCGACGTTCGAGTAGGTGCGGAAGGCGATCAGGGTCTCGGTGCGCACGACGCCCGGGACCTTGCTGATCCCGTCGGCGATGACGTCGGCCAGCTCCTCGTGCTCGCGTACCCGGACCATGGCGACCAGGTCGGCCTTGCCGGTGACGGAGTAGACCTCGCTGACTCCCTTGAGGTCGGTGACCTTGGTGGCGACCTCGGGGATCTGGTCGGCCTCGGTGTCGATGAGCACGATCGCGGTCAGCATGCCGTCATCGTAGCCACCGGCGGCGGGGCCGCGAGGCGCCCGGCGGTCTCGTCGCCCTCGCCCGGCGCGGCCCACAGACCCGCGACGGTCGTCGAGACCGCGCCGAGGTCGGCGTGCGCGGCGGCGGAGCGCACGGGGCACGTCCAGGGGTCGCTCACGTGCACCAGCCGGACCCCCGGCTCGTCCAGCCAGGCCAGCACGAGGGCTGCCTCCTCGGGATGGCACGCGGGAGCGGGAGCCACGGGCGGGGTGACGGCCTCCGCCGTCGCGCGCAGGGCGTCGACGACGGGCAACGGGTCCTCGTCGGGTCCGGTGACGGCGGTCGCGGAGAGCCGCGCGTGCTTCACGACGACGAGCTCCCAGCCGCCCGCGGGGGTGGGCCGCGCGGCGACGAGCTCCGCGCACCGGGCGACGGGGTCCAGGCGCTGGGCACGCGCCGCGCCCTGGACGAACGCCCGGAGCCGGTGGGTCACCGTCCCCGCCTCCTCGAAGCGTTCCTGGGCCGCGAGCCGGCCCACCCGCGCGGCGAGGACGTCGACGACGACCGAGGGGTCGGACGTGAGCGCCGTGCGTGCCGCGTCCGCGACGGCGTCGTACCCCTCGTCGGGTGTGCCGGTCGCCGTGCACGGCGCGGAGCAGCGGCCCATCCCCGCGAGGGCGCACGGGCTGCCGGCCGTCCGCGCGACCCGGGGGAGCCGTGCCGCGCACTGGCGCAGCGGCAGGGCGTCGTGGACCGCCTCGACGGCGGCCAGCGCGGCCTGCCGGGACGTGAACGGGCCGATGTGCGGGGTCCCGGCCCGCACCTCGCGCACCACCGACAACCGGGGGTAGGCCTCGTCCGTGAGACGCACCCACGCCTGGCGCTCGGGGTGCTTCGAGCGCCGGTTGTACCGCGGCGCGTGCTCGGCGATGAGGCGCAGCTCGCGCACCGACGCCTCGAGCGGCGTCGCGCAGACCACGGGCGTGACGGCGTGCGCGATCCGCACCATCTCGGTGATCCGACCGCGCTTCTCGGCAGCCGTGAAGTAGGACCGCACCCGCTTGCGGAGGTTCGTGGACGTCCCGACGTACAGGACCTCGTCCCCGGGGCCGCGGAAGAGGTAGACGCCCGGGGCCTCGGGCAGGCCGTCGGCGAGGGTGCGCTTGCGGCGCACGTCGGGCGGGACGGGGTCGGCGGCGCCGGCGAGATCCTCCAGGTGGGTGATGCCGAGGGGCGCCAGCCGCTCCAGGAGCGCGTGCAGCACGTCGACGGTCGCCCGCGCGTCCGCCAGGGCGCGGTGCTCGGGCGTCACCCGCGCACGGAAGAGCGCGGCCAGGGTGGACAGCTTGTGGTTCGGCGCCTCGTCGCGGGTGACGACGCGACGCGCGAGGGGGACGGTGTCCACCACCCGGAACCCCGGCCAGTCGTAGCCGAGCCTGTCGCAGGCGGCCCGCAGGAAGCCGACGTCGTACGGCGCGTTGTGCGCGACGAGCACGGCGTCGCGCGCGAACTCCAGGAAGCTCGGCAGGACGAGCTCGACCGGGGGAGCCGTGGCGACCATGGACGTCGTGATGCCCGTGAGCCGGGCGACGAAGGCCGGCACCGGGTGGCCCGGGTTGACGAGCGACTGCAGCTCGCCCAGCACCTCTCCGCCGCGCACCTTGACCGCGCCGATCTCCGTGATGCCGCCGTCGGCGGCTCGCCCCCCGGTCGTCTCGAGGTCGACCACGACGAAGGTGACGTCCCGCAGGGAGGTGCCGAGGTCCTCGAACGAGGGCTGGAGCGCGGTCGTGCGCGTCGGGTGCGGGGTGGTGCTCGGCATGCCGGGACCGTAGCGGCGGCCTCCGACAGTCGGGGGTGGGGACGGGCGAGCTCGCCGAGACGGTGGTCTCGGCGGGCTCGGGTCCGTGCGGGCGGTGCCGGGTCAGCTCGCGGACTTCTGCCGGGTGTCGACGTACAGCTCGTCGATCTCGGCGGCGAAGTCCTTGACGAAGACGTGGCGGCGCACGCTCTGCTTGGGCGTGAGATAGCCGTTCTCGACCGTGAGGTCGCCCGGCAGCACGGCGAACTTGCGGATCGACTCGGCCTTCGAGACCGCCTGGTTGGCGCGGGTGACGGCGGCGTCGAGCGCGGCCAGCACCTCCGGGTCGGTCGCCGCCTGCGCGGGCGTCATCTCGGGCTTGCCGTGCATCTTGAGCCAGCCGGGCAGGCCCTCGGCGTCGAGAGTGATCAGCGCGCCGATGAAGGGGCGGTTGTCGCCGACGACGACGCACTGGCTCACGAGGGCGTGCGCCCGGATACGGTCCTCGAGGAGCGCCGGGGCGACGTTCTTGCCCCCGGCCGTCACGATGATCTCCTTCTTGCGGCCCGTGATCGTGAGGAACCCGTCGTCGTCGAGCGTGCCGAGGTCGCCGCTGCGGAACCAGCCGTCGGCGAACGCCTCGGCGGTCGCCTCCGGGTTGTTGTGGTACCCGCGGAACACCTGGATGCCGCGCAGCAGGACCTCGCCGTCCGAGGCGATCTTGACCCCGCAGCCGGGCAGCTGGGGCCCGACCGAACCGATCTTGATGGCGTCGGGGCGGTTCACGCTGGTCGGCGCGGTGGTCTCGGTGAGCCCGTAGCCCTCGAGGATGGTGACCCCGAGACCGCGGAAGAAGTGCCCGAGCCGCTCGCCGAGGGGGCCGCCCCCGGAGACGGCGTACTGGGCCTGCCCGCCGAGCACGGCGCGCAGCTTCGAGAACACGAGGGTGTCGGCGACCTTGTGCTGGAGGCGGAGCCACAGCGACGGGCCCGACGGCGTGTCGAGCGCGCGCGAGTAGGCGATGCCGGTCGCGGCCGCCCAGTGGAAGATCTTCAGCTTGCCCCCGGCGGCGGCCTTCTGCTCCGCGGCGTTGTAGACCTTCTCGAAGACCCGCGGCACCGCGAGGATGTAGGTGGGCCGGAAGGCCTCCAGGCCGGCGGTGACCGTCTTGAGGTCGGCCCAGTGGCCGAGCACGGTGCCGCTCGCGATCGCGAGGATCTCGATGTAGCGCGCGAAGACGTGCGCCAGGGGCAGGAAGAGCAGGGTGCGCCCGCCGTCCTTGAAGACGTCGGGCACGGCGGCGACGGCGTTCACGCCGAGCAGCGCGAGGTTGCCGTGGGTGATCTCGGCACCCTTGGGGGTCCCGGTCGTGCCGGAGGTGTAGATGATCGTCGCGACGTCGGCGAGATCGGCGATCCCGCGGCGGCGGGCGATCTCGTCGTCGGCGACGTCGGCGCCCGCGGCCGTCAGCTTGGCGATCGCGCCGTCCTCGATCTCGAGGACCTCGCGCAGGGCCGGGGCCCGGTCGGAGACCTCCGCGACGGTGGCGGCGAGGCCGGAGTCCTCGACGACGAGCAGCGTGATGCCGGAGTCGGTGAGGATCCACTCCACCTGCTCGGCGGAGGACGTCTCGTAGATCGGCACCGGGACCGCGCCCGCCGCCCAGGCGGCGAAGTCGAGCAGCGTCCACTCGTAGCGCGTGTGCGACATGATGCCGACGGGGTCGCCGGGCTGGACGCCCCGGGCGACCAGCCCCTTCGCGACGGCCACCACCTCGGCGTCGAACTGTGCGGCCGAGACCGGCTGCCAGCCGTCGCCGGAGGGACGCTCGGCGAGCGTGGCGCGCGGGTCGCTCGCCACGCGGGTGGCGAGGAGGTCGTTGAGGTTCGACGTGGCAGGCAGCTCGACCGCCTGCGGAATGGTGATCTCGTCCATGCTGACTCCATCGTCCATGCTCATGCATTGGCCAGGGGTGCGTTCCCCGGCCGCCACGATACCGGGTCTCACGCGTGGTCCAGGACACGGTTCGGTGACGGTCCGTGACCACCGGTGACGTCGCGGTGACGTCCCGGTGGTGGACGAGCGTCGCACCCCTCGGTCGCGGTGGCTAGTCTTGTCCCTGCGCGCACCGCGCGCCCCCGCGCCGCGACGGCGACCGGGTGATGCGCCGTACGGACGCGGCGTCCCGACACATGAACGCGAGGTTCCCGCATGCACGCCATCGGAGTCGACATCGGCGGCACGAAGATTGCCGTGGGTGTGGTGGACGAGGCGGGCAAGATCCTCGCGAAGGTGCGGCGCGAGACGGTCGCCGACGACGTCGCCTCCATCGACCGGGCCATCGCGGACGCGTGCGCCGAGCTGGCCAAGGAGCACGAGGTCGGCGCCATCGGCCTGGCCGCCGCCGGCTTCGTGAGCCCCGACCGCCGGTCCGTGCTCTTCGCCCCGAACATCGCCTGGCGCGAGTACCCGCTCGCCGAGCGGATCGAGGCGCTGCTGGACGTCGACGTCCCCGTGGTCGTCGAGAACGACGCGAACGCCGCGGGCTGGGCGGAGTTCCGCTTCGGTGCCGCCCGCGAGGCCACCGACATGCTCATGCTGACGGTCGGCACCGGGCTCGGCGGCGCGATCGTGGTGGACCGAGAGCTCGTGCGCGGCAAGTGGGGTGTCGCGGCCGAGGTGGGGCACATGCGGGTCGTCCCGGGCGGCCACTACTGCGGCTGCGGGCACGAGGGCTGCTGGGAGCAGTACGCGTCCGGCACGGCCCTGGTGCGCGACGCGAAGCAGGCCGTGATCGCCCAGCCGGAGCGGGCGACGCGGCTGGTCGAGCTCGCCGGCGGCGACGTGTCGGCGCTCGAGGGCCCGCACGTCACGCAGGCGGCACAGGAGGGCGACGAGCTCGCGGTCGAGCTGCTGGCGACGCTCGGCCGGTGGATCGGCGAGGGCTCGGCGTCCGTCGCCGCGCTGCTGGACCCCGAGCTCATCGTCATCGGAGGAGGCGTCGGCGCGGCCGGCGACCTGCTGCTCCTGCCCGTGCGCAAGGCCTACGAGGCGCAGCTGTCGGCCCTCGGGCACCGCCCGGTGGCGCAGATCGAGCTCGCCGAGCACGGCAACGAGGCGGGCATCATCGGCGCCGCCGACCTCGCACGGCGCTGATCCGCCCGTCGCCCGGCCCCGTCGCCAGGCCTGGCCCCGCACGGGCCGGTCAGACGACGGCGCCCGTGCTGTGGTCGTCCGGGTCGCGGCGGTGCGGCATCCGCCAGACGAGGATGCCCAGCGCGACGAGGAACAGGACGCCGGCGACAGGGCCGGACCATCCCGGGATGCGCAGGGCCGGGACGGCCGAGCGCAGGACGACGCCGAGCACGACGAGCACCGGCACCCCGACGACCACCGCCCACGCGAGGGTGAGGAGCGGGTCGCGGGAGAGCACCGGTTCCGGCTCCGGCGGCGTGAAGTGAGACTCCGTCTCTTCGAGATCCTCGATCTCGGGCGTGACGGGCCAGTCGCGGGGACCGGGGCTCACCACCCGACCGGGCGGCGGCGCGGTGTCCTCGCGGCGCGGGTCGGCCGCGGGCTCGCTCGCGGTGTCGCCCGTGGTGCCGCCCGCAGGCTCGTCCGCCCGGTCGGCGTCGTCGGGCTCGTCGAGCGGCCCGAGCTGGGCGACGATGTCGGCCCACCGCGCCTCGACGGCGTCGTCGGGCAGGTCGTCGTCCGGCAGGTCCGGATCGGCGTCCGGGTTCGGTGCGGGCATGGGTTCACTCTATTGTCGTGGGCGAAGCAACGCGTCGACGGTCCGCCCGCCGGCGCCACGGCCCGTCGACGGCGGTCCGCTGACCGGGGGCTGCCGGGACTGGGCGAGGAGGACAGTTGTTCTACTGGGTGATGAAGAACGTGCTGGTGGGGCCGTGGCTCCGGCTGGCGTTCCGCCCCTGGACGAAGGGCGTCGAGAACGTCCCGACCTCCGGTCCGGCGATCCTCGCGAGCAACCACCTCGCCGTCATCGACTCGTTCGTGCTGCCGCTCGTCCTCGACCGCCAGGTCCAGTTCCTGGGCAAGTCGGACTACTTTACCGGCGGAGGCGTCCGCGGTCGCCTCGTGGCCGGCTTCATGCGTGGGGTCGGGACGATCCCGGTGGACCGCTCGGGCGGCAAGGCCAGCGAGGCCGCGCTCAACACGGGGCTGCGGGTGCTGGACGACGGCGACCTGTTCGGCATCTACCCGGAGGGCACCCGCAGCCCCGACGGGCGGCTGTACCGCGGCAAGACCGGCGTCGCCCGACTGGCGCTGGAATCCGGCGCCCCCGTGATCCCCGTCGCGATGGTGGGCACCGACGTCGCGCAGCCGCTCGGGCGGTCGGTCCCCAAGCCGATGCCGATCGGGATGGTCTTCGGCGAGCCTCTCGACTTCAGCCGCTACCGCGGGATGGAGGGCGACCGGTTCGTGCTGCGCTCCGTGACCGACGAGATCATGTACGCCATCCTGCGGCTGTCCGAGCAGGAGTACGTCGACGTCTACGCGGCCACGATGAAGGCGCGCCTCGCGGCGGCCCAGCAGCAGCCGCCGGAGGAGCCCGCCGCCGGCTCCTGACCGGCTACCCGGGCACCTGGCCCACGACGAGGCTCAGCCAGGCGTCCGGCGGGACCTCGGGCCGGCCGGGCACCGGACGGTGCGTGACCGACCACCCGTCGCCCGCGACGTCGGTCGCGACGCGCGGCCAGAACGACGCGGCGCCGGCGTTGGCGTCCTGGTACGCGATCTCCCACGGGCCCGGCACGTCGCGCAGCACCGCCGCCGCGACCTCGCGCCCGACGCCGCGCTGGCGGGCGGCGCGCGCGACGAAGAACGCCGAGAGCACGCGGGCCGGCGCGTCGAGCCCCCGGACCAGGGCGAACGCCACCGGCCGCTCGTCCGAGCGGCCCCGTGCCCCGTCGGGGACCATGGCCAGGTAGCCGCGCCAGGTCGCGGCACGACGGCCCGTCCCGTCCTCGTCCGCCCGCGCGTCGCGGTCGATCTCGTCGAGGGCGGTGCGGAGCCGGTCGTCGCGGAACCGGCCGTCGGGCCCCGGCAGCTCGCCCGAGACGGCGGACATGTCGTGGCGGAAGAGCAGCCACAGCCGTTCGAGGAGCGCGCGGTCCTCCGGCGTGGCGCGGCGGACTCGGACCGGCGCGCCGGCGAGGTGGGCGGACGGGTCGGGGAAGGGTGCAGGAGTCGTCATACGCAAGAGCCTCCCGGCGCCGGACGGCGGGGAGGCTCGCCCGACATCATCGCACGGCCGGGCGCCGCCGCGCACGGCGCGTTCGCCCGGCGGACGGCCGGGACCGGCACGAGGAGGTGCTCCTAGGATGGAGTCGCTGTCCGTCCCCCACCGAGAGGTAACCCCTGTCATGTCGGTTCGTCGCGTGGCTCTCCTGACCGCCGGCGGCTTCGCGCCCTGCCTGTCCTCCGCCGTCGGCGGCCTCATCGAGCGCTACACGGAGCTCGACCCGTCGATCGAGATCATCGCCTACCAGTACGGCTACCACGGGCTCCTCACGGGCACGAAGATCGTGGTCGACGAGGAGGGCCGCAAGCAGGCCGGCATCCTGCACCGCTTCGGCGGCTCGCCCATCGGCAACTCGCGCGTCAAGCTGACCAACGCCGCGGACTGCGTCAAGCGCGGCCTCGTGCAGGAGGGTCAGAACCCGCTGGAGGTCGCGGCCGAGCAGCTCAAGGCCGACGGCGTGGACGTGCTGCACACCATCGGTGGCGACGACACGAACACCACGGCCGCCGACCTCGCCGCGTACCTGCACGACAACGGCTACGAGCTCACCGTCGTGGGCCTGCCCAAGACGATCGACAACGACGTGGTGCCGATCAAGCAGTCGCTCGGCGCCTGGACCGCCGCCGAGGAGGCCGCGGGCTTCGCCGCGAACGTCATCGGCGAGCACCGCTCCGGTCCGCGCATGCTCATCGTGCACGAGGTCATGGGCCGGCACTGCGGCTGGCTCACGGCGGCCACCGCGAAGGAGTACCGCTCGTGGCTCGACGCCCAGGAGTGGGCCCCGGCCCTCGGCCTGACGCGCGAGCGCTGGGACGTGCACGCCGTCTTCCTGCCCGAGCTGGAGATCGACATCGACGCCGAGGCGGCGCGCCTGCGCGCCGTCATGGACGAGATCGGCAACGTCAACATCTTCCTGTCCGAGGGCGCGGGGATGAACGAGATCGTGCAGCAGCTCGAGGCCGCCGGCGAGGAGGTGCCGCGCGACCCGTTCGGGCACGTCAAGCTCGACACCATCAACCCCGGCCAGTGGTTCGCGAAGCAGTTCGCGGAGAAGCTGGGCGCCGAGAAGGTCATGGTCCAGAAGTCGGGCTACTACTCGCGCGCCGCGGCCGCGAACGCCGAGGACCTGCGCCTCATCAAGTCGATGACGGACCTCGCCGTCGAGTGCGCGCTGCGCGGCGAGGCCGGCGTCATCGGCCACGACGAGGAGGACGGCGACCGCCTCAAGGCGATCGCGTTCCCGCGCATCGCCGGCGGCAAGGCGTTCGACGTCAGCCAGCCGTGGTTCGGCGAGATCCTCGAGGGCATCGGCCAGCCGCTGGTGCCCGCGAAGCCCGCCGCGCACTGACGACGGCGACCCGCCGACCACCGAGCCAGAGGCAGGAGCAGCCCGCATGACCACCGCCGTCGACACCGTGGTGCCCGGGAGCGACCCCGAGGGCCTGGACCGGTTCCGGACCCTCGAGGCGCGCCAGCAGCCCGTGTGGCCGGACGCCGAGGCGCTCGCGGCGGTGGCGGGCCGGCTCTCCCACGCGGCGCCCCTCGTGGTGCCGGCCGAGGCCCGGCTGCTCACGGAACGTCTCGCCGCGGCGGGCCGCGGCGAGGCGTTCCTGCTGCAGGGCGGGGACTGCGCGGAGACGTTCGCGGACGCGAACGCGACCCGCATCCGCAACAAGGTGCGCACCATCCTGCAGATGGCGGTGGTGCTCACCCACGGCGCGAGCACGCCCGTGGTGAAGATGGGGCGGCTCGCGGGGCAGTACGCCAAGCCGCGCTCGTCCGACCTCGAGACCCGCGACGGCGTGACGCTGCCCGCCTACCGCGGCGACATGGTCAACGGGCACGAGTTCACCACGGAGTCGCGCACGCCCGACCCGGTGCGCCTCGAGCAGGCGTACCGGATCTCGTCGGCGACGGCGAACGTCGTGCGGGCCTTCACCCAGGGCGGCCACGCCGACCTGCGCCGGGTGCACGAGTGGAACCGTGGGTTCATGCGCAACCCCGCCTACGCGCGGTACGAGCGCACCGCGGCGGAGATCGATCGCGCGATCCGCTTCATGGAGGCCTGCGGGGCGGACTTCGACGCCCTGCGCTCAGTGGAGTTCTACCTCAGCCACGAGGCGCTCATCCTCGACTACGAGCGGGCGCTGACCCGCGTCGACGCCCGGACCGGCGAGGCCTACGCGACGTCGGCCCACTTCCTGTGGATCGGCGAGCGCACCCGTCAGCTCGACGGCGCGCACGTGGAGTTCCTCTCGCGCGTCGCCAACCCCGTCGGCGTCAAGCTCGGCCCGACGACGTCGGCTGACGACGCCCTGGCGCTGGCGGCGCGGCTCAACCCGGGAAACACCCCCGGCCGGCTCACGTTCGTCACCCGGATGGGCGCGGGCAAGGTGCGCGACGTGCTGCCCGAGGTCGTCGAGAAGGTCACCGCCGCGGGCGCGGCCGTCACCTGGGTGACCGACCCGATGCACGGCAACACGATCACCTCCGACAGCGGCTACAAGACGCGCCGGTTCACCGACGTGCTGGACGAGGTCACGGGCTTCTTCGAGGTGCATCGCGCCCTCGGCACCGTGCCCGGCGGGCTGCACATGGAGCTTACGGGCGACGACGTCACCGAGGTGCTGGGCGGCAGCGAGGAGATCGACGACGCCGGGCTGGCGCTGCGGTACGAGACGCTGGTCGACCCGCGTCTCAACCACCAGCAGTCGCTCGAGATGGCGTTCCGCGTCGCGGAGATGCTGACGAGCTGGTGACGCTCACCAGACGGTGACGGTCACCGTGCTGCCCTTCGGCGCCCTGCCGGTGGGGTCCTGGAACCGGACGGTGTCGAGGATGCCGCCGAGGTAGGTGTTCTCCTTGACCACGAAGCCGGCCTTCTCCAGCGCCTTGCGGGCAGGCTCGGTGTGCTTGCCCACCACGTTCGGCACCTCGACCAGGGGCGGCCCCTGCGAGATCGTCAGCGTCACGGTGTCGGTGCGGTGCGCGGTGGCCCCCTCCTTCGGGTCCTGCGCCAGCACGTGACCCTTCGGGACGTCCTCGGAGTACTCCGGGTCGGCCAGCTCGACGACGAGCCCCAGACCCTCGAGGTCGGTGACGGCCGCGTCCTTCTCCTTGCCCACCTCCTGCGGCACCTGCACGGGGGCGGGGCCGTCGGAGACGGTGAGCGTCACGACGGTGTCGTGCCGCTGGCGCGAGCCCTCGTCCACCGACACGTCGAGCACCTGGCCCCGGGCGGCCTCGTCGTCGTACGACCGGGCGGGGTCGCCGACCGTGAAGCCGGCGTCCTCCAGCGCCGCGGTGGCGTCCTTGTCGGCGGCGCCGACCAGGTCGTCGGGCACCGTGAGCATCTGCACGCCGCGGGACACGACCAGCTCCACGGAGCCGTCGGTGCGCACCCGGTCGCCGGGCGCGGGCACGCTCGTCACGACCGAGCCCTCCGGGACGTCGTCGTCGAAGGCGCGGCTCGTCGTCGTGCCGAGCCCGGCGTCCTCGAGGACGGCGCGGGCGTCGTCGGCAGCGACTCCGGCGATGCCGGTCGGCACCGAGGTCCACGCCCCGGGACCGTCCGCGAACCACCACCACGTGCCCAGCCCGCCGCCGGCCAGGACGAGCACCAGGGTGAGGGTCCACGCGACCGCGCGGCGACGGCGGGAGGGGCGCCGGTACGCCTCGGTGGGCTGCTCGACGAGCCGGTCCGTGGGCTGCGCCGGCGCGCTCGCCGACACCTCCTGGAAGAACGCCGTCGGGATCTCGTCGACGGCGTCCGTCCCCGTGCGCCCGTCGTCCTCGTCGTCGTGCGGCGCACCGCCGGTCCCGCTCGGGCCGCCGGCGTCGGAGGGGCCGTCGGCGGGCCGTTCCGCGCGGCGCGCGAGCACGTCGGTGTCGAGCGACGACCGCAGCGCTTCGACGGCGGCGAGGGCGGCGCCCGCGTCGGGCGGGCGCCGCTCGGCGTCCCGGGCCGCGAAGGACGCGACGAGCGCGTCGACCTCGGCGGGCAGCCAGTCCACGAGCGCGGACGGGGCCGGGAGGTCCTCGTGCACGTGGTGGAAGGCGACCTGGATCGGCGTCTCGCCCGCATACGGCAGGGTGCCGGTGACGAGCTCGTACGCGAGCACCCCGACCGCGTAGACGTCGGTGCGGGCGTCGCAGGTGCCGCTGGTGATCACCTCGGGCGCCAGGTACGCGACCGTGCCCAGGACGGTGCCGGTGGTGGTGGTGGTCACCTCGGTGACCGCGCGGGCGAGGCCGAAGTCGGCGACCTTGACCCGCGTCCCCGGCGGTGTGCCGCCCGGGGCGTCGACCTGGGCGGTGCCGCCAGGGACGGCGTCGTCGCCGACGACGAGCACGTTCTCCGGCTTGACGTCCCGGTGGACCAGGCCCTTGCGGTGCGCCGCGGCGAGGGCCGCGAGGACCTGCGCCACGACGTCGAGGGCCCGGTCCAGGGTGAGGGCGCCGGACGTGTGCAGCTCTCGACGCAGGTTGGTGCCCGGCACGTACTCCATCGCGAGATAGCTGGTGTCGCCGTCGACGCCCTGGTCGTAGACCGCCACGACGCCGGGGTGGGTGAGCCGGGCGGCGGCGCGCGCCTCGCGGCGGAACCGGGACACGAAGGCGGCGCCGTCCACCCCGTCCGCGAGGTGCGGGTGCATCACCTTGACGGCGACCTCGCGGTCGAGCCGCCGGTCGGTGGCCCGGTACACGGTGGCCATGCCCCCTCGGGCGACGCGCGCGACGATCTCGTACCGCCCGTCGACCAGGCGGCCGAGCATCGGGTCGGTCGTCGTGATGGCCACGCGACGAGTGTAGGGGCGCCCGGTTCGGCAGGCCCGTAGGCTGGCCCGGTGAGCGACACCACCGCGCCGGAGCCCGGCGCCCCCGTCCCCGACAGCACCGACGACCGCACCGACGACCGCGCCGCCCTGGAGTCCCTCGTGGACGCGTGGCTCACCCTGCCCGACGTGGCGGAGGTCCTCGGGACCCAGGTGTCCAAGGTGCGCGGGCTGGTCTCGGAGCGGACCCTCGTCGGGGTCAAGCGGGGCGACCGGAACACGTTCCAGGTGCCTGCCGCGTTCCTCGTGACCGACGACGGGGCGCCCCACGTGCTGCACACGCTGCGCGGCACCGTGCTGGTGCTCTCGGACGTCGGGCTGGACGACGCCGCCATCCTGCGCTGGCTGTTCGAGACCGAGCCGTCGATCGGCGCCACCCCGATCGGGGAGCTGCGCGCCGGTCGTCGCGCCGAGGTGCGCCGGGTGGCCCAGGCGCTGCTCTGACGCCCGTTCCCTCCGGTCGGAGGGACGGCCGGCGGGTCAGGCCGCCCGGTCGACGGCGGCCCGCGCCAGGTCCAGGAGGACCTCGCGGGCGGGCTCGGCGAGCCCTGCCGCGGACAGCGCGTCCAGGGCGCCGTCCGCGAGCGTGTCGATGAGGGCCTCGACGCCGTCGAGCGCCCCCGAGCCGGCGATGACCCCGCGCAGCCTCTCGACGGTGGCGCCGTCCAGGTCGGGGTCGCCGAGGCGCGCGACGACGAGGTCGCGGTCGCTCGCGCCCGCGGCCGCGAGCGTGCGGGCCACCAGCACGGTGCGCTTGCCCTCGCGCAGGTCGTCGCCGGCGGGCTTGCCCGTCACCGACGGGTCGCCGAACACGCCCAGCACGTCGTCGCGGAGCTGGAACGCCTCCCCGAGCGGCAGCCCGGCGTCCGAGACGGCGGCCACGTGCGCGGGCGACGCCCCCGCGAGGACCGCGCCGAGCACGAGCGGGCGCTCGACCGAGTAGCGCGCCGACTTCGCGCGCAGGACGTCCCGGGCGCGCTCCTCGTCGGCCGCGGGGTCCAGGCCCCACGGCTCGGCCTGCACGAGGACGTCGAGGTACTGGCCCACGACGACCTCGGTCTGCATGGCGTCGAACAGCGCGCGGGCCGCGGCCGCGCGCTCCGTCGGCAGGTCGGCGACGGCAGCGGCGATCTCGCGCTGGCACGCGACGAGGCACAGGTCGCCGAGCAGGATCGCGGCGGACGTGCCGAACCGCTCGGCCGATCCCGCCCAGCCGGCCGCGGCGTGCCGTGCCTCGAAGGCCCGGTGCGCGGTGGGCTCGCCACGCCGCGTGTCCGAGGCGTCCATGACGTCGTCGTGCAGCAGGGCGGCGGCCTGGAACAGCTCGAGCGCCGCCCCGGCCCGCACCACCGCGTCCCGCTCGGGGCCGGACGCGGCGCCGCCGTGGGCCCGGTAGGACCAGTAGCAGAACGCCGCCCGCAGGCGCTTGCCCCCGCGGAGCAGCACGGCCGCCTGGTCGGTCAGCGCGGTCGCCGCGTCGCCGATCGAGGCGACCTCCCGGGCGAGGGCGTCGAGGTGCTCCTCGACCCTGGTGTCGACGTCGGTGCGGAGGTTCTCGAGGTCGACCAGCGACGCGGCGGTGGGCATGCCGACAGCCTATGCGCCCGGCCGGGCGGTCCCGACGGGGGCGGGGCCGGTCAGCAGGTCCGTCAGCAGGTCCGTCAGCCGACGACGACGGAGCCGCTGACCGTCACGAGGCGGCGCTCGCCGTCGTCGAGCACGCCGAGGGTGACGGACTCCACGACCGGGCCCGCGTCCTTCTTCTTTCCCCGGGGCGTGCTCTCGCGGCCGAACACCGTCTGCGCGGTGAGGCCGGAGAGGCTCGACGTGCCGGACTCCTCGAAGCCGGCCTTGCGCAACCGCTCGGCGAGCTGGTCGATGACGTCCTGCGTGCCGCGCTGCGTGGCGAGGTTGAGGGTGACGTCGGTGAGGCCGCCCTCGCCCGGGGTGGCCGAGCTGGCGAGCACCGTCGCGTCCTCGGGCGCCCCGAGCAGCTTCTCGGGGAAGCCGTCGGCGTACCCGCCGACCGTCGTGTCGGGGTCGAACGTCGGCAGGGCGGACGCGCCGCCCGTCCCCGGCTCCGCGCTAGGGGTCTCCGTGGCGCCACGCACGCCGACGCCGGACCCGTTCTCGCCGGTCGCGGAGACGTCGTCGTCCGGGGCCCCTCCGCCGCCGAGCAGACCGCAGCCGGACAGCGCGAGGAGCGCGGTGAGCGCCACGGCGCCCACGCCGCGTGCCCTGGCCGCGGGCGCGCGACGCGACCGGGCGCGGCGGCGCGGGGCGCGGGGGAGCGAGGGCACGGCGCCTACCGTAGCGGCCCGCGGCACCTCGCTCGCACGTCCCGGACGAGGGGGACGCCGCGGACGTCGCACGGCGGCGCAGGCCACGGAGCCTGCCCCCAGCGGGGTGCCGTCCACAGCGGGGCGGCCCGCGGCGCCGGGGCCCGCGGTCGTGCCCTGGGATCGGACCCATGGACGCCGCATACGCCACCGACCACGCCGGGGAGCCTGGCACCGCCTTCGACACCCCGCTCGTGCTCCGCTCGTCCCGCGACCTTCTCGCGGCCGTGCCGTACCTGCTGGGGTTCCGCCCGCGGGAGTGCGTGGTCGTCGTCGCGGTCACCGACGAGGGCCGGGTCGGCCTCGTCGCACGGACCGGCCTGCCCGGCCTCGACGGACCCGTCGGCGCCCCCGGGGACGAGGCGGGCGCCGGGACGACGGGAAGCGCGGCCGTCGTCGCCCGGGCGGCCGCCCGGGTCGGGGCCCGCCTGGCGCTCGTCGTGCTCTACACCGCGTCACCGCCGGACCGGGTCCGGGCGTGGGAGGCGGCCGCGGTCGGGGCGCTGGAGGAGTCCCTGGGCCCGACGGTCGACGTGGAGACCTGGCTCGTCGGCCCGGACGGCTATCGCGGCCTCGACTGCACGGACCCCGCGTGCTGTCCGGCGGGAGGACGACCCACGAGCGAGCTCGAGCACGGCGAGGTGGGGGCGGCGTTCGTGGTCGCGGGGCGGGCGATCGCCCGCTCGGAGCAGGAGGCGTACCGGGTCCGTGCGCTGCCGGCGGGCGTGCGTGACCGAGTCGCCAAGGCGGCGGGACGTGCGGAGCGGGCGCGTGCGGCGGCAGGTGACGCCACCGGTGCGGCGTCTCGTGAGCCGGCCCGTGCGACGCCCCGTGCGACGGCACCTGACGGGCCGGGTCGCTGGCGCACCGAGGCCTACGGCGTCTGGTGCGACCTGGTGCGACAGGCGGCCGCGGAGCTGCGCACCTGTCCGGCCGGCGACGTCGAGCTGCCCCCGGCACGTCTCGGTCGCCTGGCGGTGGCGCTCGCGGACGTCCGGGTCCGGGACGCCGTGCTGCTGTCCCTGGTGCCGGGCGCGCGAGAGGCGGCGGACCGGACGGTCCGGGCGGGCGGGGACGTCGACGTCCCGCGCGACGTGGAGTCGGGCACGGCCCGGGCGATCGCCCGGGTGGTGGACCCGCGGGTCGGGGTGCCTCCCGACGGGGCGACCGCCGACGCGGCCCGGCTCGTGCTGGAGCAGCTGGTGGGCGGCGCGCCGCGGCGGTGGCACGCGCCGCCCCTCGCGCTCCTGGGCTTCCTGGCCTGGTGGCGGGGCGACGGGTGGCTCGCGGCCCGGCGCGTGCGAGAGTCCGCGCGGCAGGACCCGAGCTACCGACTGGCCGCGCTCGTGGCCGGGGTGCTGGAGGCGGCGGTCCCGCCCGGGTGGGTGAGCGCGGCGCGAGGGCCGGCTGCGGAGGATCTCGCCGGGGCGACCGATGTGGCCGGGCCGACGGTCGGGTAGCGTGCCCCCATGGCGATCGTCGTCGGACTCCTGAGCACGGCCGAGGGACAGGCGGCACTCGCCGCAGCGAAGCGCGAGGCGCAGGAGCGGTCCGTCCCGCTCACGGTCGTCGTCACCCGGGACGACGGCGGGCCCGAGAGGCAGGCGGTCGAGGACGACCTCGCCTCCTCGGGGCTCGCCTACTCGGTGGTGGTCGGCACGGGGGACCTCGCCGAGGATCTCGTGCGCACGGCGCAGGAGGTGGCCGCCGAGCTCATCGTCGTGGGTCTCCGACGACGCAGCCCGGTGGGGAAGCTGATCCTCGGGTCCGGCGCGCAGCGCATCCTCCTCGAAGCGCCCTGTCCGGTCCTGGCGGTGAAGCCGTGACGACACGCGCGGCGACGCGCGCGGTCCACGCGTCGTGCGATGTGACGCTCGCGACCGTCCTCGGGCGGTCCTGCGCGCGGGCGTGCGAGGCCCGGCCCCACCGTGCCGCCCGGGGTTTCGACCGTCGTTCCGCCTCTGCCGTCGGGAATCTTCGCGACTCCCCGGACGTTGAGCCAGCACCGGGGAACGGACGACGTGGGTACGGGACTGGGCGCAGGAGCCCGTGGTGCCCTTCCGTCGCGGATGTCGCCGGTACAATAGAGGTGTCCGCCTGAGCCACGACAGTCCGAGTCGGAGGCCTTGACGGCGGTGCACCGTCCCCTCGAATGCCGAAAGGTCGGTTTGTGGCGTCCACTGCGCAGAACCCTGCACTTCCCCGCGAGTTCGAGCACCCTGCCCTGCAGGGGCTGCTCGCTCGAGGCACCGCCGACGGCCGGGTCGACGCCGAGAGCTTCCGCGCTGCCTGCGAGAACGCCGCGGTGGCGGACCCCAAGCGTCTGAAGGCGGTCCTGCGCGCCTTCGCGACCGCCGGGGTGGAGATCGGTGTGCCCACGGCCACCAAGGTCGCCGCCGCCAGCTCGAGCCGGGGCACCACCACGCGCGCGAAGGCGCCGGCGGCGCGCTCCGCGGGCGCGGTGAAGACCTCGACCGTGACGACCTCCGCCGTGAAGTCCGCCGCGTCGACGGACGACGAGCCGGCCGAGGCGACGTCCGCGAAGAAGCCCGCGACCAAGGCCGCCGGCACCAAGACAGCGGCCAAGGGGGCGAAGCCGACGCGTGGCCGCAAGGCGGCGTCGAAGGACGAGCCCGCAGCCGACGACGTCGAGGACGTCGAGCTCGACGACGCGACCGACGCCGACGACGAGCAGGAGAACGAGGCCGCCGCGAAGGGTGCCAAGCCCGCGGCCGGCAAGGGTAAGGGCGAGGACGAGGAGACCGGCTTCGTCGTCTCGGACACCGACGACGACGACCAGCCCGCGCAGCAGGTCGTCACGGCCGGCGCGACCGCCGACCCCGTCAAGGACTACCTCAAGCAGATCGGCAAGGTCGCGCTGCTGAACGCCGAGCAGGAGGTCGAGCTCGCGAAGCGCATCGAGGCCGGCCTGTTCGCGGAGGAGCGCCTGTCCCAGGACTACGCCGCCTACGACAAGACGAAGGCGAGCGCCGACGAGCGCCGGATGTACCGCGACCTGCGGTGGATCGCGCACGACGGCAAGCGCGCCAAGAACCACCTGCTGGAGGCGAACCTGCGCCTCGTCGTCTCCCTCGCCAAGCGCTACACCGGCCGCGGCATGCTGTTCCTGGACCTGATCCAGGAGGGCAACCTCGGTCTGATCCGCGCCGTCGAGAAGTTCGACTACACCAAGGGCTACAAGTTCTCGACGTACGCCACCTGGTGGATCCGGCAGGCCATCACCCGCGCCATGGCCGACCAGGCCCGTACCATCCGCATCCCGGTGCACATGGTCGAGGTCATCAACAAGCTGGCCCGCGTGCAGCGGCAGATGCTCCAGGACCTGGGTCGCGAGCCCACCCCGGAGGAGCTCGCCAAGGAGCTGGACATGACCCCCGAGAAGGTGGTCGAGGTCCAGAAGTACGGGCGCGAGCCCATCTCGCTGCACACCCCGCTGGGCGAGGACGGCGACAGCGAGTTCGGTGACCTCATCGAGGACTCCGAGGCCGTCGTCCCGGCGGACGCCGTGAGCTTCACGCTGCTCCAGGAGCAGCTGCACCAGGTGCTCGACACCCTGTCGGAGCGCGAGGCGGGCGTCGTCTCCATGCGCTTCGGCCTGCAGGACGGGCAGCCCAAGACGCTGGACGAGATCGGCAAGGTCTACGGGGTCACCCGTGAGCGGATCCGCCAGATCGAGTCCAAGACGATGTCGAAGCTGCGGCACCCGTCGCGGTCCCAGGTGCTGCGCGACTACCTGGACTGATCCGCCTCAGGAGCACGTCGTCACGAGAGCCCTGGTACCCGTCGGTACCGGGGCTCTCGTGCGTCCGCGCGGCTCGTCGAGCAGTGGGCCAGCCGTCAGGGCGCGACGTCGGCGGCGATGTCGGCGGCGACGGACCAGCGCGACGACGGGGCGAGGGTGCCGGCGGGGTCCAGCCGGCGGCGCAGCGCCAGGAGCCGGTCGTAGGTCGCCGGGCCGTACGCCTCGCGCACCAGGGCGGCGGAGACGTCGTCCCGCGGGCCGGCGAAGTTGAGCAGCGAGCCGCCGGTGGTCCAGGGCGCCAGCGCGTCGTGCACCGCCTGGAGGCGGTCGGCGACGTCGGGCGGCCCGACCGGGCTGCCGAGCGCCCCGGTGAACAGGGTGCAGGCGGCGTCGCGCCCGCCGACGGCGTTGGCCACGGCGGGCGGCCCGGCCACGGCGCCGCCGAGGAGCCGGATCTCGGCCGCGAGGACGGGGGAGTCGGGCGGCACGGCCCCGAGGAACGCGTCGACCGCGTCCTCGGTCAGCTCGCGCAGCAGCCCGCCACGCTCGACGAACGGCATCGGGTCGTCCGGGTCGGCGTGCACCGCCCCGATCTGCGCGTACGGCAGGTCTCCGACCGTGTCGAGGATCGGCACGGCGACCTGCCTCAGGTCGTCGACCAGGGGGTCGGGCGCCGCGAGGTGCCCGTGCCGGACGTAGCGCACCACGAGCACCGCGCGCCCGCGCAGCGGCTCGGGCACGTCGGGCAGGGGCGGCAGGTTCAGGCGTGCGACGGACGTCGAGACGTCGTCGGCCAGCGTCGTCGTGTGCTCGCGCCACCGGTGCAGCACGGCGTGCGCGTCGTCGACGTCGAACCAGAGCGTGCCCGCGCGCACGGTGGACAGGGGGAAGAGGTCGAACGTCATCCCGACGACGACCCCGAACGCGCCCCCGCCGCCGCGCAGCGCCCAGAAGAGCTCTTCGTGCTGCGTCGGCGTCGCCGTGACGAGGTCGCCGGCCGGGGTGACCACGTCGATCGCGCGGACGTGGTCGGCGGCGAAGCCGAAGGTGCGCGCCAGGGGGCCGAGCCCGCCGCCGAGCGTGTAGCCGATCACCCCGACCTGGGGGGACGAGCCGCAGAGCCCGCCCAGCCCGTGGTCCGCGCCGGCGGTGAGCACCGCCTGCCAGTGGACGCCGGGCCCGACGGTCGCGGTGCGGGCGACGGGGTCGACGACGAGGGCGTCGAGGGCGGACACGTCGAGCAGGACGTCGCCGGCGCCGGTCGCGGCGGCGCTGTGGCCCGTGGAGCGGACTCCGACGCCGAACCCGTGGCCCGCGGCGGCGCGGACCGTCGCGACGACGTCCTCGGGCGAGGCAGCCCGCACGACGAGCGCCGGCCGGTGGGCGAGCGCGAGGTTGAAGCCGGGGAGCGCGGCGTCGTAGGCCGGGTCGGCGGGCAGGGCCGTGGTGCCGTCGAGCGCGGGGTCGAGCTGTGCCGCGAGGGCGGCGGCCCTGTCGAGGTCGCGGTCGGGGGCGACGGGAGCGGAGCTGGACATCGGGGACTCTCCTTCGGTGGACGGTGCCGAGAGGAGAGAGACGCCCGCGCGCCGGCGATGACGGTCGGTGCCCCGGGCCCCCGGGTGAAGTGTGGGGGCGTTCCCCTGACCTGGGCCGATGTGGCAAGGTGTCCGCGTGCTCCAGACCACGACCCTCCCCGGGCGGCCCCGGGTCGTCGCCCTGCTCGCGCTCGTCGTCGCCCTGGCGCTGTCGCTCGCGTCGGTGCTCGTGGCGCCTGCGGCGCAGGCGGCGACCTGGTCGCTGACGGGCTCCGGCGGAGGGACGACGACGGCGGCGACCGGAAAGTCCCTCACGGTCCGCTACCTCAAGTCCGGCCAGCCGGTGCGGGGCGCGACGGTCACGCTGCAGCGCAAGGCGGGGACGTCGTGGGTGAAGGTCCGCACCGTGCGGACCGGGTCGACGGGCCGCGTGTCGACGACGGTGAAGCCCACCGCCTCGACGACGTACCGCTTCAGGACCAGCCACGCCACGAGCGGCGGTGTCACGGTGCTCGTGGTGCCGGTGCGGTTCGCGATCTCCGGCTCGGGCTCGGGGCACGGCGTCGGGATGGCCCAGTGGGGCGCTTACGAGCAGTCGCGCTCAGGTCGTACCGCGGCCCAGATCCTCGGTTACTACTACCCGGGCACCACCGTCTCGACGGCGAACGACCCCCGGACCACCCTGGACGTGCAGGTGCTCGGACCGCCGTCGGACAGCCGGACCACGACGGTGCTGGCGGTCGGCTCCGGAGCCTGGCGGCTCATGGACCCGGCGGGGGCCGTCGTGGCGAGCGGCGGAGCCGCGGAGAAGGTCACCGTCGGCGTCGCGCCCTCGGGGGTGACTGCCAAGGTGACGAAGGGCGGTGCGACGACGAAGAGCGTGTCCGCGCGCTCCAGCCTGACGTACGAGTGGTCCGGCACGCGGAACTACCAGCCCACCGGGACGAGGGCGGTCGCGACCGTGGCGGGCGCCCAGGGGACCTACCGCAACGGACGCCTGGTGGTGACGAAGCGGTCGGACCGGCCGAACGTCGTCAACCAGGTGGTCATCAACACCGAGTACCTCTACGGGCTGGACGAGATGCCCTCGGGCTGGGGCGCGAGCAGCAACCGCGGTGCTGCGGCGCTGGAGGCGCAGGCGGTCGCGGCGCGCAACTACGCGATCGTCGAGAAGGTCAAGGGCCTGAAGTCCACGTGCGGCTGCCACGTCTACGACGACACCCGCTCGCAGCACTACACCGGCTGGAAGAAGCAGGGCGGGAGCTGGGGGAGCGCCTGGGTCGCGGCGGTGGACGCCACGGTGCAGGACGGCACGGTGACCGTGCTGCGCGACGCCGAGGGCGGGTTCGCGGAGACGCCGTACTTCGCGTCGACCGGCAGCGCGGGAGGGCGCCGCGGCACGGCGACCAACACGGAGGTGTTCGGGACGGCGGCTCTGCCCTACCTCGCGCACGTCGCCGACACGTACTCGGCCAAGGCGCCCGGCAACCCGTACCTGACGTGGAGCGACTCGATCACGCAGGCGACGGCCAGGTCGGTCTTCGGCCTCGCGTCGGTGCGCTCGATCGCGGTGACGTCTCGGTGGTCGAGCGGCCAGATCAAGACGCTGACGGCCACCTCGGCCATGGGGACGAAGGTGTCGCGGACCAAGACGGCGGACGGGTGGCGCACCACCCTCGGCGTCCGGGCGTCGTGGGTCGGCTCGCTCTCGGGCCGCAGCAGCTGATCCTCGCCGGCCTCGGCCGTCGCCCCGCCCCCCACGCACGAGAGCCCCGCACCGGACGGTGCGGGGCTCTCGTGGGGTCGGTGTGCTTGCGCCGGGTCAGCGCGCCCCGTGCTCCTCGTGGAGCCGGTCCGTCTCGTCCTGGACGTGGACGGCGACACCCTGGTAGGCGTCCGCGTGCGCGCGTGCGTGGTGCCCGCAGAAGAGGAGCTCTCCGACAGGCAGGACCACTCGCACGTACGCCTGGGCGCCGCAGCGGTCGCAGCGGTCGGCGGCGGTCAGCGGCTGGGTCGGTTCGGTCGTCGTGGTGCTCACATGACCATCCAACCAGACAGGTGGCCCGGAGCATCCCGGACCCGGGCCGGGTTCGCTCCGGGCATAGCGGCGTGGAGCACAGTCCGACGGCGTGGAGCGCACAAGAACACCTGTTCGGTCGTCTACCCTCGTTCCCGTGACTGCCACCTCCGAGTCCGGGTACACCGCGCGCCACCTCACCGTCCTCGAGGGCCTCGAGGCCGTGCGCAAGCGCCCCGGCATGTACATCGGGTCGACGGACTCGCGCGGCCTCATGCACTGCCTGTGGGAGATCATCGACAACTCCGTCGACGAGGCCCTCGGCGGGCACGCGACGAACATCCGCGTGGTGCTGCACGCCGACTCGTCGGTCACGGTCGAGGACGACGGCCGCGGCATCCCGGTCGACGTCGAGCCGAAGACCGGCCTGACCGGCGTCGAGGTCGTCTTCACGAAGCTGCACGCCGGCGGCAAGTTCGGCGGCGGTTCGTACACGGCGTCGGGCGGACTGCACGGCGTGGGCGCCTCCGTGGTCAACGCGCTCTCGGCGCGCCTCGACGTCGAGGTCGACCTCGGTGGCAAGACCCACCGGATGACGTTCCACCGCGGCGAGCCGGGCGTCTTCTCCGACCCGGTCTCCGGGCCGTCCCCGGAGTCGCCGTTCGAGCCGTTCGTGTCGGGGTCCGAGCTGGCGATCGTCGGGAAGACCAAGCGGGGCGTCACCGGTACCCGGGTGCGCTACTGGGCGGACCGCCAGGTGTTCCCGAAGACGGCGGTGTTCAGCTACGACGAGCTGGTCACGCGCGCCCGCCAGACGACGTTCCTGGTCCCCGGGCTGAAGCTCACGCTGCGCGACGAGCGCGGTCTGCCGGGCACGCCGGGGGAGTCCGGCCCGCACGAGGAGGTCTTCCAGCACGACGGCGGCGCGATCGACTTCGTCGAGTTCCTCGCGCCCGACGCCCCGGTGACGTCGACGTGGCAGCTCAAGGGCAGCGGCCACTTCACCGAGACGGTGCCGGTGCTGGACTCACGCGGTCACATGTCGCCGCAGGAGGTTCAGCGCGACTGCGAGGTGGACGTGGCCTTGCGGTGGGGTGGCGGGTACGACACCGAGGTCCGCACCTTCGTCAACATCATCGCGACGCCCAAGGGCGGCTCCCACCTGTCCGGGTTCGAGCAGGGCCTGCTCAAGACCGTCCGCAAGCAGATCGAGGCGAACGCGCGTCGTCTGAAGGTCTCCACGAAGGACGCGGCCGAACGGATCGAGAAGGACGACGTCCTCGCCGGCCTCACCGCTGTCGTCACGGTCCGGCTCGCGGAGCCGCAGTTCGAGGGCCAGACCAAGGAGGTGCTCGGCACCGCTCCCGTGCGGGCGATCGTCTCCCGCGTCGTCGAGAAGGAGCTGGGCGCCCTCCTCACGTCGTCCAAGCGCGACGAGAAGGCGCAGTCCGCCCTGCTTCTCGAGAAGGTCGTCGCCGAGATGCGTGCGCGCGTCACGGCCCGCAAGCAGAAGGAGATCTCCCGGCGGAAGAATGCCCTCGAGGCGTCGTCGCTGCCGGCGAAGCTCGCGGACTGCCGCAGTGACGACGTGAACCGCAGCGAGCTCTTCATCGTCGAGGGCGACAGCGCCCTCGGCACGGCCAAGCTGGCCCGCTCGAGCGACTTCCAGGCGCTGCTGCCGATCCGCGGCAAGATCCTCAACGTCCAGAAGGCGTCGATCAGCGACATGCTCCGCAACGCGGAGTGCGCGGCCATCATCCAGGTGCTCGGCGCCGGTTCCGGCCGGTCCTTCGACCTGGACGCCGCCCGCTACGGGAAGATCGTGCTGATGACGGACGCCGACGTCGACGGCGCGCACATCCGCACCCTGCTGCTCACGCTCTTCTACCGGTACATGCGGCCGATGCTCGAGGCGGGCCGCGTGTTCGCCGCCGTCCCGCCGCTGCACCGGGTGGAGGTGCTGGGCAGCGGCCGGCGCAAGAACGAGTACCTGTACACGTACTCGGAGGCGGAGCTCACCGCGACGCTCAAGAAGCTCGACCGGGCCGGGCGCCGGTACAAGGAGGACATCCAGCGCTACAAGGGCCTGGGGGAGATGGACGCCGACCAGCTCGCCGAGACCACCATGGACCCGCGCCACCGCACGCTGCGCCGGGTCACGGTGGAGGGCGCGGAGGCGGCGGAGCGCGTGTTCGAGCTGCTCATGGGCAGCGACGTCGCGCCCCGCAAGGAGTTCATCGTCGCCGGGGCGAGCACCCTCGACCAGTCCCGCATCGACGCCTGACCCGTCCGGGCCGTCGTCCGCATGGCGGCCCGAGCGGCGGGTGCGCTCCGGTGATGGGTACCCTCTGGCCGTGAAGACCGCACCGCGCCGGACGGCGCCTCGACTGCTCGTGCTCCTGCCCGCTCTGGCCCTGACCGCGGGGCTCGTCGCCGGGTGCTCGGAGGGCGGCTCGTCGGACGGCGCCTCGCCCACCGCGTCCGCGTCGGTGGAGGCCTCCGAGCAGGTGGCCGAGAACGTGGGCAAGTTCTCCTACGAGGGCGTGGACGGCAAGACCGCTCTCGAGCTGCTGCAGGAGAAGGATCCGGACGCCCAGGTGCAGGGCAAGGGCGAGAACGCGTACGTCACCGCGATCCGCGGGCGCGAGGCCGACCCGGAGACGGAGTTCTGGGGCCTGTACGTCGACGACGAGCTGGCCCAGGTCGGGGCGGGCTCGCTCGAGACGAAGGACGGCCAGACGATCACCTGGAAGCTCGAGGAGATCGAGCAGTGAGCGCCGCGACCACTCGCCTGGAGGCTCCGCTCACCGCCCGCGAGCTCGTGCACCGGTGGTGGCGGCCCGCGCTGGCGGTGCTGCTCGTCGCGGGCGCCGTCGTCTGGCGGCTCGTGAAGACGGACCTCGGCGCGCCGCCGAACCTCGAGCTCTCGACCGCCGCGGCCTTCGCCGCCGCCGGGCTGCTGCGCCACCGGCTCGCGATGCTCGCGCCGCTGGTCGTGGTGGCGCTGAGCGACGTGCTGCTCGGCAACTCCTCGGTGCTGGTGTTCACGTGGACCGCGTGGGCCGCGATCGGCGTCGGCGCCTGGTGGGCCGGCCGCACCCGGGGCGCCATGGGTCGCCTCGTCGCCGCGCTGGGCTTCGGCGTCGGCAGCTCGCTGTTCTTCTACCTCTGGACCAACGCGGGCGTGTGGTGGCTCGGCCGCGGGACGTTCTACCCTGCGGGGCTGGACGGCCTGCTGGCCAGCTACGTCGCCGGCCTGCCGTTCCTGCGCCCGATGCTGCTGGGCAACCTCGTGCTCGTGCCGCTCGCTGCCGGTCTCGTCGCGCTCGTGGCGCGGCTCGAGCGAGCGTCGTCGGCTGCTGTCGACGCGCTCCCCGCGCGGTAGCCTCGGCAGGAGCACACCCGACCGTCACGACAGGGGGCGACCGATGCCTGCCGACCGGATCCGCCGGATGACCTTCGCCAGCATCTACCCGCTGTACGTGCGGAAGGTGGAGCGCAAGGACCGCAGCACGGACGACCTCGACCGGGTCCTCACCTGGCTCACGGGCTACGACGACGCCGGCCTCGAGAAGGTCATCGCCGACGAGGTGGACCTGGAGACGTTCTTCGCCGAGGCGCCCGCGATGAACCCGAACGCGTCGCTCATCACCGGGGTGATCTGCGGTGTCCGCGTGGAGGACATCGACGACCCGCTGATGCAGCAGATCCGCTGGATGGACAAGCTCGTCGACGAGGTCGCCAACGGCAAGAAGATGACGTCGATCCTGCGGGGGAGCGTGCCCACCGCCGGTCAGTAGCGGATCCTGCGGAGGTAGTCGTAGCCGACGTCCGCCGTCTGGAGGTACGTCACGTCAGGCGTGTCGTTCTCGACGATGTACTCCTCGACCTCGTGCGCGCGGAAGATGCGCGCGAAGTCGATGAAGCCCGTGCCGAGGTCGGCGTGGCTGGTCTCCTCCGGCCCGTCGTCGTGGCGGTCCTTGACGTGGTACTGCCGCACCCGGAGGGGTGACCTGCGGATGGTGCGGATGGCGAAGTCCTCGGCCTGCCGGTTCGACAGGCCGAGGTTCACCCCGCCGGTCACGACCCAGTACAGGTCGACCTCGAGATGCACGAGGTGTGGATCGAGCTGCGAGGTGAGGACGTCCCACGGGGTGACGCCGCCTCCCAGGTCCGTCGTGAACTCGTGGGCGTGGTTGTGGTAGCCGTACCGCAGGCCGTACAGCCGTGCGAGGGCCGCCTCCTTGTTCATCTGGCGGGCCCATGTCTTCCAGTCCGCCAGCGAGTCGGACGCGAGGAACGGCACCACGACATAGCGCTGACCGAGCGTCGTCGCGTTCTGGAACTTCTCGTGCAGCGCCGCGCGGGACTCGGAGATGCCGTCGTGCGACGACGAGGCACGGATGCCGAGGTCGTCGTAGAACTCGCGCAGCTCGCGGGCCGTCCGGCCGAAGTACCCGAGCGCCTGCTCGACGCGGGGGTACCCCGTCTCGGCGATGGCGCCGAGCGTCTCGTCGTAGAGACCGCCACCGAGCCCGTCCCGCACGGTCCAGAGCTGGATGCTGATCCTCCCCCGTGGGACGCGCCGCCCCCAGCGCGGGCCGTGGCCCGCCCGGGGCCTGGCGGAGGCGGAACCGGTGGCGGCGGTACCGGCCAGCGCCACCCCGGCGGCGCCGGTGAGGCTCCCCCGAAGCAGGGTGCGGCGGCTGACGCCGGACGGGTGGGAACCTCTGGTCTCGAGCGAACGCCGCAGCGCGTCGTGGCCGTCAAATCCATAACACATGTCGACTCCTCGTCGTCGAGGCAGATCGTGCAGGGCATCACGGAGGGTGGGGGCGCCCGGCACGGGCCGGGCACCCCCGGTGCTGGTCACTCGGCGGGCACGAGCACCACCTCGGCGCTGCCGGTGAGGCCGGGCAGCCCGTCGACGCCAGGGTCGGTGTACTCGGCCACGAACACCCCGCGAAGGGTGTCGTTCTCCGGGTCGTGGCCGGACGGCACCGAGGTGACGATCGACCCGGTGCATCCGGACGCGGTCGTCTGCGGGTGGCCGTGGTCGTCGTGGCCGACGACGTACGTCACCTGGACCCGGGCACAGTCGACCGGCTGGTCGTCCGTGACCTCGACCTCGAAGTCCACCGTGTCGCCGAACGAGAACGACTGGCCCGCGACCGGGGCCACGAAGCTCACCTGCGGTGACTCGTTGCCGACCACGACGTCCACGTCGGCGGAGGCGTGCCGGCCGCGGTCGCGTCCCCCGACGTCCATGACGGTCAGGGTGGCGCGGTAGACGCCGGGCTCGTCGTACGTGTGGGTGGCGTCGGGACCGCGCGCGTCGACGTCACCGTCGCCGTCGAAGTCCCAGGCGTAGCGGAGCCGGTCGCCGTCGGGGTCGGCCGTCCCCGCGCTGGTGAACTGCACCGTCAACGGCGGGAGGCCCGCCGTGACGTCGGCTCCGACGACCGGGACCGGACTGTGGTTCCCGCGGCGGCCGATGTGGTCGTACCGGGCGAGCTGCGCGTCCGGGTTCTCGGCGAAGTACCCGTCGCCGTACTCGAGGACGTAGAGCGCCCCGTTCGGGCCGAACTCCATGTCCATCGGGTTGTCGAACACGAACGACGGCAGCACCGGCTCGATGTCCGCCAGGGTGCCCCGCCGGTCGAGGTGCATGGCCTTGACGTAGTCGCGCGTCCACTCGTAGAACAGCGGGATCCCGTCGTAGTGCTCCGGCCACGCGACTGCCCGCGGCCGCAGGGTGTCCCTGCGGTCGAACTGGTACACCGGGCCGGCCATCGGCCCGATGCCGTCGTCCGGTCCCGCCGTGAGCTCCGGGAACTCGGGTGAGACGCCGTACGAGTACCAGACGTCGGGCTGCGCGACGGGTGGGAGCACGGTTCGACCGGTGTTGTACGGGGAGTCGTTGACCAGGTTCGCGCAGTCGAACGGCTCCCCGGAATCACCGGTCGCGAAGTCGTGGTCGACGTACGGCAGCTCCGGCGTCGCGCAGAACGGCCAGCCGTAGTTCGCGGGTCTGTCGACGATCGTCCACTTGCCGTGTCCCGCCGGCCCACGTGCCGGGTCGGCCTCGCCGGCGTCGGGAGAGTAGTCCCCGACGTAGACCGCGTCGGTCTCGGGGTCGACCTCGATGCGGAACGGGTTGCGCAGTCCCATCGCGTAGATCTCCGGGCGGGTGTCCGGGGTGCCGGGCCGGAACAGGTTGCCCCTCGGGACGGTGTAGCCGCCGCCGCGCTCCGGCGTGATCCGTAGCAGCTTGCCGCGCAGGTCGTCGGTGTTGGCCGACGTGCGGCGCGCGTCGAACGCGGGGTTGGTCCCGGGGGAGTCGTCGATCGGGGTGTACCCGTCCGAGAAGAACGGGTTGGTGTCGTCTCCCGTGGAGAGGATGAGGTTGCCGTCGGAGTCGAACACGATGTCGCCGCCGACGTGGCAGCAGATGCCGCGGTCGACCGGCACGTCGATGACCTGCTGCTCCGAGCCGAGGTCGATCTCGCCGTCCCGGTACTGGAACCGCGACAGGCGGATGAGTCCCTCGAACGGCGCGAAGTCCTGCGGCGTCCCGGTCAGGGGCGCGTCGCCCTCGTTGACGTCCGGGGTCGCGGGGTCGTCGATCGGGGTGTCCAGCGGCGGCGAGTAGTACATGTAGATCCAGTGGTTGTCCTCGAAGTCCGGGTCGAGGGCGATGCTCTGCAGTCCTTCCTCGTCGTGCTGGTAGACGTCCAGCTGGGCGATCTGGTGGTTGACGCCCGAGCGGGCCTCGTTGAGCCAGACGGCGCCCGCCCGGGTGACGTGCAGGACGTCGTTGTTCGGCAGGACCGCGAGGTCCATCGGCTCGCCGGGCCGGTCGTTGAGCGTGACCTTCTGGAACGTGGTGTCCCGAGGTGGGTCGTCGCTCGAGGTGGCCGCCTCGCCGGTGGCCACGAACGTTGCTGTCAGCAGTGCTGCTGTCACGCCTGTCGCGACGTTGCGACCTGTCGTGCTGCGCACGGCGCCTTCTCCTTGTCTGGCGACGACCCACCGTGGGGCCCGGTGCTCATCACTGTGGTCGAGTCAGCAAGACAGCAGCATCATGTCGCGCGCGGGCAACGGTCGCGACCCGGGCGGTGCGGTCCCAGCGGACGACGTGTCGTCGGCTCGACCGCGGCGGCCGGCGGGGTCAGCGGCGCGGCAGGCGCATCCCCATGGTCAGGCCCCAGGGGTGGTGCTCCAGCGTGCGGAAGCCCAGGTGCTCGTAGAAGCCGATGGCGCGCACGTTGCGCCCGCCGACACCGAGGTGGATGCCTGGTGCGCCGGTGGCGGCGACGGCGTCGAGCGTCGCCTCGAGCACGCGGCGGCCGCGGCCTCCGCCCTGCGCCTCGGGCAGCAGGTCCACGTGCAGGTGCGCGGGGAACTCGGCGAGCCACGGGGTCTCGGTCCGGGACGGCGAGTGGATCGTGCGCAGCAGCCGCGCGTCCGGAGACTCGTCGTCCTCGGCGGGGGCGTCGTAGCGGACGCGCAGCGCCGGCCACCAGCGCTCCTCGCAGCGGCGCTCGAAGTCGGTGGTGCTCGCGGTGGCCACGCAGTAGCCGACGGCGGCACCGTCCTCTCGGCGCAGGACACGCGCGAGCTCGGGCTCGAGCTCGAGGTACGCGCCCAGGTAGACGTGGCCGAGGAGATCGCCGTCGGCGTACAGGCCGGTGGCGTCCTCGCCCGAGTCGCCCGTGCGCAGGCAGACGTCGTAGAGGCCAGCGCGGTCGGTGGGCCGGTAGGAGTCCACCGTGATCGCCGGACGGGTCCCCGCGGGCATGACGTCGTGACCGGTCTGCGGCGTGATCATGACCGTATCCTCCCCGGTCGCGCGCCTGACGTCGAACCTCGCGCGCCCCGACAGGCCGACGTCAGACGCTGAAGTACTTCGCCTCGGGGTGGTGGAAGACGAACGCGTCGGTGGACTGCTCGGGGTGCAGCTGCAGCTCGTCGGACAGGGTCACGCCCACGCGCTCGGGGCGCAGCAGCTCGACGACCTTGTGGCGGTCCTCCATCTCCGGGCACGCGGGGTAGCCGAGGGAGAACCGCGCGCCGCGGTACTGCAGCTTGAACAGGCCCTCGACGTCGGTGGGCTCCTCGCCGGCGAAGCCGAGCTCGTCGCGCACGCGGGAGTGCCAGAACTCGGCCAGCGCCTCGGTGAGCTGCACGGACAGGCCGTGCAGCTCCATGTACTCGCGGTAGGCGTTCGCCTCGAAGAGCTTCGCGGTGTGCCCCGAGACGGCGTCGCCGACGGTCACGAGCTGCACGGGCAGCACGTCGAACCGCCCGGACTCCTCGGCGAACGAGCGCGGGCGGACGAAGTCCGCCAGGCACAGGTGCCGGTCGCGGCGCTGCCGCGGGAACCGGAACCTCAGGCGCTCGGTACCCGGCTCGCCGCCGGAACCGCCGTCCGGTCCTTCGTGGTGCGCCACCACGACGTCGTCTCCCTCGGACCACACGGGGAAGTACCCGTACACGACGGTGGGATCCATGATCTGGTCGGTGCGGACCCGATCGAGCCAGGCGGCCAGCCGTGGCCGGCCCTCGGTCTCGACGAGCTCCTCGTACGACGCCCCGTCGTCCCCGCGGCCAGGCTTGAGCCCCCACTGGCCCATGAACGTGGCGCGCTCGTCGAGGAACGCGGCGTAGTCGGCGAGCTGGATGCCCTTGACGATGCGGGTGCCCCAGAACGGCGGCTCCGGCACCGGGTTGTCGGCGGCGACGTCGGAGCGCGCGGGCAGGTCCTCCGGCGCGGTCTCCGTCACGGTCACGACGCCGTGCCGGCGCTTGCGCAGCGCGGGCAGTCCCACCGACTCCGGGTCGGCGCCACGCGCGATGGCGACGAGCGGCTCCATGAGCCGCAGGCCCTCGAAGGCGTCCTTCGCGTACCGCACGGTGCCGGGGAACGCGGAGGCGAGGTCGTCCTCGACGTACGTCCGGGTCAGGGCGGCGCCGCCGAGCAGCACCGGCCAGCGCTTCTCCATGCCGCGGGAGACCAGCTCCTGGAGGTTCTCCTTCATCACGACCGTCGACTTCACGAGCAGCCCGGACATGCCGATGACGTCGGCGTCGTGCTCCTCGGCGGCCTCGATCATGGCGCTCACCGGCTGCTTGATGCCGATGTTCACCACCGTGTAGCCGTTGTTGGTGAGGATGATGTCGACGAGGTTCTTGCCGATGTCGTGCACGTCGCCGCGCACGGTGGCGAGCACCACGGTGCCCTTGGACCGGCCCTCGCCGCCCTCGACCTTCTCCATGTGCGGCTCGAGCAGCGCCACCGCGGTCTTCATGACCTCGGCGGACTGCAGCACGAAGGGCAGCTGCATCTGGCCGGAGCCGAACAGCTCGCCCACGACCTTCATGCCACCCAGGAGGTGGGTGTTGACGATGTCGAGGGCCTTCATGCCGGCGGCCAGCGCCTCGTCGACGTCCCCCTCGAGACCCTTGCGCGCGCCGTCGACGATGCGGCGCTCCAGGCGCTCGCCGACGGGCAGCGCGGCGAGCTCGGCGGCGCGCTGGTCGCGCAGGGCGGTGGCGTCGACGCCGGAGAACAGCTCGAGGAGGTGCGCGAGCGGGTCGTGGACGAGGTTGCCCTCGTCGTCGTACCGCCGGCGGTCCCACACCAGGTCCTCCGCGGCCTCCCACTGCTCGTCGGGGATCGCGTTGCGGGGCAGGATCTTCGCCGCGTGCACGATGGCGGAGTCCAGGCCCGCCTGCGTCGCCTCGTGCAGGAACACCGAGTTCAGCACGGTGCGGGCGGCCGGGTTGAGGCCGAACGACACGTTCGAGACGCCGAGCGTGGTGTGCACGCCGGGGTAGCGGGTGGTGATCTCGCGGATCGCCTCGATCGTCTCGATGGCGTCGCGCCGCGTCTCCTCCTGACCTGTCGCGATGGGGAAGGTCAGGGCGTCGACGATGATGTCGTCCACCCGCATGCCCCAGTCGCCCGTGAGCTGCTCGACGAGGCGGGTGGCGATGGCGACCTTGCCGTCCTTGGTGCGCGCCTGCCCCTCCTCGTCGATGGTCAGCGCGACGACGGCCGCGCCGTGCTCCTGCACGAGCGGCATGATCTTGGCGTAGCGCGAGCCGGGGCCGTCGCCGTCCTCGAAGTTCACCGAGTTCACGACGCCGCGGCCGCCGAGCAGCTCGAGCCCCGCCTGCAGCACGGCCGGCTCGGTGGAGTCGATGACCAGCGGCAGCGTGGACGCCGACGCCAGCCGCGAGACGACCTCGCGCACGTCCGCGACGCCGTCGCGCCCCACGTAGTCGACGCAGACGTCGAGCAGGTGGGCGCCGTCGCGCGTCTGCGCGCGAGCGATGTCGACGATGTCGTCCCATCGGCCCTCGAGCATCGCCTCGCGGAACGCCTTGGAGCCGTTGGCGTTGGTGCGCTCGCCGATGGCCAGGTACGACGTGTCCTGCCGCAGGTCCGTGTGCGAGTACAGGGACGCGACGCCGTTCTCGCGCTGCGGGTTCCGGTCGGGCAGCGCGCGGCCGCGCACGGCCTCGACGACCTGGCGCAGATGCTCCGGCGTCGTGCCGCAGCAGCCGCCCACCAGGCCGAGGCCGAACTCCTGCACGAACTGCGTGTGCGCCGCGGCCAGCTCCTCGGGCGTGAGCGGGTACACGGCGCCGTGCGGCCCCAGCTCCGGCAGGCCCGCGTTGGGCATGCAGGTGACCGGGACCTCGCTGTGCCGCGCGAGGTGGCGCAGGTGCTCGCTCATCTGGTCCGGGCCGGTGGCGCAGTTCAGCCCGATCGCGTCGACGCCGATCGCCTGCAGGGCGGTGAGCGCGGCGCCGATCTCCGACCCCATGAGCATGGTGCCGGTGGTCTCGACCGTCACGGAGACGATGACCGGCGCCGACCGGCCGACCTCCGCGATCGCGTCGTGGCAGCCCGTGACCGCGGCCTTCGCCTGCAGCAGGTCCTGGCTCGTCTCGACGAGCAGCGCGTCCGCGCCGCCGTCGAGCAGGCCGGCCGCCTGCTCGGCGAACGTCGCGCGCAGGTGCGCGTACGTGGTGTGCCCCAGGCTCGGGAGCTTGGTGCCGGGGCCCATCGACCCGAGCACCCAGCGCGGGTGGTCGGCGGTCGCGAAGGCGTCGGCGCGCTCGCGAGCCAGCGCCGCCCCGGCCCGCGCGAGCTCGCGGATCCGGTCGTCGATCCCGTAGTCGGACAGGTTGGACCAGTTGGCGCCGAAGGTGTTCGTCTCGATCGCGTCGACGCCCACCTCGAGGTACTCGTCGTGCACGGCGCGGATGATGTCCGGGCGCGACACGTTGAGGATCTCGTTGCAGCCCTCGTGCCCCTCGTAGTCCTCGAGGGTGGGGTCCGCGGCCTGGATCATCGTGCCCATGGCGCCGTCGGCCACCACGACGCGCGTGCGCAGGGCCTCGCGCAGGGCGGTGGAACGGGCGTCGGCGGCGGCGGGGTCGAGCGTGGTCGTCACCCGTGCAGCGTAACGGCGCGGGGCGGGGCTCGGACGGTGCGTCCACAGCCGCGGGCGGGCCACCGAGCACGCACCCCGGGCGGGCCGCTCAGAGCAGCGGCGCGCCGTTCACGGTGAGTAGGATCGAGTACACCGACGTGGACGCCGTGACGAAGAGACGGTTGCGCTTGCGGCCGCCGAACGCGAGGTTCGAGACCTCCTCGGGCAGGTGGAGCCGCCCGAGGAGGGTGCCGTCGGGCTCGAGCACGTGCAGGGCCTCGCCGGCGGCCACCCAGACGCGGCCCGCCGTGTCGACGCGCACGCCGTCCGGGCCGCCGTCGAGCTCGGCGAACACCTCCCCGCCCGCGAGCCGGCCGCCGTCGACGGCGAAGACCCGCAGGTGCCGGCGGTGCGTGTCCGCGACGTACAGGTGCGTCCCGTCCACCGACAGCGCGAGGCCGTTGGGCCGCTCGAAGTCCGTGGCGACGGCGGTCACGTCGCCCGTGGCGGGGTCGACCCGGTAGACGTGGCAGCCGTCGATCTCCGGGTCCGCGCGCTCGCCCTCGTAGTCGGTCGTGATGCCGTACGGCGGGTCGGTGAACCACACCGCTCCGTCGGCGGACACCACCACGTCGTTCGGGCTGTTGAGCCGCCGTCCGCGCCAGCGGTCCGCGAGGACCGTCGTCGAGCCGTCGTGCTCGGTGCGCTCCACCCGGCGCGCGCCCTGCCGGCACGTCACGACGCGCCCCTGGCGGTCGATCGTGCGGCCGTTCGGGTAGCGGCCCGGTGACTCGAGGACGCTCACCGACCCGTCCGCCTCGTCCCACCGCAGCACGCGGTCGTTGGGGATGTCGCTGAACAGCAGGTACCGGCCGGCGGGCACGTACAGCGGGCCCTCCGTCCAGCGGCCACCCGTCCACAGACGTTCGAGGCGGCCGTCGCCGCGCACGGCGGCGAAGCGCTCGTCGAGGCGTTCGTAGACGGCGGGGACGGTCTCGGTCATCGCGGGCTCCGGCGGTTCGTGGTGCGTGGTCCGCGCAGGTCAGGAGGCTGCGCGGTGGCTGCACCGTGCCACACGCCGTCGCACCGCGACAACCGGCGCCGGCCGCGAAAAGCCGTGCGCGCGACGCCGCGGCCGACCTACCGTGGGCCCATGGCCAGCACCGACCTGCGCGGGTCCCTCGCCGAGCGCGCCGCCGCCCCCGCCGTGCTGCCGGCGCTGACCGCGGGCGGCCTGACCTGGCGGCCCGCGACGACCGACGACGCGCCCGCGCTACTGGACCTGCGGAACACGATCGCCGCCGCGGACCACGAGCCCTACCGCGAGTCCCTCGCGGAGATCGTCGAGCTCCTGGGGACGCCCTGGCGCGACCTCGCGGCCGACACGGTGCTCGGCCTGGACGCCGCGGGCGCGCTGCGCGCCTACGGCGACGTCGAGGCGATGCCCGGCGACACGCGGCGCGTCCGTGCGTTCCTGTGGGGCGGGGTGCACCCGGACCGCCGCGGTGAGGGCATCGGCCGGGAGGTGTTCGCCTGGCAGGAGGCGCGGGCGCGCCAGGTGCTCGCGGCCTCCGGCAAGGACGTGCCGGGACGGCTCGCGGGGTTCCTCGAGGACAACGCGCCCGCCGCGAAGGTGCGCCTGTACGAACGGGCGGGCTTCACGCCGCGGCGCTACTACTCCGACCTCGAGCGGGACCTGCGCGACCTCCGCACCCACCCGCTGCCCGTCGTCGAGCTCGGCGACGGCCTCCGGCTGGTGCCGCTCGACGACGAGCACGACGAGCCGGCCCGCCTGGCCCACAACGACGCGTTCCGCGACCACTGGGGCAGCGAGCCGCAGACGCAGGAGCAGTGGCGCAGCGGCCGGGCGACGTACGCGCCCGAGTGGTCGTTCGTCGTCGTGGACCCCGCACCGGACGTCGAGGCCCTGCTCGCCGACCCCGCCACCGACGCCGAGACTGCGGCCGCGCTGCAGGTCGGCGCTCCGCTCGTGGTCGGCTACCACGTCGGGTCGCGGTACACCGAGGACTTCGCGGCGCGCGGCCACCCGTTCGGCTACACGGACATCCTCGGCGTGCGCCGTGCGTACCGCGGGCGCAAGGTCGCGGTCGCGCTGCTCGCGGCGGGGATGCGGGCGTTCGCGGCCGACGGCATGGCGGTCGCGGCGCTCGACGTCGACACGCAGAACCCGAGCGGGGCGCACGGGCTGTACGCGAGCCTCGGGTACACGAAACGCCACGGGTCGCGGCTGCTGACGATCGAGCTCTGACCGCGCAGCGCCCGCGCGCCGTGCCGCGGCGGAGCCGGGAGGCCGGGTTTCGGCGGGAGGCCCCGGGGGGCCTAGGCTGCCGGGCGTGACCGACGTCGTTCATCACGGGCTGCTCCCGGCGCCGCCCCCGCGGCTCCTGCCCACCGTCACCTCCCGCGCGGCAGCCGTGGCACTCGCGATGCTCACCGTGCTGCACCTCGTGGCCCAGGTGGCCGAGGCCAGCACCTGGGCGCGGGTCACGCAGGTCTGCCTGATGCCGCTGCTCGCCGCGACGCTCTGGTGCGCCGCGCCCGCCCCTCGCTCGCGGCTGGTCCGCCTCGTCGTCGTCGCCCTCGGCCTGTCGTGGCTGGGGGACACGGCGCCCGCGGCGTTCGAGGGCGACGCCGCGTTCCTCGTCATGGTGGGCTTCTTCCTGCTCGCCCAGGTGGCCTACGTCGTCGCGTTCTGGCCGTCCCGGCGAGCGAGCGTCGCGCGCCGACCGGCGCTCCTCGCCCCCTACGCGCTCGCGGCCGTCGCACTCGTCGTGGCGTGCGCCCCCGGCGCGCCCGGCCCGCTGCTGGGCGCCGTGGTCGTGTACGGGGTCTGCCTGGTGGCGATGGCGGTGCTCGCCACGGGCGTGCACCCGCTGGCCGGAGCGGGCGGTGCCGTGTTCCTGGCGTCGGACGCCATGATCGCGCTGGGCGCGTTCACCGGCTGGTTCGACCCGCCCGCCTCCGGCTTCTGGGTGATGCTCACCTACGTCGCGGGTCAGGCGCTGCTGGTCGCCGGCGTGCTCGCGCGCAGCTGCAGCCAGCTGTCGGGCTCGGGGACGGGCGTGAAGCCGGCGCGCTCGTAGATGCGCCGGCCCTGGTCGGACGCGCGGAGCAGGACCCGCTTCAGCCCGAGGGACTCGATGTCGGCCAGCGCCCCCGCGACGACGGCGCGGCCCAGCCCGTGCCCGCGGTGCGCGGGGTCGACGATCACGTCCGCGAGCCAGCCGAACGTCGCGCCGTCCGTGACCAGGCGGGCGTAGGCGGCGAGGTCGCCCGTCGCGGCGAGGACGCCGTAGTTCCGCGACCCCGCCATGGCGGCGCGGTGCCGCTCGCGGGAGCGGCCGACGGCCCAGTACGCGTGCGCGGCGAGCAGCTCGTGCACCCGGTCGGCGTCGATCCGCTCGGGGGCGGTGGTGAAGGCATAACCGTCGGGCAGATGGAGGTCGGTCGGGTCGAGGTCCGGCATGGCGGCAGTGAAGCAGCCGACGTGTCGGAGGTCACGCCTAATCTCGGGACATGGACATCATCCTGGTACCCGGGTTCTGGCTCGACGGATCGGCCTGGGACGACGTCGTCCCGGTGCTCACGGCGGCGGGGCACACGCCCCACGCCGTCACCCTGCCGGGCATGGAGGCGGTCGACGCCGACCGCTCCGGCATCCACCTCGCGGACCACGTGGACGCCGTCGTCGCCGCGATCGACGCCGTCCCGGGCGACGCGCCCGTCGCCCTGGTCGGGCACTCCGCGGGCGGCGGGCTCGTGTATGCGGCCTCCGACCGGCGACCCGGGCGGGTGGCCCGCGTGGTGTACGTCGACTCGGGGCCGTTCGCCGAGGGCCAGGCCGTGAACGCCGAGCTCCCGGCCGGCGTCGTCGACCACGAGCTGCCCGCGTGGGACGCGTTCGAGGAGCAGGACCTCGCCGGGCTCGACGACGACCTGCGCGCGCGGTTCCGGGCGCGCGCGATCCCGCAGCCAGGCGGCACCGTCCGCGAGGGGCACCGGCTCAGCACCGACCTGCAGCGGCTCGACGTCCCGACCACCGTCATCGCCTGCGAGATGCCCGGCGAGGTGCTGCGCGGCCTCATGGCCGAGGGGCACCCGTTCGTAGCCGAGCTTGCGCGGCTGCACGACTACGAGATCGTCGACCTGCCCACAGGGCACTGGCCGATGTTCTCGCGCCCGGCCGACCTGGGCGCGGCGGTCGTCGCCGCCGTCGCGCGCTGAGTCGCGGCGTCAGCCGATCGCCGCGACCGGCGCGGCGAGCGGCTGGCCCGAGCCGTCGCGGCGGTCGGTGCTCTCCGGCAGCTCGGCGGGCTGGCCGGCGCCGCCGACGGCGCGGGCGGGGCCCTCGCCCACCCAGGCCAGGACGAGGCCGTCCTCGCCCTTGAGGAAACGGTGCGCGCGCACCCCGCCCGTGCCGCGCCCCTTGCCGGGGTACAGCTCGTACGGCGTGACCTTGGCCGAGCCCCCGCCCGTGCCGGGCAGCGCGCCCGACGCGCCTGCCACCGTGACGACGGTGTGCAGGTCGCGGGTCGCCGCCCGTGCGACGCCGAAGAAGACGACCTGCTGGCCTGCACCGAGGCGGATGCCCGCCATGCCGGCCGCGGCCCGGCCCTGCGGGCGCACGGCGGAGGCGTCGAAGTGCAGCAGGCTCGCGTCGGAGGCGACGAAGACGAGCTCGTCGTCCTCGCCCACCGGTGCGGCGCCCACCACCCGGTCGCCGTCCTTGAGGGCGATGACGTCCCACTCGTCGCGGTTCGCGGGCACGTCGCCCGCCGCGACGCGCTTGACGACGCCGTTCGCGGTGCCGAGGGCCAGGGTGGGCGCGTCCTCGTCCAGGGAGGCCACGGCCAGCGCCGTCTCGCCGGGCGCGAGCGCGACGAGCTCGCTCACGGGGATCCCGCCCGACAGCGACGGCGGGCCGTCGACCGGGGGCAGCGCGGGCAGGTCGAGCACCGACACCCGCAGCAGGCGGCCGGCGGACGTGACGAGGCCGACGTCGCCGCGGGTGGTCGTCGCGACGTCGCCGCGCATCGCGTCGTGGGCGTGCCGGCGGCCGGCGCGCTCGAGGGGCGCGTCCGCGGCCTCGCCCGACGTGCGGGCCAGGAGTCCGGTGGCGGACAGCAGCGCCCGGGTGGGGGAGTCCGCGATCTCGAGGCTGATGGCCGGGGCCTTGCTGCGACCGTTCGTCGCCGCGGGGGCGGTGGCGCCGCCGGCGGAGTCGAGCAGCACCGTGCGGCGTGGCGTGCCGTAGGTGGAGGCGACCTCACCCATCTCGGCGCTGACGACGGCGCGCAGGCGCGCGTCGTCGGCGAGGATCTCCTGCAGCTCGGCGATCTCGCGCTCCAGCTCCGACTGCTCCTTCTCCAGCTCGATCCGGGAGAACTTGGTCAGGCGGCGCAGCTGCAGGTCGAGGATGTACGTGGCCTGGGGCTCCGACAGGTCGAACACGCCCATGAGGCGCTCGCGGGCGGCCGCGGCGTCGTCGGAGGAGCGGATGACCTGGATGACCTCGTCGATGTCGACGATGGCCAGCAGCAGGCCCTCCACCAGGTGCAGGCGCTCCTGACGCTTGGCGAGCCGGAACGTCGACCGGCGGCGCACCACGTCGATGCGGTGCTCCACCCACACGCGCAGCAGCTCCAGCAGGCCGAGCGTGCGCGGCTGGCCGTCGACGAGGGCCACGTTGTTGATGCCGAACGAGTCCTCGAGCGGCGTGGTGCGGTACAGCTGCTCCAGCACGGCGTCCGGGTCGAAGCCGGTCTTCACCTCGACGACCAGGCGCAGGCCGTGGGTGCGGTCCGTGAGGTCCTGCACGTTCGTGACGCCCTGGATCTTCTTGGCCTTCACGCCGTCGGCGATCTTCTCGATCACCTTCTCCGGGCCGACGCCGTAGGGCAGCTCCGTCACGACGATGCCCTTGCGGCGCGGCGTGACGTTCTCGACGCGGGCCGTCGCGCGGGTGCGGAAGGTGCCGCGCCCCGTGCGGTACGCGTCGCGCACGCCGTCGAGCCCCACGATCTTGCCGCCCGAGGGCAGGTCGGGGCCGGGGACGAAGCGCATGACGTCGTCGAGCGTCGCGTCCGGGTGCGTGATGAGGTGCTGGGCCGCGGCCACGACCTCGACGAGGTTGTGGGGCGCCATGTTCGTCGCCATGCCGACGGCGATCCCGGACGAGCCGTTGACGAGCAGGTTCGGCACGGCGGACGGCAGCACGGACGGCTGCGTGAGCTTGTTGTCGTAGTTCGGGACGAAGTCGACGACGTCCTCGTCGAGCCCGGCGGTCATCGCCATCGACGGCGGGGCGAGCCGGGCCTCGGTGTACCGGGGGGCGGCCGGCCCGTCGTCGAGCGAGCCGAAGTTCCCGTGCCCGTCGACCAGCGGCAGGCGCATCGAGAAGTCCTGCGCGAGGCGCACCAGCGCGTCGTAGATCGCGGTGTCGCCGTGCGGGTGCAGCTTGCCCATGACCTCGCCGACCACGCGCGACGACTTCACGTGCGCGCGGTCGGGCCGCAGGCCCATGTCCGACATCATGTAGAGGATCCGGCGGTGCACCGGCTTCAGGCCGTCGCGGGCGTCGGGCAGCGCGCGCGAGTAGATGACGGAGTACGCGTACTCGAGGAACGACGTCTCCATCTCCGCCGCGACGTCGATGTCGACGATCTTCTCGTCGAACGGCTCGTCGGTGACGGGTGCGCTGGTGCTCTTGCGCGCCATGCGGTGCGGCTCCTGAGTTCGAAGGGTGGCTCGGCGGGACGGACGGTGTCGTGCTCGTGTCGTGCTCGGTGTCGTGCTCGCTGGGGGCGCGGGCGTCCTCCGCGGACGGCACCAGACTCTAGTCGCCGGCGCCCACAGGGCCGCGCAGGCGCGGCGACGAGCCGCCGTCGCAGGCCCCGGATAGCCTGCTCGGGTGGACGTACCCGACACTCCGGACGAGCGGCAGGACGCTCGGCAGCACCCCGAGTACCCGGTCGCGTGGGAGGCCGACGTCGTGCTGCGCGACGGCACCACCATGCACGTGCGCCCGCTGCGTCCCGACGACGCCGACGCGATCCAGCGCTTCCAGGTGGCGCAGTCCGAGCGCTCGGCGTACTTCCGCTTCTTCGCGCCGGTGCGCCGGCTCACGGACCGGGAGCTGAACCGCCTCACGCACCTCGACCAGCGCGACCGGGTGGCCCTGGTCGCCGTGCGCCCCGGCGTCGACGACGACGGCCGCCCGCGCGAGGACGTGCTCGGCGTCGCCCGGTACGACAAGGTCTCGCCCGCGGAGGCGGAGGTGGCCTTCAACATCGCCGACGCGATGCAGGGCAAGGGCCTCGGCTCGGTCCTCCTCGAGCACGTCGCCGCGGCGGCGCGCGAGCGCGGGGTGCGGCGCTTCACCGCGGACGTGCTGCCGCAGAACTCGTCGATGCTCGCCGTCTTCCGCGACGCCGGGTACGCGGTGAGCCAGCACCTCGACGACGGCGTGGTCACGGTCGCGTTCGACCTCGACCCCACGGAGCGCTCCCGCGAGGTGATGGCCGACCGGGAGCACCGCGCCGAGGCGCGCTCGATGCAGGCGCTGCTGTCGGCCCGCCGTGTGCTGCTCGTCGGACCCGGCCCGGTGGGGCCGGCGGGAGCGACGCCGGAGCACCACCTCGCGCAGCGCGTCGTCGACGCCGCCGCGGCCGACCCGGGGGACACCCGGCTCACCGTGCTCGGCGCCCCCGGGCCGGTCCCGGACGCCCCGGGGCTCGCGGTCGCGGCGTCGTGGGACGACGCGCTGGGGGTCGAGGGCGGCGCGAACGGCGCTGCGGACGGCGGCGCTGCGGACGGCGGCGCTGCGGACGGCGGCGCTGCGGACGACGACGCCGACGAGGGCGTCGACCTCGCCCTGCTGTCGGTGCCGCCGGACGACGCCGTCGACGCGGTGCGGCGCCTGGCCGGGCGCGGCGTGCGCGGCGTCGTCGTGCTGGCCGCCGGGTACGCGGAGACGGGGCCGGACGGCCTGGCCCGGCAGCGCGAGCTGGTGCGCGCCGCGCACGCGGGCGGGATGCGGGTGGTCGGCCCCGCGTCGTTCGGCCTGCTCACCACGACGCCGGGCGCACGGCTGCACGCGAGCCTCGCGGAGCGGTCGCCGCGCGCCGGCGTGGTCGGGATGTTCTGCCAGTCGGCGCCCGCCGCCGTGACGCTCACGCGGACGCTCGAGCGGCGCGGCCTCGGCGTCTCGGCCCTGCTGTCCGCGGGCCACCGCGCCGACGTGTCGGGCAACGACCTCATGCAGTACTGGCAGGACGACGCGCGCACCGCCGTCGTCTGCCTCTACCTCGAGTCCATCGGCAACCCCCGCAAGTTCTCCCGGATCGCGCGCCGCCTGGCCGGGGTCAAGCCCGTCGTCGTGGTGGTGGCGGGCCGGTCGGGGCAGGTCGTGCCCCCGGGGCACGCCGTGCGCGCGACGCGGGCGCCGCGCCGCCTGCTCGACGAGATGCTGCGGCAGTCCGGCGTCATCCGCGCCGAGAACACCCACCAGCTCATGGACGTCGCGCAGGTGCTCGCGCACCAGCCGCTGCCGACCGGCGGCCGGGTGGGCATCCTCGCGTCGTCCGCCGCGCTGGCCGCCCTCGTCGCCGAGGCCGCGGCCGCCGCGGGCCTCGTCGTCGCGGCGTCGTCCGACTTCCTGCCGCCGGACGCCACCGACGAGCAGATCGCCCACGTGACCGACGCCCTGTACGCGCCGGGGGCGTGCGACGTCGTCGTCGCCGTCGACGTGCCCGTCGTCGTGCCGCGCACCGGAGCCGTGGCCCGGGCCGTCGCCGAGGCCGCCGCGCGGACCGGGCGCACCACGGTCGCGTCGATGCTCGGCCTCAGCGGCCTGCCCGACGAGCTCGCGGCGACGGGCCCGGACGGCACGCCCGTGCGGATCCCCGCGTTCTCCACGCCGGAGGACGCGGTGACGGCGCTCGGCAAGGTCGTGACGTACGCGCGCTGGCGCACGGAGGACCGCGGCACCCACGTGCGGCCCGAGGGGATGGACGCGCGGCGCGCGCGCCGGCTCGTCGAGGGCTGGCTCGCCGACGCCGAGGGCGGCGACGGGCGGGTGCTCACCCAGGACGAGACAGCCGAGCTGCTCGACTGCTACGGCGTCCGGCTGTGGCGCTCGCGGACCGTGCGCACGGCGGACGAGGCCGTCGCGGCGGCGGACGCGCTCGGCTGGCCGGTCGCCCTCAAGACCGCGTCGACGGCGCTGCGCCACCGCACCGACCTGGGCGGGGTGCGCCTGGACATCGCGGACGCCGCCGAGCTGCGTGCCGACGTCGAGCGCATGCGACAGGTGGCGCTGGAGGTCCTGGGGGAGGACGAGCCCGCCATGGAGGTGCAGGCGATGGCTCCCGTCGGGGTGCCGTGCGTCATCCGCTCCGGCGAGGACCCGCTGTTCGGCCCGAAGGTGTCCTTCGGCCTCGCGGGCGACGCGACCGACCTCCTCGACGACGTGGCCTACGGCATCCCGCCCCTGACCGACGTCGACGTGGCCGCCATGGTGCGCACCGTGCGCGCGGCGCCGCGGCTGTTCGGGTACGGCGGCGCGCCGGAGGCCGACATCGACGCGCTCGAGGACGTGCTCGCGCGCGTGTCCGTGCTGGCCGACGACCTCCCCGAGCTCGCGTCGCTGGAGCTGTACCCGGTCGTCGTCGGCTCGGTCGGCGTGAGCGTGCTGCACGCCGTCGTCCGGCTGCGGTCGGGGGCCCAGCGGGCCGACGCTCCCCGGCGCGCGCTGCCCGGCTGATCCCCGGCTGGTGCCCGGCTGAGTGTCGGTCCGGGCGTCCCCCGTTCGTCGTGCTGATGACAGCCGACCAGCGAGGAGCGCACCATGACCACGACCCGGACCGAGGGCGTCGCCTCGGCGCCCGCCGTCCCGCCCATCGTCGACCGGGAGGCCTGGCGGGCCGCCCGCGAGGACCTGCTCGTCCGGGAGAAGGCGCACACGCGGGAGGGAGACGCGATCGCCGCCGCCCGCCGCCGCCTGCCGATGACGGAGGTCGACGCGGGCTCCGTCGTCGTCGGGCACCACGGCCCCACCACGCTGCTGGACCTGTTCGCCGGGCGCGAGGAGCTCCTCGTCTACCAGCACATGTGGCACCCGGGCGCGCCGGTCGAGGACCAGTGCGCGGGCTGCACCCTCACGTACCTCGCCGTGCAGGACCCTGCCTACCTCACCGCCCGTGGCGTGTCGTTCGCGGTGCTCGCGCAGGCGACCTACGCCGAGCTCGCGCCGTTCGTGGAGTTCATGGGATACCCGCAGCACTGGTACGCGGTCGCGGACCCCGCGTCCCGCGGGGAGGACGAGATCGTGCGCGGCGACAACTCCGGTACCTGGGTGTGCTTCCTGCGCCAGGGCGACCGGGTGTTCCTCACCGGCACGCTCACGGGGCGAGGTTGCGAGGCCACGATGCCGGCGCCCGCGCTGCTCGACCTGACGCCCCGCGGCAGGCTCGAGGCCTGGCAGGACTGCCCCGAGGGGTGGCCGGACGGCAGGGAGCCCGGCTGGTTCTGGCGGGCGCACGCGGACGGGTCCGGCAGCGGCTGGGGTGCGGGCCGGCCCACCGCCCAGTGGGCGCGCCCGGACGCCGCCCCGGCGGGGGACTCGGGTCACGACCACCCGCACGGGACGGCCCGCCCCGGCGATGGTGGTCTCCCGCCGGGGGTGGTGGGAGAATGCGCGGGTGCCGCATGCGACCGCCCGTGAGAACCTCCGTGCCGACCTGTCCGCCCACGTGCGCCGGGCCGGGTACTACCCGGACCTCGTGGAGGACGTCCTCGACGTCGCCCTCGCCGACGAGGACGTCCTCGCCCACCTCGTCCAGGCGGAGACCACGTTCGACGATGCCGTGCGCCGGCACCTCACCGTGCTGGCCCTCACGCCGACGCGCCTCGTCACCGCGCACGTCGACGACCACGAGGGCGACGCCGCCCACCCGTCGTCGGCGGCCGCGACCACGGAGGCCGTGCCGCTGAACGAGATCCGGTCCGTCGCGCTGACGCACATCGTGGACGAGCCGGCGGAGCACCGGCCCGGCGACAGCGCGTCCGAGCTCACGCTCGCGATCGGGTGGGGCGCCGTCTCCCGCGTCGACCTCGAGCCGGCGCAGTGCCCGGACCCGAACTGTGAGGCCGACCACGGCCTCACCGGCACGCTCACGCCCGACGACGTCGTGGTACGCGTCAGCGGGGCCGCGGAGGGTCGGGACGCCCTGCGCCGCGCGATCGCGTTCTCGCGCTCCTTGTCGGCGGCGACCGGGGCGGGCGGGCGCGCCGCCCGATGACGGCGACCCTCGCGCTGCCCGACGGCCTCCTCGCACCCTCCTACGGGACGGGCTCACTCGCCGCCGTGCTGCCCGCCGTCGCGGGCGCCCTCGGGGCGGACCTCACGACGGCGACCGGGCTGCGGTCGGCGGACTGCCGCGACGCGCTCGGGCTGCCGTCCGAGGTGCAGCGCGCGGTCGTGGTCCTCGTCGACGGCCTGGGCCTGGCCAACCTCGCCGAGCGCGGCGGGCACGCCCCGTTCCTGCGCTCGCTGGCCGCGGACGGCCGATCGGTGCTCTCCAGCTTCCCCTCGACGACGGCGGCGGCGCTCGCGACCTTCGGCACCGGGACGGCCCCCGGCCGCACAGGGCTCCTGGGCTACACGCAGCGCAACCCCGCCACGGGCGGCCTCGCCACCACGGTGTCCTGGACCGAGCAGTCGGACCCGTACCGGCGCACCAAGCTCTCCGGGCCGATGCGTGCCGAGCCTGAGGACGTGCAGCGCGAGCCCACGGTGCTCGAGACGCTCGTGCGGGACGGCGTGCGCGTCACCTCGCCCGGCCCCGCCCGGTTCGCGGGCTCCGGGATGACCCGCGCGGCGCTGCGCGGGCCGCGCTACCTGGCCGCCGAGGGGCTGGACGCCCAGGTGGGTGCCACGGTGCGCGAGCTGCGCGCGCCCGGCCTCGTGTACCTCTACCACGGCGCCGTGGACAAGGCGGGCCACCAGCACGGCCCGCAGTCGTGGCAGTGGGGAGACGCCCTGGAGGAGACGGACTCCGAGCTGCGCCGCCTCGTGCGCTCCGTGCCGAGGGGCACGCTCGTCGTCGTCACGGCCGACCACGGTCAGGTGACGGCGGACCTCTCCCGCCAGCACGACGTCGCCGCGCACCCTGAGCTCGCGCGCGACGTCGCGCTCCTCGGCGGCGAGCCGCGCGCGGGCCACGTGTACGTCACGCCCGGCGCCGACCCGCGGGACGTCGCGGCCCGCTGGGCCGCGGTGCTCGGGGACGACGCGCTCGTCGTCCTGCGCGACGACGCCGTCGCGGCCGGCTGGTTGGGCCCGGTGGCCGACCACGTGCTCCCCGCCGTGGGCGACGTCCTGGTCGCGGCGCGAGGAGCGGCGACGGTGGTCGACTCGCGCCTGCACCCGTCCGGCGCCCGCGAGATGCCGGGCGTGCACGGGTCGCTGACACCCGCGGAGATGGTCGTGCCGCTGCTCGTCGCACAGGCGTAGCGCGCGCCGCGCCGAATGTCGTGGCGCGCCCGCGTGCCGGGTGCCACGATGCCGAGATGGAGCAGCTCGATCAGGGCGGCGAGCAGGCCCCCGCGCCCCGCTGGACCCGCGCCACCGTCTACCCGGACATGTGGGTGGACCCCGACGACGACCCGCGCGAGAGCGACGTCGAGCTGGTCGACGAGCGGGCGATCCTGCTGGACGCACTGCGCTCGTACCGGCTGACCGTCGAGATGAAGTGCGCCGACCTGGACGCGGAGCAGCTCGCCCGCCGCTCGGTGCCGCCGTCCACGATGTCGCTGCTGGGCCTGGTGCGGCACCTCACGGAGGACGAGCGGCACGTGCGCCGCATCATGACCGGCGAGGACGCGCCGTGGCTGTACCGCAGCGAGGCCCACCGCGACGGCGACTGGGACGGCGCCGTCGCCGACCCCGCCGTCGTCGACGAGGCGTTCCTGCACTGGCGCGAGGAGATGGCCGCCACGGACCGCATGATCGACGGCATCGACGACCTCGGCGCGACGAACGCCGGCTTCTCCGACCTCGGCGCGGAGCCGGGCGGCGCGATCTCGCTGCGGGAGCTGCTGCTCAGCCACGTCGAGGAGTACGCGCGGCACTGCGGGCACGCGGACCTGCTGCGGGAGCGTGTGGACGGGCGCGTGGGCCAGTAGCGCGGGGCACGACGCCGGGGAGGCGCGAGGTCTGACAGGATCTGGCCCATGGCCGAGCTCGTCTTCTTCTCCGGGACCATGGACAGCGGCAAGTCGACGCTGGCGCTGCAGACCGACCACAACCACGCGGCGCGCGGGCGGACCGGGCTGATCTTCACCCGCGACGACCGCGCCGGCACGTCCCGGCTGTCGTCGCGGCTCGGGCTCGAGGTGGACGCCCGCGAGGTCACCGATCACACCGACTTCTGGGACGTCGTGGCCGCCGAGCGGCAGGCTGGTCGCGTCGTCGACTACCTCGTGTGCGACGAGGCGCAGTTCTACTCCCCGGCGCAGGTCGAGCAGCTCGCCCGGCTCGTCGACGAGGTGGAGCTGGACGTCTTCGCCTTCGGCATCACCACCGACTTCCGCACCCGGCTGTTCCCCGGCGCCGCCCGCCTCATCGAGCTCGCGGACCGCGTCGAGGAGCTGCAGGTGCGCTCCCTGTGCTGGTGCGGCGCCCGGGCCACCCACAACGCGCGCACCGTCGGTGGCGTGATGGTCGTCGAGGGCGACCAGGTGGTGGTCGGCGACGTCGCGGGGGCGCCCGACGGCGGGCCGGTGTCGTACGAGGTGCTGTGCCGGCGTCACCACATGCGACGCATGACGCAGGCCGACGCCCGCCGTCGCGCGGCGGTCACGGACCAGCTGGACCTGGGCGACGGCGCGTAGCCCGCCGGACGTCGGCCGGAGGTGGGCCGGCGGTCAGGACGAGGGGCGGCCGCCGCCGAACACGATCTCGTCCCAGCTCGGCACCTGCGCGCGGCCCTTGCGTCCCGGGCGTCGCGCGCCCGCGGGCTTGTCGGTCCGGGGCGCCGGTGCGGCGGGCTGCGGCCCGGCGGCGCCCTGCGCGGGCGGACCGCTGGGTGCGGGCGCGTCGTCGACGACGTCGGAACGGGTGTCCTGGTGACCGTCCTGGTGATGGTCCTGGCGCGCGTCCGTGGCGCCGTCGGCCTTCTCGGACCCGTCGTCGGCCTGGTCGAGCGGCAGCACCCCGGGCACCGGCCGGCGCGCGGACGACGGGTGGGTCGAACGGTCGGGAGGCGGGCGCAGGCCCGCCCGGCGCGACCCGAGGTCGACGACGCTCGCGCCCGCCGGGTCGGCGTGCTCCGGCTCCGGGGCGCCGGCCGACGCGTCGGCCGGGGGAGCGCTGACGTGGCCGACGGGAACCGGCTCCGGCGCGGGCGGGACGTCGTCCGCCGCGCGGGCGGGCGTCCTCCGGCGGTCGCCGGGCCGCTGTCCGCGCCGTCCGGCGAGGTCGTCCAGGAGCAGCGCCGTGGTGTCGTCGTCGGGGTGACGGCGGGGGGCGACCGTCCGGCCGCTCGTCGAGGGCACGCCCAGCACGTCGGGGGAGACCGGGTCGTCCGGCTGGCCGAGCCAGCGCGCCTCGTCGTCGAGCGGTGTCACGACGCGGCCCTTGGGGTCGAAGGTCCAGCGTGCCGACCGGTCGCGGTCGCCGGCGGAGAACCGCACCTCGACCACCCACGGCGCGGTGCCGTCGCGGCGGGCGGACCAGCGGGCCTCGTCGGCCGTGACGCCCCTCGCGGCCAGCCGCGTGTCGGCGACCTCCCCGAGCGTCGTCGTCTCGTCGTCGCCCGGCAGCCGGTGGGCGCGCACCTGACCGATGACGTGGTCGCGCTCCGCGGCCACGGGCCACTCGTAGCGCTGCACGTGCTCGACCGGGAGCCCGGACTCCTCGGCCAGCTCCTCGACCGACGCCCCCGCACGCAGGCGCGCCTGGAGGTCGCGCGGGCGCAGGGTCGTCGCCGCCTGGGCGCGCAGCGCCTCCGTGCGCGGTCGGTCGCGTCGCACCGCGGCGCGCAACGCCTCCGTGATGGGCAGGGTGCTCTCGGTGCCGTCGGGGCCGCGCAGGACCAGGCGCTCACCGTCCTCGTGCAGCCTCACGAGCTCGAGCTCGGCCATGCTTCCTCCCTCACAGGTCGCCCTCGGGAACTCCGTCGGGGCGGGTCCGCCTGTTCGAGGGTGCCACCGGCGCGGGGCGGCGCCGCGCAGGCGCGTCGGTGTGCCGTCGATTGGCGCGCCCCGGGCGGGCGGGCCTGGGAGGATGGCGTCCCGTGGACGCGTTCACCTCCGGCCCCGTCTCCTACCTGGAGCTCGTCGCCGTCTTCGTCGCGGCGGTCTCGGGAGGGCTCGCCGCCGTGCGCAAGCGGTTCGACGCGTTCGGCGTCCTGGTCCTCGCGTGGGTGACCGGGCTCGGCGGCGGGATCCTGCGCGACGTCCTGATCGGCGACACGCCCCCGGTCGGCATCTCGAGCTGGCGGCTCGTGCTGGCCGCGCTCGCCGCGGGCGTGATCATCTTCTTCTTCCACCCGGGCCTGGAGCGGATGCGGCGCTCCATCCTCGTGCTCGACGCCGCCGCGCTGTCGCTCTTCGTGCTGCAGGGGACCACGAAGTCGCTCGACCTCGGCGCGGGCGTCCTCGCCTCCGTGGTGGTCGGGGTCCTCACCGCCGTGGGCGGCGGGATCCTGCGGGACGTGCTCGTGGGCGAGGTGCCGCTCGTGTTCGCGGACCGCCAGCTCTACGCCGTGCCCGCGCTCGTCGGCGCCGGCCTCACCGCGCTGCTGTGGCACGAGGACGTGCTGCAGGTATGGACCGCCCTCGGGGTGGTGGTCCTCGTCTTCGGGTTCCGCATCGCGTCGCTCGCGCGCGGGTGGACCGTGCCGCACCCCGGCCCCGGCTGGACCGCCCGGTGGGGGCGGCGGTCGGGCAAGATGTAGGCCGTGGACGAGCGAGCGGCGAACGGGGACCAGACCGACGGGAGCGACACCGGCACCGGTGTCGAGATCGACGTCGAGATCGACGTCGACGTCGAGGCGCTGCGGGCGCTGGCCCGCAGCCTCGCGTGCGAGGCGGGGGCCCTGGTGCGCGACGGCCGCCCGGAGCGGGTCGAGGTCGCCGCGACCAAGTCGTCCGACGTCGACCCGGTGACGGACATGGACCGGGCGGCCGAGGCGCTGCTGCGCCGGCGGCTGGCCGAGGAGCGGCCCGACGACGCGATCCTCGGCGAGGAGGGCGACGACGTCCCGGGGACGTCCGGGCTCACGTGGGTGCTGGACCCGATCGACGGCACGGTCAACTACGTGTACGGCGTCGCGTCCTATGCCGTCTCGGTGGCCGTCGTGGCGGGTCCCCCCGACCCGCGGCGGTGGACGGCGCTCGCAGGCTGCGTGCACTCGGTGGTCGACGGACGCACCTGGACCGCGGCACGGGGTGGCGGGGCGGAGCGCGACGGGCGGCCGCTGTGCGTGCGCCGCCCGGACGCGCTGTCGCGGTCGCTGGTCGGCACGGGGTTCGGGTACGCGCCCGAGCGGCGCGCCCGCCAGGCCGAGGTCCTCGTCGACGTCCTGCCCCGGGTGCGCGACATCCGGCGGATCGGGTCCGCGGCGATCGACCTGTGCCTGCTCGCAGAGGGAGCGCTGGACCTCTACTACGAGCGCGGGCTCAACCCGTGGGACCTGGCGGCCGGGGCGCTCGTGGCCGCGGAGGCCGGGGCGTGGGTCGGCGGGCTGCACGGTCGTGGCCCGGGCGCCGCCATGACGGTCGCGGGCGCGACCCCGGTCGTGACGGAGCTCGTCCGGTTGCTCGAGGACGCCGACGCCGACCGTCCGGAGGACGGCGCGCGCGGCTGAACGGCTGACGAGGTTCGGCGTTCCACGCCCGGGCGCCGGGGTGAAAAACTGCGTCAGACCGACCGTCACGCCGAGGGCGAACAGCGCGCAGCGGCGGTGCGTCGTCGCAGGTCAGCGGCCGATCGTCGCGCTGTGACACGAGGAACAGCGCGTGGTGTCGCGCGCCCGCCCGAAATGGTGCACAATCCGTGGGCCGACCGGGAACAAAACCCGGTCACCGAGCATTATCAGCGCGTACCGATCCCGACACCACGGAGCGTGACCACACAGATGGCAACCGACTACGACGCCCCCCGCAAGAACGACGAGGACGTGGAGCAGGACTCGATCCAGGAGCTCCAGGCGCGTCGTTCCGACAAGTCGTCGGGTGTCGTCGACGAGGACGAGACGGAGGCCGCGGAAGGCTTCGAGCTTCCCGGCGCCGACCTGTCCGGCGAGGAGCTCGCGGTCCGCGTCCTGCCCCGCCAGGCCGACGAGTTCACCTGCACGAGCTGCTTCCTCGTCCACCACCGCAGCCAGCTGGCCTACGAGAAGAACGGCCAGATGATCTGCACGGAGTGCGCCGCCTGACCGACCGCAGCGTCGGGGCACCAGCACCACGGACGACACGGGCCGTCACGTCGAGGACGTGACGGCCTTCGTCGTCCCCGGGACGGCGCGACGACGGGAGCCGACGAGACGGGTGCCTGCCCTCAGCGCGTGAGCGCCGCGGCCAGCTCCTGCGGACGCCGGGTCGACAGCAGCCAGTACGGGGTCGGGTCGAGCGGGTCCTCGAGCTCCACGCGCACGCCGGTGCGCGCCCACGCGCGCAGGCACACGAACGCGCGCGCGTCGAGGGCGGGGCCGAGGGCGGTCCGCATCGCCTCGGTGTCGTCCATCGTGGTGACCTCGCCCAGGAGGTCGACGGCGATCTGCGCCTTGCCGGCGCGCAGCCGCCCGTCGGCCACCTCGATCACGGGCGCGGTCGCGACGAGGGCCGCGAGGGTGGCGGCCGCGACGAGCAGGCCGACCACGGCACCGACCGTGTGCGCCAGCGGCCACAGGGTCACCCCGACGATGACGCCCAGCCCGACGGCGCCGCACCAGGCCGCCGGCCCCGGGGACAGCCGCTCCCGGTAGACCGGGCCGGTGACGGTGGGAGGGTGGGCCGCGTGCTCGCTCATGGGTCCATCATCCCAGCACCGCGGCACGGACCCGCCCCGGTCCGGGACGCCGGTGAGCCGTCCGCCGGTCGGCTACGCTTCCCGGGTGCCTGACACCGCCAGCCAGCCCGTGACGCCGCCCGCGAGCCACGACGCCAGCCACGTGAGCACGGACCCGAGCACCGACCCGAGCACCGACCCGAGCACCGTCGACGTCCTCGTCACCCTGCTCGACGACGTGCCGACCCCCGCGTACGCGCACCCGGGCGACGCGGGCGCGGACCTCGTGACCACGGTCGACGTCGAGATCCCTCCGCAGGGCCGCGTCGTCGTGCCCACCGGGGTCGCGATCGCGCTGCCGGAGGGGTACGCCGCGTTCGTGCACCCGCGCTCCGGCCTCGCGGCGAAGCACGGGGTGACCGTGGTGAACGCCCCCGGCACGATCGACGCGGGCTACCGGGGGGAGATCAAGGTGATCCTCCTCAACACGGACGTCGCCGAGCCGGTGCGGCTGCGCCGGGGCGACCGCGTGGCGCAGCTCGTCGTGCAGCGGGTGGAGCACGCCCGTTTCCTCGTGGCGACGACGCTGCCCGGGTCGCACCGGGGCGCGGGCGGGTTCGGTTCGAGCGGCGGTTTCGCCGGCGGCTGACGCCCCCGGGCGCGGACCGGGGGCGTGAGCGAACCGGTCTACTGTGGGAGATGGGTAGGGCTCGTCCGGCCGCCGGGCGAGCAGGACGACGAGAAGGAGATCCTCCGTGGGGCTGTTCCGGCGCAACGCGTCGCAGAAGGCGACCGACGAGGCCCGCGAGCCCGCGGCCGCGGAGGCCGTGGCGCCCGCCACCGGCGCCGACGCCGCCACCGACCCGGGAACCGACGGGGCCGCGGGGGAGCGTCCCGAGCGCGGCCCGTTCGACTCGACCCAGGTGACGGGCATGGGCCCGCGCGTGGACCTCGGCGCCGTCTGGCTGCCCGTCCTGCCCGGCCTCGAGCTGCGCATGGAGGTCGACAAGAAGACCCAGAAGGTCACCGGGGTGTCCGCGACGCTCAACGGGTCCGGTCTGCAGGTCCAGGCGTTCGCCGCCCCCCGCACGGAGGGCATCTGGGACGAGGTGCGCGCCGAGATCGGGTCGTCCATCACACGCCAGGGCGGCACGGTCGACGACGTGCCCGGCACGTTCGGGCGAGAGCTCATCGCGCGCATCCCCGCCACCGGGCCCGACGGCAAGCCGGCCGTGCGTCCCGCCCGCTTCGTGGGCGTGGACGGGCCGCGCTGGTTCCTGCGCGGCGTGCTGTCCGGGCGCGCCGCGGTCGACCCGGAGGCCGCGAAGCAGCTCGAGTCCGTGTTCGCGAACGTCGTCGTCGTGCGGGACGGCAACCCCCGCCCGCCGCGCGACCTGCTCACGCTGACCCTGCCCAAGAGCGCGCGCCAGGGCGACGCGCCGGGCGAGGACACCACCGCGGGCCCGGAGGGCGCCGCGCCGCAGACACCGTCGTTCGACCCGCTGACCCGCGGGCCGGAGATCACCGAGATCCGGTGAGCGACCCGGCCGCGAGGCCGGCCCGTCCACCAGCCTGGAGCTGTTGATGTCCCTGCGAACCGCCGTCCGGCACGCGCTGGCCTCGGCCGACGAGGTCGCCGCCGACGAGGAGCGCCACGAGGCCGCGGCCCACCGCGGCTGCACGCCGGTCGCCGACCTGGGCGACCGGCGTCGGGCGAGCGCCGCCGGCGTGCTGCGCTCGGTCGTGCTGCGCCCCCGCGAGGGCGTCCCGACCGTGGAGGCCGAGCTGTACGACGGCTCCGGCTCCCTCGACCTCGTGTGGCTCGGGCGCCGGGCCATCGCGGGGATCGACCCGGGGCGCCGCATCCGGGTCGAGGGCCTGGTGTGCGACATCGACGGGCGGCGCACCATGTTCAACCCCCGGTACGAGCTGCGCGCGCGGGCCGGCGAGTGAGCGACGGGTACCCCGCGGCGGGGAAGCCGACCGGGCCGACGGAGCCCGTGACGTCAGCGGCGCCCGCGGGGCCCGCGGCGGACGGGCGCGGCGTGCGGGCGGTCACGGGCGACTCGTTCTCGTTCGGGCAGGCCGTCGGCGGCGTGCGCGGCGTGGTCGAGGCGGTGCTGCCCGGCCTGCTCTTCGTGGTCATCTACGTCGTCGCGTCGATGGGCGGCGACGAGCGCGGTGCCCTGACCTGGGCGCTGACCGCCTCCGTGGGCGCGGCCCTCGTCGCCGTCGTGGCGCGGCTCGCGCAGCGCACGCCGATCACGCAGGCCCTGGGCGGGCTGCTCGGCATCGGCGTGGGCGTGTTCTGGGCGTGGAAGTCCGGCGAGGCCCAGAACTTCTACGTGTGGGGGCTGTGGACCAACGCCGCCTACCTCGCGGCCATCCTCGTCTCGCTGGCGGTGCGCTGGCCCGTCGTCGGGCTCGTGGTGGAGGCGGTGCGCGGCGGGTTCGCCGACGTCGCCGCCGAGCGTGCCCGGCACGCCGACGGCGAGCAGCCGCAGGCCGGGCCCGCCGGCACCGGTTCGCCCGAGACCGCCGCGTCCGGGGCGACCGCGCCGGACGCCGCTCCGAGCCCCCTCGCCGCGCTGGTGGCGTGGCGCAAGGACCCGGAGCTGGTCCGGCGCTACACCCTCGCCACGTGGTTCTGGGCGGGGCTGTTCGCGGTGCGCCTGGCGGTCAAGGTGCCGCTGTACTTCGCCGACAGCGTCGGCTGGCTGGGCACCGCCCACCTGGTGCTGGGCGTCCCGCTCTGGGGCCTCGTGCTCTGGCTCACCTGGGTCGTCGTGCGCGGCGCGCACTCCGGCCGGCCCGCGGCCGCGGCGGACGAGCCGGCCCGACCCGGCGCCTAGCGGTCGTCGCCAGGTCCCTCGTCGTCGAGGCCGTCCACCGCGGCGAGCTCCGGCGCCACGAGGGGATCGCCCGCCGCGATGGCGGGGACGGCCGGGGCGCCGTGGCTGAGCAGGTGCTGGAGCGACTCCTCGTCCGCCTGGCTGCCCATCACGAGCACCAGCTCGTCGCCGGTCTCGAGCGTGTCGTCCGCGGTCGGCGCCAGAGGCTGCGCGCCGCGCACGATGCACGCGAGCACCGTGTCCGTCGGCCAGACGACGGAACCGACGCGGGCGCCCACGAGCGGCGAGTCGTCCGGCAGCGTCACCTCCACGATGTCAGCGCCGGACTGGTGGAAGGTGAAGATCCGCACCAGGTCCCCGACCGCCACGGCCTCCTCGACCATCGCGGTCATGATCCGCGGGGTCGACACGGCGACGTCGACGCCCCAGGAGCCGTCGAACATCCACTCGTTCTTCGGGTTGTTGACCCGCGCCACGGTGCGGGGCACCCCGAACTCGGTCTTGCACAGCAGCGAGAAGACGAGGTTGGCCTTGTCGTCGCCGGTGGCGCCGACGACGACGTCGGCGCTCGTGACGTCCGCGGCCTCGAGCGAGGACAGCTCGCAGGCGTCGGCGAGCAGCCAGTCGGCCTCGGGCACCTGCGCCACCCGCATCGCGGCGGGGTTCTTGTCGATGAGCACGACGTCGTGGTCGTGCGAGAGGAGCTCGCGGGCGATGGACCGGCCGACCGACCCGGCCCCGGCGACGACGACGCGCATCAGCTCTCCTCCCGCCGCGGCTCGTGGGTGAGGACCCGCTCGACGGAGGCCGCGTCGTCGGCGCGCATGAGGACGTGCAGCACGTCGTTCTCCTGCAGCACGGAGCCGGGCGTCGGCAGGATGCCGTCGGTGTAGCGCGACAGGAAGGCGACGCGCACGCCGGTGGCCTCCTCGATGCGGTGCACCGTCAGGCCGGCCCAGCCGGGGTGGTAGTCGATCTGCGCGAGGCGCACCTGCCCGGACGGGTCGCGGTACTCGTCGGTGGCGCCCAGGGGGAGCATGCGGCGCAGCACCTGGTCGGCCGTCCAGCGCACGGTCGCGACCGTCGGGATCCCGAGGCGCTGGTAGATCTCCGCGCGCTGGGGGTCGTAGATGCGGGCCACGACGTTCTCGACGCCGTACGTCTCGCGCGCGACCCGCGCGGCGAGCACGTTGGAGTTGTCGCCGTCGGACACGGCGGCGAAGGCGTACGTGTCCTCGATGCCCGCCTGGACCAGCGTGTCGCGGTCGAAGCCGACGCCCGTCACCTTCTGCCCGGAGAACCCGGCCGGCAGACGGCGGAACGCGTCGGGGTTCTGGTCGACGACGGCCACGGAGTGGCCGTGGGACTCGATCGTCTGCGCGAGCGTCGACCCGACGCGGCCGCAGCCCATGATCACGAAGTGCACGGGCGAAACGCTATACCTCGCGGGGCCCCTCGACATCGCCGCCGGCGTCGCCACCGACGTCGCCGCCGACATCGCGACGGGACGCGCGCGCCCGCCGGGCACGGCGGGCATAGCATTGCTCGACGTGTCGGACATCGCGGACGCTGCCAAACGGCTCCTCATCGGGCGCCCCGTGCGCAGCGAGAACCTGGGGCACACCCTCCTGCCCAAGCGGATCGCCCTGCCGGTCTTCGCCTCCGACGCGCTGTCGTCGGTCGCGTACGCCCCGGACGAGATCCTCCTGACCCTGGCGGTCGCCGGCATAGCCGCGACGACGATCTCCCCGTGGGTGGGTCTCGGCGTCGTCGTCGTGCTGCTCGTGGTGGTGTCGTCCTACCGCCAGAACGTGCGCGCCTACCCCTCCGGCGGTGGCGACTACGAGGTGGCGACGACGAACCTCGGGCCGTCGGCCGGCATCGGCGTCGCGTCGGCCCTGCTCGTCGACTACGTCCTCACCGTGGCGGTCTCGATCTCGTCGGGGGCCCAGTACGCGGCCTCCGCCCTGCCGTTCCTCCGCGGCCACGAGGTGCTGTTCGCCGTGGCGGTCGTCGTGATCCTCACGGTGATGAACCTGCGGGGCGTGCGCGAGTCGGGCACGGTCTTCGCGATCCCCACCTACTGCTTCATGGCTCTCGTCGGCCTCCTCGCCGTCGTCGGGGCGATCCGGTTCTTCGCCGGCGACCTGCCGCTGGCCGAGAGCGCCGGCTTCGAGATGACGCCCGAGGCGGGCTTCGACCAGGGGCTCACCGGCCTGGCGGGCGCGTTCCTCCTGGCCCGGGCCTTCGCCTCGGGCTGTGCCGCCCTCACCGGCGTGGAGGCGATCAGCAACGGCGTCCCGGCGTTCCGGAAGCCCAAGTCGCGCAACGCGGCCACCACCCTGGCCCTGCTGGGCGGCATCTCCGCCACGATGATGATCTCGATCCTGCTGCTCGCTCAGGCCACCGGCGTGAAGTACGTGGAGGACGCGCACGAGCAGCTCACCGCCGGCGGGCAGCCGCTGCCGTCCGACTACAACCAGCACCCCGTGCTCAGCCAGCTCGCGGAGGCCGTCTTCCAGGGCTTCACCCCCGCGTTCGTGGCGATCTCGATCGTCACGGGGCTGATCCTCGTGCTCGCGGCGAACACGGCGTTCAACGGCTTCCCCGTGCTCGGCTCGATCCTCGCCAAGGACGGCTTCCTGCCGCGCCAGCTGCACACGCGCGGCGACCGGCTCGCGTTCTCCAACGGGATCATCACGCTCGCCGTCGCGGCGATCGTCCTCATCGTGGCGTTCGACGCGCAGGTCACGCGCCTCATCCAGCTGTACATCGTCGGTGTGTTCGTGTCGTTCACGCTCTCGCAGCTCGGCATGCTGCGGCACTGGACGCGGGCGCTGCGCAAGGAGCCCGACCCCGCCGAGCGTGCCCGCATGCAGCGTTCCCGGATCGTCAACGGCGTCGGCTTCGTGATGACGGCGACCGTGCTCGTCATCGTGCTGGCGACGAAGTTCACGCACGGCGCGTGGATCACCCTCCTGGCGATGGGCGTGCTCTTCGCGCTGATGAAGGCGATCCGCGCCCACTACGCCCGGGTGCGCACCGAGCTCGAGCTCGACGACGTGGCCGGGGCGCGTGCCCTGCCCAGCCGCGTCCACGCGATCGTGCTGGTCTCCAAGATCCACAAGCCGACGATGCGCGCCGTGGCGTACGCGCGGGCGTCGCGCCCGTCGGTGCTCGAGGCGGTGACCGTCGGCGTGGACGCCGAGGAGATCGCGGAGCTGCGCGCGAGGTGGGAGGCGTTGGACCTCCCGGTGCCGCTCCGCGTCCTCGACTCGCCCTTCCGGGAGATCACGCGGCCGGTGCTGAAGTACGTGCGCTCCGTGCGCCGTGACTCGCCGCGCGACCTGGTGGTCGTCTACATCCCCGAGTACGTCGTCGGGCACTGGTGGGAGCAGCTGCTGCACAACCAGTCGGCCCTGCGCCTCAAGGGGCGGCTGCTGTTCACGCCCGGCGTGGTGGTGGCGTCGGTGCCGTGGCAGCTCTCGTCGTCGGCGGGCCAGACCGGGCTGGAGGGGACGTCGCCCCGCGGTCCGCGGTTCTGACCGGTGTCCTGACCGGTGTCCTGACCGTGTTCTGACTGGGCCGCGCGCGGGGGAGAATGGTGCCCATGCCCCGACCTCGCCGTTCCGCGCCGCGCCCCCGTCCCACCACACCGGACCCCGAGGTGGGCCGGGAGGTCGAGCTCGAGATCGGCCCTGTCGCGCACGGCGGGCACTGCGTCGCGCGGCTCGACGGCCGCGTCGTCTTCGTACGCCACACGCTGCCCGGCGAGCGCGTCCGCGCACGCGTCACGGAGACCGGCAGCCGGTTCTGGCGCGCCGACGCGGTCGACGTCCTCGAGGCGTCGCCGGACCGCGTCCCGTCCGCCTGGCCCGAGGCCGGCCCGGGCGGGGTCGGCGGAGGCGAGCTCGCCCACGTGGCGCTGCCCGCGCAGCGCCGCTGGAAGGCCGCTGTCCTCGTCGAGCAGCTGCAGCGGCTCGCGAGGCTCGAGCGCGACGTCGTGGTGGAGGGGGCGCCCGGGGACGACGAGCGCGGCGGGCTCGGCTACCGCACCCGCGTCGACCTCGTGGCCGACGCCGACGGCCGGGCCGGGATGCGGCGCTTCCGCTCGCACGACGTGGTGCCGCTCGACGGCATGCCGCTCGCGACCGAGGCGGTCGCGGCGCTCGCGGACGCCGAGGACGTGTGGAGCCGCCGCTGGCGGCCGGGCGCCCGCCTCGAGCTGGTGGCACCGGCCGACGGCGCGGACGCCCTGCTCCTGGTCGACGAGGTGCCGTCGCGTCGCGGCCGCGCGGACACCCGCCCGAACGCCCGCCGGTCGGTCACCGAGACGGTGCGGGCGGGCGGCGCCGAGCACCGCTACCGCGTGGCGGGCGACGGGTTCTGGCAGGTGCACCGGGCGGCGCCCGACCTGCTCGCCGGCGCCGTGCTCGACGCCGTGCACGCGACCCCGGGCGGCCTCGACGGCGCGACCGTGCTCGACCTCTACTCCGGTGCGGGCCTGTTCACCGTGCCGCTCGCCGCGGCCGTGGGTGGCTCGGGCCGCGTCGTCGCCGTCGAGGGCGACGCCCGCGCCGTGAAGGACGCACGCCGCAACGCCCACGACCTGCCGCAGGTCGAGCTGCACCTCGGCGCCGTCGACCGTGTCCTGGCCGACGGCGACGCGACCGGCGCGGACGTGGGCGCCGCGGACGTCGTCGTGCTGGACCCGCCGCGCGCCGGCGCCGGCCGGACCGTCGTCGACGCGATCGCCGGCCGCGGCCCGCGGCGCGTCGTCTACGTCGCCTGCGACCCCGCGGCGCTCGCCCGCGACGTCGCCTACCTCGCCGGGCACGGGTACGAGCTCACCGGGCTGCGCGCCTTCGACCTGTTCCCGATGACGCATCACGTCGAGGCGGTCGCGGTCCTCGACCGCTGACGGGTGCCGTCCCCGGGTCAGGGGTGACGAGCGGCCGTGGACGCGAAGCCGAGCCACGTGTGCCGGTTGCGCCACCAGCACCAGCCGACCTTGGGGGCGCCGCGCCGCTCGCTGCCGTCACGGCCGGTCCCGCTCGAGATCCACACGGCGGGGGTGCGCGCGTCGTAGGTCCCGTCCGGCCGGCGCAGCCGGGAGCCGATCGTCATGAAGCAGAGGTTCCGGGCGAGGACGTCGGGGGACTGCAGCACCCAGTGGATCCCCTCGGCGAGGGTGAGCGGGCTGCGACCCTGCGCGGCGATCGCCGGCTCCGCCTCCTCGGGCGACCAGTTCGCCATCTCGTCGCCCCGGTCGAGGCCGGCGACGGCGTAGACGTCGGCGTCCGGCACGTCGACGCCGGGCATGGGCACGAAGTCGTCCGCGTCGGTCATGTCGACGACGACGAAGCCCGCGCGCTCCACGGCGCGTCCGCGGACCGTCGTCGTGCGGCGCAGGTGCCCGGCGAGGGCGGACGGCGGCAGGACGCGCGGGTGGACCACCAGGAGCGACCCGGCCGGGGCCGTGCGCTCCAGCGCCGCGGCGGCGTCGCGCAGCGCGGCGGGGGAGAGCGCCTGCGGGGGCACGACGTCGCGCGCCAGGAGGAGCTCGGCCTGCGCGGTGAGCGAGGGCAGCCGGGGCAGGCCGCCGGTCGCGACAGCGGCGCGGGCGTCGGACGGGGCGGCAGAGGTCGTGGGCGTGCGCGACGGCATGGGCGTCCTTCCGGTCGAGGGCAGCAGCACAACGCGCTGGCCACGACGGTTGTTCCCGTGCGCCGTACGGAAATCTGCCCGCGCACCGGGCCGGGGACCTGACGCCGAGATATCTTGACGTCAAGATATATGGGCTATGCTGAGCAGGTGCCCGGCGTACGCTGGGCGGAGCCCCCCAGAACCACGGCGTCGGAACCGTCGCGCCGCAGCGCGCACGGTGCCCTCGCCGGCCAGCCCCGCAGAAGGAGCCGCAGTGAGCAGCGTGGACACGTTCGGATCGAAGGGAACGCTGGAGGTCGGCGGGAAGGCCTACGAGATCTTCCGCCTCTCCGCCGTCGAGGGCGCCGAGCGCCTCCCGTACTCCCTGAAGATCCTCGCCGAGAACCTCCTGCGCACCGAGGACGGCGCCAACATCACGGCCGACCACGTGCGCGCCCTCGCGTCCTGGGACCCGGACGCCCAGCCCGACACGGAGATCCAGTTCACGCCCGCCCGCGTGATCATGCAGGACTTCACCGGCGTGCCCTGCGTCGTCGACCTCGCCACGATGCGCGAGGCCGTCGCGGAGCTCGGCGGCGACCCGAAGCGGATCAACCCGCTCGCCCCCGCCGAGATGGTCATCGACCACTCCGTGCAGATCGACGTCGCCGGCCGTGCGGACGCCTTCGCCCGCAACGTCGAGTTCGAGTACGAGCGCAACCACGAGCGCTACCAGTTCCTGCGCTGGGGCCAGACGGCGTTCGACGACTTCAAGGTCGTCCCGCCGGGCACCGGCATCGTGCACCAGGTCAACATCGAGTACCTGGCGCGCACGATCATGACCCGCGAGGTGGAGGTCGACGGGCAGAGCGTGCTGCGCGCCTACCCCGACACCTGCGTCGGCACCGACTCGCACACCACGATGGTCAACGGCCTCGGCGTGCTGGGCTGGGGCGTCGGCGGCATCGAGGCCGAGGCGGCCATGCTCGGCCAGCCGGTGTCGATGCTCATCCCGCGCGTCGTCGGCTTCAAGCTGTCGGGCTCCATCCCGGCCGGCGTGACCGCCACCGACGTCGTGCTCACGATCACCCAGATGCTGCGCCAGCACGGCGTCGTCGGGAAGTTCGTCGAGTTCTACGGCGCGGGCGTCGCCCAGGTGCCGCTGGCCAACCGCGCCACCATCGGCAACATGAGCCCCGAGTTCGGCTCGACCGCCGCGATCTTCCCGATCGACGACGTCACCCTCGACTACCTGCGCCTCACGGGCCGCAGCGACGAGCAGCTCGCGCTCGTCGAGGCGTACGCCAAGGAGCAGGGCCTGTGGCTCGACCCGAGCTCGGCGTCCTACGTCGAGCCGAAGTTCTCGGAGTACCTCGAGCTGGACCTCGGCACCGTCGTGCCGTCGATCGCCGGCCCGAAGCGCCCGCAGGACCGCATCGAGCTGTCGCACGCCAAGTCGGCGTTCGCCCGCGACCTGCCGGCCTACGCCCCCGAGGTCATCGACTCCGTGGACGAGGCCGAGAAGGAGTCCTTCCCGGCCTCCGACTCGCCGTCCACCCACGCCCAGGTGCGTCGCACCGTGCCGGTGACGGACAGCGAGGGCAAGCAGTTCGACCTGTTCCACGGCGCGGTCGCGATCGCGTCGATCACGTCGTGCACCAACACGTCGAACCCGTCCGTCATGCTCGCGGCGGCGCTCCTGGCCAAGAAGGCCGTGGAGAAGGGCCTCGTGTCGAAGCCCTGGGTCAAGACGTCCATGGCGCCCGGCTCGCAGGTCGTGACCAACTACTACGAGAAGGCCGGCCTCTGGCCCTACCTCGAGAAGCTCGGCTTCCACCTGGTCGGCTACGGCTGCGCCACCTGCATCGGCAACTCCGGCCCGCTGGACGAGAAGATCTCGGAGTCGGTCAACGAGCACGACCTCGCCGTCGTCTCGGTGCTGTCCGGCAACCGGAACTTCGAGGGCCGCATCAACCCCGACGTGAAGATGAACTACCTGGCGTCGCCGCCGCTGGTCATCGCGTACGCGCTCGCGGGCACGATGGAGTTCGACTTCGAGTCCGACCCGCTGGGCCGCGACGAGGCCGGCGACCCGGTGTTCCTGCGGGACATCTGGCCGACGCCGGAGGAGGTCCAGGCCACGATCGACGCCTCGATCGACCGCGACATGTTCACCAAGGACTACGCGGACGTCTTCACCGGCGACGAGCGGTGGCGCGCATTGGAGACCCCGGAGGGCGACACGTTCTCCTGGGACGGCGAGTCCACCTACGTCCGCAAGCCCCCGTACTTCGAGGGCATGGGCGCCGAGCCGTCGCCGGTCACCGACATCTCCGGCGCCCGCGTGCTGGCGAAGCTGGGCGACTCGGTCACGACCGACCACATCTCGCCCGCCGGCTCCATCAAGGCGGACAGCCCGGCCGGCAAGTACCTGGCCGAGCACGGCGTGGGCCGCCGCGACTTCAACAGCTACGGCTCGCGCCGCGGCAACCACGAGGTCATGATCCGCGGCACGTTCGCGAACATCCGCCTCAAGAACCAGCTGCTCGACGGCGTCGAGGGCGGCTTCACGTTCAACTTCGTGAAGAACGCCCAGGACACCATCTACGACGCGGCGCAGGACTACGCGGCGCAGGGCACCCCGCTGGTCGTGCTCGGCGGCAAGGAGTACGGCTCCGGCTCGTCGCGCGACTGGGCCGCCAAGGGCACCGCGCTGCTGGGTGTCAAGGCCGTCATCACCGAGTCGTTCGAGCGCATCCACCGCTCCAACCTCATCGGCATGGGCGTGCTGCCGCTGCAGTTCCCGGCCGGCGAGAACGCCGAGTCGCTGGGCCTCGACGGCACCGAGACGTTCGACATCGCGGGCATCACCGCGCTGAACGACGGCGCCACCCCGGAGACGGTCAAGGTCACCGCCGCCAAGGCGGACGGCTCGACCGTCGAGTTCGACGCCGTGGTGCGCATCGACACGCCCGGTGAGGCGGACTACTACCGCAACGGCGGCATCCTGCAGTACGTGCTGCGCTCGCTCGTCGCCTGACGGGCCCCGCACCGACGGCGCCCCGTCCCTCCCGCGCGGAGGGGCGGGGCGCCGTCGTCCGTCACGGCGTGACGGCGGGCAGGGGCGCCGTGACGTGCGCGACGACGGCCGCCACGACCGCCGGGTCGTCGAGCACCCGGTTGTGGCCGAGGCCGCGGATGGTGAGGAGCGTGCTGCCCGGCACCGCCGCGTGCAGGAGGGGCGCGCCCGTGGGCAGCGACATGCGGTCGTCGTCGTCCTGGACGAGCAGCGTCGCGACGCGCTCCGGGACGGGGTGCGCGACGAGGTCGATCCGGGAGCGGACGCCGCGCACGCCGCCCCGGAAGGTGCGCTCGACGTGGTCGCAGAACCGGTCGTGCAGCCCGGCGGGCATCCCGACCAGGCGCAGGAACGACTCCGCGATCGCGTCGAAGCCTGTCATCGCGGCCACCGAGACGAAGCGGTCGACGGGCAGTCCGTCGGCGAGGGAGAGCCCGGCCGCGAGGGCGCCCAGGGAGTGCCCGACGACGGCGGTGAGCGGCCCCTCGGCGTCGTGCACGGCGCGGATCGCCGCCATGTGCTCGAGGGCTGACATGCGCCGGCCGCTCGACGCGCCGTGGGCGACGCCGTCGAACGACACGACGCCCAGGCCGGCCGCCTCGAGGGACGTGACGAGCCCCGCGAACCGCGAGGCCCGGCTCTTCCAGCCGTGCACGAGGAGCACGGTGGGCGCCCGGGGGTCGCCCCACCGGTAGGTCACGACGCGCTCGCCGTCGACGTGGACCGCGCCCCGGCGGGCGCGCTCGTGCACGGCGCGGTCGGCGGGGCGGACGTCGGCGGGCGGGCCGACGTACCAGAACGCCCGGGCGGCGACCCGGACCGCGAGCGGGGGAGCGACGGCGGACAGCGCGCGCAGGCCGGCGCTGACAGGGGCGGGGACGTAGGGCACGACGACCTCCAGGTGAGGGCCACGAGATATCTGAACGAACGTTCGCACAGTAACACTGAACGAACGGTCGTACACTCATCCCGTGAGCACCGAGACGCCGACCACCCCGACAGGCCGCTCGACCCACGCCCCGACGGGCGACCCGGGCGACGCGCCGACCGACGGCCGCCGCGTGCGTGGGGACCGGTCCCGCCGCGCCGTCCTCGACCTCGCCGTCCAGGACGCGTCGGTCCGCGGGCTCGAGGCCCTCACGCTCGGCTCCCTGGCCGCGCGGCTGCCGGTCAACAAGAGCGGTATCGCAGGCCTGTTCGGCGGCAAGGAGGGCCTGCAGCTCGCAGCCGTGGAGCACGCCCGGGGCATGTTCGTCGAGGCCGTCGTCGAGCCCGCGCGGGTGGCGGGGCCGGGGCTGGCCCGGCTGTGGTCGCTGGTGCGGTGCTGGTCGGACTACTCCCGCCGCCGGGTGTTCGCGGGCGGCTGCTTCTTCCGCACGGTGGAGGTCGAGTTCGACACGCAGGACGGGGTGGTGCGCGACGCGGTCGTCACGGCACACCGCGACTGGACGTCCTACCTGCGCCGGCACGCGGAGCTGGCGGTGGAGGCCGGGGAGCTCGCGGCCGGCACCGACGTCGACCAGCTCGCCTTCGAGATCACCGCGATGCTGAACGCCGCCAACGACGGCTCGCTGCTGCTCGGCGACGACGCCGTCTACGACCGTGCGCTCGCGGCCGTGCGGGGGGCCCTCGTGGCCCGCGGCGCGGACCCGGTGGCCGTCGCCGCGGGCTGACGGCCGTCGGTGGGGTCAGCGCGGCGCCGACGCGGGGTCGCCGCCCTCGCGCGCCCGCAGCCCGTACGTCCCCGTCGTGAGCGTGGCGTAGGACGCGGCGACGATCTCCTCCAGGACGCCGAGGTCCACCTGCGTGAGGTCCTTGAGGTAGAGGCAGCCGACGCCGGTGGTGTGCGGGCCCAGGCGGGCGAGGGCGTCGGCGTGCGCCTCGACGCCGTCGGAGAGGTAGACGACCGACGCAGCCGCCCGCGGGGAGAACCCGGCGGCGGCCGCGTGGCTCGTGCGCCCGCTGGCGTAGGCGTACCGGTACTCGCCGAACCCCACGATCGAGGTGCCGAACATCCGCGCGGGCTGCCCGGTGGCACGCTCCATCAGCGCGAGCAGCGTCTCCGCGTCCCTCCGGCGCGCGGGGCGCGCGACGGAGGCGACGACCGCGCGCGGGTCGGCGTCGCTCCAGGTGGTCTTCTGCGTGTCGCGGGCCATGCCTCGAGTCTGCCGCAGCGATGCCGTCCGCCGCTCAGGCAGCGCCGTCGAGCAGCGCCGCGAGGGCGTGCCGGCCGATCGGCACCATGCGGGGGTGCTGCTCGGGGTGCACGAGCATGTTCGTCGCGTACAGCAGCGACCAGCCCGCGGCGCGCGCCCACGTCGCCTCGTCCCAGCCGCTGCCGCCGTTGGCCAGGGCCTGGATCTCGGCCCGGCAGGCGGCCCGGCCCTCGTCGTCGAAACACAGCCACAGCGACCCCAGGTCGGAGGCGGGGTCGCCGGACGTCACGTCGCCCCAGTCGACGACGGCGGCCAGCCGGTCCGCCCGCCCGCCCGCGCCGGGCGCCACGACGAGGTTCGCGGGGTGCGGGTCGCCGTGCAGCCACACCGGCGGGCCGTCGGACGCGGGGGCGTCCAGCGCACGCTCCCAGACGCGGCGTGCCGCCCCCCGGGCCTCCGCCGGGACCACCGCCAGACGCTCGTCGAGGGCGGCGGGTTCGCGCGCCTCGGCACGCTCGCGCAGGGGCACCCCGCGCACCGGGTTCGGCGGCGCGCCCTCCGGGGCGGGGGTGTGCACCGCGGCGAGGAGCCGGCCGAGCGTGCCCGCCCAGGCGGTGCGGGCGGCCACGGACGTCGCCTCCGCGCTCACCCCGTCCGCCCACGGCACGACGTTCCAGGGCCACGGGTAGCCGAGCGCGGTGCTCGGTCGCCCGACACGGACGGGCACGGGCACGACGACGTCGGGCGCCGCCGCGCGGAGCCGGGCGGCCAGCGCGGGGAGCGCCCGCTGCTCGTGCTCGACGAGAGGCGCGGCCAGGGCGCGCCGTGGCAGCCGCACCGCCAGGTCGTCGCCGAGCCGCACCATGACGTTGTCCCAGCCGTGGGCGACGATCTCCAGCGGACGGTCCGCCAGGTCGGGGTGCTGCTCGGCGAGCAGCGCGCGGGTCAGGCGGACGTCGACGTCGATCTCGGCGGCAGGCACCCGGGCATCATCCCAGGCGACGGGGTCGACGACGGCGCGGGCGTCGGCGGCTCAGAGCTCGCGCTCGCGGGAGTGGTCCCACGGCTCGGTCCACCCGAGGCGGTCGAACGCGGCGTCGAGGATCCCCGCGGTGAAGCCCCACACCAGGTGGGGCACGCCCGCGCCGTCGAGCACCTCGAAGCCGGGCCCGCGCCAGGTGCGCCCGGCGCGGTGCAGCACCGTCGTGACCCGGTGCTCCGGGTCCAGCAGGTCGGCGACGGGGGCGCGGAAGACGTGCGCCGACTCGGCGACGTCGACCACGCGCACCGGCGTGGGCCGCGCCCACCACCCGAGCACGGGCGTGACCAGGTGGTTGCTCACCGGCATCGGGAGCTGGGCGAGCGTGCCGAGCACCTCGACCCCGGCGGCGTCGAGCCCGGTCTCCTCGACCGCCTCGCGCAGCGCGGCGTCGACGGGGCCCTCGCCGTCCTCCGCGCGCCCGCCGGGGAACGCGACCTGCCCGGCATGCGAACGCAGCGTCTCCGCCCGCTCCAGGAGCAGGACGTCGAGGTCGTGAGCGACGGCGAGGGCCTGGGCGTCGTGGTCGGCGGCGAGGTCGTCCAGCACCCCGAAGAGCACGAGGACGGCCGCGGGGCGCGCGGACGCGGCGTCCAGGTCGCCCCGCGCCAGCCCCCAGTCGGACAGGAAGCGGCGGTCTGCCGCCAGTGCAGCGAGCTGGGCGCGCGCGGCGGCCGTCCCCCTCACGGCCTGCTCACCAGCTCGTGGCGACCGGCATGCCCTCGGCGTAGCCGGCGGCGGACTGCACGCCGACCAGCGCGCGTTCGTGGAACTCCCCGAGCGTGCGCGCCCCGGCGTAGGTGCAGCTGGAGCGCAGGCCCGAGGTGATCTCGTCGAGCAGGTCCTCGACGCCCGGGCGCAGCGGGTCGACGTACATCTTCCCGGTGGAGATGCCCTCCTCGTAGAGGGCCTTGCGCGCGCGGCCGAAGGCGGTGCCCGCCCCGGCGGTGCGGGCCGCCACGGCCCGCGCGGAGGCCATGCCGAACGAGTCCTTGTACAGGCGGCCCGTGCCGTCGTCGTGCAGGTCGCCGGGCGACTCGTATGTGCCGGCGAACCACGAGCCGACCATCACCTGCGACGCGCCGGCGGCCAGCGCCAGCGCGACGTCGCGGGGGTGGCGCACGCCGCCGTCGGCCCACACGTGCTTGCCGAGCTCGCGCGCTGCAGCCGCGCACTCGAGCACGGCGGAGAACTGCGGGCGGCCCACGGCGGTCTGCATGCGCGTGGTGCACATCGCGCCCGGCCCGACGCCGACCTTGAGGATGTCGGCGCCCGCGGCGACGAGGTCGCGCACGCCGGCGGCGGTCACGACGTTGCCGGCCACGACCGGCACCTGCGGGTCGACGGAGCGGACGGCCTCGAGGGCCTGCAGCATCTTCGACTGGTGACCGTGCGCGGTGTCGACGACGAGCACGTCCACCCCCGCGTCGAGCAGCTCGCGGGTCTTGGCGGCCACGTCGCCGTTGATGCCGACGGCCGCGCCGATCCGCAGCCGGCCGGCGGCGTCGAGCGCGGGCCGGTACACGGACGAGCGCACGGCGCCCTTGCGGGTGAGGACGCCCGCCAGGACGCCGTCGCGCACGACGGGCGCGAGGTGGATCTTGGCGGCGTGCATGCGCTCGAACGTGGCCTCGAGCCCCTCGGCGTCGATCGCCGCGGCGTCGAGCGCGACGACGTCGTCCGACATCACCTGGTGCACCTGGGCGAACCGGTCGACGGCGGCGCAGTCGCCCTCCGTGACGACGCCCACGGGCTTGCCGTCGGCCACCACGACCGCCGCGCCGTGCGCGCGCTTGCCCAGCAGCGTCAGCACCGTGGAGACGGTGTCCGTGGGCGCCACGACGACGGGCGTCTCGATGACCGGGTCCTTGGACTTCACGTCGGCCACGACGTCGGCGACGACGTCGACCGGGATGTCCTGCGGGATGATCGCGATGCCGCCGCGGCGGGCGACCGTCTCGGACATCCGGCGGCCCGCGACGGCCGTCATGTTCGCCACGACGACCGGGATCGTCGTCCCCGTGCCGTCGTCGGTGGAGAGGTCGACGTCGAAGCGGCTGGTCACGTCCGAGCGGGACGGGACCATGAAGACGTCGCCGTAGGTGAGGTCGGTGGTGGGCTGCTGCCCGTCGAGAAAGCGCACAGGTGTCCCCTGAGAGGTGTGTCGGGAGAGGACGAGCTTCCTGGGTCGTCCCTCTGCCGAACGCTCGCCGGCGGTCACGTGTTCCCGTCGGCAGGGTCGAAACTACCCCGTGCGGCGCCGGTACGTGGGGCGCGACGGTTCGTGGGACGCTGCGGACCGCCTATTGTGGTGTGGCTATGAACGGGGAGGAACGCATGAGCCTGCTGAGCACCATCGGCTCGCCCGAGGACGTCCGCCGGCTCTCGCCGGAGCAGACGACGCGGCTCGCGGCGGAGATCCGGGCCTTCCTGGTCGACCAGGTGTCGCGCACCGGAGGGCATCTGGGGCCGAACCTGGGCGTCGTCGAGCTGACGATCGCGCTGCACCGCGTCTTCGCCTCCCCGCGGGACACCCTCGTGTTCGACACGGGCCACCAGGCGTACGTGCACAAGCTCCTTACGGGCCGGCAGGACTTCTCCGCGCTGCGCAAGGCGGGCGGCATGTCCGGCTACCCCTCGCGCGCCGAGTCCGAGCACGACGTCGTCGAGAACTCGCACGCCTCCACCGCGCTGTCGTGGGCCGACGGCGTGGCCAAGGCCAACGCCGTGCAGGGGCACCCGGAGCGGCACGTCGCCGCCGTCATCGGCGACGGCGCGCTCACGGGCGGCATGGCCTGGGAGGCGCTGAACAATATCGCGGCGTCGCAGGACCGCCGGCTCGTCATCGTCGTCAACGACAACGGGCGCTCCTACTCGCCGACGATCGGCGGCGTGGCCAACCACCTCGACACCCTGCGGACCACCCGCGGCTACGAGGCGTTCCTGTCGTGGGGCAAGCGCACGCTGCACCGCACGGGCGCGCCCGGCCGCTTCGCGTACGACTGGCTGCACGGGCTGAAGAAGGGCATCAAGGACGTCGTCGCGCCGCAGGGCATGTTCGAGGACCTCGGCCTGAAGTACGTCGGCCCGGTCGACGGGCACGACGTTGCGGCGATGGAGCAGGCGCTGCGCCGGGCCAAGGCCTACGGCGGGCCCGTGATCGTGCACGCCATCACCGAGAAGGGTCGCGGCTACACCCCGGCCGAGCAGGACGTCGCCGACCGTTTCCACGCCGTCGGTCAGATCCACCCCGAGACCGGCCTGCCCGTCGCGCCGTCGCGGTTCGGCTGGACCAAGGTCTTCGCCGACGAGATCGTGAAGATCGGCCGCGACCGGCCCGACGTCGTCGCCATCACCGCGGCGATGCTGCACCCGGTGGGCCTGGCGCCGTTCGCGCAGGAGTTCCCGGACCGCACCTTCGACGTGGGCATCGCCGAGCAGCACGCCGCGACCTCGGCGGCCGGCATGGCCTTCGCCGGGCTGCACCCGGTGGTCGCCGTCTACGCCACGTTCCTCAACCGCGCCTTCGACCAGGTGCTCATGGACGCCGCGCTGCACCGGGCGGGCGTGACGTTCGTGCTCGACCGGGCCGGGATCACCGGCGACGACGGGGCCAGCCACAACGGCATGTGGGACATGGCGATGCTGCGCATCGTCCCCGGGCTGCGGCTCGCCGCCCCCCGCGACGAGCCCACCCTGCGCGCAGCCCTGCGCGCGGCGGTGGACGTCGACGACGCGCCGACCGTCGTGCGCTACCCCAAGGGCGCGCTCTCCGACCCGCTCCCGGCCCTCGAGTCGCTCGACGGTGTCGACGTGGTGGCCCGGCACCCGTCCGCCCCCGGCGCGGACGGACGCAAGGTCCTCGTCGTGGGCGTGGGCTCGATGGTGGGCACGGCGCTCGCGGCGGGCGAGTCCCTGGCCGCGCACGGCCTGGCGGTCGACGTCGTCGCGCCGACGTGGGTGCTGCCGGTGCCCGAGGCGCTGGTGAAGCTGTCCGGCGAGCACGACCTCGTGCTCACGATCGAGGACGGCGTCGTCGACGGCGGCGTCGGCGCCATGACCGCCCAGCGGGCGGGGGAGCAGGGCGTGCGCACGCCGTTCGTGCACGTCGGCCTCCCGGTGGCCTTCCTCGACCACGCGAGCCGCGACCAGATCCTCGGCCAGCAGCGGATGCGGGCCGAGGACGCCGTGCGGGACACCCTCGCCGTGCTCGCCCGGGACTGACGCCACCCGCCACGGGGCCCGCGCGGCGAGACGGCCGGGTGCGACCGCGCCCCGGCCGTTAGCCTCCCGTCATGATCTGGCTCCTCGACCTCGACAACACCCTGGTGGGCCGCGCCGAGGCGTTCGAGGCGTGGGCGTCGGGCGAGGTCGACAGGGCCGGGCTGGGTCCCGCCGAGCTGGGCGCGATCCTCGCCGCCGACGAGGGCGGGCACGGCTCCAAGGAGGCGCTCGCGCGGGTGCTGATCGACCGCCTCGGCTGGGACGACGACGTCCCCGCCGCGATCCGGCGGTTCCGCGCCGGCATCCTCGACGGCGTCCGGGTGTACGACGGGGTCCTCCCGGCCCTCGACGCGCTGCGTGGCGCGGGTCACCGGGTCGCCGTCGTGACCAACGGGACGTCGGCCCAGCAGCGCGGCAAGATCGCGCGCTGCGGCCTCGGCGACCACGTCGACGCCGTCGTGGTGTCCGGGGAGGAAGGTGTCGCCAAGCCCGACCCGCGCCTGCTCGAGATCGCCCTCGAGCGACTGGGTGCGGCGGACGCGGACCGGCGCCAGGTCTGGATGGTCGGCGACGCCGGGCACGCCGACGTCGCGGCTGGGCGCGCGGCGGGCACGCGCACGGCGTGGGTCTCCCACGGTCGGTCGTGGGACGGGCCGGACCGGCCCGACGTCGTCGCGCCGACGACCCGCGCGGCCCTCGCGCTCGCGACGTCCCCTCCCGGCGTCGTCCTGGACTGAACCCGCGACCGGTTCGGCGGTGTCTGCGCGTCACAGCCGCTCGACATCGCTTGTGAGGACGTTCACGAATAGGCTGTGGTCATACCTCAGAAGGAGGGGGCTCCCCATGACCACCGACGCGGCACCCACCACGACCACCGCCTGGACGGGCTTCACCCCGGGGCCCTGGTGCGACGGCATCGACGTGCGCGACTTCATCCAGCGCAACTACACCCCGTACACGGGCGGCGATGGGTTCCTCGCGGGACCGACGGCGCGCACCACCGCGGTGTGGGAGCAGCTCTCGGCGATGTTCCCGGCCGAGCGCGAGAAGGGTGTCTACGACGTCGACCCGCACACGCCGGCGGGCATCACCGCGCACGGGCCGGGCTACATCGACCGGGACGCGGAGCTGATCGTCGGCCTGCAGACCGACGCCCCGCTCAAGCGCGCGATCATGCCGAACGGCGGCTGGCGCATGGTCGAGGGTGCGCTGAAGACCTACGGCTACCCGGTGGACGAGGACCTCAAGAAGGTCTTCTCCGAGTACCGCAAGACGCACAACCAGGGCGTCTTCGACGTCTACCCGCCGAACGTCCGCGCCGCCCGCAGCTCGCACGTCATCACCGGCCTGCCGGACGCCTACGGGCGCGGCCGCATCATCGGCGACTACCGCCGCGTGGCCCTGTACGGCGTCGACCAGCTGGTCGCCGCGAAGAAGGTCGACAAGCTCGGCCTCGACGTCCAGCCGTTCAGCGAGTCCGTCGTGCGCGAGCGCGAGGAGCACGCGGAGCAGATCCGCGCGCTGGGCGAGCTCAAGGAGATGGCCGCGTCGTACGGGTACGACATCTCGGGCCCGGCGACGACGGCGCGCGAGGCCGTGCAGTGGCTCTACTTCGGCTACCTCGCCGCGGTGAAGGAGCAGAACGGCGCCGCGATGTCGCTCGGCCGCACGTCGACCTTCCTCGACGTCTACATCGAGCGCGACCTGGCCGCCGGGCGGCTCACCGAGCCCGAGGCGCAGGAGATCGTCGACGATTTCGTCATCAAGCTGCGGATCGTGCGCTTCCTGCGCACCCCCGAGTACGACGCGCTGTTCTCCGGCGACCCGACCTGGGTCACCGAGACCATCGGCGGGATGGGCGAGGACGGCCGGCCCCTCGTCACGAAGAACTCGTTCCGCTTCCTGCAGACCCTGTACAACCTGGGCCCGGCGCCCGAGCCGAACATGACGGTCTTCTGGAGCCCTCGGCTGCCCGCGGGGTTCAAGGAGTTCTGCGCCAAGGTGTCGATCGACACGTCCGCGGTGCAGTACGAGTCGGACGAGCAGATCCGCCCCGCGTGGGGCGACGACGCCGCCATCGCGTGCTGCGTCTCGCCGATGGCCGTCGGCAAGCAGATGCAGTTCTTCGGCGCCCGCGTGAACCTCGCCAAGGCGCTGCTGTACGCGATCAACGGCGGCAGGGACGAGGTCACCGGGAAGCAGGTCTCGCCGGCGTTCCCCGCCGTCACGCCGGGGCTGCCGCTGGACTACGACGACGTACGCGCCCGCTTCGACCGCACCATGGACTGGCTCGCCGAGACGTACGTCGAGGCGCTGAACTGCATCCACTGGTCGCACGACAAGTACGCGTACGAGCGGCTCGAGATGGCCCTCCACGACAAGGACGTGCTGCGCACCATGGCCTGCGGCATCGCCGGCCTGTCGGTCGCGGCGGACTCCCTCTCGGCCATCCGGTACGCCACCGTCACCCCGGTGACCGACGAGCGCGGCATCGTCGTCGACTACGAGACGGACGGCGACTGGCCCGCCTACGGCAACGACGACGACCGCGTCGACGCCATCGCCGTCGAGCTGGTCGAGTCGTTCATGGCGAAGATCCGCAGCCACCGGATGTACCGCGACGCGGTGCCCACGCAGTCGGTGCTGACGATCACGTCCAACGTGGTCTACGGCAAGGCGACCGGGAACACGCCGGACGGCCGCCGCGCGGGGGAGCCCTTCTCGCCCGGCGCCAACCCGATGAACGGCCGCGACACGCACGGCATGCTCGCCTCGGCGCTGTCCGTCGCGAAGCTGCCCTACGACCAGGCGCAGGACGGGATCTCGCTGACCAACACCGTCGTGCCGTCCGGCCTCGGCCGCACCCGCGAGGAGCAGGTCGCGAACCTCGCCGGCCTGCTCGACGCCTCGGTGGGCGCCGACGGCTACCACATGAACGTCAACGTCCTCGTGCGCGAGACGCTCGAGGACGCGATGGAGCACCCGGAGAAGTACCCGCAGCTCACGATCCGCGTCTCCGGCTACGCGGTGAACTTCGTGCGGCTGACCCGCGAGCAGCAGCTCGACGTGCTGTCGCGGACCTTCCATGGGGGGCTCTGACCATGACTGCCGGCCCGGCGTTGCTGGACGCCCCCTCCCGGCGCCGGGCCGGCGCCGGCCTCGGGGGAATCAGGTCCGTGGGGAGCGAGACCGTGGACACCGCTGAGGTGGGCCGCTCCGACCGCCTGGCGCTGATGCGCTCGGGGGAGCTCGGCTCGGTGCACTCCTGGGAGCTCGTGACCGCCGTCGACGGCCCGGGGACGCGGCTGACGGTGTTCCTCAGCGGCTGCCCGCTGCGCTGCCTGTACTGCCACAACCCCGACACCCTGGCGATGAAGGACGGCGAGCCCGTCCTCACCGAGGACCTGCTGGCCCGCGTGGCGCGCTACCGCGGCATCTTCTCCGCGACGGGCGGCGGCGTCACGCTGTCGGGCGGCGAGGTGCTCATGCAGCCCGCGTTCGCCGCGCGGGTCCTGCGCGGAGCGAAGGAGCTCGGGGTGCACACGACGCTCGACACCTCGGGCTTCCTCGGCGCCAACGCGACCGACGCGATGCTCCACGACACGGACCTGGTGCTGCTCGACATCAAGGCGGGCGACGAGGAGACCTACCGGCGCGTGACGGGACGCTCCCTGGCGCCCACGCTCCGCTTCGGCCGCCGCCTCGCCGAGCGCGGCGTCACGGTCTGGGTGCGGTTCGTCCTCGTGCCCGGCCTCACCGACGACCCGGAGAACGTCGCCGCCGTCGCCCGGCACGCGGCGGACATCGAGGCCGTGCGCCCCGGCACGGTCGAGCGCGTCGAGGTGCTGCCGTTCCACCAGATGGCCCGCGACAAGTGGGCCGAGCTCGGGCGCACCTACGAGCTCGACGGCACCGAGCCGCCGACGCCGGAGGCGACCGAGGCCGTGCGCGAGGTCTTCCGCGCCCACGGGCTGACGACCTACTGAGTCGCTAGCGTGGTCGGCATGGCGACGACACCCGACCGTGCCGACGAGGACGCCCCGCTGCGCCCCCTCGACGAGACCTGGACGACGGCGCTCGCGGTGGTGGCGCACCCCGACGACATGGAGTTCGGCGCGGCCGCGGCCGTCGCCCGCTGGACGGGCCAGGGCAAGCGGGTCGTCTACAGCATGGTGACCAGCGGCGAGGCCGGGATCGACGGCATCCACCCCGACGAGGCGCGCCGGGTGCGCGAGGCCGAGCAGATCGCCTCCGCGAGGGCCGTCGGCGTCGAGGAGGTCGAGTTCCTCGGGTTCGCCGACGGGGTGATCGAGTACGGCCTGCCGCTACGCCGGGCGATCGCGGGCGCCGTGCGCCGGCACCGGCCGGAGGTCGTCATCACCGGCAACTACCGCGAGACCTTCCCCGGCGGGATGCTCAACCAGGCCGACCACGTCGCGACCGGGCGCGCCGTCGTCGACGCGGTGCGCGACGCCGGCAACCGGTGGGTCTTCACCGATCAGCTCGAGGCCGAGGGGTTCCAGCCGTGGGGCGGCGTGCGTCAGGTGTGGGTCGCCGGGTCGCCCGACGCGGGGCACGCGGTCGACGTCACCGACACGTTCGACGCCGGCGTCGCGTCGCTGCGGGCCCACGCCGCCTACCTGGACGGTCTCGGGTGGGAGCACTTCGACCCGGCCGAGTTCCTCGCCCGGATGACGTCGGCCACGGGGCCGCGCCTCGGCGTGCAGCACGCGACCCCGTTCGAGGTGCTCCGCATGGGCTGGGACGACTGACGCGGGACCGCACGCTCAGGCGTGGGTGACCTCGACGGCGCGGTCCACGACGGCGCGCAGGTCGCCCGACTCCGCGTGCCACGCGCGCTGCCGTGCCGCACCGCCGCCCCCGGCCCACAGCCGTCCGAGGAGCTCGGTGACCGCGTCCAGGTCGCCGTCGTCGGCGAGTGCCTCGCGCACGTGCGCCACGAGCTGCCCGACGACGTCGTGCGCGGGTGCGGGCTGCCACGTGTGCGGCGACAACAGCTCCGTCGAGAGCCCCGAGCGACCTGCGCGCCACGAGGCGGTGCGCAGCAGCTCGGGCCGCAGCACCGGCGCGGCGAGCCCTTCCGAGGCCTCGCGAGCCGCCGTCTCGACGAGTCCGCGGGCGAGGGCGCCCAGCAGGGTGGCCGTGTCGGCGTCGAGGCAGACGTCGGCGACGCGGATCTCGACGGTGGGGTAGCGGGAGGAGAGCCGGGCGTCGAAGTACACCATGTTCTGGTCGAGGATCGTCCCGGTGGCGACGAGGTCGTCGACCGCCTGCCGGTAGCCCTCCGGCGACCCGAAGGAGCGGGCCGGCCCGGACGTGGGCCAGCGCGCCCACACCTGGGAGCGGTAGCTGGCGAAGCCGGAGTCCTCGCCCTGCCAGAAGGGCGAGTTCGCGCTCAGCGCGAGCAGCACGGACAGCCACGGCCCGATGCGGTCGAGGACGGCCACGCCCTCGGCGTCGTCGGCCACGGCGACGTGCACGTGGCAGCCGCTGGTGAGCTGCTCGCGGGCCGTGAGGCCGAACGCCGCCCGCGCCTCCAGGTAGCGCAGCCGCGCCACGGTCGTGCCCTCGAACGGCCACGGGGACGTGGCCAGCGCCGCGACGCGCACCCCGACCCGGTCGGCCGCCGCCTGGGCGCGCTGCCGGCCCGCGCGGACCTCCGCGGCGAGGTCGGTGAGCTCGTGGCGCGGGTGGGTCGCCGTCTCGAGCTGTTCCTCCATGAACTCGGTCTCGAGCGCGCCTCCGCCGGTCTCGGGGGACCTCGTCAGGTCGACGCCGGAGGCGTCGAGCGCCTCGCTGGCCCGTGCGACCGGCCGTCCGTCGTCCCCGACCAGCAGGAACTCCTCCTCGATACCCATGGTCCGCTTCATGCGGGGAAGTCTCACACGCGTGCGTGATCGTCGCGCACTTCCGCCGGCCCCCGGGACTTCGCGGCGAGGACGTCCCGGGCGTCGGGCGCTGCCCTCCCTCCTACCGAGGCGTCGTCCCGCCCCGTGATATTCCCCTCGGTATCCTGGCGGCGGCACCGAGGCCGGTCGCGAAGGAGCACCCGGATGACGGTCAGAGGCAAGGACTTCGACGGCGCGCTCGACCGCGCCGTGCACCACGCGCGCGCCTGGCTCGACGACGTGGGGGAGCGGCCCGTCCCGCCGCGCGCCGACGCGGACGCCGTCGGGCGGACGTTGCCCGGGCCGCTGCCCGGTCAGGGGCTCGCGCCGGCGGGCGTGGTCGACGAGCTCGCCGCCCGGGTCGAGCCCGGCCTGATGGCGATCGGGTCGGGCCGGTTCTTCGGCTGGGTCATGGGCGGCACCCTGCCCGCGGCGCTGGGCGCCGACTGGCTCGTGAGCGCCTGGGACCAGAACGCGGGGATGCGGTTCTCCACGCCGGGCGTCGTCGCGGTCGAGGAGGAGGCGGGACGGTGGGTGCTCGACGCGCTCGGCCTGCCCGCGGGCTCCGACGTGGGCTTCGTGACCGGCGCGACGACGGCGAACCTCACCGGGCTGGCCGCCGCGCGCGGTGCGGTGCTCGCCCGCGCGGGGTGGGACGTCCACGAGCGGGGCCTGACGGGCGGCCCTCCGGTGCGCGTGCTGGTCGGTGCCGAGCGCCACGACTCCGTCGATCTCGCGCTGCGCTACCTCGGGCTCGGCGCCCCGACGGAGGTGGCGGCCGACGACCAGGGCCGGCTGCGCACGGACTCCCTCGCCGCCGCGCTCGCCGAGGGGGCGCCCGGGACGCCGACGATCGTGGCCCTGCAGGCCGGGAACGTGCACTCCGGGTCCTTCGACCCCTTCGCGGAGGCGATCCCGCTCGCGCACGACCACGGCGCCTGGGTGCACGTCGACGGCGCGTTCGGCCTCTGGGCGGCCGCGACACCCGGCCTCGCTCACCTCGTGCGTGGGATCGAGGGCGCGGACTCCTGGGCGACCGACGCGCACAAGACCCTGAACGTGCCCTACGACTGCGGCGTCGCCGTCGTGGCTGACCCTGCCTCCGTGCGCGCCGCGTTCGGCGTGCACACGGCGTACCTCGTGGACGCGCCCGGCCCCGGCAACCCCTACGACAAGGCGCCCGAGCTCTCGCGGCGTGCCCGCGGCGTGCCCACCTGGGCCGCGCTGCGTTCCCTCGGGCGGGAGGGGTTGGCCGGGCTCGTCGGAGGGCTGGCGGATCGCGCCCGGGCGATCGCCGAGGGCGTGGCGCGCATCGACGGCGTGCAGGTGGTCAACGACGTCGTCTACACCCAGGTGTGCCTCGCGCTGGACGACGACGCCCTGACGCGGGCGGCCGGCGTGCGGCTCCTCGCCGACGGCGAGACATGGATCTCCGGCTCCCGGTGGCGCGGCCAGGACGTCCTGCGGGTCTCGGTGAGCAACTGGTCCACGGACGAGGACGACGTCGCGAGGACGGTCGAGGCGGTCCGGCGCGCGGTCCGAGGCCCGGCCTCGTCGTAGTCCACGGCGCAGGTCTGCGGGTCGAGGCACGCTCCGGTGGCCCGGTCCCGACGAGGGACCGGGCCACCGGAGCGTCCTGAGCCGTGGGGCTCGGGTCTCCGAGGAGGGCGTGTCAGGCGACGGCCTCGGGGACGTTCGCGGCGCCGTCGGGCAGGATCCGGCGGCCCAGGACCTTCACCGAGTACCCGGCGCGGTCGAGGTACGGCGTGATGCCGCCGGTGTGGAAGCCCCACCCGGCGCCGAGGATCATGCACAGGTCGATCTGCTGCGGCCCGGCGACCACGCCCTCGTCGAGCATGTGGCCGATCTCGACCGTCAGCGCCGTGAGCACGGAGTCCAGCACGCCCGCGGCGTCGAGCACCGGGGTGCCGTGCCGGCCCTGCTCGCCTGCCGGGAGCACCTCGCCGAAGACGGCCTGGATCGCCGGGTCGACCGGCTTGGGCAGCCCGGGGGCCGGACGGTCGAGCACGACGCGCGTGCCGTCGGCGACGAGCTTCTCCAGGCCGGGGGAGGTCGGGAACCGGTCGCCCAGGTCCTCGCGCAGCGAGGTGAGCACGTGCAGGCCGACGGCCGGGCCGACGAGGTCGAAGAGCTCGAAGGTCGGCATCGGGAAGCCCAGCGGCGCCAGCGCGGTGTCGGCCACCTCGACGGACGTGCCGTTCTCGATGGCCTCGACGACCTTGCCCATGACGAGCACGAGCAGCCGGTTGACGACGAAGCCGGGCCGGTCGGCCACGAGCACCGCCGTCTTGCGCAGCTTCTTCGTGATGGCGAACGCCGTGGCCAGCGCCTCGTCGGAGGTCCGCTCGGCCTTGACGACCTCGACCAGCGGCATCTGGGCCACGGGGTTGAAGAAGTGGATGCCCACGACCCGCTCGGGGTGCTGGAGGTCGGCCGCCATCTCGGTGACCGACAGCGCGCTGGTGTTCGTCGCGAGGATCGTGTCCTCGCGGACGATGCCCTCGAGCTCGGCGAAGACCTTCTTCTTGAGGCCCATGACCTCGGTCACGGCCTCGACCACCACGTCGCAGGTGGCGAACTCGTCGATGTCGGTGGTGCCGTGCACGCTCGCGACGATGCGCGCGGCGGCCTCGGGCGCCATCCGTCCGCGGCCGACGAGCTTCTCGACCGTGGACCGGACGAAGCCGAGGCCCTTGTCGACCCGCTCCTGGTCCAGGTCGCGCATGACGACGGGCACGCCGAGGCGCTGCGCGACGAGCAGGGCGATCTGCGCGGCCATGAGGCCGGCGCCGACGATGCCGACCCGGGTGACCGGTCGGGCGAGGCTCTTGTCCGGGGCGCCGACGGGCTTCTTGCCGCCCGAGACGAGCTGGAACGCGTAGACGCTGGCGCGCATCTCGTCGGACATGATGAGGTCGGCCAGCGCCCGGTCCTCGGCCGCGAAGGCCTCCGCGCGGGTGGCCGTGCGGGCCGCCGCGAGCAGGTCCAGGGCGCGGTACGGCGCCGGGCGAGAGCCCGCGACGACGGCGTCGAGCCGCTGGCGCGTGGCCGCGACGACGGCGTCCCACACCGGCTGCGGGTCGAGCTCGCGGCGGGGAACCTCGACGTCGCCGCGCAGCACCCGCGACGCCCACAGGATCGACTGCTCGAGGAAGTCGGCAGGCTCGAGGAGCTGGTCCACCAGGCCGATCTGCGCGGCCTCGGCCGCCTTGAACGGCTTCTGCGTCGCGGGGCGCGTGAGGATGACGTCGACGGCCTTCTCGATGCCCACGAGGCGCGGCACGAGGTAGGCGCCGCCCCAGCCCGGGATGAGGCCGAGGCCGGTCTCGGGCAGACCGAGCGCGGGGGCGTCGGCCGACACCGTGCGGTAGTCGCAGTTGAGCGCGACCTCGAGGCCGCCGCCGAGCGCCAGCCCGTTGACGAACGCGAACGTGGGCACACCCATCGTGTGCAGCAGCTCGTAGGCGGCGTGGCCGGACCGGCCCAGCTCGAGCGCCTGCTCGTGCGAGGTGACGGTGGAGACCTGCAGCAGGTCGGCGCCCGCGGCGAGGAAGTACGGCTTGCCGGTGACGGCGACGGCGGCGATCTCCCCGCGGCCCGCGCGCTCCTGCAGCGCGGTCAGCGCCGCGGTGAGCTCGGCCATGCCCTCGGGGCCCAGGGTGTTGGGCTTGGTGTGGTCGAGGCCGTTGTCCAGCGTGACGAGCGCGAGGGTGCCCGCGCCGCCCGGGAGCTCGACGTCCCGGACGAGGGAGTGCGTGACGCGCTCGGCGCGGACGCCGGAGGTGTTCTCGGTCGTGTTCGAGGGCATCGTGGTCAGTTCTCCTCGTCCGTCGCGGTCGTCGCGGTGGTGTGGCCGGAGTAGTCGGCGTGGTGCGGGTTCTCCCAGATCACGGTGCCGCCCTGGCCCAGGCCCACGCACATGGTGGTGATGCCGTACCGGACCTCGGGGTGCTGCGCGAACTGGTGCGCGAGCTGCGTCATGAGGCGCACGCCCGAGCTGGCCAGCGGGTGGCCCATGGCGATGGCGCCGCCGTACGGGTTGACGCGCTCGTCGTCGTCGGCGATGCCGTAGTGGTCGAGGAAGCTCAGCACCTGCACGGCGAACGCCTCGTTGATCTCGAACAGGCCGATGTCGTCGATGGTCAGCCCGGCCTGGGCGAGCGCCCGGTCGGTGGCGGGGACCGGGCCGTAGCCCATGATCGACGGGTCGACGCCGGCGAACGCGGACGAGACCAGGCGCATCGCGACGGGCAGGCCCAGCTCGGCGGCGGTGTCGCCCGAGGCGAGCAGCGCGGCGGTGGCCCCGTCGGTCAGCGGGGACGCGTTGCCCGCGGTGACGCGGCCGCCCGGGCGGAACGGCGTCTTGAGGTTCGCGATGCCCTCGACGGTGGTGCCGGGGCGGGGGAGCTCGTCGGCGGTGGCCAGGCCCCAGCCCTGCTCGGCGGAGCGGACGGCGACCGGGACGAGCTCCGGGCCGACGTCGCCGTTGGCGAGCGCCTTGGCGTACTTGGCCTGGCTGTTGACGGCGTAGGCGTCCGCGCGCTCCTTGGTGAGGTGCGGGAACTTGTCGTGCAGGTTCTCCGCCGTGACGCCCATGTTGAGCGACTCGGGGTCCACGAGCTTCTCGGACAGGAAGCGCGGGTTCGGGTCGGCGTCGAAGCCCATCGGGTGGCGGCCCATGTGCTCCACGCCGCCCGCGATCACGACGTCGGCGCTGCCGGTCGCGATGCCGGCGGCGGTCGTCGTGACGGCCGTCATCGCGCCCGCGCACATCCGGTCGATGGCGAAGCCCGGGACGGTCTGGGGGAGGCCGGCGAGCATCCCCACGGTGCGGCCGAGGGTCAGGCCCTGGTCGCCCTGCTGGGTGGTGGCGGCGATGGCCACCTCGTCCACGCGCTCGCCCGGCAGCTCGGGGTGGCGGCGCAGCAGCTCGCGGACGGCCTTGACGACCAGGTCGTCGGCTCGGGTCTCGGCGTACAGGCCGTCGGGCCGGGCCTTGCCGAACGGCGTGCGCACGCCCTCGACGAAGACGACGTCGCGCAGCGCGCGGCGGGCCGGGTTCCGTGTGGTCATGGAAGCTCCATCCGCAGGCGGGGGGTCGGGACTTCGGCGTCCGACGAGCGACGCCGCTCTCGGGCGACGACCCGTAGGGCCGGCGCCGAGGTACACGCTACCGCGAGTACCGGGAACCAGGATAGACCACTCTGAGACCCCGTCTCACACGAGTTGTCAGGCCAGGAGTACCAATACCTGCGTGTGGTCCTGACAGGTCGGGGGTCAGGAGACGGTGGAGAAGGCGTCCTCGAGGGGGGTCGCGACCAGCTCGATCTGCCACGGCCGGGCTCCGCGGCCCCGGAGGAACTCCGCGATCTCTGCCGAGCGGGCCGGGTCCGGCGGCGTCCAGCACAGGCGGCGCAGGGCGTCCGGCTGCAGCAGGTTCTCCACGGGCACGTGCAGGTCGCCGGACATCGTGGCGAGAAGGTCGCGGGCCGTCGTGAGACGCCGGGCTGCGACGGGGTCTCGGTCGGCCCAGGTGCGCGGCTGGGGCGGCCCGTCGGTGCGCGGGCCGCGCTGGCTCGGCAGCCGGTCGTCGGGCAGGGCGAGGGCCTCGTCGATCGCGCGCTGCCAGGCGGGCGCGCGGCGGCGCGTGGCCTTCCCGGCGAACTCCGGCAGGGCGGTGAGCTGCGGCACCGTGCGCGGCAGCGCGCGGGCGGCGGCCACGATGGCGCGGTCCGGCAGCACCCGGCCGGGGGAGACGTCGCGGGCGCGCGCGCTCGCGTCGCGCGCCAGCCAGAGGCTGCGGACCACGGCCAGCTGGCGACGGTCGCGCAACGTGTGCGTGCCGGACGTGCGCCGCCACGGGTCGACGCGCGGTGCCGGCGGGGGCGCGGTGCGCTCGGCCTCGAACTCCTGGGCCGCCCACTCCGCCTTGCCGTCCGCGTCCAGCCGTTCCGCCAGGCGGTCGCGCAGGTCCACCAGCACCTCGACGTCGAGCGCGGCGTAGCGCAGCCAGTCCTCGGGCAGCGGCCGCGTGGACCAGTCGACGGCCGAGTGCTCTTTCGCCAGGCCCAGTCCGAGCAGCTCGGCGACCACGGCGGCGAGCCCCACGCGCTCCAGGCCCAGCAGCCGGGCGGCGAGCTCGGTGTCGAAGACGCGCGCCGGCCGCAGCCCGTGCTCGGCCAGGCCCGGCAGGTCCTGGGAGGCAGCGTGCAGCACCCACTCGGCGTCACCCACGGCGTCGCCGATCGCCGACAGGTCGGGCAGCGCGACCGGGTCGAGGAGCGCCGTGCCGGCGCCTTCGCGCCGCAGCTGGACCAGGTAGGTGGCCTGACCGTAGCGGTAGCCCGAGGCGCGCTCCGCGTCGGCGGCGACGGGGCCGGTGCCGGCCGCGAACCGCTCGACCACGCGGTCGAGGGCGGCCGGGGTGTCGACGACGCGCCCGACGCCGTCCGCCGGCTCGGTGAGCGGGACGACGTCGGTGGCGGTCGGGGGGACTGCTGAGCTCATGGCCCCACGGTATGCGGTCGGGACCCGGGGCGTGGGTGCCCGCGACCGCCCGAGCGTGCGGCGAGCGAGGCGACGCCGTCGGGCAGCGGGGGCAGGCCGCCGGCCGTCGCCATGAGGTCTCCCCACACGGCGAGGTGCACCCCGAGGTCGGTGTCGGTGGGCGTCCAGGACGCGCGGATCTCGAGGTCCACGGCGTCGGGCGTGGCGCCCAGCGCGCCGAAGCTCTGGGAGAGGACGCGCGTCACGGTGCCGCCGACCGCGAGGGCGTCCACGCCCGCGGCGTCGAGCGACTCCGTCACCCAGGTCCACGCGACGTCGGCCAGCAGGGGATCGGCAGCGAACTCGGGCTCGAGGGTGGCGCGCACCAGCGTGACGACCCGGAACGTGCCCTGCCAGGTCTCCTGCCCCTCAGGGTCGTGCAGGACGACCAACCGGCCCGTGGCGACCTCCTCGCCCCCGGGCTCGGCGACCTCGCCCTCGAGGGCCACCGAGAACGGGGCCACGCGCGTGGGGCCGGGGATCTCCGCCAGGTGCACCTCGCCGCGCAGCCGCCGCTCGCGCAGGGACGCCAGCGCGGCCGCGAACGGGGCGGGCACCTGCTGCCTGGGAGCCTGCTGCGGATCCCGCTTCGAGTCACCCGTGCGATCGCCGGTCACGCCAGCCACCGTACGGCGCGGTGCGGTCGGTCGGGTGAAACGACGCACCGGGGGGCCGGTCGTGTCCGGATCGTGATGGTCCGTACACCTCGGCCGCCGCGACGACTACGCTGGTCCCGGCTCCCGGGCGGGGGAGCGTGCGCCAGTCGCCGCCACCCGGCCGCCCGACCCGAACCGAGAACCGACGGAAGCAGGGAAACGATGACAGCTCGTGCCCAGATCGGCGTGACCGGCCTTGCGGTGATGGGCCGCAACCTCGCCCGCAACTTCGCGCGGCACGGCTACACGGTGGCGGTGCACAACCGGTCGTACGCCAAGACGCAGTCGCTGATCGCCGACGCCGGGCACGAGGGCGACTTCGTCCCGTCCGAGTCGATGGCCGACTTCGTCGCCTCCCTGGAGCGGCCCCGCAAGGTCGTCATCATGGTCAAGGCGGGCGCCGCGACCGACGCCGTCATCGACGAGCTCGTGCCGCTGCTGGAGGAGGGCGACATCGTCGTCGACGCCGGCAACGCGCACTTCCCCGACACCATCCGCCGCGAGAAGGACCTCAGCGCGAAGGGCCTGCACTTCGTGGGCACCGGCGTCTCCGGCGGCGAGGAGGGTGCGCTCAACGGCCCGTCGATCATGCCGGGCGGCACCCGCGAGTCGTACGCGAGCCTGGGCCCGATCCTCGAGGACATCTCGGCCAAGGTCGACGGCACGCCGTGCTGCACCTACGTCGGCCCCGACGGCGCCGGGCACTTCGTCAAGATGGTGCACAACGGCATCGAGTACGCCGACATGCAGCTCATCGCCGAGGCCTACGACCTGCTCAAGCAGGGGCTGGGCGCGTCCGCGGCCGAGATCGGGCAGATCTTCGCCGAGTGGAACACCGGCGACCTCGAGTCGTTCCTCATCGAGATCACCGCCGACGTGCTGCAGCACGTCGACGCGGCCACCGGCAGCGCGTTCGTCGACGTCGTGCTCGACCAGGCCGAGCAGAAGGGCACCGGCCGCTGGACGGTGCAGAACGGCCTCGACCTCGGCGTGCCGATCACCGGCATCGCCGAGGCGACGTTTGCCCGCGCGCTGTCCGGCTCCGTGCCGCAGCGCGAGGCCGGCCGCGCCGCGCTGCCCGCCGATGCCGGGACCTGGGAGATCGCGGACCGCGACGCCTTCATCGAGGACGTGCGCCTCGCGCTGTACGCGTCGAAGGTCGTCGCGTACAGCCAGGGCTTCGACCAGATCGCCGCCGCCTCCGCCGAGTACGGCTGGGACATCGACCGCGGTGCCATGGCCCGCATCTGGCGCGGCGGCTGCATCATCCGCGCCCGCTTCCTCAACCGCATCACCGAGGCGTACGAGCGCGACGCCGCGCTGCCGCTGCTGCTCGCGGACGAGTACTTCACGAACGCCGTGGGGAACGGCCTCGCCGCCTGGCGTCGGGTGGTGTCGCAGGCCGCCCTCAACGGCGTCCCGACCCCCGCGTTCTCCTCGTCCCTCGCCTACTACGACGGCGTGCGCGCCGAGCGGCTGCCCGCCGCGCTCATCCAGGCGCAGCGCGACTTTTTCGGCGCGCACACCTACCGCCGCACCGACCGCGAGGGCACCTTCCACACCGAGTGGTCGGCCGACCGCTCCGAGCAGGAGGCATGAGCGCACCCGTGAGCACCACCAGCACCGACGCCGGCCCCGGGTTCCAGCCCGTCATCGTCGGCTCGGACATCGGTGTGTACGCCCTCGCCCGCTCGTTCCACGAGCGCTACGGCGTGCGCACCACCGTCGTCGCCTTCGCCGAGCCGGGCCCGATCGCGCACTCGCAGATCATCGACACCGAGCTGTCCGGCACCGCGCCCGAGCAGATCGTCGCGGCGCTCCAGGACGTCGCGGGCCGGATGTCGGCCCCCGGCCGCACCCTCGTGCTCCTCACCAACATGGACTGGGTGGTGCGCGTGCTCGTGCACCACCGCACGGAGCTCGAGGCCGCCGGTTACGTCGTCCCGTTCGCGGACGCCGCGCTCATCGACCGGATCTCCGACAAGGCGGAGTTCCAGGAGGTGTGCGCGGAGCTCGGGATCCCGACGCCGGCCACGGTGATCCAGGACTTCGCCCGGGCGGCCGAGCCCGGCTGGGAGCCGCTGCCCGTCGGCTTCGACTTCCCGGTCATCGCCAAGCCCGCGAGCAGCGCCGACTACCACGACGTGCAGTTCGCCGGGAAGAAGAAGATCTACGAGATCGCGACGCCGGCCGAGCTGGACCGGCTGATGATCTCGCTGCGCGAGGCCGGCTTCCGCGGGCGCTTCCTGGTGCAGGAGAACATCCCGGGTGACGACACGCGGATGCGGTCGGTCACGGCGTACGCCGACTCGAGCGGGAGGGTCACGCTGCGCTCCTCGGCGCAGGTGCTCCTCGAGGAGCGCACGCCGGCCGCGCGGGGCAACCCGTCGGCGATGATCGTCGAGCCGATCGACGAGATCCTCGACGCCGCCCAGCGGATCCTCGAGCACACCGGCTGGCGCGGGTTCGCGAACTTCGACGTCAAGCTCGACCCGCGCGACGGCGTGTTCAAGTTCTTCGAGCAGAACCCGCGCATCGGTCGGAACAACTACTACCTCACCGCGGGCGGGCAGAACCCGACCGAGGCCCTGGTGGACGACGTCGTGCGCGGCGTGCGGCGCGAGCCGGTGACGGCGGACCGGGAGGTCCTGTACGCCGTCGTGCCGAAGCGGCTGCTGCGCTCGTACGTGCTGGACCCCGAGCTGCGCGCCCGCGTCGTGCGGCTGCAGCGTTCCGGGCGCACCGTGCACCCGCTGCGCTACAAGGCCGACGCGTCGCCGCGGCGTCGGCTGTACGTGCTCACGGCGATGCTCAACCACGTGCGCAAGTACCGGCAGTTCTACCCGGCCGACGCGCTGCGCCGGAACTACGCGGCCAACAGCGCGGCCGACAGCGCGGCCGGCACGTCGTCGACCACCGGCGCCAAGGAGGCATCGTGACGCAGACCCCGCAGCGGCGGCTGCAGCCCGTCGTCCTGGGCGGCGACATCGGCGCGTACAGCCTGGCCCGGGCGTTCCACGAGGCGTACGGCGTGCGCTCCGTGGTGGTGTCCGGCGCGTCGACGGGCCTGGTGCGGCACTCGCGCATCCTCACGCACGTGGCGGAGCCGCGGATCGACGACCCCGAGGCGATCGTGGCACGCCTGCGCCGCATCGCGGACGAGCACGCCGACGCCGACCTGGTGGTCGTGGGCTCGGCCGACTGGCTCGTGCGGATGCTCGTGCAGCACCGCGACCGCCTCGAGGACCGCTACCTGGTGCCCTACGTGGGCGAGGAGCTGCTGCTGCGGCTCACCGACAAGGAGGAGTTCGGGGCCCTGTGCGCCGAGCTCGGCCTCGCGCACCCGACGACGGTCGTGCACGACGTCGCGTCGGGCAGCGAGCCGGACACGAGCGGGCTCACGTTCCCCGTGATCGCGAAGGCGGCCAGCACCGCGGCGTACCACGACGTCGAGTTCGCGGGGAAGAAGAAGGTCTTCCTCGTGGACACCCGCGCCGAGCTGCTCGACCTGCTCGGGCGCGTGAAGGACGCCGGGTACGTCGGCTCGTTCGTGGTGCAGGACTACATCCCGGGCGACGACTCCGGCATGCGGATCCTCACCTGCTACAGCGACGCGCAGGGCAAGGTGCGGTTCTCCTCCTTCGGGCATGTCCTGCTCGAGGAGCACGCCCCCGGTGCTCTCGGCAACCCGGCCGCGATCGTCACGGGCACCCAGCCCGAGGTCGTGGAGCAGGCGCGCCGCCTGCTCGAGCACGTCGGCTGGACCGGCGTCGCGAACTTCGACCTCAAGTACGACCCGCGCGACGGCCGGTACGTGTTCTTCGAGCTCAACCCGCGCCTGGGCCGCTCGAACTACTACGTCACGTCGACGGGCGCCAACCCGGTGAAGTTCTACGTGCACGAGCACCTGCGCGGGCTCGACCCCGACCCGCGCGCCGCGCTCGGGCCCGACGTCCCGCTCTCCGGCGACGGCGAGGTCACCACGGAGCACCTGTACACGGTGCTGCCGGGCGCCCTGCTGCGGCGCTACGTCGCGGACCCCACGATCCGCTCCAGGACGCGGCGCCTGCAGCTGACGCGCCGTGCGTCCAACCCGCTCTGGTACCGCAAGGAGTGGGACCCCCGTCGGGTCGCGTACCTGCTGGTGGCGCAGCTCAACCAGTTCCGCAAGTACGCCCGGCACTACCCGGTGGCGCAGTCGCGGGCCCTCGCCTGGACCGGCCCGGCCGCACGGCAGGGCACCCGGGAGGGCGCGTGACACCGGAGGCCGGGCACGACGCCGACGGGGCGGTCGACGACCGCCCCGTCGGCGTGATCGGCGGCGTCGGCCCGTTGGCCACCGCCTACTTCCTGCAGCGGGTGGTGCAGCGCACCGACGCCGAGCGGGACCAGGACCACGTGGACCTCGTCGTGCTCAACCACGCGACCATCCCGGACCGCACGGACTTCGTGCTCGGGCGGTCGCCCGCCGACCCGGGCCCCGTGCTCGCGCGGGACGCCCGGCGCCTGCAGGACTTCGGCGTGCAGTTCCTCGTCATGCCGTGCAACACCGCGCACTACTTCACCCAGCAGGTGCTCGACGCGGTGACGGTGCCGTTCGTCTCGATCATCGACGTGACGGTCGCGGCGGCGCGCGAGCGGGTGCCCGGCCTGCGGCGCGTCGGCCTGCTGGCCACGGCGGGCACGGTCGCGTCGAAGGTGTACGACGACGCGTTCGCCGCCCACGGGATCGACGTCGTCGTCCCGGACGCGGCGGACCAGGCCGTCGTCAACGCGGTGATCTACGACCAGGTCAAGGCCGGCCGGCCGGCGGACCCCGACGCGCTGCGCGGCGTGGCGGCCCGGCTCGTGGAGCGCGGCGCGTCGGTCGTCGTGCTCGGGTGCACGGAGCTGTCCGTCGCGGCGGTCGACCACGACCTGCTCGACGAGGAGCCCTTCCTCGACTCCATGGACGAGCTGGTGCGCGCGACGATCACGGGTGCCGGGCACCGCGTGCGCTGACGCTCCGCACGCCGCACGGCACGCACGAGGGCCCCGTCCGCCGGACGGGGCCCTCGTGCGTGTCAGGGGCGGAAGGGACCGGCCTCAGTCGCCGATCTCGCTGGTCCCGGCGTACAGGTGCAGCACGGGGACCTGCAGGTGCTCGCGCGCGCGCGACGCCCAGTCGGAGCGGAACGTGTCGGCGACCACGTGCGGGTAGGTCACCACGACGACGTCCTGCACGGAGTCCGGGCCGCCCTGGGCGGCGACGGCGGCGCTCAGGGCGGGCAGCGGGTCCTCCTCGGTGACCGTGCCCTCGGCGGCTGCACCGGCGGCCCGCAGCGCCGCGAGGGACCGCTCGAGGCGCTCTGCGGCGGTCACCTTCGCCTGCTCGGGCGTGGGCTCCTTGCCCACCAGGTCCTGCCCGGCCTCGCGCAGCTCGCCCACCCACAGGTGGTCGATGATCGCGGCGACCACGTTGCGGTCGGTGTCCGAGGGGACGAGCACGCGATAGCGCTCGGCCTGCTCGTCGTGCAGGGACAGGATGTGCGCCACGTCGGCGTCGGTGAGGGCGTCCTCGGTGAGGACGACGGTCGTCGGCATGCCAGCACCGTAGCCACCCGGGGCCGCGGATGCGAGGCCAGGCGCCTGCCGGGGGCCGGGACGTGACGCGTGCCTCTCCGCCGCCGTTCCCGGGATCGCTCAGCGCAGCAGCCAGCGCGCGACGAGCGTGCCCGTGCTCGGCGCGTGCAGCAGGTGCGCAAGGCGGGCGGGCGTGGGCGGCGTCGCCGGGATCCCGGCCGGCGCAGGGGCCTCGCCGGGGGCCCCGGCGGGTGAGGCGGCGACGATGCGGGAGGGTCCCGGCCCGACGAGGCACGGGCTCGTGGTCACGCACAGCTCGTCGACCAGGTCGTCCGCGAGCAGGGCGGCCAGCAGGGTCGGCCCGCCCTCGCACAGCACGCGACGCAGCCCCCGGTCGGCGAGAGCGGCGAGGCCGGCGCGCAGGTCCACCTCGTCGGGGTCGTGCGCCGACGCCACCGTGAGCACCCGGGCGGCGGGGACCATCCGGCTCGCGGTCCGCGCGCCGGCCTCGCCGGTGAGGACCAGCGGCGGCCGGTCGCCGTCGGCGAGCTGCTGCGGCACGCGGCCGGAGCGGCTGACGAGCGCGAGCTCCAGGGGACGGTCGCCGGCGGCGCGCAGGCTCTCGGGCCGCTCGAGCGCCGTGTAGCCCTCGTGCCGGGCCGTGCCCGCCCCCACCAGCACGACGTCGGCCGCGGCGCGCAGGACGCGGAACACGCGCCAGTCGGCGTCGTCGTTGATCGAGCCGGACAGGTGGTCCGGGCCCCACGCGCCGCCGTCGACCGTGCTGACGAAGTTGGCCCGCAGCCGGGCGCCCGACCCGGTGCCCTCGTCGTACAGCGCGGCCAGCCGGGTCTCGGCGGGGTCGGCCGGGAGATGCTCGGGTGCCGGGACGAGCAGGTCGAGGGGCGTGGTGGCAGATCTCACAGCGGTCAGCGTACTGACGCGGCGTAGCCTTGACGGTCGTGACGCTCACGCAGGACGAGGACCGGGACCAGGACACGGGCGCGGACGCAGTCGCGACGCCCCCCGCCCGGGGCGGCGCGGTGCCGTCCCTGTCAGCCGTGCGCCCGACCGTCTCCCCGGGCCGGCTGCTCGCCGACCTCGTGCCTCCGCGCCACTTCGCCGAGGCGCGCTTCTCCACCTACCGGGCCGACCCCGCCCACCCGAGCCAGACGACGGTGCCCGCCCGCCTGCAGGAGGTCGCGCGCGAGATCGTGGCGCCCCGGTCCTCCGGGCTGAAGGCGCTGTTCGGCCGGCGTCGCGCGGTGCCCGCGGTCTACATGGACGGCGGCTTCGGCGTCGGCAAGACCCACCTGCTCACCTCGCTCGCGCACGAGGTCGCCGCGACCCTCGGCGAGGGGTCGGTCGCGTACGGCACGTTCGTCGAGTACACGAACCTCGTGGGCGCCCTGGGCTTCCTCCCCACGGTCGAGGCGCTCGCCACGCGCCGCCTGGTCTGCATCGACGAGTTCGAGCTGGACGACCCGGGTGACACCGTGCTGATGTCCCGGCTGCTCCGCGAGCTCGCGGACCGCGACGTCGCCCTCGCCGCGACGTCGAACACCCTGCCCGAGGCGCTGGGCGAGGGCCGCTTCGCGGCCGAGGACTTCCTGCGCGAGATCCAGGCGCTCTCCTCCCGCTTCGAGGTGCTGCGCGTCGACGGCGAGGACTACCGGCACCGCGCGGTCGTGACCGAGGCGTCCCCGCTCGCGGCCGACGTCGTCGCGCGCGCGGCGGCCGACCACCCCGGCGCGGTCCTCGACGAGTTCGACGGGCTGCTCGCCCACCTCGCGACCGTGCACCCGAGCCGCTACGGCGCCCTCCTCGACGGCGTGGAGCTCGTGGCGCTCACCGGCGTGCGCCCCGTGCAGCGGCAGGAGGTGGCCCTGCGTCTCGTGGTCCTCGTCGACCGCCTCTACGACCGCGACGTCCCCGTGCTCCTCGCCGGCGACGGCGCGCAGCACCTGTTCTCCGACGAGATGCTGCGCGGGGGCTACCGCAAGAAGTACTTCCGGGCGCTCTCGCGCCTCGGCGCCCTGGCGGAGGAGGGTCGGCGCCTGACGGCGTGACGGCCCCCTGACGACCGCTGACGACGGCGTGACGGCCCCCTGACGACCGCTGACGACGCCGGGACGGCTCGGCGACGGACCGCCCGCGGCGAGCCGTGGCCGCTACGGCTCGACCGGGCCGGCGTGCAGCACGGCCGGGGCGCGCGGCGGGATCCGCAGGACGCCGTCCGCGAGCGTCGTCCCCTCGGGGTCCCAGGCGGCCAGGACCTCCGTGCCGGCCGGCAGGGAGGAGACGTCGACGTCCGCCGGCTCCGTGCCGGTGACCAGCGCGACGGCGGTGCGCCCGCGGCGGCCGAGGAGCGTCGTCCCCTCGGTCCGCACGTCCACCGGAAGGTCTCGGTCCGCCGACGCGGCGGGGCGCAGGGACAACAGCGTCCTGGTCCAGTCGACGAGACGCCGTGCCCGCTCGTCCCTGGCGGGGACGGGGAGGTGCTCGGTGTCGAGCACCGGCGGCGTCCCGGCGAGGATCGCGAACGTCAGCAGGCACGCCCGGTCGTCGTCGGTCGAGCCCGAGGCCTCCAGGGAGGGCTCGCCCGCGTCGGGCGTCCACGGGACGGAGCGGTTCGCGGCGGGCAGCCGCGTGAGGTCGCGCACGAGCACCGCGGAGGCCCGCTGCGCGGCGCGGTGCGCCCGTCGCAGGCTGGGCGGACGCCACGGTGCCGTCGTCGGGGGGAACACCTCGTGCGCGAGCCGACGCAGGTCCTGGACGGCGTCGGCGTCGCCCGGCGCGGCGAGGATGTCGTGCACGACGGTGGTGAGCCGGTCGCTGCGCCCCGGCCCGTCGACGAGGAGGTGGAGCCGGCGGCCGAGCTGCTCGCCGAGGTGGTGCACGTCCTCGGCGAGCTCTCCGAGGAACGGCACCGCCGAGCGGTCCACGAGCGCCTCGACGTCGAGCAGCAGGCCGTCCACGTGGAAGTCGCGCAGCCAGCGCTCGGCGTCGGCCACGAGGAAGTCGCGCGGGCCGCGGCTCCCGCTGCCGTCGAGGTTGATCCGCGGGCTGTCGGAACCCGGCGGGCCCGGCCGCGCGCCGGTGCGGGGACCGATCCGCGAACCGGTGGCGTAGGGACCGAAGGCGTGCAGGCCGAGGTCGTCGGCGACGGCCCACCGGTGGGGCGCGTCCAGGACGACGGCGAGCCCGCACCGGTGCGCGCGGTCCACGAACCGGTGGAGCGCGCGGGGGCCGCCGAGCGGCTCGTGCACGGCGAACAGGCGCACGCCGGCGGCCGGGCCGCGGTCGGGGTCGTGCGCGGCGACGGGGGAGAGCTCGACGCCCAGGACACCGGTCGCCGCGACGTCCTCCAGGAGGTCGGCGGCCGCGTCGAGGGTGCCGGCGGCGGTGAACGTGGGCAGGTCGACGCGCAGCAGCGCGCCGGTGTCGAGGTCCACGCCCCGCCAGGCGCCGTCGGTCCAGCAGAACTCCTGGTCCAGCACCCGCGAGGGGCCGTGCAGGCCGCGCGGCAGCCAGGCGCTGCAAGGATCCGGGACCGGCGGTCCCCCGTCGACGGAGAAGAGGTAGTCGGTGCCGGGCGTGAGCTCGGCGTCCGCGCGCCAGTACCCGGGCTCGTGGGCGCCGACGAGGCGCAGGGGGAGCCGGGAGCCGGACGCCGGAAGCACGACCTCGACCGTGTGGGCCCGCGGCGCCCACACCAGCGGCCGGGGCCCCGGCCAGCGCTCCCGCGTCCCGGGGAGCGGGGGAGGGGTTCCGGGTGCCGCCCTGTCGGCAAGGCCTGCATCGGCAGCGGTCACGGCGGACACTCTAGCGACCGGAGGCAACCTTCGCGGCTCCGGGTCCAGGTGCCGGATGTCGCGGGCGAAGGTGGCGCGCAGCGCTCGTCCGGCCGGCGTCCGGCGCGCGTGCAGGCGGAGATCCTGCCGAGCTGTCCGCGTTAAATAGTGTGCCAAGCGCGAGCGCGGCACACCGCCTGCTGCTAGACCTTGGCCATGAGCACGGATGGCACAGGCACCCGACCCACGGTGCCGGTGGACAGGTTGGACGAGTCGATCGCCTCGCAGGCCAGGCTGGCACCCCGGCGGCGCCCGCTGGGCGATCGCGACCGGGACGCCAGGTCCGGGGGAGACGCGGCGAAGGCGCCTGCGTCCCTTTCCGCGGCGGAGCTCGGCCCCATCGAAGGCGCCTCGAGCGGAGTCTCCTGGGACGACCCGGACGAGCTCTGACCCCGAGCGTCGACGTGACCCCGAGGGCGCCTGGCGTCAGCGGGGCAGGCGGTCCGCGCCGACGGGGACCAGCCGCGGCATCCCGGCGGGGGCGACACGGCTCAGCGCGACGTAGCGCGCCTCGGCGCGGTGCAGCCTGATGTGCTCGTCGAGGGACCAGTCCGGCCCGTTGGTGAGGACCATCCCGCAGGAGCAGTCGATCTCCACGGCGCCGCCGTGGCCGTGCCGGACCTGCCCCACCGTGACGTGCGACGCCCGGGCGTGCGCCTTGGCGCGGTGCATCGTCGCGGAGACGGGGTCGGGTGCGGTCGGCGGCACGTCGACGGGGGCGGGGAGGGGCTGATCCACGCGGGCGAGCCTACCTAGTGGGTGTGCGCGATCCCGAGCTCGTGCATCCGCTCGTGCTCCTCGCGCGCGGCCTGGCGTGCGGCGATGCGCGCCTGCACCTCCTCGCGGCGCAGCGGGGGCACGGTCTTCGGGGGCTGGCGTCGCTCGGGGAGCTCGCCGAGCAGGCGGGTGACGATCTCCGCGATCTCCGCGGTCGCCTGCTCGCACGGCTCGCGGGTGGCGGCGCTCGCCGAGCGCTGGACGCCCGTCACCTTGCGGACGAACTGCTCCGCGGCGGCCCGGATCTCCTCGTCGGTGGCGGGCGGCTCGAGCCCCCGCAGGGTCGTGATGTTGCGGCACATGCTCTCGACGCTACGCCGCGGGGGTGACGAGGGCGACACCCTGCGGAGAGAGGGGCCCGAGGGCGGGTATGCGAAAGGCCGCCCCGGGCGAACCGGGACGGCCTCGTTCTGGTGGGCGATACTGGGATCGAACCAGTGACCTCTTCCGTGTCAGGGAAGCGCGCTACCGCTGCGCCAATCGCCCGTACGGCTGCTGCGCTTCCCGCGAGGGAAATGCAGAGCTCGGAGCGGATGACGGGACTCGAACCCGCGACCCTCACCTTGGCAAGGTGATGCTCTACCAACTGAGCCACATCCGCGCGACCGGGTCGTTCAGGATCACTGTCCTGGCCTCCCGGCGCCTGAGGAACATTACTCGACCTTCGGCGCGCTGGTCCAATCGCGGCCGTGTGACCTGCGACGCTGCCACGGCTCCGGCCCTCGGTGGCGCGTCGGTGGGCACGCCGATGGGCACGTCGGAGAGGCTGGCCCGTGTTCCGGGAACGACGAAGCCCCGACCGGATCCCGGTCGGGGCTTCGTGATGCTGGTGGGCGATACTGGGATCGAACCAGTGACCTCTTCCGTGTCAGGGAAGCGCGCTACCGCTGCGCCAATCGCCCGTGCTGCGAGGTGGGTACGGGATTCGAACCCGTGTATACGGCTTTGCAGGCCGCTGCCTCGCCTCTCGGCCAACCCACCTTGAGACGTGCTCTCTCGACGCTCGACGTGAGTCGATCAGAGAGTGGGCCTCCGAGCGGATGACGGGACTCGAACCCGCGACCCTCACCTTGGCAAGGTGATGCTCTACCAACTGAGCCACATCCGCACGACCAGGACCAGGACACCCTGCGGTGCCCGCCGTTCTGGCGCGCCCCAAACATTAGTGGACCCCTGGCGGTCCGTCCAATCGCCCCCGCCCGGAGCTCCGCGCGGGACCCGCTAGCGTGCTCGTGTGCACGAGCCGACCTCCTGGGCCGCGTTCGCCGGCCGCCGTGCGTCGCGCGCCGTCGAGTGCGTCGACCTCTCCGAGCAGCCGGAACGGCTCGACTCGGGGCTGTGGTTCGTCGTCGCCGACTTCGAGGCCGACCTGGGTCGCGACGGCGCGACGCGGCCGGGCGGCCGGGCCCGCGCGTGGCGGTTCGCCGACGTCGGCCCCGCGCCGGCGACGCAGAGCGACCCCGGGCCCTGGCACGGCCCGGCGCCGTCGTCCTGGACCAGCTCGCTCGACCGCGACACGTACGTGCGCGCCGTCGCCACGGTCCGGGACCGGGTGCGGCGCGGCGACGTCTACCAGGTCAACGTGTGCCGGGTCCTGTCCGCGCCGTTGGCCGCGACGGACGCCGGCGCCGTCGTCGAGCCCGACGCCGCCGCGCTCGCCGCCCGGCTGGCGGCCGGCAACCCCGCCCCCTACGCGGCCGCGGTGCACGTGCCCGCCGCGACCGGGCTCGACCCCGTGTGGGTCGTGAGCGCGTCGCCGGAGCTCTACCTCTCGCTCGAGGCCGCCCCCGGCGGGACGGCGTCGCTCGCCTCGGGCCCGATCAAGGGCACGGCGCGCACGCCGTCCGGCCTCACCGCCAAGGACCGCGCCGAGAACGTGATGATCACCGACCTCGTGCGCAACGACCTGCAGCGCGTCTGCCGCCCCGGCACCGTCGACGTGACCGACCTGCTCTCCGTCGAGGAGCACCCCGGGCTCGTCCACCTCGTGTCCCGCGTGCGCGGAGAGCTGCTCGCCGCCGGCCCCGGGCTCTGGGCGCGGGCGCTCGAGGCCACGTTCCCGCCGGGGTCGGTCTCCGGGGCGCCCAAGTCGTCCGCGCTGCGGCTGATCGCCGAGCTCGAGCCGACGGCCCGCGGGCCCTACTGCGGGGCCGTCGGCTGGGTCGACGGCGACGCCGGGCGTGCCGAGCTCGCCGTCGGGATCCGCACCTTCTGGTGGGAGGACGAGGGCGACGGCGGCGTCCTGCGGTTCGGCACCGGCGCCGGGATCACGTGGGGGAGCGACCCCGGTCGGGAGTGGGACGAGACGGAGCTCAAGGCGGACCGGCTGGTGGGTCTCGCGACGTCGGAGCGGTGAGTCGCCGCACCGATGAGTCTCCGTGCCCGGCGCCGTCTCCCCGTGCATGACACAGGTGACGTGCGACCTCGGCATCTCCCTCGACGGCATCTCCGCGGGGGTGAACCAGTCCCTCGACCAGCCGTTCGGCGACGGCGTCGGCGACGGCGAACGGATCATGCACGCGTGGATGTTCGACAACCCCGACGACCACCGGTCGGAGCTCGACGCGATCACCGCGGCGGGCGCGTTCGTCATGGGCCGCAACATGTTCAGCCCCGGCCGCGGGGACTGGGACCTCTCGTGGCGAGGCTGGTGGGGAGAGGACCCGCCGTACCACGCGCCGGTCTTCGTCCTGACGCACCACGAGCGCGACCCGATCGAGATGCAGGGCGGCACGACGTTCCACTTCGTGACCGGCGGGCCGCAGGAGGCCCTCGCCCGGGCGCGCGAGGCGGCCGGCGACCGGACCGTGTCCGTGGCCGGCGGGGCGACGACCGTCAACCAGTTCCTCGCCGCGGACCTCATCGACGAGCTGCGGCTGCACGTCGCGCCCGTGGTGCTCGACGTCGAGGGGGTGCGCCTGTTCCAGGGCGTCGGGACGCACGACCTGCGCATCGTGTCCGCGCGCGTCACGCCGGAGGTGACGCACCTGGTGCTGCGCCGCTGAGCACCACCCCGGCGCCTGTCACTCCGGGACGTTGCCGCTGTCGTGCCCCAGCAGGTACGGCGTCGTGACACCCGCGTACATGAGGTGCGCCACGAGGCCCTCGGTGGCGTGCGGCAGGTTGTGGCAGTGGTCCATCCAGATCCCCGGGTTGTCCGCGAGGAACGCGACCTCGTAGACCTCGCCGTCGGCCACCTCGAGCGAGTCCGTCCACCACGGGCTGCCGCTCGCGGCCACGCCGTCGCGGGACAGCACCACGACGTGGTGGCCGTGCAGGTGCATCGGGTGCGGGGCGCCGCTGCGGTTGTCGATCCGCATGCGCACGACGTCGCCCTCCGCCACCTCGAACATCGGGACGTCCGGGTAGGTGTGCCCGTTCACCGTCCAGTGCATGCCCGGCTTGCCGTCGAGGAACCCGGGCGCCCGGCCGATGACGTAGTCGAACGAGCGGTCGGCCGCGCCCGGGTCCAGGCCGAGCGGCGCCGGCGTCCCGTAGGTGAGCAGGTCGAGGGTCGCCGTCGGGCGGGCCGTCGCCGAGGACGCCGCGCCGTCGGGCCCGACGACGACGGCGGAGGCGCCGCCCAGCTCGACGCGCGCCGCCGAGCCGTCCGCCGGCGCCACGACGAGCAGGTCCGCGCGCCCGCCGGCCGGGACCACCACGGCGCGGTCGCGCACCTCGGGCGGGCCGTGCACGTCGGTGCCGTCGACGGCGAGGAGGCGGAACGCAGCCCCGCCCACCCAGACCGGCAGGACGCCGTTGTCGGTGTTGATCACCCGGACGCGCGCCGCCGTCCCCGGCGGGACGTCGACCGGCAGGTCCCCGGTCGCCCCCTGCACCGTGCGCCGCGCCCCGTACCGGTGCACCAGCGCCGGGACGTCGACGGCGTCGTCCAGCAGCCTCGCGACCTCCGGCCCGCCGACCGGTCGGGCGTCCCGCCGCGGGGACACGACCACCGCCCCGAGCAGCCCCTTGCGCACCTGCTCGTGCGAGACCTGGTGCGAGTGGTACCAGAAGGTGCCTGCGTCGGCGACGACGAACCGGTACGTGTGCGACCCGCCGGCCGGCACGGCGTCCTGCGTCACGCCCGCGACGCCGTCCGCAGCGTTCGGCACGTCGATCCCGTGCCAGTGCAGCGTGGCGCCGCCCGCCACGCTCTCGTTGACGAACCTCACCTCGACCACGTCGCCCTGCGCGGCGCGCAGCGTCGGGCCGGGGGTGGTCCCGTTCACCGTGTACGCGTCGGTCGCGACGCCGGGAGCGAGCTCGACGCGCTCGGCGCGTGCCGTGAGGGTGAGCGCCACGTCGGCAGGGCCGGGCGGGGCCACCAGGGCGTCGACGCTCGTGGCGGCGGCCGCGGGCCCGCCGCCGTGGCCCGCGTGCCCCTCGAGCGTCGTGACGCGCGGCCCGCTGCCCCGCTCGAACGCGCCCGCCTCCGAGACGGAGAACCGGCCGGGCGTCCTGCTGGTCTGCCAGAGCAGCAGGAGCGGGACCAGGACGGCCGCCGCCGCCAGGCCGGCGACGACGCGCCGCAGGACCGGTGAACGGTCGGCCGTCATGGTGCGCCGAGGTCAGGGCGTGACGCCGTCGGCTGCCAGGCCCGGGGACGCGACGGCAGGTGCGCCGCGATCGGCCCGGCCGCGCGCCGCCACGCGCCAGCCCGTGTACAGCGAGACGCCGAACAGCAGCAGCGCGTTGACCCCGTGCAGGCCGCCCAGGAACGGGACGCTGTGCCCCGCGATGCCCAGCGTGGCCTGGAGCGCCACCAGCAGCAGGATCGCGAGGCCCCAGCGCCAGGCGCCGCGCACGCCCGCGAAGAACGAGGCGACGAACGTCAGGAGGGCGACGACGGGGATCACCATCATCCCGTTCGTCCCGTGCAGCAGCATGCCGGACTGCTCCGGGAAGACCTCCTCGCCGGCGAACACCTGCTCCATCGCCGCCTGGTCGAGGACGCCGCCGTCGTCGATGTAGAGGCCCATGCCCGCCACCGCGTAGACGATCACGGCCGCCTGGACGACGACGCCCGCGGCGACGACGTACGCGAGCACACGAAACACCTGTCTCATGCCGATCACCTCGATCGTGCAGGGGCCGCGCTGTCGCGACCCGTTCTCTGATGGTGAGACGGGCGCAGTGCCCCCGCTACGAGCGACCGGGGTGAACCAGGGGTGAACTCGAACGCCCCGGGCGACGCCGTCCGGGCGTGATGTCGGGCACACTGGCCCCATGAGTCTGGTGATCTGGGCGGAGGGCCGCCTCGTCGGGCAGGGGGAGGCCGCGCTGAGCGCCGTCGACCACGGCATCACGGTCGGCGACGGCGTCTTCGAGACGTGCACGGTCTTCGACGGTCGGGCGTTCGCGCTCACGCGGCACCTGCGGCGCCTCGCGCGCTCGGCCACCGGGCTCGGCCTCGCAGCCCCCGACGAGCAGAAGGTGCGCGACGGCGTCGCGGCCGCGCTCGCCGAGGCCGTGCGCCTCGACGGCGCGTTCGACGGCCGGCTCCGCATCACCGTCACGGCCGGTGTCGGCCCGCTCGGCTCCGGCCGCGTCGACGCGCCGCAGACCGTCGTCGTGGCCGCGCAGCAGTCGGCCATGGCGCCCACGTCGCGGTCGGCGCGCTCGCCGTGGCCGCGCAACGAACGGTCCGCCGTCGCGGGCCTCAAGACGACGTCGTACGCCGAGAACGTGGTGGCCCTCGCGGACGCCGTGGGGAAGGGCGGAGACGAGTCGATCCTGCCCAACACCGTCGGCGACCTGTGCGAGGGCACGGGGTCCAACGTGTTCGTCGAGCGCGACGGCGAGCTGGTCACCCCGACCCTCGACTCCGGCTGCCTTGCCGGCATCACCCGCGCCCTCACGCTCGAGTGGGCGGCGGAGGAAGGGCTGCCCGTGCGCGAGGCGAAGGAGGGTGAGCTGTCCTTCACGGTGCTCGACGAGGTGTCTGAGGGTCGCGCGCAGCTCGCGCTCACGTCGTCGGGGCGCAACGTGCAGCCCGTCGTCTGGCTGGACGGCGTCGGCGTCGAGGTGGGGGACGTGACCCGTGCGGCGCGCGAGCTCTTCGAGCGGAACTGCCGCGAGCGCCTCGACCCGTGAGTGCCCGCGGCGCCGGTTTGGTCCGCCGCCCGATCTGTGGCTAATATCGTCCACGCACCGGGCGATTGGCGCAGTGGTAGCGCGCTTCGTTCACACCGAAGAGGTCACTGGTTCGAACCCAGTATCGCCCACCCGTAAGCAAGGCCCCTTGACCAGCGAGCACGCTGAGCAGGGGGCCTTGTCGCATCCCGGGGCCCGCCGCAGGTGGTCTGCTGCGCGGGCAGGCCCGCCGCTGGGGTGGTGTCATGGGCCGGGCCGGGCCGGGCCGGGGCGTGGCGGTCGCCCTCCACAGGCGGGGGAGTCGCGACCCGGAGCCCGACCACGGGGGCGTCGACCTGCGAGGGCCGGTGTAGGACGTCTGCGGCACCCGCGACCGTCAGTGGCCGCTGCCCGTGACGATCCGGCGGCGTTCCGACTCGTGCACGCCCCCCTTCTTGTCCAGGGTCGCGCACGCCTCCTCGATGTCCCGGGCGAGCGTGTCGACGTGCTCCCGGCTGAGGGTCTGTTTCACGAGCGCTCGCATGATCGTCACGTCCTGCGCGTCGGGGGGCAGGGTGTACGCCGGGACCATCCAGCCGCGTTCGGCGGACAGCTGCCAGGCGATGTCGAACTCGTCGTAGGGCTGCCCCTGGTCCGCGAGCCGGAAGGCGACGAGAGGCAGCTGCTCCTCGCCGGCCCCGATCAGCTCGAACCGGCCGATGGCCTGCAGCTTCTCCGCCAGCGCGCGTGCGTTGAGCTGCATGTTGCGCATGATGTAGGTGTATCCGGCGCGCCCGTAGCGCACCAGGTTGTAGTACTGCGCCAGGACCATCGCGGAGCCGGTGGAGAAGTTCAGGGTGAAGGTGGCGTCGGTCTTGCCGAGGTAGTTCTCCTCGAACACGAGCTCCGGAGCGAGGTCGGCCCGCTCGCGGAAGATCAGCCAGCCGATGCCGGGATAGACGAGCCCGAACTTGTGGCCCGACACGTTGATGGACCGCACCTGCTCGAGGCGGAAGTCCCAGGGGGAGTCGGGGTAGAGGAACGGCCAGACGAAGCCCCCGCTCGCGGCGTCGACGTGCAACGGGACGTCGAGACCTCGCGTCTCCTTGAGATGCACCAGCAGGTCGTTGATACCCACGACGTCGTCCTTGTGCCCGGTGAACGTCGTGCCCAGGACGGCGGCGACCCCGATCGTGTTCTCGTCGACGTGCGGGGCGACGTCGTCCGGGCCGATGGTGTACTTGCCCGGCGTCAACGGGACGATCCTCGGCTCGACGTCGAAGTACCGGCAGAACTTCTCCCAGACCACGTGGACGTCGCCGCCGAAGACGAGGTTCGGGTTCGACGTCGACGCCCGCGCCGCCTCGCGGCGTTTGCGCCAGCCCCACTTCAGGGAGAGCGCGCCGAGCATGATCGCCTCGGAGGACCCCTGCGTGCGCGCGCCGGTCGTCTCGCCGGGCGCGTGGAAGAGGTCGGCGAGCATACGGATGCACCGCTGCTCGATCTCCGCGGTCCGGGGATACTCCGCGTGGTCGATGAAGTTCCGGTGCAGGTTCTGGGCGATCACCCGTTGAGCCTCGGGCTCCATCCAGGTGGTCACGAAGGTCGCCAGGTTGCGTGCGGGGTCGCCCTCCAGCGCCAGATCCTCCCCGACCAGCCGCATCGCGTCGACGGCGGACATGCCGTCCTGGGGAAACTCGCTGGTCGGGACCTCTTCGATCGCAAAGCGGTTGCCGAACAGCGTGGCGTCGACGTCGCGTGGCGGGGTGCTCATGGATACTCCTCCGGCCGGGCTCCAGGCACACATCCTCGTCCGTGCCTCCCTGCGAAGTACTCACCCTCTTCGGGTGAGCGCGGGACGGGGCGCCGGCGGGGTCGGCGCTGCGCGCGGGTGCGGCGCTCACCCGTTCGGGAGGAGGCCGCCCGCCTCTCCGGGGCCCACCCTGGAGGGGACCGCCCCCGCGCGCGCACCGAGGAGCCGACATGACCGACACCAGCTCGACCGCCGCCTACGGTTCGCCCGGCCCGTACGTCCCGGGCCAGTTCACCCAGACCCCCGAGGCCACGGGATGGGCGGGCTGGGTGGTCTTCGCCGGGACCCTGATGATCATGCTCGGGATCTTCCACGCCATCCAGGGTGTGGTCGCGTTGTTCAACGACGAGTACTTCCTCGTCGGTCCCAGCGGGCTCACCCTTCAGCTGGACTACAGCGCGTGGGGCTGGGTGCACCTGATCGGTGGGACCGTCGTGCTCCTGGCGGGCGTCGGCCTGCTGGCCGGCCAGATGTGGGCCCGGGTCGTCGGGGTCCTGCTGGCGATCGTCAGCGCGGTCGCCAACTTCGCGTTCATCGCGGCCTACCCGGTGTGGAGCACCATCATGATCGCGATGGACGTCGTCATCATCTTCGCCCTCACGATGCACGGCCAGGAGCTCCGCAGGCGCTGAGGTCCTCCCGCCGGTCCCGGACGGGGCCGATCCAGCAGGTCTGCAGCGAGAGAAGGGGAACGGGAGATGGCACAGCGGGCCGAGGCGGGCGCCATGATCTACGAGATCCGGGTCGACGGCCGGCTCGACCCGGCCCGGCTGGCGGACTACGCCGCGGTCACAGCACGGCACCAGGAGGCCGGGACCGTGCTGACCTGCGCCATCGTGGACGCGTCGGCGCTGACCGGCATGATCGCGCTGATCGCCGACCTCGGCCTGATCGTGCGTGACGTCCACCAGGTGTCGGCCGGCGCGTCGGTGACGCCGTCGTCCGACAGCTCGCCGCGGTGACCCCGCGACCCGCTCGGCCGCCCCGCCCGGCCCGGAGGGCATGACTCAGAGGGCATGACGTTCCGTGGCGATGCGGACGGCGTCACGCCGGCCGGCGGCCCCGAGCTTGCGATAGATGGCCCGCAGGTGCGTCTTGACGGTGTTGGACGAGACGAACAGCGCCTGGGCGATCTCGGTCGTCGTCATCGGGGAGCGGAGGTAGACCAGGACGGTGCGCTCTCGGGCCGTGAGCTCCCAGTAGGACCGTCGTCGGTGGTCGTCCCCGCGGGGCTGCATCCGCGCGACGATGTCGGCCACCAGCTCGAGGTGCCCGGTGCCCCAGGCCTGGTGGTCGTGGAGCAGACCGCGCAGGTCCGCGCCGCGCTCGACGAAGGGGCGGCGGATCCTGGCAGGGCTCGCCACCTCCAGCGCCCGCTCAAGCCTGTGGTGTGCCTCCCGCACCCTGCCGCGATCACGTTCCAGCAGGGCCTCGGTGAGCGTGGCGGCCACGTCGATGTGGGAGACGCGCCGGTCGGCGGGGATCCGGGCGAGGGCGGTCGCGGCCCCGGCGACGTCTCCGACCCGACGGGAGACCTCTGCCTCCCAGAGGCTCACGACGGGGTGTCGTTCGCCCGGGTCCGTGGTCGTCAGCGCGGCCAACGCCAACTCGTCGTCCCCACGCGCGTACGCCACGATCGCGTCGACCAGCCGGGCGAAGCCGACCAGGTACGGCGGTGCCGCCTCGGCGGACACGCCCGCGAGCGCACGGGCACGGTCCAGGACGGCCGCGTCGTCGCTCGCGACCGCGATCAGCGCGAGGAGGACCGCCGCGTGGAGCCGGTAGCCGGCCTGCCGTGGCGTGGCCAGGCGGAGCACCTGGTCGAGGCTGCGCCGGGCGGGCACGAGCTCGTCCCGCCAGAAGTCGGCGAGGCTGCACGTCAGGTATGCGGGGACGACGATGCCGGCCCAGTGCTGGCCCGTGCGGTGCGCCCGGCCGATCGAGTCACGGGCGAGCGCGTCGGCCTCGTCGAAACGCCCGCTCATGAAGAGCGGGACGGACATCGAGGCGCGGCACGCGAAGCCGATCGCCGGCAGCTGGTGCTCGGCGGCGAGAGCCGCGCCCTCCCTCAGGTGCCGCAGCGCGGTGGCGGGGTCGCGCTGGAGCTGGGCGACCGCCTCTCCGACGAGGAGGTGCCCGAACGCGCGGGCGACGGGCGCGTCCGTCGCGTCACGGAGTGCCGCGCGCCCCCGGCGGACCGCCTCCTCCGGGCCGGGCCGACCCGGGGCCAGGAAGTCCGTCAGGAGCACGTCGGTGAGCTCGAACCGGCGGCGGCGTCGGGCCGGCAGCCGGCCCGCGACGGAGCGGGCCCTGCTCATCGCGATATCGGCTGACCGGCCGTCGAGCAGCTGCCCCAACGCACGGAGCTGGAGCACCTCGGCGTCGTCGGACCGGGGCGCGGGGATCCGTTCGCACAGGTCGGTCAGGGCACCGGAGTCGCTGCGGACGAGGAGCTCGGGCCAGCGCTCCGTGAGCACGTCGGCGGCGAGGCCGGGGTCGTCCGCCGCGAGAGCGGCGGAGACGGCCTCGGCGGCGTCACGCGTGCGCCAGTGGTTCGCGACGACCCGATGCAGCTCCTGAACCGTCCCGGGCGACCTCTCGGTCATGATGGCGCGGCACTGGGACGCGAACACCGGGTGCCAGCGGTACGACGGCTCGCTCTCCGTCTCTGCCTCGGGTGCCAGGAAGACGCCCTTCCGGGCCGCCTCCGCGAGCAGCTCGGCACCGCCCGTACCGTCGTGGAGCGCCTCCGCCAGCCCGGCGTCGATGCGGTCGCCGACGGTGGCCCGCATGACGAACCGTGCCAGGTCGGGCCGCAGCGCGCCGAGCACCTCCTCGGTCAGGTACTCGGTGAGCGGGAGGTCGCCACGCTGCAGACCTGCGAGCCGGTAGACGGGTGCGGGGTCGTCCTCGACCGTGAGGAGGGCCATCCGGACGGCGGCCGGCCAACCCCGGGTGAGCGCGCTCAGCGAGCTGGCGACCTCGGGGGTGAGCGACGGGCCGGTCAGGGCGGCGAGCTCGGCGATCTCACGGGCGGAGAAGGCGAGGTCGTGCTCGCGTACCTCGCCGAGCTCGCCCGCGAGACGCAGGCGGTGCAGCGGCAGCTCCGGATCCGACCTGCTGGACAGGAGGAGATGGAATCCGCCGGGGGCGAGGCGGATCAGCCGCGCGAGGACCTCCCGCGCCTTGGCGCCGGCGAGCAGGTGGAGGTCGTCGACGACCAGGACCATCGGTTCGACGAGCGCCTCGATCGCGCGCACCAGCTCGTCGTGGTGGTCGGGCCAGCCGGCGTCCCGCGGCCACCGGCCGATGGGGTCGCGGCAGGCGATCTCCAGGAGCGGGCCCGCGTCGTCCCCTGCCTGCCCGTGCGCCGCGACCTGCAAGGCCGCGACCACGTGACGGAAGAATCGGCGCGGGTCGCTGTCGAACGCGTCCACCGTGAGCCAGCCGACGGTGGTGTCGGTGCGGTGGCACCACTGGGCCAGCACCGAGGTCTTCCCGAAGCCGGCGGGTGCTGCCACGAGCGTCACCGGGCGGTGGACGACGACGTCGTCCAGGAGCGACATGAGCCGGGCGCGCGGGATGATCTGCTCGCCGAGCGGGGGGACCGTGACCTTCGTGACCGGCGTCGAGAGGGCCGCGTCGCCGGGGGCGTGCGTCCCGTGCGCCGGGCTCTCCGCGCCGGCCGGCATCCACGTCAGGGGCGTCCGGTGGGCGCCCGGGACCGCCCCGGACAGGCGGAGCTCCGGGGTGACCTGCGACGCCCCGCGCGAGCGCCCGTCGGGGTTGCTCATCCTGGACCCGTGGCTCTCTGCCGTCGCCGCCCACCGCCGGCACGTTGTCAGCGTCCGGATCGTCGACGAGGCGGACGTACCGTCTCGAGTGTAGGAGCGGGCCGGGCGGTCTGTCCCACGTCGGGCACCCCGGCTCCATGACTTCACCCTCATCTGCACCTGTCGACAAGCGCCTCAGGCTCATGCTCTGCTCCGCGAGAACGGGTGGGGCCCGGTGCTCGTCCCGGACCACAACTCCGACGACCTGAGAGCCCGGTTCGGGCTCGACGGCGCGACCCTCGCCACGCTCCGCGAGCACCGGCTGCTCGACGACAGGTCCGCCGACGGCGAGCTCCGGCACTTCTCGGCTGATCGTCGTCGACCGTGGCGTGCAAGCGCTTTCCTCCGTCCGTGGACTGTGGTCTGCTGTCGGCCCATGATCCTCAACGGAGTGCCTTGGTTCGACGACCGCGGTGAGGTCGTCAACGCCCACGGCGCCTGCCTCGTGGACCACGAGGGGCGCTACTACCTGTTCGGCGAGCACAAGACCGACGACGTCAACCGGTTCGACGGCGTGGGGTGCTGGTCCTCGGCCGACCTCGAGCACTGGACGTTCGAGCGCGTCGTCCTGCCGGTGCAGCCGGACGGTCCGCTCGGGCCGGACCGGGTGGGCGAGCGCCCGAAGGTGATGCGCTGCCCGGCCACCGGGCGCTTCGTGATGTACGTGCACGCGGACGACCTCGGCTACACCGACCCGCTGGTCGCCGTCGCCACGTGCGACACCGTGGCCGGCGAGTACCGCTGGCACGGCCCGCTCGTGCACCAGGGCGAGCCCGTCCGCCGGTGGGACATCGGCGCGTTCCAGGACGACGACGGCACGGGCTACCTGCTGGTGCACGAGGGCGACGTGTACCGGTTGGGCGACGACTACCTGACGGCGGAGGAGAAGGTCGCGGAGAACCTGGCCCCCGGCGGCGAGTCGCCCGCCATGTGGCGCTCCGACGACGGCTACCACCTCCTGATGTCGCGGAAGACGTCCTGGGAGCGCAACGACAACGAGGTGCTCACCGCGCCGTCCGTGCACGGCCCGTGGCGGCACGCCGGGCTCCTGGCGCCCGAGGGCACGCTGACCCACAACTCGCAGTGCTCCTTCGTGGCGCGGGTACGGCGGGGCGACGACGTCGTGCCGATGTACCTCGGCGACCGCTGGTCGTTCCCGCACCAGGCCTCGGCGGCGACCCAGGTGTGGCTGCCGCTCCTGACCGACGGCGGGCCGGCGCGGCTGGGGGAGTACTGGCCCGCCTGGGACCCGGCGACCGGGGAACCGGTGCCCCTCGACCGCGACGCCGCGGGCGCCGTGGCTGCCGTCGACGCGCCGTTCCGGTCCGCCGGCCCCGGCGATCGCCTCGAGGTCGACCTGGAAGGGGCGCGGTTCGCCGTGGTCGGCACGTCGGACGACGAGAGCGGGTACGCCCGGGTCGAGCTGCTCGACGACGGGCGCGTCGAGACGTCGCACCTCGTGGACTTCTACTCGAAGGTGCCCGACACCGGCCCGCGCTACGTCTCGCCCGTGCTGCCGGCGGGGCGCTGGACGCTGCGCGTGACGCCCACGGGCGAGGTGCCGACGTGGTCCCAGAAGGACGGCACCAGGTTCGGGTCGACGGGCAGCCGCGTCACCGTGCACCGGGTGCTCGTCCTCGCCTGATCGGATCGCCCCGAGGGCGGACCCGCTCAGGCAGGCGGCATCTCGATGGTGATGTTGGCGCGCTCGGTGCCCGGCGGGTCGCCGAGGGTCGCCCAGAAGTCGGTGTCGCGCATCCAGCCGGGGAGGCCGGCGGGGAGGTCGCGGCTCGGGATGGCGGGCAGCTCGGCGGGCGTGAAGTCGGCGCCGTAGGGGACGAGGGGGCGCGCCTCGTCGGGCTGCTGGATCCTCGCGTGCAGCCGCCCCAGCGCCACGTTCCAGTTGTCGAGCAGGTCCTGGCGGCTGATCGGCCCGCCCGGCTTGTCCGCCGTCGGGTGCAGGGCTCGCTGGTGGAACACGGAGACGCCGGCGCCCTCGGGCGAGGTCACGAACGTGCGCCAGGCCTCGAAGGCGGGGGTGCCGAACGTCACCACCGCCTCGATGCGGCCCGGCGCGAGCGCCGCCGCGAACCACCGGTGGCGGTAGGCGACGACCTCCGGGTCGTTCAGGTGGGGCAGCGCCATCTTCTGGTTGTAGATGCCGTAGAGGAACGCGTTGACCATGAGGTAGCTCGACGTGAACCCGAGCTTCTCGACGAAGCCCTGCACCCGGCGTCCCGCCTGCCCGGACAGGATGCGCCGGGTGAACGCCTCGGTCTGGGCAGGGTCCTGCCCGACGACGAGCAGCCGGGCGGTGCCGTTCGCGCGGCCCCGGTAGAACACGGGCCCCCACAGCGACCGGAAGCCGTCGGCGCCGCGGAACACGGTGTCGTCGGGGTAGGTGCGGCACAGCGTCCGGAACCTGCCGGTGGGCCCGGCGTCGAACGGGTCGGTGATCATGGCGCCTCCTCACCGACAGGGAGCGCCGCGCGGCGTCCGCACGCACGCGCACGACCGGGTGAAGTCGGGGCGCGCAGCCGGTGGGACGCTGTCGCCCGTGCCGACAATGAGGGAGCAGTCCCGGTGCGGGCGCCCGCCCCGCCGGGGTCGACCTCAGGGGGACGGCCATGGCGCAGCTGGTCATCACCGGGAACGTCGCGACGATGGCGCAGGGGGCGACGGCGCCCCCGGTGCCCGGTCGGGTCTGGATCGACGGCGACACCGTCGTCGACGTGACGACCGGGCGCCGCCGGGTCGCCGGCTTCTCCCGGGCCCCGGAGGTCGACGTCGGCGACGCGGTCGTGCTGCCGGGGTTCGTCGACATGCACAACCACCTGGCCTACAACGCCCTGCCGCTCTGGACGGAGCCCGGCCGCACCGAGCCGTGGCTGCACAACAAGCACTGGCCGGACGCCGACACCTACACCGAGTCGATCACCGAGCCGGCCTGGGTGTACGCGAAGGCCTGCCCCGAGGCCCTGCTCGCCTACGTGCAGGTGCGGGCGATGGCCGGGGGAGCGACCGCGGCGCAGGGGTGGCCCACCGCGAACCGCGGGTATCGCACCGTGATGCGCAACGTCGACGCCGAGGACGTCGGCACCGGCCGGGACGACCTGATCTACACCTCGGTGGTCACCAAGACGGGCGAGGCGCTCACCACCGCCGTCCGCCGCATGGCCGCAGGCTCCGGGTTCATCTACCACTGCGCGGAGGGGCGCCGCGGCTCCCGCGTCCTGTCCGACTACACGGACCTGGACCGCGCCGACGGGCTGCTCCCCACCCTGCTGGCCGTGCACGCCTGCGCGGTGGACGCCGACGGCTGGGCCCGGTGGGACACCGCCGAGGCGGGCGGTGTCGTCTGGTCGCCCCTGTCCAACCTCCTGCTCTACGCCGAGACGACGCTCGTCGACGACGCGCGCGCCCGCGGGATCACCGTGTGCCTGGGCAGCGACTGGGGCCCGTCGGGCACGAAGAACCTCCTCGGCGAGATGAAGGTGGCCCGCATCGCCGCCGACCACCTCGGCTACGACCTCACCGACGCACAGATCGTCGAGATGGTCACCAGCAACCCCGGCACGCTGCTCGAGCGGTGCTGGCACCGACCCGTCGGCCGCCTCGTCCCGGGGGCGCTCGCGGACGTCACCGTCGTGCGGGGGCGGGGGCGCGGCGACGCCTGGACGCGCGTCGTCGCCGCCCGGGAACGCGACGTCGCCCTCGTCGTCGTCGGCGGCGTCCCGCGCTACGGGGACACGAGCCTCATGACGGCGGCCGCGGCGCCGCCCAGCTTCGCCGCCACGGTCGGGGGCCGACGGCGCCGGGTCGCGGTGCCGGACCCCGCGGACCCGCAGCGGGCCTGGTCGTGGCGGGCGGTCCTGGACACGCTGCGGGAGGTGCAGCAGGACCCCCAGCAGGCCATCGCGACCGCGCAGGCGCGCGCCTCCGCCGGGCCGCGCTTCGCGGAGGACGCCGAGCTCGAGCTCTTCCTCGACATGCCCGACACCCGGCGCACCGGCCGTGCCGGGCCGCCCAAGGACCCGGCCACGGTCCGGATCCCGCCGGTGCCCGCGCCGGAGCACGACGCGGCGTACTTCGACCTCCTCGACGCCGCGCCGATCCCGCAGGGCGTGCTCGCCCCGCTGCGCGTGAGGTTCGGGCAGTGACGCCCCCGAGCCCGGCGGCCCTGCGGGCGCGCGCCGGCAGCCGCCTCGACGACGTCGTGCCCACCCGGGCCGAGCCCGGACCGGAGCCGGTGGCGCTCACCGCGACGCAGCAGCACGACCTCGTCGACCTCTGGACCACGCTGCTCACCGACGTCTACGTGCACGCCGGGCAGAAGCGCGCGCTCTACGGGTACGACCCGCTGCGGGCGCTCGCGGCCCTGCGCCGGGAGCTCCCCCTGCTCGACAGCGCCGGGTTCCTCCGGGCGCTCACCAGGGTGGTCAACCGGCTGCGCGACCAGCACACCCAGCTGTTCGTGGGCGCACCGGGGGCCGAGCCGTACGTCGCGGCGCTGCCGTTCCTCGTGGAGGCGTTCGGCCCGTACACGTCGCCCACGTTCCTGGTCACCAAGACGACGGGCGAGGCGCCCGACCCGGCGTTCGCCCCCGGGGTGCGGCTCACCACCTGGAACGCCGTGCCCTTCACCCGGGCGGTCGACCTGTTCGCCGACACCCTCACCGGGGGCCGGCCGGACGCGCGCCGGGCGCGCGCCCTCGAGACGCTCACCCAGCGGCCGCTCGCCTACCTGCCCCCGCCGGACGAGCTGTGGGTCGACGTCGGCTTCCGGCTCCCCGGGGACCCTGCGGGCGACCCCGACCGCACCGCCCGGTTCGAGTGGCGGGCGATCCGCCCGGGGGCGGCCGCGACCGCCGACGACCGGGTCGCGACCCGGACACGCCGCGGGATCGACGTCGTGGGCGAGACCGCGCGCCGCGCCCGCAAGCTGTTGTTCGCCACCGACCTGTGGGAGGGCGACCGGCAGGGTGTCCAGCCCCGGGCGAAGGGCTCCGGCTGGCTGCGCACCAGCGTGGCCGACGCCCTCGCCGCCCGGCCGGTGACGACCTCGCACGGCACGTTCGGCTACCTGCGGATCTGGACGTTCGACGTGCGTCACCCCGGACGGTTCGTCGACGAGGTCGCCCGGCTCCTTCGCCGGCTGCCCCAGGAGGGTCTCGTCGTCGACCTGCGCTCCAACCCGGGGGGCGTCGTCGACGCGGCCGAGCGGTTGTTCCAGCTCTTCACGGACCGACACGTCGAGCCCGTGCGGTTCGCGTGCCGCGCGACGCCGGCGATGGCCGACCTCGCCGAGGCCGACGGCAACGGCGCCGACCTCGCCGACTGGGCGGGCTCCCTGCGCGCAGCCCTCGACCTCGGCGAGGAGTTCTCCCAGCACCTGCCGCTCGCGGACCCCGACCTCTGCAACGGCGCGGCCCGCGCCTACCGGGGACCCGTCGTCGCCGTCGTCGACGCCAACACCTACTCCTGCGGCGACCTCTTCGCGGCCGGGATCGTGGACCACGGCATCGGGCGGGTGGTCGCCGTGGGCGCCGCGACCGGCGGGGGTGGCGCGAACGTCTGGACCGGCGACGACGTCCAGTACGCCTACCACGCGGCCCACCGCACGCTCCCGGCGCTGCCGCCCGGGATCGGCTTCTCGCTCGCGGTGCGCCGCATGGTCCGGTCCGGCACGTCCGCGGGCCTCGCGATCGAGGACGTCGGGGTGGCCGGCGAGGAGCGGTACGACATGACCGAGCGTGACGTCGTGGACGGGAACCCCGACCTGCTCGAGCACTGCACCGCGCTCCTCGCCTCCGCGTAGCCGCGCGAGGTCAGGACGCCGGGGCCGCCGTCGTGAACAGTCCGCGGTGCACGATCTCCCGGGCCCGCGTGCCGCGGGCGGCGGCCAGGGACTTGAGGTCGGCGACGTTGTGCTCGAGGACGGCCGACGCCAGCGCCTCGCGGCCCCGACGTCGTACAGCCCCGGCCCTGTCGCGTTCCACCGCCTGCTGGCCGAGTGGCGCGAGGGCGACATGAGCGACGTCCTCGTGCTGTCCGGCGACGGGGCCACGGCCCGGCCCGAGCGTGCCGGCGCCGGGCTCGCGGCGCGGCGCGGGTAATCTCGTCCCGTCCCCACCCGCAGGCCCGAGGAGCGACGACCCCGGTGAGACGTTCGTCCCCCAGCATCTCGGACGTCGCGCGCGCCGCCGGTGTGTCGATGGGCACGGTGTCGAACGTCCTCAACGGCACGGTGCGCGTCTCCCCGGCGACCCGCGCCCGGGTCGAGGCCGCGATCCGGGAGCTCGGGTTCGTCCGCAACGGCGTCGCGCGGTCGCTGGCGGCCGGTCGGAGCTCGACGCTCGGCTTCGTGATCATCGACCTCGCGAACTCCTACTTCCTGGACATCGCGCGGGGCGCCGAGGAGGAGGCCGGCCGGGCGGGGCTGAACCTGCTGCTGGCGAACTCCGACATGTCGGAGGAGAAGCAGCGCACCTACGTCGACCTGTTCGTCGAGGACCGGGTGGCGGGCATCCTCGTCGCGGCGAACCACGGGTCGACCCACGACCTGCACCGCTCGGCGCCGGGCGTGCCGCTCGTCGTCGTCGACGCGCCGGGCGACCACTCCGACGTCTGCTCCGTGGTGCCGGACAACGAGCTGGGCGGCTACCTCGCCGCGACGCACCTCGTCGAGCAGGGGCGCCGGCGGCTCCTGTTCGCCGGCACGACCGAGCTCGTGCCGGTCCGCGACCGCCTGCTGGGGGTCGAACGTGCCGTCGCCGAGCACCCGGGCGTCGTGCTCGAGGTGGAGCAGACGGGGAACGTCCAGGTCGAGGACGGGCGCCGCGTGGGCGACGACCTCGTGCTGCGCGACCCCCGCGAGCGTCCCGACGCCGTCGTCGCGGCGGCGGACCTGCTCGCCGTGGGCGTGCAGCAGTCGCTGCTGCTGTCGTCGTCGCTGCGGGTGCCGGACGACGTCGCGATCATCGGCTACGACGACAACCGCGCCGCGTGGGACTCCGCCGTCCCGCTGTCGACGATTCGGCAGCCGGGGGAGGCCGTCGGCCGGGAGGCGGTGCGGCTCCTGCTGGAGGAGCTGGAGACCGGACCCGAGGCCCACCGGCACCGGCTCGTCACGTGCGAGCCGCGGCTCGTGGTGCGGGCGAGCACCTCCGGCACCTCCTGACGGGTCGGCGGGGTCAGCCGCCCGCCGTGAGCCGGCCGGCGAGCACGTCGCGCAGGCCGGTGCGGGACCGCTCCGTGTCGTCGAGGTCGACCGGTCGCAGGCGACGGGGGAGCGCCGCGACGACCAGCGCGTACGCCTCGAGGACCAGCTCCTCCACGAGGTCGGGCGTGATCCCCGGCCCTGGGGCCAGCGAGATCCAGTGGCGCTTGTTCATGTGGTAGCCGGCGGTCACGCTCTCGAGCTCCTGGCGGAGCGCCTCGCCGTCGTCGGGCGTGCACTTGAGCGTCACGAGCGGGGTGCCCGTGACCTCCGTGGTCATGCAGAAGACCTTGCCCTGGACCTTGAACACGTCGTGGTCGGGCCCGAAGGGCCAGGTGCGGGTGGCGCCGGGGAGGGCGAGCGCGACGGCGGCGGCGAGGTCCTGGTGCTCGGAGGGTCCCATGCCCGCCTCAGCTCTCGCGGGTCGTGCGGAGCACGTCTCCCTCGGCCTTGGCCGCCGTCCAGAAGGTGCGGAGCATCTCCTCGGGGGTGAGCAGCGAGTCCCGCTGCTCGACAGGCTCCGCCTCGCCGGCGATGGCCTTGACCTCGTCGTGGATGCGTTCCATGGAGCTGTCGAGCGACGACGCGACGTCGGCGGCGAGCTTGAGCGAGTCCGTGAGGTGCCGGGGCACGTCGCGCGCGTACTTGTAGTAGATCTTGTGCTCGAGGCTCGCCCAGAAGTCCATGGCGATGGTGCGCAGCTGGATCTCGACGACGACGTGCTCGACCCGGTCGGAGAGGTACACGGGCACCTGGACGATGAGGTGCAAGGACTTGTACCCGTTCGCCTTGGGGTGGGCGATGTAGTCGCGCTCCTCCAGGACGGTGATGTCGGCCTGGTTGGTCAGCATGTCGCGGACCTTGTAGATGTCGGAGACGAAGCTGCAGGTGACGCGGACCCCCGCGACGTCGAACATCTGCTGGCGCACGCCGTCGGGCGTCAGCGGGATGCCCTTGCGGCGGCACTTCGCCACGATCGACTCGAGCGACTTGAGTCGCGAGCCCACGTGCTCCACGGGGTTGTAGTTCTGCATGAGCCGGAACTCGTCGCGCAGGATCGAGATCTTCGTCATGACCTCGTCGATCCCGAACTTGTAGGTGAGGACGAGCCGGCGCAGCTGGTCGACCAGCTCCCGGATCTCGGCGACCGCGGGAGTGTGCTGCTCGGGTCCGTGCCCTGCGTTCTGGCTCACGGGCACCACGGTAGACGGGTTTCCTGACGCTCGATAATCCGATAAAAACGGTCGGAACTGTTCGGTATTCGAGACGGTCGGGAGGAACCGTTGACACCCCCCCTTCCGGAGACCTACGTTCCTGCGCACCGGATCGGACGACCGCGGCGCCCCAGGCGGTGCGGCCGGACCTCCCGGATGGTCACGAGCTCCGACGCGAAGCCCCGGCTCGTCGGACGGCAACCCCCAGCGCGGGCGGGTGCCCCGGGTGAGGACCAGGCCGGCCGTCGCCGACGGCACGGCAACACGCGACCCCCGCCCCGGCGGGGAGCAGGAGAGGACGAGCATGCACCGCGACGCCACCACCGTGCGCCCCCTGTCGTCCCGGCACGTGCCGTCCGCCTCGCCGGTGACCTCGGCGTCCGCCCGGGCGTGGTGTCGACGCCGCTGATCGCGGCCTGATCGTCCGCCGCCCGCGGCGGACGACCCTCCTCGACGGCCCGGCACCTGCCGGGCCCGGCCGCAGACGGCCCCGCCCGCCGGTCCCGGCGGGCATTCCTCCCCGTGCCCTCCCGGCGGCGGCGCGCACCCGCAGGTCCACGACCCGTGCCCGAGTGCGCCCGTCCGCCGCGCCCTGATCGGAGCCGACGTGCCCTACTCCCTGCCCTCGACGTCCACCACCAGCACCCCGTCCCCCCTCGTCGTCGGCGTCGACCTCACGGCGGCCGGCGCCCGCCCCGGCGTGCACCGGGCGCGCGGCATCGTGCAGCCGCGGTCGTTCGACGCCGAGCGCTTCGTCCAGCTCGTGCGCACCGCCGACGGCGGCGGCCTCGACCTCGTCACCCTCGACGAGGGCTTCCTGCTGCACCCGGGCCGGCGGCAGGTGACCGGGCGGCTCGACGCGGCCGTGGCCGCCGCACGGGTGGCACCCCACACCACGCGGGCCGGGCTGGTCGCCGCCGTCGACACCGCGCACGTGGACCCGGCGCACGTCGCCCAGGCCGTCGCCCGCGTCGACCAGGCGAGCTCCGGCCGGGCCGGGTGGCAGGTCGGGCTCCCCACCGGAATCGTCGCCCAGGACGACGCGTGGGCGGAGCAGGCCCGTGACGTCGCGGCACAGGTCGTGCGGCACTGGGACGGGCTCGCGACGTCGGCCGGGCCGAACGCGGGTGACACGGCCGGCGCCGTCGCCGTCGACGACGAGGGGCGCTTCCGCGTGGACCACGACGGCATCCGCTTCGCCGTGCGCCGGTACCGGCCCGCCGAGGGCCGGGCCGCCGACGGGCCCCGGGGCGCCGGGACGCGGCAGGGGCGGCCGCCCGTCGTCGTCTCCGCCCGGAGCGAGGCCGCGCTCGACCTCGCCGCCCGGACGGCGGACGTCGTGCGCGTCGCCGCCACCGCGCCGGCCCGCGCCGTCCGGCTGCGCTCCCGGCTGCGCGACGCTGCCGAGGCCGCGGGCCGCGACCCCGACACGCTGCGCGTGCTCACCGAGGCGTATGTCGTGCTGGCCGAGGACCGGGCCAGCGCGCAGGCGCGGCTGGAGCTGGTCGAGGCCCTCGAGGGCCCGGAGATCTCCGGCGGGCTGCTCGTCGTGGCCGGCACCCCCGACGACCTCGCCGAGACGATCGTGGACTGGCGGGACGCCGGCGCGTCCGACGGGTTCCTGCTGCGGCCCTCGTCGCTCGGCCCCGACCTGGACGCCCTCGTCGACGGTGTGCTCCCGCGCCTCGCGCGGGACGGCGTGCGCGCGGTGGCGTCCCCGGCGCCGCGCACCCTCCGCGCGACCCTCGGGCTGCCGGACGTGGGGCCCGCCGCCGACGCCGGCGATGCCGGCAGCGCCGTCGTCGCCCCCGCACCGGCGCACGCGCGGCCGCGCGCCCGGGCGGGCCGCACCGCCGACTCCCGGCTGGTGCGCGCGTGACCGCCCGCCCCGACGCCCGCCACGTCACCCCCGCCGCCCGCGTCGCCGACACCCGCCGCGACGTCGCTCGCCCTCTTGTGACCGGAGGCCCCCCGATGACCGTCACCGACACACCACGCGTCCGTCCCACGGACCCCGCAGGCGCCCCTGCGCACGCGCCGGCCGCCGGTTCCGCCGCCGGTTCCGCCGCGGCACGGAGCGCGAGCCGGCGGGCCGACCGCGAGCGCGAGCTCGCCGCGCCCCACGGCTGGCTGAGCCTGGCGGGGTTCCACTGGCTGCCCTCGCGACCCGAGCCGCTGCCCGGCGTGCCCGGGCTCTGGCTCGCCGACGGTGCCGGCGCCCACCTGCGGCCGGGGGAGGCCGACGGACCCCGGGTCCGAGGGCCGGAGGTCGCGGACGGCGCGTACGACGGCGACGTCCCCGAGGGTGGCAGCGTCGTCCTGGGCACGTTCCTGCCCCCCGGCCGCGAGCCCGCCGACGGCGCCGACCCGGACCTCCCGCCGGCAGGGGAGACGGCCGCGGTGGCGATCGAGCTGGTGCGGCGCACCGGACGCCTCGCGATCCGGCTGCGCGACCCGCACGCCCGCACGCGCCTCGACTTCGCCGGGGTGCCCGCCTTCGACCACGACCCCTCGTGGGCGGTCGAGGCGCCCGTCCGCCTGTACGACGTACCCCGCGGGCTCGTGGTCGGGGCCGCCCGTCCCGGCCTGGTGCACCGGCTGCAGGCGGTCGGCGAGCTCGACCTGACGCGCGGCGACCGGACGGTCACGCTCGTGCTGACCGGCTCCCCGGGTGGCGCCCCGACGCTGCTCTTCAGCGACGAGGCACCCGGCGTCGCGCCCTGGCGGGTGGTGCGCCCCGAGCTCCCCGGGTCCCTGACCCCGGGCGACGCGGGCGTCGCACACCTCGACCTCAACGACGCCGTCAACCTGCCGTACGCGTTCAGCGACCACGGCACGTGCCCCGCCCCGCCGCCGGGCAACCACGTCCCGTTCGCCGTCACGGCGGGGGAGAGGGCGCCGCGATGACCGCCGTCACGACGCCGGGCGCACAGACACCTGGCGCACAGACACCTGGCGCACGGGCTCCGGGGCCTGCGGCACCGGCTCGGGACGCCGCGGCCACCCCGTACGCGGACCTGCGCATCGTCCCCGCCCGCCACCCGGGGCGATGGGTCGCGACGGCCGGCGTGGCCGTGCTGCTGGCGATGGTCGTCAGCTCGCTGCTCACCAACGACCGGTGGGAGTGGGACGTCGTCGCGCAGTACCTCACCTGGCCCTCGATCCTGTCCGGCGCCTGGGCGACGATCCGGCTCACGGCCGCGGCGTCGGTGGTGGGGTTCGCGCTGGGCACCGTGCTGGCGCTCATGCGGCTGTCGCGCTCGCCGCTGCTCGTCGGGGTGTCGTGGGCGTACACGTGGGTCTTCCGCTCCGTGCCCCTGCTGCTGCAGCTGCTGCTCTGGTACAACCTCGCCTATCTCTACCCGCACCTGAGCCTCGGGGTCCCGTTCGGCCCGGAGTACCTCTGGTTCGACACCCTCGGCGTCATCGACAAGTTCGGCGCCGCCATCCTGGGCCTGGGGCTCTCGCAGGCCGCCTACTCCGCCGAGATCGTGCGCGCCGGCATCCTCAGCGTCGACCAGGGGCAGCAGGAGGCGGCCGCGTCGCTCGGCATCCCGCGCCGGCGCCAGGTGACCCGCATCGTGCTGCCGCAGGCCATGCGCTCGATCGTGCCGACGGCCGTCAACGAGGTCATCGGCCTGCTCAAGGGCACCTCGATCGTCTACGTCCTGGCGTACGGAGAGCTGTTCTACATCGCGTCCGTCATCTACGGCCGCAACGGCAAGGTCGTGCCCCTGCTCATCGTCGCGGCGATCTGGTACCTGGTGCTGACCACGCTGATCACGATCGTCCAGTACTACGTCGAGCGGCACTACGCGAAGGGCGCCGTGCGCACCCTGCCGCCCACGCCCCTGCAGCGGCTGCGCTGGTCGTCCGCCGTGACCGTGGCCCGCCTCACCGGCCGTCCGGTGCCCCCGCACGTGCCGCCGGCGTTCGCGGCCCGCGCCCGGGTCGGCGTCCTCACCCGCACCGCCCGCACCTCGGGAGGTCCCGCATGACCGCCACGACGACACGCACGACGGCGCACGAGGGCGCGGCGGGCAGGGTCGAGGTGCACGGCCTGCACAAGAGCTTCGGCACCCTCGAGGTGCTCCGGGACGTCGACCTCACCTTCGAACCCGGCACCGTCACCGTCGTCCTCGGGCCGTCGGGCTCCGGCAAGTCCACGCTGCTGCGCGCGATCAACCACCTCGAGAAGGTCGACGCGGGCTTCGTCACGGTGGACGGTGACCTCGTGGGCTACCGACGCCGGCACTCCCGACGCGGTGGCCGCCGGGGCGACGTGCTGCAGGAGCTCAAGGAGCGGGAGATCCTCGGGCAGCGCACCCGCATCGGGTTCGTCTTCCAGGGATTCAACCTGTTCCCGCACCTCACCGTGCTGGAGAACGTCGTCGAGGCGCCGCTGTCCGCGCAGCGCCGCCCTCGCGCCGAGGTGGAGCCCGAGGCCCGCGAGCTGCTCAGCCGCGTCGGGCTCGCCGACAAGGCGGACGCGCGACCACGGCAGCTGTCCGGAGGGCAGCAGCAGCGCGTCGCGATCGCCCGCGCCCTCGCGCTGCGGCCCCGGGTGCTGCTCTTCGACGAGCCCACCTCCGCGCTCGACCCCGAGCTGGTCGGCGAGGTGCTCGACGTCATCAAGGACGTCGCGAGCACCGGCACCACCCTCGTCGTCGTCACCCACGAGATCGGCTTCGCCCGCGAGGTCGCCGACAACGTCGTCTTCATGGACGGCGGGGTGGTCGTCGAGCAGGGGCCGCCCGCCGAGGTGCTCTCCCGCCCACGCCACGCCCGCACCCGCGCCTTCCTCGACAGGGTCCTCTGACCTTCTCCGGCCCCACATGTCTTCCCACGCCCGTTCACATCCCCTGACCTGCGGCCCCGGCCGCACACCCATCCCCTGGAGACACCCGTGACCGCACCGACCCGCCGAGCCCGCGCGCTCGCCCTGCTCGCCACCGTCCCCCTGCTGGCACTCACGGCCTGCGCCGGTGTCAGCACCTCGGCCCCCGCGGCCGCCGGCACCGGCGACGGCGTCGAGGCTCCCGCCGGCACCAGCTCCGAGGGTGCCGCCGCAGCCGGGCTCGAGGTCAGCACCAGCCCCGACCAGGACCGGATCCGGTCGACCGAGTCGGCCGAGGCTGTCGGCCTGCTGCCGGAGGCGTTCGCGGACAAGGACGACTTCGTCGTGGCCGTGAGCGCCGGCGCGGCACCTCCGCTCGGCTTCTTCGCCGATGACGACAAGACCCCCATCGGCAACGAGACCGACATCGCGCAGCTCGTCGCCGACGGCCTCGGCAAGGACCTGCGCCTCGAGGTCAAGGCCTGGGCCGACTGGCCCCTGGCCCTCCAGTCGGGCGACGTCGACGCCGTCATCTCCAACGTCACCGTGACCGAGGAGCGCAAGGAGACGATCGACTTCTCCTCCTACCGCAACGACGAGCTGGGCTGGCTCACCAAGGCGGGCTCCGACGTCCCGGAGATCGCCGAGCGGCAGGACGTCGCGGGGCTGCGGGTGGGCGTCGGCTCGGGCACCAACCAGGAGAAGATCCTGCTCGAGTGGAACGACCAGAACGTCGCCGAGGGGCTCGAGCCCATCGCCGGCGGACAGCCGGAGTACTACGAGCAGCTCTCCGACGTCCTCCTCGCCCTGAAGTCCGGCCGTCTCGACGTCTACGTCGGCCCCAACGCGTCCCTGGCCTACCAGGCCAAGATCGCGCCCGACGAGCTCGCCGTCGTCGGCACGCTCAACGGCGGCTGGCCCGACACCGCGCAGATCGCCGTCGCGACCAAGAAGGGCAACGACCTCGCGCCCGCCGTCACGGCCGCTCTGCAGCAGGCCTTCGACGACGGCACGTACGCCCAGGTGCTCGAGCGCTGGGGCCTGGGGACCGAGGCCGTCGAGAAGCCCGAGACCAACCCGCCGGGCCTGCCGAAGACGGAGTGACGGCACCCGACCGTCCGGACCATCCGTCCCGTCCCCGACCCGTCCGTCCCGAGGAGTGCAGGTGACCGAGAACGCCACGCCGTCCGCCGTCGCGGTGCCGCGACCCCCGAACCGCCCCCGCCCCGCCCGTCCGACGACGCCCCGCGTGGCCGCGGACCTGCGGGACCTGCGGGCCCGCGCGCGGGTCGCCGCCCGCTACGGCGTGCGGCCCGAGGACGCGGACGACGCCGCGCCGGGCGTCGCCGCAGCGCTCGCCGCGTCGCTCACCGCGGCGGTCACCGGCGCCCCGGGCGGCGGGCCGGCCGTCCTCGACGTCCAGCTGGGCCACCGCTCCGTGCGGGCGTTCCTGCCGGGACCGCTGGAACCGTGGGTGCTGCCCACCGTGGTGGCGGCGGCGCAGTCCGCGCCGTCGTCGTCGAACCTGCAGCTGTGGAGCGTCGTGGCGGTCACCGACCGCGACCGGCTGGCCCGGGTCGCGGCGCTCGCCGGGCACCAGGAGCACGTGCGCGACGCGCCGCTGCTGCTCGTGTGGGTGGCCGACGTGGCACGGGCCCGGCAGCTGGGCGCGCAGGACGGCGTCGAGCTCGAGGCCGCCGGCTACCTGGAGACGACGGTCGTCGCGTTCCTCGACGCCGCGCTCGCGGCGCAGAACGCGGTCGTCGCGGCCGAGTCCCTCGGCCTCGGCACCGTGTACGTCGGGGCGGTGCGGAACCACCCCGAGGACCTTGCGGCCGAGCTCGGCCTGCCGCCCGGCGCGGTCGCCGTCGTCGGGCTGGCCGTCGGGCACCCCGACCCCGGCCACGCCCCGCGCGTCAAGCCACGCCTGCCCCAGGACGCCGTGCTGCACCGCGAGACGTACGACGAGGGGCGCGTCGCGCACGTCGCCGACTACGCGCCGCGCATCGACGCCTTCTACCGCGAAGAGCGCCTCGACGGCTCGTGGTCGCGACGGGTCGTCGACCGGATGCGCGGCGGCGGCTCGCTCCAGGGCCGCGAGCGCCTGCGCGAGGCGCTCACCGCCCTCGGGCTGCCGTCGCGCTGACCGACCGCGCGCCACGCCCGAATCGCCCGACCCGCACCACCCGCCACCTGGAGACCACCATGACCGACCCCGCCGCGACCCCGAACAGCAGGGTGCCCCTGTCCGTCCTCGACCTCGCCCTCGTGCCCGAGGGGCGCGCGGGCGCGCAGGCGGTGCGCGACGCCGTCGACCTCGCCGTGGACCTCGACCGGCTCGGCTACCGCCGGGTCTGGTACGCCGAGCACCACCTGTCGCCGGGGGTCGGGTCCGCCGCGCCGGCGGTGCTCGCGGCCGCCGTCGCCGCCCGCACCGAGCGCATCCGCGTCGGCTCGGGCGCGGTGCTGCTGAGCACCACGAGCCCGCTCGTGGCGGCCGAGCAGTTCGGCACGATCGCCGCGCTGCACCCGGGGCGGGTGGACCTCGGCCTGGGCCGGGCGTTCACGCCGCCGAAGGGCGGCGCGCCGCGCCCGGCCCCGGCGGCGGCGCCGGCGAGCGGACCGCGCGTCGTCGACGGGCTGTACGTGCCGCCCGCGCCGCCGACCGCGGGGGACTCCGTGCTGCGCGAGCGCGCGCTCGCGCAGGCCGCCGTGGTGGGGGCCTCGCGCACCCCGGCGAGCTTCCGCGCCGAGGTCGAGCTCGTGCTCGGGCTGCGGGCGGGCACGTACGCCGACGACGGCGGGCGCCGGTACGTGTCGCCGCCCGTGCAGGACGCCGCGTTCGACCTGTGGGTGCTGGCGTCCTCCGGCGGGGAGAGCGCCCGTGTGGCCGGAGAGCTGGGCCTGCCCCTGGCGGCGAACTACCACGTGAGCCCGTCGAACACCCTCGAGACCGTCGCCGCGTACCGGGCGGCGTTCCGCCCCGGGGTGCTCGCCGAGCCGTACGTCGTCGTCTCCGCCGACGTGCTCGTCGCCGACACCACCGAGCGGGCCCGCGAGCTCGCGTCGCCGTTCGCCGACTGGGTGCTGTCCATCCGCCGCGGGGCGGACGGCGCGATCGCCTACCCGCGCCCCGCCGACGCCACGGACTGGGCCGAGCGCCCCGAGGACGAGCGCGCGGTGGTCGCCGACCGGGTGGACACGCGCGTCGTCGGCGACCCGGCGACCGTCGTGGGCCGCCTGGAGACCCTGGCCCGGGTCACCGGGGCCGACGAGCTCCTCGTCACCACCGCCGCGCACGACCTCGCCGACCGGCAGCGGTCGTTCGCGCTGCTCGCCCAGGCGTGGGGTGCGACCGAGGGCGAGGCGCCCCGCGTCCCCGCCCTGGCCGCGACGCCCTGACCCGCACCGACCGACCACCACCGTCAAGGAGAACCCCATGACCACGTCCGAGACCACGCCCGAGACCGTGCCCGGGACGGCCCCCGGAGGCAGCGGTCCGACCACCCCGCCGACGCAGGACGCGCGCACGGCCGGCGCGCGGGTCGCCGACGGCGCCCTGCTGGTCGACGTGCGGTCGGCGCGCGGCCGCGCCGCCACCGGCGACATCCCCGGGGCGACGCTCGCCGACCGGGACGACCTGGACGCGCTCTTCGGCCCGGCCGACGCGCCTGCGATCTCGCTCGACACCCCGGTCGTCGTGGTCTGCGGCTCGATCGACGGCTCCGGACCGGTCGCCGCGGCGCTCACGGCCCGCGGCTTCACCGACGTGACCCACGTCGACGGCGGGTTCCCCGCCTGGCGCGACGCCGGCCTTCCGGCGACCGCGCCGTCGGACGGCCCCGCCGCGGGCGCCTGACCCGCCCGGCACGAGCACGGCCCCAGCCCCACCGCTGCAGCGAAGGAGACCACCATGCCCGTCGAGTTCCTCGGCATCGCCACCACGAACGACGCGTCCGAGACGTCCGCCCGTACCACCGCCGCGTTCGACCCCGCCTACCTGGAGCGCATCGTGCGCGCGCACGAGGACAACGGGTGGACGCGGGTCCTGTTCGCCTACGGGTCCTCCGGCCCGGAGCCGGCGGCCCTCGCCGCGTACACGGCGGCACGTCTGCAGAGCATCGAGCTGCTGCTGGCCCACCGGCCCAACGTCTCGTACCCGACGTACGCCGCCAAGACGTTCGCCACCCTCGACCAGCTCTCCGGGGGCCGGCTGTCGGTGCACTTCATCACCGGCGGCAACGACCACGAGCAGGGCCGCGAGGGCGACCGGCTCACCAAGGACGATCGGTACGCGCGCACCCACGAGTACATCCGGATCGTCAAGCAGGCGTGGTCCAGCGCGGAGGCGTTCGACCACCACGGCGAGTTCTACGACTTCGAGGACTTCGTGCTCGACGCGAAGCCGGTCGAGGGCCACGTGCCGACGATCTCCTTCGGGGGGTCCTCGGACGCCGCCTTCCGGGTAGGGGCGGCCGAGGCCGACATCTACGCCGTGTGGGGCGAGCCCCTGGCCCGCACGCAGGAGCAGATCGACCGCGTGCACGCCGAGGCCGCGGCCGCGGGACGCACGACGCCGCCGCGCATCCACGCGGCCTTCCGGCCGATCGTGGCGCCCACCGAGGAGCTGGCCTGGGAGAAGGCGCACCGCGTGCTGGACCGGATCGAGGCGCGCAAGGCGCAGCTGGGCGGGCAGCTGTCCCGGCGGCACCCGATCGACAGGCCCGAGAACGCCGGGTCGCAGCGCCTGCTCGAGATCGCCGCCGCGGGGGACCGGTACGACACCGCGCTCTGGACCGCCACGGCGAAGGCGACGGGAGGGGCCGGCAACTCCAACGCGCTGGTCGGCACGCCCGAGCAGGTCGCGGAGGCGCTGCTCGCCTACTACGACCTCGGGGTGCGGGTCATCTCGGCGCGCGGTTACGACCTGCTCGACGACGCCATCGACTTCGGCAGACACGTCATCCCGCTCGTGCGCGAGGGCGTGGCCGCGCGCGACCGCGCGACCGCCCGGGCCGCTGCGACGGCCGAGGCCTCCGCGGACGCCGACGGCGCGGCGGTCGGCACCGGGGAGCGCGTGGCCTGATGCGCTTCCAGCTGCTCGACATCGTCTTCAACCCGCCCCATCCCGTCACGGGAGAGGCGGTGCCGCCCGCGGACCGCCTCGCGCGCGTCGTCGAGCACGCGGTGCTGGCCGAGGAGCTCGGGTTCGACTCGTTCGCGGTCGGGGAGCGGCACGCCGGCGACGTGCTGTCGTCCGCGCCCACCGTGATCCTCGGGGCGGTGGCGGCCCGCACCCGCCGCATCCTGCTGTCGACCGGCGTGACCGTGCTGTCCCTGCTCGACCCGATCCGGGTGGCGGAGGACCTGGCGACCGTCGACCAGCTCTCCCGCGGGCGGCTGGAGATCGTCATCGGCAAGGGCAACGAGGAGCTGCAGTACCCGCTGCTCGGCCTCGACATCGCGAAGCAGTACGAGTACCTCGAGGAGAACTACGAGCTCCTGCGGCTGCTCCTGTCGTCCGAGGACGTCACCTGGTCGGGCCGCCACCGCCACCGGCTGGAGCACGCCACCACACTGCCGCGACCCTTCGCCGGGCCCTTCCGCATCTGGCACGGGTCCGCGACGAGCGAGTTCGCCGTCGACCTGGCCGCCCGGTGGGGCGACCCGATCGTGAGCGCCAACGCGCTGCAGCCGCGGGAGAGCTATGGGCGGCTGATCGACCGGTACCGCGAGCGGTACGCGGCCGCCGGGCACGACCCGGCGTACCGGTTCGTCGGCGCCGGCTCCGGGGGCCTGTTCCTCGCCGACACCACGGAGCAGGCGATCGAGCAGTACCGGCCGCTGTACGAGGGGCAGGTCGCGCGGCTGCGGGCGCGCGGCTACGACCCCGCGACGCACGTCGGCAAGGCCCAGGCGTTCGAGACGATCGAGGACGCCGTCGAGCGCGGCCCGGCGCTGGTCGGGTCGCCCGAGCGGGTGGCCGAGAAGATCCTCGACTACCACGGCTCCTTCGGGCACGTGCTGCAGTCCGTCTCGGTGAACCACCTGCTGGAGCCGTCCCGCCAGGAGGACGTGCTGCGCCGGTTCGCGGCCGAGGTCGCGCCCGTCGTGCGCGCCGAGGTCACGACGACGCTCTGGGGGCCCGACGACGAGCGGCGGGCCGCCGGCCTCACCGCGGCGCAGGCCCCCGCGGTGCACGACGGCACGCGTGCCGAGGCGCTGACCGTCTGACCGCCCGGCGGGGTGTCCGGCATGCGGTCATCCCGTCGACCGGATGGTGGGCGGCGGGGAGAATGGCCGCGACGTCGACCGTGTGAGGAGGCCACCGTGACGGTCCAGCCCACCCAGCTGGTGATCCTGGCCGTGCTCGTCCTGGCGACCGTCGTCCTCGGCGCGGTGTGGAGGTCCCGCCAGGGGCGCGTCCGCACCACGCCCGCGCGGCAGGACCCCGTCGTGGACTGGGCGGCCCGCGGGGTCCGGCTGGGGGAGCGGGCGACGTTCGTCCAGCTGTCCGCCGAGGTGTGCGCCCCGTGCCGCGCCACGGCCCGCGTGCTGGAGGGACTCGTCGAGCGCGAGGCGGGCGTCGAGCACCACGAGCTCGACGTCGACGACCATCTCGACCTCGTGCGCGAGCTCGGCGTCCTCACCACCCCGACGGTGCTGGTGCTGGACGCGACCGGGGCGCAGGCCGCCCGCAGCAGCGGCGGGATGTCGCCCGCTCAGGCGCGCCAGGCCCTGGCCGCCGTGGTCCCCGTCGGCTGAGCCCGCCGAACCCCGTCCCCGAGGAGAACCGATGACCTCCGAGCGTCCCGCCGGCCAGGCCCCCGTCACGCGGGCCCCGGCCGGCATCGACCCGCGCGGCCCTCGGGTGGGCGCCGCCGTCACGGCGCTGCTGCTCGCCGTGGTCGTGCTCCTCGGGGCGAGCCCCGCCGGCCTCGTGCTGCTCGCCGTCGTGGCCGCCGGGTTCCTCCTGGGCGCCGTGCGCGGCGCGCAGGGCACGGTGCAGGGCTGGCTCTTCAAGACCCTCGTTCGTCCCCGGCTCGCGCCGCCCGCCGAGCTCGAGGACCCGCGCCCGCCGCGGTTCGCCCAGCTCGTCGGCCTCGTCGTCACGGGCGTCGGCGTCGTGCTCGGGCTCGCAGGCGTGCTGGCCGCGGTGCCGTGGGCCGCGGGGATCGCGTTCGTCGCGGCCGGCCTCAACGCCGTCGTCGGCCTGTGCCTCGGCTGCGAGCTCTACCTGCTCGGCGCGCGCCTGCGGCCCTCCGCCCGCTGAGGCCGCCGCCCACCACCGGACCCCTCGAGGCCCCGCCGTCACCGACGGCGGGGCCTTCGGCGTCTGCGGCGCCCGTCCCGCGTCCGTGATGTGAGACGACCCGCCCGACCCTTGACTCGGGAGGCCGCGGCGGCTTCCCTGCCGCCCAGGTGACGAGCGCCAGCACCCAGGCCCGGCTCGCTGGCCAGCAACCCTTCGACGTGACGGGGTGCTCCGGGAACGACCTGACCCCGCCGCGCCCGCGGCCGGGTAAGCACGGCTCCGGTCGTCCATGACCGCGCCCCGGCCCGTGCCGGCGCGGGGGGCGACCCGCCATGACCACGAGGAACACCACGCGATGACCACCACCCCGCGCGCACCGCGCACCCAGGACCCCAGGCGCACCCCGCGACGCAGCGTCGTCGGGCTCGCCGCCACCGTCTCGGCCGCCGGCCTCCTGCTCAGCGCCTGCTCGACGGGCGCCGACGCCGCGGGCACCGGCGCCGACGCGAGCGGCGAGCCCGTCGCCGGCGGCGACCTGACGTTCGCCATCACGGTGGACTCGCACTGCGTCGACCCGCAGCAGGTCGGCAACAACGACGCGATCGCGGCCGCCCGTCAGACCGTCGCGTCGCTCACCGCCCAGGACCCGGAGTCCGGCGAGATCCTGCCCTGGCTCGCGGAGGGCTGGGAGGTGAACGACGACGCCTCCAGCTACACGTTCCACCTGCGCGACGACGCCACGTTCGCCGACGGCACGCCGATCGACGCCGCCGCGGTGAAGACCAACTTCGACGCGATCGTCGACCTGGGTGCCGTGGCGTCCCTCGGTTCCCAGTACCTCGTCGGCTACGCGGGCACCACCGTCGTGGACGAGCACACCGTGACCGTCGACTTCGACGAGCCGAGCGCGCAGTTCCTCCAGGCGACGTCGACGTTCTCCCTCGGCCTGCTCTCGCCCGACTCGGCGACCCTCTCGACCGAGGATCGCTGCGCCGGGAAGTACGTCGGCTCCGGGCCGTTCGCCGTGAAGTCCTACACCCCGGACCAGGAGATCGTGCTGGAGAAGGTCGCGGGCTACGACTGGGGGTCGGAGGCCAGCAGCCACACGGGCGAGGCGTACCTCGACACGGTGACCCTGAAGGTCATCCCCGAGGCGGGTGTGCGCTCCGGGTCCCTGCAGTCGGGACAGATCGACGCGACCGCCGCGCTGAACGCCGTCGACCTGCCGCAGTTCGACGGCAACGGGTTCTGGCTGTCCTACCGCGCCAACCCGGGCGTCGTGTTCAACCTGTTCCCCCACGAGTCCAGCCCGCTGGCCGCCGACGAGGCCGTGCGCACCGCGCTCGTCAAGGGGATCGACCGCCAGCAGATCGTGGACACCGTGCTGACCCCGCAGGACCAGCCGGCCACCGGTGTGCTGTCCCGTTCGACGCCGCTGTTCGAGGGTGCGGACGACCTGCTCGCGTACGACCCCGAGGGTGCGACGAAGGTCCTGGACGACGCGGGCTGGGTCGTGGGCGCCGACGGCATCCGCGAGAAGGACGGTCGGAGGCTCTCCACCACGGTGACGTTCTGGCAGGAGCCCGGCGCGCTCGAGCTCGTGCAGCAGCAGCTCCGGCAGATCGGGGTCGACCTGCAGCTCAAGCACGTCACGGTGGCCGAGAAGGAGGCGGCCACCGCCGCCGGCGACTTCGACTTCGACTACTACAACCTCACCCGGTCGGACGCCGACGTGCTGCGCACGATCTTCTCGGCGAACGCGCGCAACGTGAACCAGCGCGACCCGGAGGAGGTCGACGAGCTGCTCGACGACTCGGCCGCCGCCACCGATCCCGAGGAGCGCCGGACGCTGGTCTCCGAGGCGTCGAGGCTGCTGCTGGAGCGTGGTCACGCCATCCCGGTCTACGAGCTGTCCACCACGATCGCGGCGGCCGACCGCGTGCAGGGGCTGACCTTCGAGGCCTCCTCGCGGCTCGACTTCTACGACGCCTGGGTGACCGACGGCGCGGGAGAGTGAGATGACCCGCTACGTGCTGCGACGGGCCGGGCAGGGGGTGTTCGTCCTCTGGGCGGCCTTCACCGTCGCGTTCTTCGTCCTGTACCTGCTGCCGAGCGACCCGGCCGCGCTGGTCGCGTCCGGGGGCGGCGAGGTGAGCCAGGTCGACCCGACCCAGCTCGCCGCGCTGCGCGCGGAGTACGGGCTCGACCGCCCGATCCTCGTGCAGTACGGCGACGCGCTCCTCGGCGCGCTGGCCGGCGACTTCGGCACCTCGTACGTGAGCGGCGCCTCCGCGACGGCCCTCGTCGCGCAGGCGCTGCCCGAGACGCTCAGGCTCACCGGTGCGGCGCTCCTCGTCGCCGTCCTCGGCGGGACGGCGGTCGCGGTGGCCAGCGTCCTCCCGCGGGCCCGGTTCCTGCGCCAGGCGCTGTCCGCGCTGCCGCCGCTCGGCGTCGCCCTGCCCACGTTCTTCGTGGGCCTGGTGCTGCTGCAGTGGTTCTCGTTCCGGCTGCCGGTGTTCCCGGCGATCGGCAACGAGGGCGCCGTCAGCCTGGTGCTGCCCACGATCACGCTGGCCGTCCCGGCCGGGGCGCAGCTCGCGCAGATCCTGTCCCGCTCCCTGCGCGGCACGCTCGGCGAGCCCTACGTCGAGACGGCGTGGGCGAAGGGCGCGAGCCGCGCCCGGGTGCACCTCGCGCATGCCCTGCGCAACGCCGCCATCCCGGCGTTCACCGTTCTCGGCGTCATGGTGGGTGGCCTGCTCGGCGGCGCCGTCGTGACTGAGACCGTGTTCTCGCGGCAGGGGCTCGGGCGGCTCACGGTGCAGTCGGTCAACCAGCAGGACGTGCCCGTGGTCCTCGCGATCGTGGTGTTCTCCGCGCTCGTCTTCGTCGTCGTGACCCTGGTGGTCGACCTCGTCTACCCCGTGCTCGACCCCCGGATCCAGCTCCGGACACCGCGGGCCGCCTCCCGGCGGGCTGCGTCCCGGCGAGCCACGGCGGTGACCGCATGACGCTGCAGACCCTCACCCGCCCCGTCGTGACCGACGCGTCGGCGCCGGATCCCGCGGCGACGCCTGCCCGGCACGGCGGTGCCCGGCGCACCCTGCGCGGCGCACGCCACGTGCTGCGGCGGCCGGGCCTGCTCGTCGCGGTCGCCGTCCTGCTCCTCGTGGCCGCCTGGGCCGTGGCACCGCAGGTGTTCACCGCCCAGGACCCGCTGGTCGGCGTCCCCGCCGACCGGCTCCAGCCACCGTCGGGCGCGCACTGGTTCGGCACGGACCACCTGGGCCGCGACGTGTACGCCCGCGCGGTGCACGGGGCGTCGCTGACCCTGCGCACGACGGCGCTCGCGGTGGCCGTCGGCCTCGTCCTCGGCTCGCTCCTCGGCCTGCTCGCGGGGTTCCTGCGCGGCTGGGTGGACGACGTGGTCGGCCGGCTCGTCGACGTGCTGCTGGCGATCCCGAGCATCCTGCTCTCCCTGGCGATCATCACGGCGCTCGGCTTCGGTCCGGTCAAGGTCGCGATCGCGGTCGGCATCGGCTCGGTGGCGACGTTCGCCCGCGTGATGCGGGCCGAGGTGCTGCGCGTGTCGACCTCCGTCTACGTGGAGGCGGCCCGCGCGTCCGGCCTGCGGTGGCCGGCCGTGCTCGGGCGGCACGTGCTGCCCAACTCCTCCGGCCCGGTGCTGGCGCTCGTCGCCCTCGACCTCGGGACCGCCGTGCTGGCCGTGTCGGCGCTGAGCTTCCTCGGCTACGGCACCCCGCCGCCCGCGCCCGAGTGGGGCGCGCTCGTCTCCGGTGGGCGCGACTACCTCGCCACCGCCTGGTGGCTCACCACCCTGCCGGGTCTCGTCATCGTGGCCGTCGTGCTCGCCGCCAACAGGGTGTCGCGGGCCCTGGAGAAGACGGGAGAGGACCAGTGACACACACGACGGCGAGCACCCCGGTGCTGGAGATCAGCGGACTCGAGGTGGCCTACCGGACCGCCGACGGCGGGCATCGACCGGCCGTGCGCGGCGTGGACCTGCGGGTCGGGGCCGGAGAGGTCGTGGCGCTCGTCGGCGAGTCCGGCTCGGGCAAGAGCACGACGGCGCACGCCGCGCTGCACCTGCTGCCACGGGGCGGCGAGGTGACCGCAGGCCGCCTCCGGCTCGACGGCCGCGACCTGTCCGGCCTCACCGAGAAGGAGTGGCAGGACGTCCGTGGTCGGCACGTCGGCCTGGTGCCCCAGGATCCGACCGTCTCCCTCAACCCCGTGGTGCGCGTCGGCGACCAGGTCGCCGAGGTGCTCGTCGTCCACGGGCTGGTGCGCCGCGCCGACGCCAGGGTCCGGGCCGTCGAGCTGCTGCGCCAGGCCGGCGTGGACGACCCCGCGGCGCGCGCCCGCCAGTACCCGCACCAGCTCTCGGGCGGGCTGCGGCAGCGCGTGCTCATCGCGATCGCCATCGCGGCAGGGCCGCGCCTGATCGTCGCGGACGAGCCCACCAGCGCGCTCGACGTCACCGTGCAGCGGCGCATCCTCGACCACCTCGACGCCCTCGCGCGGGAGACCGGCACGGCCGTGCTGCTCATCACCCACGACCTGGGCGTCGCCGCCGACCGCGCGGACCGGATCGTCGTCCTCCAGGACGGGGTGGTGGTGGAGGAAGGACCGGCAGCGCGGCTGCTGGACGACCCGCGGCACCCGTACACGCGTGCGCTGATCGCGGCCGCCCCCAGCCTCGCGAGCTCGCGCCTCGTCGTCGGGGCGCGGGACGGCGGTGCGCGGGAGGGGGGGGCTGCGCAGGGCGGGGAGGCACCGCCGTCCTCGGCGGAGCCGGCGCCCGTCCTCGCCCTCGACGGTGTGCGCAAGGAGTTCGCCCTGCCGCGCGGCGCCGAGCGCCGCACCCTCGTCGCGGTGGACGACGTCAGCCTTGCCGTCGGCCCGGGGCGCACGTACGCGCTGGTGGGCGAGTCCGGCTCCGGCAAGACGACGACGGCGCGCCTGGCGCTGCGGCTCGAGCGGCCCTCGGCCGGGCGGGTCGTGTTCCGGGGCGAGGACGTCACCGCCGCGCGCGGCCGGGAGCTGCGGTCGCTGCGGCGCGGGTTCCAGGTCGTGTACCAGAGCCCGTACGCCTCGCTCGACCCGCGCTTCACCGTCGAGCAGATCGTCACCGAGCCCCTGCGGGCCTACGGCGTCGGCGACCGGGCGGAGCGTGCCGACCGGGTCCGCTCCCTGATCGACGACGTGGCGCTGCCCGTGGACGTGCTGCGGCGGGGCCCCCGGGAGCTGTCCGGCGGGCAGCGCCAACGCGTCGCCATCGCACGGGCGCTCGCCCTGCGGCCGGACCTCGTGGTGCTCGACGAGCCGGTGTCCGCGCTCGACGTCTCGGTGCAGGCGCAGATCCTCGAGCTGCTGGTGCGCCTGCAGGCGGAGCACGGGCTCGCGTACCTGTTCGTCTCGCACGACCTCGCCGTGGTGCGCCAGGTCGCCGACCAGGTCGGTGTGATGCGCCGGGGCCGGATCGTGGAGCAGGGCGCGGCGGACCAGATCCTGCTCGACCCGCAGGAGGACTACACGCGCGAGCTCGTCGCGGCCATCCCGGGCCGCCGGGCGCGGTCCGGGACCTCGACGTAGTACCCGCTGTCGCTTCCCGGCCCGGAAGCGACAGCGGGTACGACGTCGGTGGCGCTCCGTCGGTGGCGTGGCGCCTGCCCGGGACAGGTAGGGTCGCGCGCATGGCGACGGTGCTCCCCTTCGACGGTCACACTCCCGACATCCACCCCACGGCGTGGGTCGCCCCCACGGCGACGATCGTGGGGAACGTGCGCATCGGCGCGGGGGCGAGCGTCTTCTACGGCGCGGTGCTGCGCGGCGACATGGACGCGATCGTGCTCGGCGAGGGCTCCAACATCCAGGACAACTGCGTGGTGCACACCGACACCGGCGTGCCCGCGACCATCGGCGCCGGCGTGGGCGTCGGCCACGGCGCGATCGTCCACGGCGCCACGGTGGGCGACGGCAGCCTGATCGGGATGGGCGCGACCCTGCTGAACAACGCGGTCGTCGGCGAGGGCGCGTTCGTCGCGGCGGGTGCGCTGGTGCGCGAGGGCCAGGAGATCCCGGCCGGGCACCTCGCCGTCGGCGTCCCGGCGAAGGACCGCGGTGAGCTCGACGCCGAGGGCGCCGAGCGCGTGCGCCGCAACGCGATCGAGTACCAGGAGCTCGCCGAGCGCCACCGCCGCTCGGTCGGCTGACCCGCTCTCGCGCACCGCTCGTCCAGCATCCGAGAGGGGCGGCCCGGCCCTTGCGCGCCGGCGGTCGCGGTGGTCGGCTGCGGCCATGACGACACCTCCCACGGGCACGCTGCCCACCCGCACCCTGGGCTCCGGCGACCACGCCCTCACCGTGTCCGCGCTCGGCTTCGGCGGCATGTCCGTCGCCGACTCGTACGGCCCGGCCGACGCCGCCGAGGCGGAGGCGGTGCTGCGGCGCACCCTCGAGCTCGGCGTCACGCTGATCGACACCGCCGACGTGTACGGCGCAGGGCGCAACGAGGAGCTCATCGGGCGCGTGCTCGGCCCGCACCGCGACCGGATCGTGCTGGCGTCGAAGTTCGGGCTGGGGAAGCACACCGACGGCCGCCCCGTCGACGGGCGCCCGGAGTACCTGCGCGCCGCGATCGACCGCTCGCTGGCCCGCCTCGGCACGGACCACCTCGACCTGTACTACCTGCACCGCGTGGACCCGCAGGTGCCCGTCGAGGAGACCGTCGGGGCGCTCGGCGAGCTGGTCGCGGCAGGCAAGGTCCGCGCGATCGGCCTCTCGGAGGCGGGCGCGGGCACCGTGCGTCGCGCGCACGCCGTGCACCCGGTCACCGCCGTGCAGAGCGAGTACTCGCTGTGGACCCGCGACCCCGAGGACGCCGTCCTGCCCGCCCTGCGCGAGCTCGGCATCGGCTTCGTGCCGTTCTCCCCGCTCGGGCGCGGCATCCTCACCGGCACCGTCGACCGGGTCGCCGAGCTTGCGGACGACGACGTGCGGCGCAGGCACGCCCGGTACGCCGGGGAGGCGTTCGAGCACAACCGGACCCTGGTCCGCTCGCTCGAGGGGCTCGCCGCCGAGCGCGACGTCACCGCCGCGCAGCTCGCACTCGCGTGGCTGCTCGCGCAGGGCGACGACGTCGTGCCCATCCCGGGCACCAAGCGGCTGCGCTACCTCGAGCAGAACGTCGCCGCCGCGTCGATCACGCTGTCGCCGGACGACGTCGCCGCGATCTCGCAGGTCATCCCCCGCGGCGCCGTGCAGGGTGTGCGGCACCCGCAGCCGGACCTGCTCGAGGCCTGAGCCGACGGCGCGACCAGCCGCCGGGAGCGCAGCGTGCGACGGCCCGGGTCCCCGCGGGGACCCGGGCCGTCGGCCTGCGGAGGTCAGGCCGAGGGCGTGCGCACCGCGCCGAACGCGGTGCGGGCGCGCAGCCTGAACCCGAGGTTCTCGTACAGCCGGATCGCGTTCGCGTTGTTCCCCGCCGCGTGCAGCATGGGGCGCGCGCCACGCTCGCGGACGTGGTGCGCGACGTCGAGGACCAGGCGCGTGGCGAGGCCCTGGCCGCGGTGGTCGGGGTCGGTGGTCACGGCGCTGATCTCGGTCCAGCCCTCCGGCTGCAGGCGCTCGCCGGCCATCGCGACGAGGCGCCCACCCCGCCGGATGCCGACGTACCGGCCCATGAGATAGGTGCGGGGGAGGAACGGGCCGGGCCGCGACCGCTCGACGAGCGCCAGCATGTCGGGGACGTCCTCGGCGCCGAGCACGACGGCCTCGTCGTCGGCGCGGGTGCGCAGCCGGTCCGTCTCGACGAGCTGGACACCCTCGTGGAGCGAGGCGCGCTCCCAGCCCGCGGGGAGCACGACGTCGGCCGGCGGGCCGGGGAACTCGGCCCCGCGGCCCGCGACGTCGACGATCGCGTCCCACACGTCCGGGTCGTCCCACGACCGCACGGCGGCGAACGGGGACACGTCGGCGGGGTAGCGCAGCACCAGGTCGTTGCCCTCCGCCAGGTGGGCGTGCGCTCCCGTGAGCGACGACCAGCGCGGGTTGTCGAGGACGGCCTCGGACGCCTCGTCAGGGGTGCCGGCGGGAGCGTCGGTCGTGGTGGTCGTGGTGGTCATGTCGCCTCCTGGTCTGCCGGTGCAGCGTACGTGCTCAGGGCACCGGTACAGGCGTCGGTTCGCTGTCGGCGTCGAGGACCCCGGACCGGTCGCGGGCACGACGGGTCAGCGGTGCGCGCAGGCCGAGGTGCTCGCGCAGCGTGCCGCCCTCGTACGCGGCGGGGTAGGCCCCGCGCTCCTGCAGCGCGGGCACGACCCTGTCCACGACGTCGTCGAGGCCTGACGGCACGATCCACGGGCTGAGGTTGAACCCGTCGACGGCGCCGGTGCGCACCCAGCGGGTCAGCTCGTCCGCCACGGCCTCGGGGGTGCCGGTGAAGCCGCGCTCGCCCGCGTTGCGCACGACGAGCTCGCGGATCGACAGGTTCTCGGCCTCGGCGACGGCGCGCCACTGCCGCGCGATCTCGTGCGTGCGCGCGCCGGTCGTGGCGGAGCCGCGCTCGCCGCCGAGCTCGGCGACCACCGGGTCGTGCGCCGGGAGCGGGCCGTCCGGGTCGTAGGACGAGAGGTCCTCGCCCCAGATGTTGCCGACGATCGACAGCGCCGTGGCGGGGGTGACCTGGGCGCGGCGCACCCAGCGGGCCTTCTCCTCGGCCTCGGCCGGGGTATCGCCCACGACGATCGCGGTGCCGGGGAAGATCTTCACGTCGTCCTCCGGGCGCCCGGCGGCGACGACGCGGCGGCGGACGTCGGCGGCGAACCCCAGCGCGTCGGCGAGCACCGCGCCGTGCCGGGAGAAGATCACGTCGGCGTGCGCGGCGGCGAAGTCGCGGCCCTGCGGGGAGTCGCCCGCCTGGAAGATCACCGGGTGGCCCTGCGGGCTGCGGGGCGTGGTGGCGTCGAGGACCAGGTCGCGAGGCGTGCGCAGGTCGGTGCCGGGCACGGTCACGCGTGCCACCGTTCCCTCCCCGGCTCCGCCCGTGGCGTCCGGGAACGCGTCCCAGACGCCGCGGGCGACCGCGAGGACGGCGGCCGCGCGCTCGTAGCGGTCGGCGTGGTCGAGGTACCCGCCGCGACGGAAGTTCTCGCCGGTCCAGGCGTTGTCCGTCGTGACGACGTTCCACGCCGCCCGCCCGCCGGACAGGACGTCGAGGCTCGCGAGGCGCCGGGCCAGGTCGGCGGGGTCGTGGTACGTGGTGTTCTGCGTGGCCACGAGGCCGATGCGCTCGGTGATCGCCGCGAGCGCGGCGAGCTGGGTGATCGCGTCGGGCCGGCCCACGACGTCGAGGTCGTGGATCCGGCCGCGGGTCTCGCGCAGGCGCAGGCCCTCGCCGAGGAAGAACGCGTCGAACAGGCCGCGCTCGGCCGTGCGGACCACGCGTTCGAAGGACGCGAAGTCGGTCTGCGACCCGGACTCCGGGTCGGACCAGATGGTGGTGTGGTTGACGCCCTGGAAGAAGACGCCGAACTGCACCTGCGCGCGGGGGCGGGTGATCGGGGCGTCGGGGGCGTGGGGCGGTGTCGTCGGTGCGGTCATCGGGGTTCCTCAGGCGATCGCGGCGGCGTGCGGGGCGGCGTGCCGCGCCCGGGTGCCGGCGCCGGGGCGGGTGTCGTAGCGGTTGGCGGGGCGCGGGAGCCCGAGCGTCTCGCGCAGGGTGGCGCCCGCGCGGGGCGCTGCGGTGAGCCGGGCGGCATGCAGCGCGGGGAGCACGTCACGGGCGAGCACCGGCAGGTCGACGTCGAGCACGGCGGGCAGCAGCCGCACGCCCGCGACGTCGCCCGAGGCTGCCAGCCGGGCGAGGAGACCGGACAGGCCCGCGGCGTCGCCGGAGTACTGCAGGGCACCCGCCCCCCAGCCCGTGCGTGCCCCGGCGGGGGTCGCGGCGTCGAGCTCGGCGAGCCGGGTCCGTGCGGTGCGGCCGTCGGCGTCGAGCACCACCTCCAGGTCGACCACCGCCAGGGCGGCGCCGTCGTCCGCGCCGGGCGCGGGGGCGGTCGCGGCGCGCGCCGCCGCCCGGGCGGCCGCGATGTCGGAGCCGCCGACGAGCGCGACGTCGACCAGGGGATCGTCGCTCACCGACGGCGCGACGTCGCCGGCCGGGGCGAGCACCACGAGCTGCCCCTGCGGCGGCCGGGGGCTGATGAGCGGGCCCTTCACCGAGAAGGTCTCGCCCACGAAGTCGACGTGGTGCAGCCGGTCGCGATCCACGTAGCGTCCGGTCGCGACGTCGCGGATCACGGCGTCGTCCTCCCACGAGTCCCAGAGGTCGCGCACCACCTGCACGACGTCGCGGGCCTCGCGGGCGAGATCGGCGACAGGCTCGCGACCGTAGGCGTCGGCCGTCTCCGGGGTGCGGGTGGCCGCGGCGAGCCAGCCGCCGCGGCCACCCGCCGCGATGTCGAGGGAGGCGAGCTGGGTCGCGACGTGGAACGGCTCCGGGTAGGTGGCCGGGACCTGGGGCACCAGGCCGATCGCGGTGGTGGTGCGGGCCACGAACGCCGCGCGCGTGACGGCGTCGAGCCGCGCGGAGCCGGGCGACCCGGCGACCGCGGGCAGCAGCGCGTCGGCGAACGTCACGAAGGTGACGCCGGCGTTCTCGGCACGCCGCACGCCGCGGGCGAGGCGAGGTGCCCCGACGAGCTCGGCCGGCGTGAGGCCTGTCGCGGCGGCTGCCGCAGGGTGGGCGCCTGCGCCGTCGACGTCGAGCCCGACGACGAAGGGGGTGGTGAGGTCGGTCATGTGTCGCTGTCCCGTCAGATCGCGGACTCGTCGCCGAGCCGGTGGTAGGTGCGGTCGAGGTAGACCAGGGGCGAGGTCCCATCCGACCCGGACTGCAGCGCGCGCAGCGAGACCAGGTAGCTGTCGCCGACCGGGGTGCGCTGCAGCACGCGGGCGCGCACCCAGGAGACGGCTCCGTCGATGACGGGCTCGCCCGAGGGCAGCGCCGTCCAGCCGCCCCCCGCGAAGCGGTCGATGCCGCTGGTGGCGAAGCGGGCGGAGAGGTCGTCCTGGTGGTCGGCGAGGAAGCTGATCGCGAGCGTGCCGGCCGCCGAGACGGCGGGCCAGGACGACGACGTGGACGCCAGCGAGAACGCGAGCAGGGGCGGCGCGGCGGACACGGAGATCACGGACGTGGCGGTGAACCCGACGGGGCGGCCCGCGTGCTCGAGCGCGACGACGGCCACGCCGGCCGGGTGCTGGCGGAACACCGTCTTGAACTCGTCCGGGGACAGCTGGGGCTCGTCCTGCTGGGCCAGGAGCTCCTCGATCTCGGACAGGGCGGACAGGTCGGTGCGCTGGTGGGCGTGTTCCGTGGTCACAGGGCGGCTCCCGTCAGCTCGGCGGTCGAGGGGGTGGTCGAGGGGGTGGTCGTGGGGGTGGTGGTCGTGGCCGACGGGACGGGCACGCCGGCGGCCCGGCGCAACGGCGTCGCCCAGCGGGCGAACCAGGGGTCCAGCGCCTCGCCGAGCTCCGGCAGCTGGGCCTCGGTGAGGGTCAGCGTGCGGGTGGGCACGACCGCGCCCAGCTCCACGAGCACGGGTCGGAGGTGTGCCTCGCCGGCGAGTGCGTGCGCCGGGTTGCCGGACACGACGAGTGGCACGACGACGACGCCCGCCAGGCCGTCGGGCCCGTAGAGGTCGAGGAACGCCTTGAGGAGGCCCGTGTAGGAGGCCTTGTAGACGGGGGTCGCGACGACGGCGACCGTGGCGCGCGCCAGGCGCTCCTTCGCCGCGTCGGCGGCCGGGTGCGCGGCAGTGAGGATCTCGCCCGCGAACGCCGCGAGCTCGATCGTCGCCACGTCCGCGGTGCCGAGCAGCTCGGCGACGCGGCTGGCGGCGGCCTCCGCCGCGGTCACGGTGCGCGAGCCCGCGCGCGGGTTGCCGGAGACCACCACCACGGAGGGGGTGGCGGGGCGGGTGTTCTCGGTCATGGGTCGTCCCTCGCAGTCCGTCGATCACGCTTGCCGCACGGCGTCTCGACCCGTGGGGACGGGCCGGCCGGCGGCCAGGTCATCTCCCGGAGCACCCCGCCGTGACATGGGGGTTGCTGCCCAGCCAGCCGGGGCTTCGCGCTGGGGCTCGTGACCTGCGCGGAGGTATAGCAGCCGGTCGGACGAACGCCAGGGCCGTCCGGAGACTTCTCACCATCCGGACACGTGGACGCACCGGAGCCTCCGGCCGGGGGGACGGCCGGAGGCTCCGGGGTGGTGCGAGGGCGCCTTTCTCGTCAGGCCTCCAGGCGAAGGCGCGCGCCGAGCGCGACGGCCGCGACGACGGCGGCGCCCGCGACCAGGACGACGTCCTTGAGCACGTACTGGCCCAGCAGGGTCATGCCGTGCCCGAACAGCTCGTCGCCGAACAGCGCGACGGGGGACAGGATGCCGACCATCGCGACGGCGAGGACGACCAGCCCGACCCGCAGCAGGCGGCCGGAGACCAGGGTGAGCCCGATGAAGGTCTCCATGACGGCGACCAGGACGACGGCGGTCGTGGCGGGGACGAGCCCGAGCGTGAGCGTCTCGACGGTGCGGCCCGCGATCTCCTCGGCGGGGCTGGCGCCGGGGAAGAACTTCAGGACGCCGAAGCCCAGGAACACGAGCCCGAGCGCGACCCGCAGAGCCGGGACGGACCACCGGGTGAGGAACCGGGCGAGGGCGGTGACGGCGACGTCGAGCCGCAGCGCCACCTGCTCGGCCAGCGCGTTCGGGAGCCGACGGGCGGCGGGGGCGCTCGGTGCGCGGGTGCCGGCGGTCGTGCGGTGGGTCGGGGTGGAGACGGACATGGTGGTGCTCTCTTCCAGGGGGAGGTGCGACCCGGGGGTGGTCGCCCTGGGAGAGAGCGGCCCACGGGGCCGGGAATGCGTGCGCCCCCGGTTTTCGCCCGGTCCTCACCCGCTCGACGACGCGCCCGGCACCGCCTACGGTGCCGGCATGGACCACGAGCCGATGCGACGGGTCGCCGAGTTCCGTGCGGCGTTCGACCTCGAGGTCGAGACCGCCCGACCGGGTCTGGCGGAGCACCGCCGGGCGCTGCTGGCAGAGGAGTCCGGGGAGGCGGCCGAGGCGCTCGCGGACCTCGCGACGGCGCTGGCCGAGGGCGGCGACGTCGCCGCCGACGCGCTGGGGATCGACCTTCCGGCGGTGTTCGTCGAGGTCCACCGCTCGAACATGAGCAAGGTGGACGCCGACGGCTGCGTGCTGCGGCGGGCGGACGGCAAGGTGCTGAAGGGGTCGGGATACAGCCCGCCGGACCTCGGCGCGCTGGTCTCCCCGCCGACGGGCCCCGCGTAGGTTTCCGCACGACGGTCCCCGCGCGGACGTCCCCGCGCGGCGCGGACCCCGCGCCGTGGCGCAGACTCGGGGCATGGGCGCGCGCCGCTTCCGCTGGGTGCTGCACGTCGACCTCGACCAGTTCCTGGCCGCGGTCGAGGTGCTGCGGCGCCCGGAGCTCGCGGGCAGGCCGGTGATCGTCGGTGGGCGCGGCGACCCGACGGAGCGGGCGGTGGTCTCCACCGCGTCGTACGAGGCGCGGGCGTACGGCGTCCGGTCGGGGATGCCGCTGCGCGTGGCGGCCCGCAGGGTCCCGGACGCGGTGATCCTGCCGGTCGACCACCCGGTGTACGAGGCGGCCTCCGCGCAGGTGATGGGGGCGCTGCGCGGGCTGGGCACGGTGGTCGAGGTCCTCGGCTGGGACGAGGCGTTCCTCGGGTACGACGGCGAGGCCCCGGAGGCGTTCGCGCACGACGCGCAGCGGGCGGTGCTCGACGCGACCGACCTGCGCTGCTCGGTCGGCATCGGCGACACCAAGGTCCGCGCGAAGATCGCGACGGGGTTCGGCAAGCCGGCGGGTGTCTACCGGCTCACCGCGGAGAACTGGTTCGAGGTGATGGGGGAGCGTCCGACCTCCGACCTGTGGGGCGTGGGCCCCCGGGTGTCGAAGCGGCTCGCGGCGCACGGCATCGACACCGTCGCGCAGCTCGCCGCCGCGGACGACGCCGTCCTGGTCGGTGAGCTCGGGCCGCGGATGGGCGCCTGGTACGGGGAGCTGGGGCGCGGGGAGGGCTCCGCCGTCGTCGACGACACCCCGTGGGTGGCCCGCGGGCACAGCCGGGAGACCACCTACCAGCGCAACCTCACGACGACCGACCAGGTCACGGCGGCGTTGCGCGAGCTCGCCGCGCAGGCGCACGCGGACACCGAGGCCGAGGGCCGGGCGGTGTTCCGGGTGGGCCTCAAGGTGCGCTACGCGCCGTTCTTCACGCGGACGCTCTCGCGGAAGCTCCCGGCACCGACGCGCTCCCTCGAGGAGGTGACCGCCGCGGTGCTCGACCTCGCGGCCGGGCTGGAGCCCGGCCGCGAGGTGCGGCTGCTCGGCGTCCGCGCCGAGATGGTGATGCCCGAGGGCGGCACGGACGCCGAGACCACGCCGGTGCGCGGGCGGATCTGAGCCACGGGGGCACGGGGCTCAGCGCCAGTACCGCTCCGGCACGAGGCCGAGCCGGTGCAGCTCGTCGGCCACGAGGTCGGCGTAGACGCCGGCTCCGTACCACGAGGTGTGGGTGCGGTCGCCGTTCTCCCGGACCAGGTAGATCGGCTGGGCGTCGACGGGTCCGAGCCGCTCGACCAGCTCCTCGCTCAGCGCGGTGAGGTCGACGAGGTCGACGTCGAGGTCGGCGGCGATGTCGCGAACGTGCTGGGGGAGGCTGCCGGCGGCGGTCTCGACGAGGCCGGTGGAGCTCAGCTGGTCGCCGTCGAACCGGAGCCGGACGATCGGGGTGACGAGCACGGGCGTGGCCCCCGTGGCCCGCACCCGGGTGACGATCTCGGTGAGGTTGGCGCGGTACTGCTCGGCGGTCGTGGTCTTGTCGTTGTGCGCGAGCTGCACGAGCGCGAGGTCGCCGGGGCGCAGCTGCGGCACCAGGGCGTCGAACATCTCCGGCTCGGCCAGCACCGAGACCGTGCTCTCGCCGGAGCCGGAGTGGTTGATGACGCTCACCCCGAGCCGGAGGTGCGCGGGCAGCCGTTGGCCCCAACCCGTGTACGGCGCACCGCCCTGGTCGGTGACGGTGGAGTCGCCGAGCAGGGCGATGCGCGGGGTGCGGGCGTCGGCGGCCCGGATCCCGATCCCGGCGACGTGCAGCGCGTCGCCGGTGAACGTGAGCGTGAGGCCGGCGGTGCCCTCGCCGACGGGCTGGTTCTGCTGGCTCTCGGGGTCGCGCACGTTGACGGTGAACGTGCGGCGGGCGAGCTCGCCGTTGGCGGTGTGGACCTCGGGGACCATGAGGCGCCGTGCCTCCGCCTGCACCTCGGTGCCGGCCGGGCCGTGCCGGTCGCCCAGCATGACGGTGACGTCGTAGTGGCCCGGCGACAGGTCGGGGTAGGTGCACACGACCGGGTCGGTGCCGGTGCACCGCTCGAGCAGCGCCGCGTCCGGGCGGGGACCGGCCAGGCCGGGTCGCCCGACGGCGGCGTGCGCGGTCGGATCTCCGAGTGCGGCGCCGGCGACGAGCGCGCAGAGCGCGGCCGTCGTGACACGGCCGACAGGGCGACGTCGGGCGCTCACGACAGCTTCTCCCCGACGAGGGCGAGGCACTGGATCGCCGCGAGCCCGTACTGCGCGGACGCGTTGGACGAGAAGACGGCCTCGTCGACCGCCCGCAGGACGGCGGGCGGCTCCACGCGGTGCGTGCCCCAGTCCATGTCGTCCGGGTAGCCGGCGTGCCCGGTCGCGAGCTCCTTCCAGGCGCGCGCCGCGAGCACGTCGTCGTCGAGGCGCACGGCGGCGTACGCGGTGGCGCGGGCGTACGACTGCTTGAGGTTGAGGCTTCCCCAGTCCGAGCCGGTCGCGTCCTTCTGCTCGGCCTTCGAGCTGTTGTAGAGCCGGCAGAACTCCACCCAGCGGGCCTCGACCTCCGGCTCGTCGACGAGGTCGAGGAGCTCCGTCATGACCTCGACCAGGCCGAACACGGAGCTGAGGCTGCCGACCTCCACCGCCTTCTCGGGTCCGGAGCTGAACGTCGCGGTCTCCAGGTCGTAGGTGGAGCCGGCCTGGACCCACGCGTTGGGCAGCGCCGCGATCGACCGCGCGCTCGCCAGGAGGCGCTCCTTCGCCTTCGGGTCGCCGCCGCGCTCCCACTCGGTGAGCCACGCCCCGGCGATGGCGCCCCAGTCCGTGGTCTTGCTCAGCGGGAGCGCCGTCGGGTCCGGGTCGTACTCGCCGGTGGACCCGTCGACCTTGCGGCCCGCGTTGAGGACCAGGTACGTGCGGTCGGAGTCGACGAGCTCGTGCAGCAGGTCGCCGGAGCGCTCGTCGCCCGTGAGGAAGTAGGCGAACCGGCGGTAGTTCGCGTTGCTGATGCGGACCTGCTTGGCGCTGTCGCCCCAGTGCTGCACTCCGTGCCGGGTGCCGAGGCCCTTCCACTCGCCCAGGTGGTACTGGTCGACCTCGCCGGTGTGCCGGCTCATGGCCTCGGCGAACCGGAACGCGGCGGCGTCGCCGGTGCGCAGGTAGTGGTACCAGAGCCACAGGTCCGTCGACAGCTCCGAGTTGTCCCACGCGTAGCCGCCGACGTCGTACCTCCACTGGTGCCGGTCGCCGTCGTAGGAGTGCATGACGTCGCCGTAGTCCCAGAAGCCGTACCAGGAGCGCTGGTCGACCTGCTCCAGGTGGTAGCGGTGGATCGCGTCCAGCCGGTCCTCGATGGTCGCCCTCGCCGTGGTGGACCGATCGACCGGGGACCAGGACCCGAACACGCCCGCGGAGTGGTTGTGGGCCGGTGTGCTCGTGGGCAGGGGCGGGGTGGCGGTCGCCGCGGCGAGCTCGGCGAACCGTGCGGCGGTGGGCGTGGCGGCCAGGGCCCAGAACATCAGCTCGGTGGTGCGCGCGACGCCGTACGGGGTGCCGAACCCGGGCTCGTAGTCCTCGTAGGTGATCTCGAGGGCGTCGAGCTGCTCGGGGTAGGTGTCCTGGCCCATGCCGTCGTGGTAGAAGCGCAGGTCCATCGCCTCGGCCCGCGGCGACCACATCCACACCGTGGCGTCGGCCTCGTCGGTCGCGGCGCCGGTGATCTCCAGCTCCGTGGGGTGCAGCTGCCAGAAGTTCCGCATCCCGAACGCCAGACCGCCCGCCGGCGTGCCGACGTAGCCGAGGCCGGGCGCACGGCCTCCGGCGTCCGACCTGATCCACGAGTGCCCGGAGCCCGTGCGCTTGCGGATCTCGAACCCGTGCGCGGTCAGCTGCGACAGGCTGTGGTCGCCCCACGCGGGGATCCACTTCAGGCGGGTGGTGACCCGCTGGTCCCAGGTGGCGGGGTCCGGCAGGGCCCGGCCCTCGACCTGAGCGGCACGCACCGCCTCGCCCGGGTCGCGGCGCATCCCGGTGACGCCGCGCACCGCCTCGGCGAGGACGCCGCCGTCGGGCCCGGCGAAGCGGACGTGCCGGTCGTAGAGCTCGCCCCGCATCGGGACGGTGAACCGCACGCCCAGCCCGGTGACGAAGTCCTTGTCCTCGTCGCCGTCGAAGACGAACGTGTGCACGAGCCGGATCCCGTCCGAGCCGGCGAACAGCGCGAAGCGCAGCACGAACGGCAGCCAGTCGCGGCGGCCCTTGCGATGCCTGCCCTCGACCTTGACGACCGCGCGCACCGGCCCGGACTGCTCGACGGTGACCTTCTCGACCGTCCCGGCGAACGCCTCGGACCCGACCTTCGCGCCGCGGCCGGTGTCGGGGGAGTCCTGCCGCTGCGCGACGAGCCGCCCGTCCTGGGCGATCACCGCGCCGTCGCGGCGGATCGCGCGGACGACCTTGTCGCCCTGGCGGCCGAACTCGACCTGCACGACCCCCGTGTCGACCACGACGCGGCCGGGGTTCTCCCGCACCGTGATCGCGTGGGTGCCCTTCGCGGGGGCGCCCGGCGCGAGCCGGTACGACTCGGCCCGCGGCGCGGACTCGCTCACGGCGTGCGCGGTCCACTTCAGTGACCCGTCGGGCCACCAGGCGGTGGGCCAGGTCTGCACGGGCACGGCCTCGCCGGCCGCGGTCGTCAGGGCGAAGCCCTGGTCGCCGGCCAGGGCGCCGCGCGGCCAGGGCACGCCCCAGGTGGCGCCGCCGGCGAGGGCGGCGGGGGCGCCACCCTCCAGCCAGCGCACGTCGACCGGGTCGTGCCCGGCGGGGGCGGACGGGACCGCGGCCGTGGCCGGTGCGGCGCTCGCGGTGCGCGCGCTGAGCGCGGCGACCGCGCCGGCGGCGAGGGCGGAGGTGAGGACGGTACGGCGGCTGACGTCGACCACGGTGGGTCACTCCTTCGTGACGGTGGGTGCGTTGTCCGTCGGCGGACGTGCCCATCGTGCGAGGAGTCCGCGCATCCGGTCGGGAAACGTGCAAAACCGGACCGGCGACGACGCGGGACGCTCAGGCGGTGGTGCCGAGCTGTTCCGGGAGCACCTCGTGCCCGAGCGGCGCACCGGCCGCGAGGCGCTCCACCTCGCCCACGGCGAGGTCGCCGAGCCGCCGCAGCTCGTTGCCCAGCGACCCCGCGACGTGCGGCGTGAGCAGCGCCCCGGCGGCGTCCCACAGGGGATGGTCGGCGGGCAGCGGCTCGGGGTCGGTGACGTCGAGGACGGCGCGCAGCCGCCCCGACAGCACCTCCCGCGTGAGCGCCGCGGTGTCGACCAGGCGCCCCCGCGCCGTGTTCACCAGGGTCGCGGCGTCCGGCATGAGGGCCAGCTGAGGCGCGCCGATCATCCGGTACGTCTCCGGCAGGTCGGGGGCGTGCACGGTGACGACGTCGCTCGCCCGTGCGAGGTCGTCGAGCGACACGGCGGTGGCGCCGAGGGCGCGCGCCGCGTCGGCGTCGACCCACGGGTCGTGCAGCAGCACGTCGACGTCGAACGGCGCGAGCAGCCGCATCACCTGCCGGCCGATCCGGGAGGCCCCGACGACGCCGACCGTCAGGCCGTGGTTGCCCAGCGGGTCGGGCAGCGACCAGCCGTCGAAGCGGCGGTGGGACGCGAAGGCGTCCGCGGCCTCGAGCACGCGCTTGCCCGCCAGCAGCACCGTCGCCAGCGTGTACTCGGCCACCGGGCGCGCGTTCGCGGCCGCGGCGCTGGACACCCGCACGCCGCGCGCCCAGAGCGCGGGCGTGACGAGCGGCTTCACCGACCCGGCGGCGTGCACGACGGCGCGCAGTCGCGGCGCGCGCCGCAGCAGCGCGTCGTCGAGGCGGGGCGCGCCCCAGCCGGTGAGGAGCACGTCGACGTCCGCGAGGGCACCGCCGGCCGGCCCCTGTCCCGGGTCGCCGCCGCGGGCCAGCGCGTCCGGGGTGAGCACGCCCTCGGCCACGTCGGCCACGCTGCGCAGCCTGGCCACCGCGGCGTCGTCGAACAGCTCGGGGACGAGGTCGGGGTGGCGCACGGCGAAGGCGGCGCGCAGCCGCGTCACGACGCCGCCCCGGCGGTGCCCGTCGTGCCCGTCGTGCCCGTCGTGCCCGTCGTGGCCGCCGCGGCGGGTGCGCCCGTCGGGACGGTGTCGACGCGGCCGTCCGGCCATCGCACCTCCACGGCCACGGGCGGGCCGTCGTCCGCGCCGGGCAGCACCCGCACCGCGGGTACCGGTCGGCGTCGTGCGCCGTCCTCGCCCGTCAGCACGACGAGCGCGGCGACCACCTCGCCGGCGTCGACCGACCCCGACGTGCGCAGCCAGGGCACGGCCGACGCCGCGCCGAACGGGTCCGACCCGGTCCGGCGTGCCGCCCCGACGATGTCCAGCGCGACGTCCGGCGAGGTGGTCGGCAGGGCGTCCGGTGCGCCGTCGTCCTGGCCGGTCACGCGGAGGGCGCGCACGGACGACGACGTGCCGTCGTCGCGGACGACCCGGACCAGGGTGCCCGAGCGGTCGGCGCTCCGTTCGACGTGCAGCGCCCCGTCCTTCGGCGCGGCGAGCGGCCAGCCGCCCACGTGCAGCCGCCAGGGGCCGGGGTCGACGGGCCACGCGGCGTCCCGGTCCAGGTCCTCGGCCGTGGTGCCCGGCGCCGGCGCGCGGCCGGGCACCGCCGTCGCGGGGGGCGTCCACCACGCCAGCCGGACCTCGTCCGGGCCGCGCACCACCGACGCGGTCGTGAGCACCGGGCCGAGGCGCAGGCCCGCCCACCCGGCGTCGTCGCCCGGTCCGACGGCGGGCCGCGCGGCGGCCGGGCCCTCGTCGTCCGGCGCGCCGCCGGGGACGTCGAGCCAGCAGACCCGGGAGCGGGACACGGCCACGGCGTCGTCCAGGTGCACGCGCTCGACGGCGTCCCGGTGGGACGGCACGCCCCGCGCGTCGAGGAGCGCGGTGTGCGAGTCGAGCGGGGCGGCGACGTCGGCCGCCCCCAGCTGCGGCGACGTCGCGCCGGAGTAGGCGAGACGTCGGTAGAACGGGTCGTCGCCGCGGGGCGCCAGCGCGTGCTCGATCGCGCGGTCGGACCCGTGGTTGAGCAGGCGCACGACGCCGTCGGCGGGCGTGGCGCTCACGAGCCACCCGGGCGCCCGGAGCGCCACGGCGTGCGGCTCCTGCCAGGCCTCGGGCAGCTCGGGCGCCGCCGTCCAGACGGGGTGGTCGGCGCCGAGCAGCAGGCCGAGGAAGCCCTTGCTCGCCCAGTAGGGCGACGACCCGCCGGTGTAGAGCTGGCGCACGCGGTCGTACGGGCCGTGCCAGCCGACCGGCAGCAGCCCGCGGTCGTCCACGGCGCCGGCGGCGTCGAAGTGCCCGGCCACCGCGGCGGTGAGCGCGCGGGTGGCGCCGTGCGACAGCGGCGTCGCGTCCGCGATCGCCCCCGCCCAGAACGGGGCGAGCACGGCGTGCCGGTAGGTCACCGAGCGGCCCTGCAGCATCGGCGCCCCGCGCGATCCGACGAGGTGCCGGGCCTGGTCGAGGTAGGCCCGCAGGCGCCCGGCGTGCACGGCGTCGAGCGGGCGGCCCTGGATCCGTGCGTGCAGCAGCGGGTAGACGTGCCAGGCCCACCCCGCGTAGTGGTCGAAGTTCTGCCGCCGTCCGTCGCGGCCCCGGCCGTCGGAGTACCAGCCATCGCCCACGTACAGCGCCTCGGCGGTCTCGGCGTTGTGGTCCAGGTCGGCCTGCTCCCAGGGGCCGCCGACGCTCGCCAGGAACGCCTCGATGACGTTCTGGAACCACAGCCAGTTGTTCGTGTACCCGCGGGTGCCGACGACGCCGGCCAGCCAGTCGACCGTGCGCTGCCGGGTGCCGTCGTCGAGCCGGTACCACAGCCAGGGCCGCGTCTCGGACAGCCCGATCGCCACTGACGCCGCCTCCACCACGGCCTGCCGCCGCTCGTCGACCCGGGGCCAGCGCTCGTCGCCGGCGGGGTCGGTGCCGTGCCGCAGCCCGGCGGCGTACCGCTCGAGCAGCCCGCGCGGGTCACGACCGTCCTCGCCGCGCAGGCGGAACGCCGCGAGCAGGAACGTCCGCGCGTACCCCTCGAGCCCGTCGCTCCAGGTGCCCGACCCGCTGACGGGCCCGGGCAGCGTGATCAGCGCGTCGCCCGGCGAGGCGAAGGGGCGGACGGCCTCGAGCAGCCCGTCGGCGGTCGCGAGCCACCGCTCGCGGGTCCAGCGGCGCGCGGGCGCGAGACGCGGGTCGGACGTCGCGGCACCCGTCGTCCTTCCCGTCGTGGCTGTGCTCGTGGTGCGGGCGGGCGTCGTCGCGGCGGGTGTCACCTCGGCATCCTCGCCCAGCGGAAGGCGGTCGCGGAAGGTCCGAACATTTTCGATCATCCCCGGACATCGTCGGCTACGGTGCTGCTCTGCCACGACGACCCGATCCGCTCGACGACGACGGAGGACCACCCATGCACCTGCCCACGGCCCGGCACGAGTACCTGCTGCGCGAGGTGGAGCTGCGGGGGAGCGTGCGCTCGGCGGAGGCGGCCGCCGCGCTCGGCGTCGCCGAGGTGACCATCCGCCGCGACATCGTCGAGCTCGACCGCGCGGGGCGGCTGGCGCGGGTGCACGGCGGTGCCGTGACCGTGCGCTCGGCCCGCGAGCCGCAGGCCGCTCGCGTGCTGGTCGGCGTCGTCGTGCCGAGCTCCACGGTGCACTTCCCGCCGCTCGTGCGCGGCATGGAGGCGCTCGCGCCCAGCCTGCACGTGCGTCTCGTGCTCGGCGTCTCGCAGTACCGGCCCGAGGTGGAGGCCGCCCAGGTGGACCGGCTCGTCGGCCTCGGCGTGCAGGGGATCGTCGTCGCCCCCACCACCCGGGACCGGTCGCCGGAGGAGCTCGCGGCGTGGCTGCGGTCGGTGCCCGTGCCGGTGGTGGTCGTCGAGCGACGCGTCGACGGGCTCACCGCCCTGAGCGAGCTCGACCAGGTCCGGTCGGACCACGCCCACGGGGCGGTGCTCGCGGTCGAGCACCTCGCGCGGCTCGGGCACCGCCGGATCGGCCTGGCGGTGTACGACCGGACGCCGACCGCCCCGCACGTGCGGGAGGGCTTCGCGACGGCGGTCGCCCGGCTCGGCGTCGAGCCGGGGCCGGACGTGTCGCTGCCCAAGGGCGAGGGCGACCCGGCCGGGCTCGAGCGCGAGCTGTCCGCGTTCCTCGACCGGTGCCGCGACACCGGCACGCGCGCCGTCCTCGTGCACACGGACGACCACGCCGCGCGCCTGGTCGAGGCGGCGCTCGACCGCGGCCTGCGCGTGCCGGAGGACCTCGCCGTGGTGGCGTACGACGACGAGAACGCGGAGCTCGCCGTCGTCCCGCTCACGACGGTCACCCCGCCCCGCCGCGAGCTGGGCCGCGAGGCGTTGCGCGTGCTCGTCGGGCGGATCGTGGGGGACGAGGGCGGCGAGGTGACGGGGGCTCACGGGTCGCCGCGGCACGTCGCACTGCTTCCGCGGCTCACCGTCCGGGGCTCCTGCGGCGCGGCCGCGCCCTGACCGGCCGGTACCCCGCTACAGCTCCTTCGGGAACGTCAGCACCACGACGGTGGAGACGACGAACAGCACCGCGGCGACGCCGAGCAGCCCGCGCCGGGCGGTGCGGTGCGCCAGCTTGGTGCTGAGGGCGGCGAACAGGGCGACCGACGCGAACAGGATCGACGTCAGCACGTAGTTGTCGCCCGTCTGGTTGGCCTGCCGCGCCGTGGCCGACAGGTCCTCCGCGCGGTCGAGCTCGGCGTCGGCGCGCGCCTGCGCCTCGAGCCGGTACTCGGGCATGAGGAACGGCGTGCGCGGCGCGTCGTCGTCGTGGATCGGGTCGGTGGCGAGCCAGGCGTCGAACGCGGGCACCATCTCGGGCCGGAACCGCGTGTACAGGAACTCGGACTCGGTCCCGTCCACGGGCTCGTACGTCCCGTCCTCGGCGAGCCCGGAGTCCCGGCCCGCGCGGGTCTCGGCCGCGACGGCGTCGATCCAGGACGCGAACGCCGTCACGTCCATCACCGTGAGCTGACCGGCCTCGGTCGAGGCGCGCGTGGACTCCGCCCGGGCTGCCCCGGCCGCGGCGTAGCTGTTGGCCTGCACGCCCGACCACTTGGTGGCCTGGAACGCCGACCACGCCGTGACGACGGTCGCCAGGGCGAGCAGGACGGTGGCGGCGAGCTCGACCCGCCGGCTCATCGTGCCGCCGCCCGGGTTGTCCGGGTCGCGCTCGTCCCGCCGTGTCATCGCGTCGCCCTCCGTCCCGGCGCCGGGTCTCCGGTCGCCGCCGCGGTCACGGCTCATCGTGTCGGATGACCTGCGACTTCGCCCCCGGAGCAGGAGGTCGTGTGAGTTGCGCCGCCCGGAATGCGGACCGTCCGCAGCGGTGCCAGAGTGTCGGCAGGACGGGCAGGGGCGGACGGCTTCCACCATGCCCGTCCTCCGCCGACAGGTCGACCGAGAGGCAGGACATGCGACCCACAGGACCCGTAGAGCTCGTGCTCATCGAGTTCCCCCGGAGCGACTTCAAGGGCGAGATCGTCGCGGAGCTCGGGCGTCTCGTCGACGCCGGCACGATCGACGTGCTCGACGCGCTGGTCGTGCGCAAGGGCGAGGACGGCTCGGTCGAGTGGCTCGAGGCGAGCGAGGAGAGCGGCGCCGAGGAGCTGGCCCGCATCGTGGGCGAGCCCGCCGGGCTGCTCGCGGCCGACGACGTCGAGGACATCGCGGACGAGCTCGCCCCGGGCTCCGCTGTCGGGATGCTCGTGTTCGAGCACACGTGGGCGCGGGGCCTCGGGGCCGCCGTGCGTGGCGCCGGCGGGCAGGTGCTCGACTGGACGCGCGTGCCGGCCGAGGCGATCGACGCCCTCGCCGACGAGATCGAGAAGGAGAACTGAGATGCCCCCCATGCGACGGATGGGCCGGCCCGGCCTGATCGGCACGATGGCCCGCACGGCCGTGATCACCGGGACCGCGAACGCGACCAGCCGGGCGATGAACCGTCGCGCCGCCTCGCGCGAGCAGCAGCAGTACGAGGCCCAGCAGTACCAGGCACAGCAGGCGCAGGAGCAGGCCTGGGCCCAGCAGCAGGCCCAGCAGCAGGCCCAGCTGCAGGCCCAGCAGCAGGCGCAGCTCGCGGCGGCGCCTGCGGCGCCGGCGGAGGACGACCTCATCGCGCAGCTGAAGCAGCTCGGCGACCTCAAGGCCGCCGGCATCCTGTCCGACGCGGAGTTCGCCGCCGCCAAGGCCAAGCTGCTCGGCTGAGCGAGCGCCCCCACCCGCGACCCGTGCACCCCGAAGAGGAGCCGTGACCGACGCTGTCGCCGACGACCCGACCACCCGCCGGCCCTGGGCGAGATTCCTCGGCGTGTGCGCGCTGCTCGGCATCCCGGTGTCGGTGGCCGCCTTCCTGTTCCTCGCGGTCCTGCACGAGCTGACCCACCTGGTCTGGGAGACGCTGCCGGAGGCCTGGGGCTTCGAGGGGCCGCCGTGGTGGTGGCCGCTGCCGTGGCTGGCGGTGGCGGGCGTCATGGTCGGCGTCGCGGTGCGCTCGCTGCCCGGGCACGGGGGCCATCTGCCGGTGCACGGGCTGAGCCTCGGCCCGGTCCCCGCGTCCCACGTTCCCGGCGTCCTCCTCGCCGCGCTGGCCGGCCTCCCGCTCGGCGTCGCGCTGGGCCCCGAGGCGCCGTTGCTGGCGATCGGCGCCGCGCTGGCCCTGGTCCTCGTGCGGCCGTGGGACGCGCGGCTCGGCGACCCGGCGCGCCAGGTCCTCGCGGTGGCGGGCTCCGCCGCGGCACTGTCGGCGATCTTCGGCAGCCCCGTGGTCGGGGCGGTGTTCGTCGTGGAGGCCTCGGCGATGACCGGCGTGACCGGCGCGCGGCTCGCGGCCGTCGTGCTGCCGAGCCTGGCGGCCTCCGGGGTCGGTGCCCTCGTGTTCACGGGCATGGGGACGTGGACCGGCCTCGAGATCGCCTCGCTGGCGCTGCCCGACGTCGACGCCCCGGCCCGGCCCGACATCGGCGACGTGCTGTGGACCCTCCCGGTGGCCGTGCTCGTCGCGGTCCTGGTCCGGCTCGTGCACCGGCTGGGCGAGGCGGTCGCCCGCCGGGCGGCGTCCCGGCCGTTCTCGGGGGCGGTCGTCGGGGCGCTCGTGGTCGCGGTCTGCGCGTCGGCCTACGCCCTGGCCACCGGCCGGTCGCCCGAGGAGGTCGCGCTCTCCGGGCAGGCGCTGCTCCCGACGCTCGCGGCCGACCCCGCGGCGTGGGGCGCCGGGGCCCTGGTCGCCCTGCTCCTGCTCAAGTGCGTCGCCTACGCCGTGTCCCTCGGCACCCTCCGCGGCGGCCCCATCTTCCCCGCCGTCCTGCTGGGCGCCGCCGCCGGTGTCCTGGCCGCCGACCTGCCCGGGTACGGGGCGGTGCCGGCCCTAGCAGCCGGCATGGGCGCGGCCACCGCCGCGACCCTGCCGTTCCCGGTCTCGTCGACCGTGCTGGTGGTCATGCTGCTGGGGTCGGGCGCACCGGCGATGGCGCCGGTCGTGATCGTCGCGGTCGTCGTCGGGTACACGACCGAGCAGTTCCTGCTGCGACCCCGCCGCGAGGCCAGGGACCGGGCGCGCGCCGCGGCCGGCTGACCCCGCGGGCCGCGCCGGTCACTCCCCGGTCGAGCCGTCCAGCGCCTCGCGCAGCAGGTCGGCGTGGCCGTTGTGCCGCGCGTACTCCTCGATCATGTGCACGAGGATCCAGCGCAGGCTGAACGCGCCCTCGCCGGGACGCCGGGACTCCCGGGCCGACGTGCCGTCCAGCCCGCCCGCGGCGAACGCGGACTCGATGCGGCGGTCCGAGTCGGCGACGGCGGCGTCGAGCAGGGCCCGGAGCTCCTCCGGGGAGTCGTCGGCCGCGGAGTGGAACTCCCAGTCGCCGTCGGCGTCCCAGTCCACCGTGTCGAACGGCGGCATGAGGGTGTCGCCGTCCAGCTTCTCGGCGAACCAGCCCGACTCGACCAGGGCGAGGTGCTTGACCAGGCCGCCGAGCGTCAGGCTGCTCGGCGGGTGCGCGGCGTTGAGCTGCTCGGACGTGAGGCCCGCCGTCTTCCACCGCAGGGTGTCACGGTGGAAGTCGAGGAACGCGCGCAGGGTGGTGAGCTCGTCGGCCCGCAGCGGCGGGTCGACCCGCGTGTCGTCGGCCCGCAGGGTGGCCGCCGCAGGCAGCCGGAACGCGCCGCCGGCGAGCGCCGCGCGCACGGCCGCGGCGGTCTCCGCAGGTTCCTCGGCGCCCGTGTCCCGGGCGTGCGCCTCCAGGTCGGCCAGGTCGGCGAACGCGGCGTGCATGCTGCGCACGGCGGCCGGGTCGCGCAGCTCGGCGTCGGCGCGGCCCGTGGCGCGCGCGAGCGTGGCCTCGAGGTCCGGGCGCAGGACGACGTACGCGAGGTCCCAGCCCTCCCGCGCGGCCGCGGCCCGGAACGGGGGCAGGAACCACGGGCCGACGACGCCGTCGAGGACGACGTCGTAGCCGCCCCGGGCGTAGGCGCTCGCCGCCGCGACGATCACCTCGGCGACGACCTCGTTCTGCCGCTGCGACCCGGCGAGGTACGGCGGCACGAACCCGGTGCTGATCGACCGGTAGAACGTGTCGGTGGTGAGGGTCGCGGTGGGGCGGTCGGCGTCGGCCCCGAGCAGCGCGGCCACGGTGGTCTTCCCGGCGCCGGGCGGCCCGGTCAGGATGGTCACGGTCACGCCGCGACCCTAGCCGTGGCCCCGGACACGAGCCCCGTCTTTTCCGCGCCCCGTCCTTTCGCACGCCTCTCGCACGACCCGCCCACGACCTGGTCTCCGCTCAGGCGCCCGCGAGCTCGCGGGCACGACGCAGCACGCGGTCCAGCATGTCCGGCGTGAGGCGACCGGTGAACGTGTTCTGCTGCGAGACGTGGAAGCAGCCCAGCACGGTGAGGGTGGCTCCCGCGGCGGTCGTGGCGCCGTCGGCGGACCGGCGCGCGAGGGTCACCTCGGCGCCGTGGGCGAACCGCGGCCGGGGTCGCGGCACGTCCCAGCCCTGCTCCGCGAGCGTCGTGAGCAGCGCCTGCCAGCCGATGCCGCCGAGCGCGACGGCGACGCGCACGCCGGAGCCCACGAGCTCCAGCTCCCGCGCCAGGTACGGAGCGCAGCGGCGCCGCTCCTCGGGGGTGGGCGTGTTCGCGGGCGGCGCGCAGCGGACCGGGGCGGTGACGCGGATGTCGCGCAGCTCGAGGCCGTCGTCGGCCGCGACCGACGTCGCCTGGTTGGCGAACCCGGTGCGGTGCATGGCGGCGAACAGGAAGTCCCCGCTCCGGTCGCCGGTGAACATGCGACCGGTGCGGTTGGCGCCGTGCGCCGCGGGGGCGAGGCCCACGACCACGACGCGCGCGGCCGGGTCCCCGAAGCCCGGGACGGGGCGCCCCCAGTAGTGCTCGTCGCGGAAGGCGGCGCGACGCTCGCGGGCGACCTCCTCGCGCCAGGCGACGAGGCGCGGGCACGCGCGGCACTCCACGAGGTGGTCGTCGAGCGCCGCCAGCGTCGGCGCGGTGCGGGCGGCGAGCGGGTAGTCGGGGGAGTCGGGTGGCGGGACGGCGGGCACCGGTCCATGGTGGCGTACGGCGGCCGGCCCCACGACGGCGCGGGCGGTGCGGACGCACGAGGGCCCGCCGTCCCGGGTCGGGGGAGGGCGGGCCGTGCGGGTGTCGTCGGGACGACGCGGGGTGTCAGACCGCCGGGTTGAGCCGGCCGCGGGCCGGGGTGGCCGTGGCGGCGGGCACGGTCGCGGTGGCGACGGCGGGCTCGGCGGCGAGGCGGCGCACCGACCAGCCGAGCAGCCCGAAGAGGACGCCGAGGCCCATCACCAGGGCGCTCACGCCGTAGGCGACGACCGACGTGAACAGCGAGGCCCGCAGGAACGAGGCGTTCATCGCGGTGGCGCGCAGCGGGTCGTCCTGCTCGAGCTGGGCGTAGGTCTGGCCGCCGGTGGCCTCGAGCGCGTGCTTGTCGATGACCTGCGCCTGGGCGTACGCCGTGAGCGGGCCGTCGACCGTGGCTCCGCCGAGGAACGCGGCGTCCTCCGAGACGGTGATGTCCTGGGCGGCGAGCTGCGTGCTCACGGTGGCCCACGTGGCGGCGCCGGCACCGATCATCAGGATGCCGGCGATCAGCGCGACGAGGCCGACGATGCGAACCGGTCGCTGGGTGGTGCGGGTGGTGGTCATGGTCCCCTCCGGGTGCCGGGTCGCGTGGTCCGCGGCCGGTCTGGACTGCGCCGGGTCTGGCGCTGCCTCTATGGTATGACCACAGGTCCTGACCTGCACGGACGATTCTTGTGAAGTCCTTCACAAAGCGTCCCGGGGCGACGGCCCGCGTGCTCGCGGCCCGCCCCGGTCGCGGGTGCGCGGCGGGCGTGGTGGTCTGGACGGCGGCCGGACGGCACCGGGCCGGCCGGCACCGAAGGGGAAGCAGCATGAGCGAGAGCTCGGGCCTGGGCGGCCTGTTCGACAAGGCCAAGGAGAAGATCAAGGACCTCGCCACCGACGAGAACATCGACAAGGCGGCGGCCGAGGTGAAGAAGCGGACGCCGGACAACGTCGACGGCTACGTCGACAAGGCGGCGGCGGAGGCCAAGAAGCGCAACGACGACGGCCCGGCCGCCCGGCCCGACGACGGCCCGGCCGCCCGGCCCGGCGGCGGCCAGGGCGCCTGACCAGGTCGGCCCGCGCCCGCCCGACGGCGCGTGGCGCGGGCCCGGGCCCCGCGGATGAGTACGATCGTGGGGCGTCACCGAAGGTGGCGCCCCACGACCGTGCCCGGCGCCCAGCCCCGGCCGGTCCCGCCCAGGCGCTGCCGTGCCCGTCCGCAGCGCCCACGACCCGCAAGGAGCAGCACGTGTCCGACGTCGCCTCGCCGATGCCACCGAACCCCGACGACGCCACCCAGGACACGGTGACGGTGCAGACGCCGACGACGGGCACGGAGCTGTTCGCGGACCGTAAGGACGTCGTCGTGATGCGCGTCGGCGGCGAGCTGCTCGACCTCTCGCGCGACCTGGCGGCCGGCACGGTCGTCGAGCCCGTGACGATCGGCTCGCCCGACGGCCTCGCCGTGCTGCGCCACAGCGCCGCGCACGTGCTGGCCCAGGCGGTGCAGCAGGTGAACCCGGACGCGAAGCTCGGCATCGGCCCGCCGGTCACCGACGGCTTCTACTACGACTTCGACGTCGCGACACCGTTCACCCCCGAGGACCTCAAGGCCCTCGACAAGGCGATGGCGCGCATCATCAAGGAGGGCCAGACCTTCCGCCGTCGCGTCGTCACGGAGGACGAGGCGCGCGCCGAGCTGGCCGACGAGCCCTACAAGCTGGAGCTCATCGGCCTCAAGGGCGGCTCCTCGGACGAGGACGGGTCCTCGGTCGAGGTCGGCGGCGGCGAGCTGACGATCTACGACAACGTCCGCGGCGCCGGCCGCGAGAGCGAGACCGTGGTCTGGAAGGACCTGTGCCGCGGGCCGCACCTGCCGAGCACGAGGCTCATCGGCAACGGCGTGCAGCTCATGCGCAACGCCGCCGCGTACTGGCGCGGCAGCGAGAAGAACCCGATGCTGCAGCGCGTCTACGGCACCGCCTGGCCCAGCAAGGACGAGCTCAAGGCGTACCTCGAGCGCCTGGCCGAGGCCGAGCGTCGCGACCACCGCCGCATCGGGTCCGAGATGGACCTGTTCTCGTTCCACGACGAGGTCGGGTCGGGCCTGCCGCTCTTCCACCCCAAGGGCGGCGTGATCAAGCGGGTCATGGAGGACTACGTCCGCCAGCGCCACATCGAGGAGGGCTTCTCGTACGTCGGCACGCCGCACATCACCAAGGAAGAGCTGTTCTACACGTCGGGCCACCTGCCGTACTACGGCGACACGATGTTCCCGCCGCTCGACCTCGAGGACGTCGGCGACCACGGGCGCTACCGCCTCAAGGCGATGAACTGCCCGATGCACAACCTCATCTTCTCGAGCCGTGGGCGCTCCTACCGCGAGCTGCCGATCCGGCTCTTCGAGTTCGGGTCGGTGTACCGGTACGAGAAGTCGGGCGTGGTGCAGGGCCTCACGCGCGTGCGCGGGCTGACCCAGGACGACTCGCACTCCTACGTCACCCCGGAGCAGGCGCCCGCCGAGGTCAAGCACCTGCTGGACTTCATGCTGTCGGTGCTGCGCGACTTCGGCCTCGACGACTTCTACCTGGAGCTGTCGACGCGCGACGACAAGAAGAAGGACAAGTTCGTCGGCTCCGACGACGACTGGGCCAAGGCCACGGCGGTGCTTCAGGAGGTCGCGGTCGCCTCCGGCCTCGAGCTGGTCGCCGACCCGGGCGGTGCCGCCTTCTACGGCCCCAAGATCTCCGTCCAGGCCAAGGACGCGATCGGTCGCACGTGGCAGATGGGCACCGTGCAGTACGACTTCAACCAGCCCAAGGGCTTCGGTCTGGAGTACACCGCGGCGGACGGCACCAAGCAGCAGCCGGTGATGATCCACTCCGCCAAGTTCGGCTCGATCGAGCGGTTCATGGGCGTGCTCATCGAGCACTACGCGGGGCTCTTCCCGGCCTGGCTCGCGCCCGTCCAGGTGCTCGCCGTGCCCGTCGCCGAAGCGTTCGACGACTACCTCAAGGACGTCGTCGCCCAGCTCACGGCCCGCGGCATCCGCGCCGAGGTCGACCTGTCGGACGACCGCTTCGGCAAGAAGATCCGCAACGCGTCCAAGGAGAAGGTGCCGTTCGTGCTCATCGCCGGCGGCGAGGACGTCGAGGCCGGGGCCGTGTCGTTCCGGTTCCGCGACGGCACCCAGGAGAACGGGGTGCCCGTCGCCGACGCGATCGAGCGCATCGTCGCGGCGGTGCGCGACCGCGCCCAGGTCTGAGCGGGGCGCGCATGAGCGGCCACCATCAGGAGCACGACGAGGAACCCGGCGCGACGACGGTCCCGGCGGGCGGTTTCGGGCCGCCCGAGGACGGGCTGCAGCGGCTGTGGACCCCGCACCGCATGGTCTACATCGGCGGGCAGGACAAGCCCGCCGACGGGACGGTGGCGCAGTGCCCGTTCTGCCGCATCCCCGCGGGGCGGAGTGCTACGCGGTGCTCAACCTGTACCCGTACAACTCCGGGCACCTCATGGTGCTGCCGTACCGGCACGTGTCGGGCTACGTCGACCTCACGGGGTCGGAGACCGTCGAGCTGGCCACGATGACCCAGACGGCGATCCGCACCCTCACCGCGGTCTACGGGCCGGCCGGCTTCAACATCGGCATGAACCAGGGTGAGGTCGCCGGCGCCGGCATCGCGGCGCACCTCCACCAGCACGTCGTGCCGCGCTGGCTCGGCGACGCGAACTTCCTGCCCGTCGTCGGGCAGACCAAGGCCCTCCCGGAGCTGCTGGCGGACACGCGCGCCCGGCTCGCCGCGGCGTGGCCGGCGGGCCGCGGCGCCGCGCCCGAGGGAGGTCGCTGATGCTCGGCGGGCTCCGCGCGGCCATGCAGCGCCTGTTCACCCCGCTCGCGCGGCTGCTCCTGGGCTGGGGCGTGTCGCCGGACGCGGTGACGATCGCCGGGACGGTGGTGGTGTCCGTCCTCGCGCTCACGCTGCTGCCCACCGGCCACGTGCTGCTCGGCGGGCTCCTCATCGGCCTGTTCGTCCTCACCGACTCGCTCGACGGCGTCATGGCGCGCCTGTCGGGGCGTTCGGGGCCCTGGGGGGCGTTCCTCGACTCGACGCTCGACCGGGTGTCGGACGGCGCGGTGTTCGCGGGCATCACCCTGTGGTTCGTGCTGCACCCCGACCTCCCGTACGCCACGTGGGGGGTGGCGGCGTCGCTGGCCTGCCTCGTGCTGGGCGCCGTCGTCCCCTACGCGCGGGCGCGCGCGGAGAGCGTCGGCGCCACCGCGGCGGTCGGCATCGCCGAGCGCAGCGACCGGCTGCTGGTCGCTCTCCTGGCGGTCGTGCTCACCCAGGTAGGGGTGCCGGTCGTCGTGGCCGAGGTCATGCTCACGCTGCTCGCTGTCGCGAGCCTCGTCACGGTGGTGCAGCGCGTCGCGACCGTACGTCACCAGCTGTCGCGCAGCGCGCACACCGAAGCCACCCCCGACCCGGAGGCCTGATGCGGATCGACGTCGCCCGCCTGTACACGTTCGCGTGGCGCCACGCGCCGAAGATCCCGGAGCCGGTGCTGCGCGCGGCGTTCACCGCCGTCGCCGACGTCACCTGGCTGCGGCGCACCGAGGGGGTGCGGCGGCTCGAGGCGAACTACGCGCGGGTGCGGCCCGACCTGGGCGGCCCCGAGCTGCGCCGGCTGACGCGCGCGGGCATGCGGTCGTACATGCGGTACTTCCGCGAGGCGTTCACCCTGCAGGGCGCGACGGCCGAGCAGGTCGCGGCGCGGGTGCGCGTCGACGGGCTCGAGCACGTCGCGGGCCCGGTCGCCGACGGGCGGGGGGTCTCGCTCGCGCTCGCCCACCTGGGCAACTGGGACCTCGCGGGCGCGTACGCGACCCCGCACATCGCGCCCGTCCTCACGGTCGCGGAGCGACTCAAGCCGGAGGAGCTCTTCGTCGAGTTCGTCGAGTTCCGGCGATCGATCGGCATCGAGGTGCTGCCGCTCGGCGACCACGACGTCTTCCGCAACCTCGTGCGGGGCGCGGTGCGGGGCGGCTGCATCGTCCCGCTGCTCGCCGACCGCGACCTCACGGCGTCCGGCGTCGAGGTGGACCTCTGCGGGCACCGCGCCCGCGTCGCCGCCGGGCCGGCCGCCCTGGCGCTCGCGGCCAAGGTCCCGCTCGTCCCGGTGGGGATCACCTACGAGCGGCTCACGGGAGAGCGCCGGCGCGCCGCCGGCACGGCCTGGGGCGTCGTGATCCGGTTCTACCCGCCCGTCCCGGTGCCCGACGACTCCGGGCTGCACCGCAAGGACCGGGTGGCGCGCATGACGCAGGGGTGGGTGGACGCGGTCGCCGTCACCCTGCAGGAGTCCACGCAGGACTGGCACATGCTCCAGCGCGTCTTCGTCGACGACCTCGACGCCGAGCGGTACGCCCGGACCAGGGCCGAGGCGGGCGAGGCATGAGCGCGCCCGCCGACCTCGCCGCCACGACGCCGTCGCGCCCGCTGCGCGTCGGGATCGTGTGCCCGTACTCGTTCGACGCGCCGGGCGGCGTGCAGTTCCACGTGCGCGACCTCGCCGGTGCGCTGCAGGACGCCGGGCACCACGTCTCCGTGCTCGCGCCGGCCGACGACGACACCCCGGTGCCCGACGTCGTCACGTCCGCGGGCCGTGCGGTGCCGGTGCGCTACAACGGCTCGGTGGCGCGCCTGACCTTCGGCCCCCGCACCGCGGCGCGGGTGCGGCGCTGGCTGGAGGCGGGGCGCTTCGACGTCGTGCACGTGCACGAGCCGATGGTGCCCAGCCTGTCCATGCTCGCCCTGTGGTCCGCCGAGGGGCCCGTGGTGGCCACCTTCCACACGTCCCAGACGAGGTCGCGGGCGCTGCAGGTCGCCTACCCGCTGCTGCGTCAGTCGCTGGAGAAGATCGCGGCGCGGATCGCGGTCTCCGAGGACGCGCGCCGCACCCTCGTCGACCACGTGGGCGGCGACGCCGTCGTCATCCCCAACGGCGTCTACGTGGACACGTTCGCTGCCGCCGCGCCGTCCGACCGGTGGCGCGGCACCCCCGAGGCACCGACCGTCGCCTTCCTCGGCCGGCTCGACGAGCCGCGCAAGGGCCTCCAGGTGCTCGTCGCGGCCGCGCCGCGGGTGCTCGAGCAGGTTCCGGGGGCGCGCTTCCTCGTGGCCGGCAAGGGCGACGACGGTCGCGACGCGGCCCTCGAGGCCCTCGGCCCGCACGCCGGGTCGTTCGAGTTCCTCGGCGGCGTGAGCGACGAGGACAAGGCGTCGCTGCTCGCGTCGGCGGACCTGTACGTGGCGCCGCAGACGGGCGGCGAGAGCTTCGGCATCGTCCTGGTCGAGGCCATGAGCGCCGGCGCGGGCGTCGTGGCCAGCGACCTCGGGGCGTTCCGCCGGGTGCTCGACGACGGCGCCGCGGGGCGTCTGTTCCGCACCGGAGAGCCCGACGACCTGGCGCGCGCGATCCTCGCGGCCCTGGCGGACCCGGTGGGCACCGGCGAACGGCGCGAGCGCGCCACGGCGTTCGTGCGCCGGTTCGACTGGTCCGCGGTGACCGCGCAGGTGCTCGCGGTCTACGAGATGGCGCTCGCCGCCGGGGAGGCGCTGGGCTCCCCGGTGGCCCCGTCGCGGACGGAGAGCGCCGTCGGCTGGCTGCGCACGCGGCGTGCCGGGGGAGGTGAGGGCGCATGACCTGGTCCGAGCTCGCGCTCGTCGTCCTCGTCGTCGCGGCCGTCGCGGTCTGGCTCGCCTGGATCTCGGCGTCGCGCCTCGACCGGCTCCACCGCAAGGTGGTCGCGTCGCGCATCGCCCTGCAGGCCCAGCTCGCGCGCCGCGCGGGCGCGGCCGTCGACCTGGCCTCCTCGGGGCTGCTCGACCCGGCGGGGGCCGTGCTCGTCGCGGACGCGGCGTTCGCCGCCCTGGAGGACGACACCGGGCCCGCGCCGGCGGCGGGCGCCGAGCTCGCGCTCGAGGGGTTCGGGCCCGGTCGGGAGCGCGCCGAGAGCGAGCTGTCCGCGACGCTGCGCTCCGCGCTCGGCGACGACGAGGCGCTGGCGGAGCTGCGCCGGGAGCCCGGTGGCGACGAGCTCGTCGGACAGCTCTCGGCGGCCTGGTACCGCGCCCAGCTGGCCCGCCGGTTCCACAACGAGGCCGTCGCGCAGGCGCGACGGGCGCGACGCAGCTGGTACGTGCGTCTGCTGCGCCTCTCGGGGCACGCGGCGCTGCCGCACATGGTCGAGCTGGACGACCAGATGCCGGAGGGGCTCTCCGGGGCCTGACACGCGGAACTAGGATGGAGGGTGCGTGACAGCGGTCACGCGTCCCACTGCGACACGAGCGAGGTTGCGTTGAGCGAGACCAGCGGCAGCGACGGCCGGATCCCCGCGGGCGAGGTGGGCACCGCCCGCGTCAAGCGCGGCATGGCCGAGATGCTCAAGGGCGGCGTCATCATGGACGTCGTCACGCCCGAGCAGGCGAAGATCGCCGAGGACGCCGGCGCCGTCGCCGTCATGGCCCTGGAGCGGGTGCCCGCCGACATCCGTTCGCAGGGCGGCGTCGCCCGCATGAGCGACCCCGACATGATCGACGGCATCATCGATGCCGTCTCGATCCCCGTGATGGCGAAGGCGCGCATCGGGCACTTCGTCGAGGCGCAGGTGCTGCAGTCCCTGGGCGTCGACTACATCGACGAGTCGGAGGTGCTCACCCCCGCCGACTACGCCAACCACATCGACAAGTGGCAGTTCACGGTGCCGTTCGTGTGCGGCGCCACCAACCTCGGCGAGGCGCTGCGCCGCATCACCGAGGGCGCGGCGATGATCCGCTCCAAGGGCGAGGCCGGCACGGGCGACGTCTCCAACGCGACCACGCACATGCGCCAGATCCGTGCGCAGATCCGTCGGCTGACCTCGCTGCCCGAGGACGAGCTGTTCGTCGCCGCCAAGGAGCTGCAGGCCCCCTACGAGCTCGTCGCCGAGGTGGCGCGGGCCGGCAAGCTGCCGGTCGTGCTGTTCACCGCGGGCGGCATCGCCACCCCGGCGGACGCCGCGATGATGATGCAGCTCGGCGCCGAGGGCGTGTTCGTCGGCTCCGGCATCTTCAAGTCGGGCGACCCGGTCGCGCGCGCGAAGGCGATCGTCCAGGCGACCACCTTCCACGACGACCCGGACGTCGTCGCCAAGGTCTCCCGCGGGCTGGGCGAGGCCATGGTCGGCATCAACGTCGAGGCCGAGCCGGCGCCGGTGCGCCTGGCCGAGCGCGGCTGGTAGCACCGGCTCCGACCGCGACCGGGGGTCCCGCCGACATCGCGTCCGCGGGGCCCCTGGTCGCGCTCGACTAGTGTCGGGGCGTGCTGCTCCCTGAACCTTCGGTGCCGGGTGCGGACCTGCCCGTCCGGGCGGTCCTGCCCGCCACGGTCGACGCGGTGCGGTCGAGCGGCGCTGCGGTGCTGGTCGCGCCGCCCGGGTCGGGGAAGACCTCGTTGCTGCCCCTGGCCCTGGCCGACGCGCTCGGCGGCAGGATCATCGTCGCCGAGCCGCGCCGGATGGCCACCCGTGCGGCGGCGACCCGGCTGGCGGCGCTGGTCGGCGAGCCGCTCGGACGGCGGATCGGCTACGCGATGCGCGGTGAGCGCAGCGGCGGGAAGGACCTCCGCGTCGAGGTGGTGACGACGGGGCTCCTCGTGCGTCGGCTGCAGCAGGACCCGGAGCTGGCGGGTGTCACGGCGATCGTGATCGACGAGTGCCACGAGCGGCACCTGGACGCCGACCTCCTGCTCGCGCTCCTCGTCGACGTCCGGGCGAACCTTCGGGACGACCTGGCCGTCGTCGCGACCTCGGCCACGGCGGACACGGTCGGGCTGAGCCGCGCGCTCGGCGCGGGCGCTCCCGCACCCGTGATCACGGCGACCGCCGCGCTGTTCGACGTGGCGACCGAGTGGGCGCCCCCGCCGTTGCCCACGCCGCTGCTTCCCGGCGGTCGGGTCGACCCTCGCCTGCTGGACCACGTCGGGACCGTCGTCCGGCGCGCCCTGACCGAGAACGGCGGCGACGTCCTCGTGTTCGTCCCGGGCGAGGCCGAGATCGACGGGATGGCCCGCCGGTTGGCCGACCTCCATGTCCTGCCGCTGTTCGGTCGCCAGTCCCGGGCCGAGCAGGAGCGAGCGCTGGTGCCCTCCGCCGCGCGTCGGATCGTGGTGACGACGTCGGTGGCGGAGAGCTCGCTGACGGTGCCCGGGGTCAGGGTCGTGGTGGACGCGGGTCTCGCCCGGGAGCCGCGGACCGACCAGTCCCGCGGTCTCGGGACGTTGGTCACCTGCCGGGTCTCGAGGTCGTCGGCCGACCAGCGGGCGGGTCGCGCCGGGCGGGAGGCGCCGGGCCGGGTCTACCGGTGCTGGTCCGCCACCGACCACGCGCGTCTCGACGATCATGCGGCGCCGGAGATCGCGGTCGCCGACCTGGCGGCGTTCGCCCTCGACCTCGCGGCGTGGGGCGCGCCTGCGGGGGCCGGCCTGACGCTGCTCGAGGCGCCGCCCGCGCCCGCGATGACGGCGGCCACCGCGCTGCTGCGCCGCGTCGACGCCGTGGACGACGACGGCAGGATCACCGAGCGGGGCCGGCGGATGCGGGCGATCGGGGCGCATCCTCGCCTCGCTCGTGCGTTGCTGGACGGGGCCCCGCGGGTCGGCGACGACCGGGCGCGCGAGATCGTCGCGATGCTCTCGGACGACTCGGGCCGCGCCTTCGGCGACGACCTGCCGGCACGCCTGCGGGCACTCCGCCGCGGTGACGACCGGGGGGCGACCGCCCGCTGGCGGGAGGAGTCGGCGCGCCTCGGCCGCGGCGCGCCGTCGGGCCACCCGTCGGACGGGCGGGCCGGTCGGGGGACGCCCGGGGTGCCGGACGATCTCGCGGTGGGCATCGTGGCGGGGCTGGCGTACCCGGAGCGGATCGCGCGGGCCCGGGGGGCCGACTCGACGACGTACCAGATGTCCGGCGGCACGGGTGCTGCGCTGGATCCGCGGTCGCCGTTGCGAGGCACCGCCTGGCTGGCGATCGCGGTCGCCGACCGGGCACCCGGTCGCGCCGACGCCCGGATCAGGTCCGCGGCGCCGATCGACGAGCAGACCGCGCGGGACGTCGCGGGCGATCTCGTCTCGACCGAGGACCGGATCCGCTGGGACGACGGCCGGATCGTGACGCGGCGGGTCGAGGCGCTCGGCGCGATCGTGCTGGGCGACGTCCCGTTGACCGACCCCGACCGGATGCTCGTCCAGGCGGCGGTGCGCGAGGGCATACGGGGCAGCGGTCTGTCCGTCCTGCGCTGGTCGGAGACCGCGCTCACCCTGCGGCAGCGGCTCGCGTTCTGCCACGCCCACCTCGGAGCCCCGTGGCCCGCGGTCGACGACGAGGCGCTGCTCGCCGATCTCGACGCGTGGCTGGGTACGGAGCTCGCCTCGGTGCGGGTCGCGCGCGACCTCGCCCGCATCGACGTGGCCTCGGCGCTCCGTCGGCTCCTGCCGTGGCCCGCGGCAGCCCGGTTCGACGAGCTGGCGCCGGAACGGCTCCAGGTCCCGTCGGGCTCCGCGGTCCGGCTCGCGTACGACGGTGCCGAGCCGCCGGTCCTCGCGGTGAAGCTGCAGGAGGTCTTCGGCTGGACCGCGGCCCCGGCCGTCGCGGACGGCCGCGTCCCCGTCGTCCTGCACCTGCTGTCGCCCGCCGGACGACCGGTCGCGATCACGAGCGATCTCGCGTCCTTCTGGAGACAGGGCTATCCCGGGGTCCGGGCCGACCTGCGGGGCCGCTATCCCCGCCACCCGTGGCCGGAGAATCCGCTGTCCGCCCTCCCGACGAAGCGGGTGAAGCCCCGCCGGTGAGCGCCGGCCCGGTCCCGTCCGTGGCGGTGACCGTCCAGGGCGCGGGGACCGGGTCGTCGAGGTCTCGCCCCTGGCTACCATGAGCGCCATGGATGCACGTTCCCCGTCGGCCGTGAACCGCGACGTCGAGGCCGAGCCGGAGTCGGCGCGCCTCACGGGGCGGGACCGGTGACGCCGGCGCTCGGCGACGACTGGGCGGTAGGGCCGGACGGGCTGCGCCAGCGGCGCGCGGCGCGCGTCATCGTGCTCGACGACGCGGACCGGGTGCTGCTGGTGCGCGGTCACGACGCCGACCAGCCGGAACGCTCGTGGTGGTTCACCGTCGGCGGCGGCATCGACGCCGGCGAGAGCGAGGTCGACGCGGCCCTGCGCGAGCTGCGCGAGGAGGCCGGGCTCGAGCTCGCGCCGGGCGACCTGGTGGGCCCCGTGCTGACCCGGGACGCGTACTTCCACTTCTTCGCGGAGACGTGCCGCCAGCAGGAGGTCTTCTTCCTGGCGCGCGTGGACGGCGGCCACCGGCCCACCGACGACGGGTGGACGGCGGAGGAGCGCGACGTGCTCGACGAGATGCGCTGGCTGACCACGGCCGAGCTGCGCGCCGAGACGCGCGAGGTCTTCCCGACCAGCCTGCCGGACGTCGTGGAGGACCTGGCCCGGGGGTGGGACGGCACCGTCCGCCACCTCGGCGTCCAGCACGACGACGAGCCGTCCGACCCCGAGGAGCTGGGTACCCGCACGCCCTGACCCTCCAGGCGTCCCGGGCCGCCGACGCGCGCCCCGGGCATCAGTTGGCTACCGTCGTCTCATCGGGCCGCACGCAGGGGTGCGGACAGAGCGGCAGGGGGATGTCGACATGAACCGACTGACGAAGGCTGCGATCGCCGTAGGAGGGGCCGCCGTCCTGCTCGTCGGCGGCGCCCAGACGATCGCCTACTGGACGGCACAGGGCACGGCCACCGGGTCGGACGTCACCGCCGGCACGCTCACGATGTCGGACGGGGCGTGCGGTGACTGGACCCTCGACGGCGGCGGCTCGGTCGCGGCGGGCATCGTGCCGGGCGACACGGTCACCACCACCTGCACGCTGGCGGTGGGGGGCACCGGTGACCATCTGGCGCTGGGCGAGATCACCGTCTCGTCGCCGACCTGGGCGGCGGAGAACGCGCTCACGGGCGCGCTCGACCTCAGCCTCACCTCGGCGACCCTGGGCGGCGAGACGCTGGAGCTCCCGCTGACCGAGCCGGTCCCGGTCGGCGAGACCGACTCGCTCGTCGTCAACCTCGAGGCGGCGTTCGACACGGCCGCGGGGAACGACACGCAGGCGCTGACCGCCGCGCTCGAGGACGTCACGGTCCAGGTCACGCAGGCGCACGTCGTCCCCGCTCCCTGAGCGCGCCGTGGCTGCGGCACCGCCGGGCCCGGGCCGTGTCGTGGGACGCGCGGCGGGGCGCGTCCTCGCGTGCGTCGTCCTGCTGGTCGCGGGCGGGGCCCTGCTCCTCGTCGTCCTGGTTCCGCGCCTGGCCGGCGCCACTCCGTACGGCGTGGCGACCGGGTCGATGCGCCCCGCGCTCGACGTCGGCACGCTCGTGGTGGTGCGCCCGGTCGACGTGGACGAGATCACGACCGGACAGGTGGTCACGTACCAGCTGCGCTCCGGGGACCCCACGGTCGTGACGCACCGGGTGGTCGGCCTCGGCGCCACCGTCGACGGGGAGCGGACGCTGCTGACCCGGGGTGACGCGAACGCGGTCGCCGACCCGGAGCCCGTGCAGGCCGTGCAGGTGCGCGGCACGCTCTGGTACGCCGTCCCGCAGCTGGGCCGCCTCATGGGTTTCGGGACGCCCGAGCAGCGCCGGTTCCTCACGACCGGGTTCGCGGTCCTCCTCCTGGGGTACGCGTCGTGGCTCGTCGCGGGCGAGGTCCGGGAGCGGCGGGGGCGCCGGTCGTCCGGCGCGGGGGAGCCCCCGTCGGCCCCCGCTCCGGCGTCGGGCACCGGGCCGAGCGTTCCGCCCGACGGGCTCGCGACCTGGTGGCCGGCGGCGCCGCCGGCCGCGGGCGGTGCGCGGAAGGTCGACGGCCGATGAGGGGCGAAGGGCGCCGTGTCGCGACGTGCGGGGCCGCGCTCGTCGCCGGGGTGCTGCTGGCGCCGGCGCCGGCGGCGGGAGCGTACGGCGGCCCCGAGCACGGAGGCGTGGCGCTGAGTGTGGACGGCCGCCGCTGGACGACCGACCTCGAGGCGGCGCTCTTCGGCTCCGCGCCCTGGACGCCGGGCGAGACGCGCCGGGCCGTGCTGCTCGTGCGCAACGACGGGCCCGGCCCGGCCGGCAGCCGCGTCGCCGTCTCGGTCGGGGACGGGGTGACCGGCCACGGAGCCTCCGCCCTCGCAGAGGCGGTGCAGGTCCGGGTGCGCCCGGAGGGGGGCCGGTGGTCCGACGGCGCGGGGTCCGCCCCGGTGCTGCTCGCCGAGTCGGAGGTGCTGCCCGTCACGGTGGAGGCGTCGCTCGACCGCGCGGCGGGGAACGAGACGCAGGGCGAGACCGTCCCCGTGGACGTGCTCGTGACGTTGGCGGGCGACGGGCCGCCGGACAGCGGAGGCGAGCAGGACGGCGGGCGCCGACAGGCCGACGACGTCCCCGACGGCCCGGGCGCGCTCGCACGGACCGGTGGGCAGCCGCTGCCGGTGCTGCTCGCGGCCGCGGGTGCCGTCGTGGCCGGCGTGCTGCTGAATCGTGCCCGCCCGCGAGGGAGCGACCACCGTGCCTGAGCCGACGCGGGCCGGGGCGACCGTGCGCCGCGTCGCGGTCCTGGTGGTCGCGGCGATGGTGTGCGTGCTCGCCGGGGGCGGGATCGCCTGGGCCTGGTGGCGTGGGTCGGGCACCGCCGCGGCTCCGACGACCCAGATCTCTGCGGGCACGGTGGACGTGCAGGTCGCGAACCTCGGCAACGGCCTCGTGGGTCGCGGGGGCACGGTCAGCCTGCCCGCTCTCACCCTCCCCGGCGCGGTGCCGGGCTCCGGCGCGTCCGAGATCGTCACGGTGCGCAACGGCGGCTCGCGGCCGACGACGGTGACCGCCACGCCGACGCGGACCGGGACCCTGGGCACGTCGTTCACCACCGGCGCGTCGTTCGGCGCCGCCGACACCGGGACGGGGTGCGGCGCGGGCAACGGCACCTCCGCGACCATCCCCGCGGGTGGGACGGCCGCGCTGTGCGTGGCAGTCACGCTCTCCGCGTCGGCGCCGTCGACGGTGCAGGGGCAGGCAGGCGGGGTGTCCGTCGCGCTCGCGGCCTCGCTCGGGGGCACGGCGTGGACCGACACGGGCACGGTCGTGAGCGGCGCCGTGAGCGCGGCGACCGTTCCCGCCCCCACCCTCTCGTGCGGCGCGCTCGGTCTGGTCTCCGTGACCTTCAACTGGACGGCGGTCGCCAACGCGACCCGGTACCAGTTCACCTTCGGACCCGCCGCCACGCCCACCACCGTGCAGGTGCCGGCCGGTACCACCAACTATCAGGTGACGGGGGTCGCGACGAACGCCTCGGCGCGCGTGCGCGCCGAGCGGGTCTTCACGGGCAACGTCGTGTGGACGTCGGTGCCGTCGAACACTCGCACCTACAACATAGCCCTGGGCCTGATCGGCACGTGCACCTGAGCGGCCGCCGGTCGGGCGGGCCCGGGGCCCCTACACTGCCCCGGTGACCACGACGATCGGAGTCCTCGCCCTGCAGGGCGACGTCCGCGAGCACGCGGCCGCGCTGGAGCAGGCGGGGGCGCGCGCCGTGAGCGTGCGCCGCCCGTCCGAGCTGGACGCGGTCGAGGGGCTCGTCCTGCCGGGCGGCGAGTCGACGACGATCGACAAGCTGCTGCGGCTGTTCGAGCTCGCCGACCCGCTGCGGCGGCTGATCGGCGAGGGGTTGCCCGTGTTCGGCTCGTGCGCGGGGATGATCCTGCTCGCGGACCGCATCGAGGGCGGCACCGCCGACCAGCGCACGCTGGGCGGGATGGACGTCGTCGTGCGGCGCAACGCGTTCGGCCGCCAGGTGGACTCGTTCGAGGCGGACCTGCAGGTCGCGGGCGTCTCGGACGCGCCGGGCGGGCGCCCGGTGCGCACCGCCTTCATCCGCGCTCCGTGGGTCGAGGAGGCCGGGCCGGACGTCGAGGTGCTCGCCCGCATGCCGGACCGCTGGGCGGACGGCTCCACGGTGGGGCCCGCCGCCGGTAAGATCGTCGCAGCACGTCAGGGACGGCTGCTCGCCACCGCGTTCCACCCGGAGATCACGGGGGACGCGCGCGTGCACGGGTTGTTCGTCCGGCTCGTCCAAGCATCGCGAAGGAGTTAGGGAGCGCATGTCAGGTCACTCCAAGTGGGCCACGACCAAGCACAAGAAGGCGGCGATCGACGCCAAGCGCGGCAAGCTTTTCGCGAAGCTGATCAAGAACATCGAGGTCGCCGCGCGCACGGGCGGCGGCGACCCGGCCGGCAACCCCACGCTGTTCGACGCCATCCAGAAGGCGAAGAAGTCGTCGGTCCCCAACGACAACATCGACCGCGCGCTCAAGCGCGGCTCCGGCGAGGGCGCCGACGCCGTCGACTACCAGACGATCATGTACGAGGGTTACGGCGCGAACGGCATCGCCGTCCTCGTCGAGTGCCTCACGGACAACAAGAACCGTGCCGCCTCCGAGGTGCGCCTCGCGTTCTCCCGCAACGGCGGCAACCTGGCCGACCCGGGCTCCGTGTCCTACCTGTTCTCCCGCAAGGGCCTCGTCGTGGTGCCGAAGGCGGAGGGCGTCACGGAGGACGACGTGATGCTCGCCGCGCTCGACGCGGGCGCCGAGGAGGTCAGCGACGAGGGCGACGTCATCGAGGTCCTCTCGGAGGCCACCGACCTCGTCGCCGTGCGCACGGCGATCCAGGAGGCCGGCATCGAGTACGACTCGGCCGACTCCATCTGGCACCCCTCCATGGAGGTCGAGGTCGACGTGGAGGGCGCGCGCAAGATCATGCGCCTCATCGACGCGCTCGAGGACAGCGACGACGTGCAGAACGTCTACGCGAACTTCGACGCCTCCGACGAGGTCATGGCGGCCCTCGACGAGGAGTGACGGCTCCCGGCGCGGGTCGGCCGTCCGCGGCCGCCCGCGTGAGAGGGTGACGACGTGCGCGTGCTGGGGGTGGACCCGGGTCTGACCCGGTGCGGGGTCGGCGTCGTCGACTCGTTGCCGGGCCGCAAGGCCCGGATGGTCGACGTCGGGGTCGTGCGCAGCGAGCCCGAGCTGAGCGTCGACCTCCGGCTGCTGCGCGTCGCCGAGGGGCTCGAGGAGTGGCTCGAGCGCACGGTGCCCGACGTCGTCGCCGTGGAGCGCGTCTTCGCCCAGAACAACCGCGGCACCGTGATGGGCACCGCGCAGGTCGCCGGCCTCGCGATGGTCGCGGCCGCCCGGCGCGGCGTCCCGGTCGCGATGCACACGCCGAGCGAGGTGAAGGCCGCCGTCACCGGGTCCGGCCGCGCCGACAAGGAGCAGGTGCAGCGCATGATCGCGCGCATCCTCGGGCTCGACGAGCTGCCGCGGCCGGCCGACGCCGCCGACGCGCTCGCCCTCGCCGTCACGCACCTGTGGCGGCCGTCCGGAGCGCTCCAGGGCGGCGAGCGGAACGAGCTCACCCCGGCCCAGCGCGCCTGGGCGGCGGCCGAGCGCACCGCGCGCACCGGCTCGCACCGCGGCGCCCCCTCCCGAGCCCGGCGCTGAGCGGGACCCGGGCCGCCCGGTCGCCGTCGCGCGGCTCGTCGTGCGGCTCGTCGAGTGTCGCCCGCCCCGGCGTCGGCACCGGTTGTTACAGTGACGCCTCGTACGGGTGTTCGACGGCCGTGTCGACGGACATCTCGACGGCCTCTTCGACGGAAGGACCACGGTGATCGCCTCCCTGACCGGCACGGTCACGCACGTGACGCTGGAGCGGGCCGTGCTCGACGTCGGCGGGGTCGGGTACCTCGTGCACGCCACCCCGGGCACCCTCGCCGGCCTGCGGGTGGGGGAGCGGGCCCAGCTGCACACCACGCTGGTCGTCCGTGAGGACTCGATGACGGTGTTCGGCTTCGCGGAGGCGGACGAACGGGAGGTCTTCGAGACCGCCCAGTCCGTGTCCGGCGTCGGGCCCCGGATCGCTCTCGCCATGCTCGCCGTGCTGACCCCCGACGCCCTGCGCCGCGCCGTCGCGTCCGAGGACCTCGCGGCGCTGCGCCGCATCCCCGGTGTCGGCCCCAAGAGCGCCCAGCGCATGGTGCTCGAGCTGTCCGGCAAGCTGGGCGCCCCGACGTCCGCCGCCGCCGGCGCCGTCGTGCCCGACGCGCCGCCCGTGGCCGCGGGAGACCCGGCGCGCGACCAGGTGGTCGAGGCGCTCGTGGGCCTGGGCTGGGCCGCCAAGGTCGCCCAGGACACCGTCGACCGGGTCCTCGCGGACGCGAGCGACGACCGCCCGGCCGACAGCCCGATCGACGTCGCGGCCACGCTGCGCGCGGCGCTGCGCTCCCTGGGCGGCCGCCGTGGCTGAGGCGGACCCGGAGTACGGCGGGGAGCGGCTCGTCACCTCCTCGGCCGACGACGTCGAGCGCGCGGCCGAGGCGGCGCTGCGGCCCAAGAAGCTCGACGAGTTCGTGGGCCAGCGCGTGGTGCGCGACCAGCTCTCCCTCGTCCTGCAGGCCGCGCTCGCCCGCGACGCGTCGCCCGATCACGTGCTCCTGTCCGGACCTCCCGGGCTCGGCAAGACCACGCTGGCGATGATCATCGCCGCCGAGCTCGGCACCTCGCTGCGGGTCACGAGCGGGCCGGCCATCCAGCACGCGGGCGACCTCGCCGCCGTCCTTTCCTCGCTGGAGGAGGGCGAGGTCCTGTTCATCGACGAGATCCACCGCCTCGCGCGCCCCGCCGAGGAGCTCCTGTACGTCGCGATGGAGGACTTCCGCGTCGACGTCGTCGTCGGCAAGGGGGCGGGCGCGAGCGCGATCCCGCTGGCGCTGCCGCCGTTCACCGTCGTCGGCGCGACGACGAGGTCGGGCCTGCTGCCCGCCCCGCTGCGCGACCGCTTCGGGTTCACCGGGCACCTCGACTTCTACGACGCCGCCGAGCTGGAGCGCGTCATCACCCGGTCCGCCGGCCTGCTCGGCGTCGACATCCAGCACGCCGCAGCGCACGAGATCGCGGGCCGGTCGCGCGGCACCCCCCGCATCGCCAACCGCCTGCTGCGCCGCGTGCGCGACTGGGCCCAGGTGCGCGGGGACGGCAGCCTCGACCTCCGGGCGGCCCGGGCGGCGCTGGAGGTCTACGAGGTCGACCCGATCGGCCTCGATCGGCTGGACCGTGCCGTGCTCGACGCCGTCTGCCGCCGGTTCGCCGGCGGTCCCGTGGGCCTGGGCACGCTCGCGATGACCGTGGGTGAGGAGCCGGACACCGTGGAGACGGTGGCCGAGCCGTACCTCGTCCGCGAAGGGCTCCTGGGCCGCACGCCGCGCGGCCGGGTCGCCACGCAGGCCGCCTGGGAGCACCTCGGGCTCGAGCCGCCGCCCGGCGCGTGGGGCGCGCCGCTCGGGGGAACCCTGTTCGACGGGTCCGACAGGGACGCCGGGCCGCCCCAGTAGACTGGGAGCGCCCCCGGCCGCCGACGGCCCAGGGCCGGAACTCGACGGGTGCCGTGCTCGTTGGGGGCCGTGTGCGCAGGACTCTGCGCCGGCGTGCCGACCGGTGCGCCCCCGACGCCCGGCAGTCGGTCGACGACCGTCGGGCAGCGACAGACAAGGACGCTCCGTGGAACTCATCATCCTCTTCGTGGTCCTCGCCGGCCTCATGTTCTTCATGAGCCAGCGGACGCGCAAGCAGCAGAAGCAGCAGGCCGAGTTCCGGTCGCAGCTCGAGCCGGGTCAGGAGGTCATGACCGGTTCGGGCCTGTTCGGCACGGTCGTGGAGATCGACGAGGCGACCGACACCGTCACCATCGAGACCGGCCCCGGCGGCGCGCAGACCCGCTGGCTGCGCGCGGCCATCGCCAAGCGCGTGGACGCGCCGGTCGAGGAGCCCGTGGCCGAGGCCGACGAGACCGACGTCACAAGCGACTCCTCCGCGACCGGTACGATCACCTCCGGCGACGGTCACATCGACGTCCCCGACGACCTGTCGAGCCTGGACACCGCGCAGCGGGAGTACCGGGAGCAGCAGCGTCGTGACGAGGGCGAGGCCGGCACCACCAAGTGACAGCATCGAAGTGACAGCACCAGCGACATGGGACGGCGGGCGCTCGCGCCCGTCGGCCTGACGACGCGCCGGTCGGGGTGATCCCGGCCGGCGCCATCACGCGCCGGCCCCGCGGCGGCGCGCAGACGGGAAGAGACAGAAGTTGGCGAACTCACGCACGAAGCGGTCGCGTCCGGTACGCACCCTCGTGGTCTTCACGATCCTGACGATCGTCCTGCCGTTCCTCGCCCTCGGCGCCGGCGTCTTCTGGGACGCCAAGTCCGACTCCAACCCGGACGGCGCGAGCTGGGCCCCGGGGCTGGCGCTCGACCTGCAGGGCGGCACGCAGCTGATCCTGAAGGCGGACACCACCGACGGGTCGCAGGTGACGTCGGCGACGATCGACGAGTCGATCAACGTCATCCGTCAGCGCATCGACTCCTCGGGCGTGTCCGAGGCGGAGATCACCGCGCAGGGCTCCCAGAACATCGTCGTCGGGATCCCCGGCGAGGTGTCGCAGGAGACCATCGACCTCATCTCGCAGCCGGCGCAGATGCGCTTCCGCCCGGTGCTGACGTACGCCGCGGGCACGCCGACCCCCGAGCCGTCCGCCTCGCCCAGCGCCGACGCCGGCGACGCGGCGCAGGACGACGCCGCCAAGGACGACGCGGCCAAGGACGACGCGGCCGCTGAGGACGCCGCCGGCGACGCGCCGAGCGGCAAGGGCGCGGGTGCGCCGCTGTCCGTCCCGGCGGACGTCGACCCGTCGGCCACGCCGACCGCCACCGCGACCCCGACCGAGGGCGACGACGCGGACCCGTCGCCGTCGGCGACCCCGGAGGGCGAGGAGGCAGCAGCCTCCGACCCGAGCGACCTGGCGCAGATCACGCCGGAGATCCAGAAGCAGTTCGAGCAGCTCGACTGCACTGACCCCGCCAACCTCAAGGGCGGCGGCGGGGACGACCCGGACAAGCCGCTGGTGACGTGCGGCGAGCAGGACGGGCTGAAGTACATCCTCGGCCCGATGGAGGTCGACGGCGTGCACATCTCGTCGGCGAGCTCCGGCCTCGTCCCCGGCGCGAACGGCACCACCACCAACGAGTGGGGCGTCTTCCTCAACTTCGACTCCGTGGGCACGAAGGAGTTCCGCGAGACCACGACCCGTCTGCAGGGCCTCGAGGCGCCGCGCAACCAGTTCGCCATCGTCCTGGACGGGCTCGTCGTCTCGGCGCCGTCCCTGTCCCCGGGCACGATCATCTCCAACGGCCAGGCGACGATCTCCGGGTCGTTCACGCGCGACTCCGCGGCCACGCTCGCCAACCAGCTGAGCTTCGGCGCCCTGCCGGTGCAGTACACGGTCGAGAGCCAGGAGGTCATCTCCGCGACCCTCGGCTCCGAGCAGCTGCGCAACGGCCTGATCGCCGGCCTCATCGGCCTCGCGCTCGTCGTCGTGTACTCGCTGCTGCAGTACCGCACGCTCGGCCTGCTGACGGTCGCGTCGCTGGTGGTCGCGGGCGTGATCACCTACGTGTCGATCGCCCTGCTCTCCTGGGGGATGGGCTATCGGCTCTCGCTCGCGGGCGTCGCCGGCCTGATCGTCGCCATCGGCTTCACGGCGGACTCGTTCATCGTGTACTTCGAACGGATCCGCGACGAGCTGCGCGACGGGCGGACCCTCGCCTACGCGGTCGAGCGCGGCTGGGCCCGCGCCCGGCGCACGGTGCTCGCCGCCAAGGCCGTCAACCTGATCTCCGCGATCATCCTGTACTTCCTCGCCGTGGGCGGCGTGCAGGGCTTCGCGTTCACCCTGGGTCTGACGACGATCATCGACGTCGCCGTCGTGTTCTGGTTCACGCACCCGATGATGGAGGTCATCGCCAAGATCCCGTTCTTCCGGGACGGCCACCTGTGGTCGGGCCTGTCGCCCGAGCGCCTGCGCGCGAGCTCCGGCCCGCGGTACGCGGGCGCCGGCCGGGTGCGGATGCCGCAGCCCGCCGTGGCCGGCGCCGCCTCCGAGGGCGCCGACGCCGGCGCCGAGGCGCCGGGCGAGCGCGTGGTCGCCGAGCCCGTGCACAGCGGTGCACGGCAGGCCCCCGCGGCCCCCGTCACCGACGCCTCCGGGCGCCGGCTGACGATCGCCGAGCGGCGCGCGGCCGAGCGCCGGGCGGCCGCGGAGGAGGCGGACCCGCAGCCGGACGCAGGACCGGACGACGGATCGCCCTCGGCGACCGGTGAGAACCACTCCGGCACGAACGAGGAGAGCCGCTGATGGCCGGCATGCACTTCGCCCAGTGGGGCAACGACCTGTACACGGGCCGGCGGTCCTACCCGATCGTGCAGCGCCGCAAGCGCTGGTTCACGATCGTGGGCATCCTCGCCGTCGCGTCGATCGCCGTGATCCTGATCAAGGGCCTCACCCTCGGCATCGACTTCCGCGGTGGCACGGAGTTCACGGTGAACGACGCGAGCTCCACGGAGCAGCAGGTCGCGATCGACGCGGTGCACGAGGTGCTCCCGAACGAGGAGCCCCGCGTCGCGATCGTGGGCGGCTCGGCGGTCCGGGTGCAGACCGAGACGGTCACGCCGGAGCAGGAGGCCGCCCTGGTCACGGGCCTCGCCACCGCGTACGACGTCGACGAGTCCGCGGTGACGACGTCCTTCGTCGGCCCGACCTGGGGCGCGGGCGTCTCCATGCGGGCGCTGTGGGGCACCGTGGTGTTCGTGGTGGCCGCGGCGCTGTTCATGGCCGTGTACTTCCGCGCCTGGCGGATGTCCGTGGCGGCGATCGTCGCGATGCTCGCCGACCTGCTCATCTCGGCCGGCGTCTACGCGGCCATCGGCTGGGAGGTCACGCCGTCGACGATCATCGGCTTCCTCACCATCCTCGGCTTCTCGCTCTACGACAAGATGGTCGTGTTCGACAAGGTCCGCGAGAACACGGCGGACGTGCTCACGCAGACCCGCAGCACGTACGCGGAGCGCGCCAACCTCGCCGTGAACCAGACCCTCGTGCGCTCGATCAACACGTCGGTCGTGGCGCTCCTGCCGGTGGCGAGCATCCTCTTCGTCGGCGCGTTCCTGCTGGGGGCGGGCACGCTCCGCGACCTGTCACTGTCGCTGTTCGTCGGTATCGCCGTCGGTGCGGCGTCGTCGCTCTTCCTCGCGACGCCGCTCGACGTCGCGCTGCGGGATCGCGAGCCGAAGATCGCCGCGCACACGAAGGCGGTCCTGGCGGAGCGCGCCGGCCTGGTCGCCGAGGGCGGCCACGACGCCGAGGTCGCGGCGTTCACGACCGGGTCCGCTCAGCTGATCCCGGGCCAGCACCAGGGCAACCGCGCCCAGCCGCGCCGCAAGCGCGGACACTGAGCCGGGGGTCACGCGATGGATGACAGCTCAGGCTTCGGCGTGCCCGGCGGCGGGCGCCCCGGCGACCGTCCGGACGACATCGTCCTGGACGGGCTCCGGGGGCTCGGCGCCGAGCGGGCGGCGGAGGTGCGCGCGCTGATCCGCGACGTGCCGGACTACCCGCACCCGCCCGTCGTGTTCCGCGACATCACCCCGCTGCTCGCGGACGGCCCGGCGCTGGCGGACGTCGTGGAGGCGTTCGCCCGCCTCGTGGACGCGGACGGCGGCGTGGACGTCGTCGCGGGCATGGAGGCGCGAGGCTTCCTCCTGGGGGCGCCGCTCGCCACTCGCCTCGGGGTGGGGTTCCTGCCGCTGCGCAAGGCGGGCAAGCTGCCGCCGCCGGTGGAACGGGTGGACTACGACCTCGAGTACGGCTCCGCCGCGATCGAGCTGCGCACGGGAACACTCGAGGCGGGGGCGCGTGTTCTCCTGGTCGACGACGTGCTCGCGACCGGCGGCACGGCGTGCGCGGCGGCCGAGCTCGTGGAGCGTTCGGGCGGCCAGGTGGTCGCCCTGGCGTTCCTGCTCGAGCTCGCCGGCCTGGGCGGACGCGACAGGCTGACCGGACGGACGGTCGAGGCTCTGCTCCGCGTGGAGTCGTAGACTTGCCGTCCCGGCCGGCGGCGACCCCGCGGTGGTTGCGGAAGGAGGCGCAGATGAGCGACGAGACGAAGGTCGTGCGCGCCGCCAACGCGCCCCAGGGATCGACCGGGCAGGGGGCTGTCCCGGGCCGCGGCTCGGGGTCCGGCCGGAGCGTGCGCAACCGGCTCGTGCGGCTCGGGGTGCGGGGCGCGCCGCCCACGACGCCGGCGCTGGAGCCGGTGCTCCAGGCTGTGCGCACCAACCACCCGAAGTCCGACCTCTCGGTGCTCGAGCGCGCCTACGCGACGGCCGAGCGGTGTCACCGGGGCCAGGAGCGCAAGTCCGGCGACCCGTACATCACGCACCCTGTCGCCGTGGCGACCATCCTCGCCGAGCTCGGGTTCGACGGCGCGACCCTGGCGGCCGCGCTGCTGCACGACACGGTCGAGGACACGGACTACGGGCTCGACGAGCTGACCCGCGAGTACGGCGAGGAGATCGCCATGCTCGTCGACGGGGTCACCAAGCTGGACAAGGTGAAGTACGGCGACGCCGCCCAGGCGGAGACCGTGCGCAAGATGGTCGTCGCGATGGCCAAGGACATCCGCGTGCTGGTCATCAAGCTCGCGGACCGGCTGCACAACGCCCGCACGTGGAAGTACGTCTCCGGCTCGTCGGCGCAGCGCAAGGCGCGCGAGACGCTCGAGATCTACGCCCCGCTGGCGCACCGGCTGGGCATGAACACCATCAAGTGGGAGCTGGAGGACCTGTCCTTCCAGACGCTCTACCCCAAGGTGTACGACGAGATCGTGCACCTGGTCGCGGAGCGCGCGCCCGCCCGCGAGGAGTACCTGTCGGTGGTGCGGGAGCAGATCTCCGCCGACCTGCGCAGCGCGAAGATCAAGGCGACGGTCACCGGCCGCCCGAAGCACTACTACTCGATCTACCAGAAGATGATCGTCCGCGGGCACGACTTCGCGGAGATCTACGACCTGGTCGGCACGCGCGTCCTCGTGGACACGGTGCGGGACTGCTACGCGGTGCTCGGCGCGCTCCACGCGCGCTGGAACCCGGTCCCGGGCCGCTTCAAGGACTACATCGCGATGCCGAAGTTCAACATGTACCAGTCGCTGCACACGACGGTCGTGGGCCCTGGCGGCAAGCCCGTCGAGATCCAGATCCGCACGCACGACATGCACCGTCGCGCGGAGTACGGCGTCGCCGCGCACTGGAAGTACAAGCAGATGGCGCCGGCCGGCAAGACGACGTCGGACGACCCGCGCGCCAACGACATGGCGTGGCTGCGCCAGCTCGTGGACTGGCAGCGCGAGACCGCCGACCCGAGCGAGTTCCTCGACTCGCTGCGCTACGAGATCGGCGGCGCGGAGGTGTACGTCTTCACGCCGAAGGGCGAGGTGATGGCGCTGCCCGCCGGGGCGACGCCGGTCGACTTCGCGTACTCGGTGCACACCGAGGTGGGCCACCGCACCATGGGGGCCCGCGTCAACGGACGGCTCGTGCCGCTGGACTCGACGCTGCAGAACGGCGACACGGTCGACATCCTCACCTCCAAGGCGGAGTCCGCGGGCCCCTCGCGCGACTGGCTCGCCTTCGTGAAGTCGGCGCGCGCCCGCAACAAGATCCGCCAGTGGTTCACCAAGGAGCGGCGCGAGGAGGCGATCGAGCAGGGCAAGGACGCCATCACCAAGGCGATGCGCAAGCAGAACCTGCCGATCCAGCGCCTGCTCAGCCACGAGGCGCTGGTCGGGCTGGCGAACGACATGCGCTACGCCGACGTCTCCGCGCTCTACGCGGCGGTGGGCGAGGGGCACGCGTCCGCGCCGCACGTCGTCGACCTGCTGGTCAAGTCGCTGGGCGGCGAGGAGGGCACCGAGGAGGACGCCGCAGAGGCCGCGGCCCCCGGCCGCCCGTCGCGCCGCGGCCGCACCGGCGACCCCGGCGTCGTCGTCAAGGGCGTGGACGACATCTGGGTGAAGCTCGCCAAGTGCTGCACCCCGGTGCCCGGCGACTCGATCGTCGGCTTCGTGACCCGCGGCGCTGGCGTCAGCGTGCACCGCGCGGACTGCGCCAACGCCGAGCAGCTGGCCAAGGCGCAGCCCGAGCGCATGGTGGACGTGTCCTGGACCACGGGCGCCAACACGATGTTCCTGGTGCAGATCCAGGTCGAGGCGCTCGACCGGTCGCGGCTGCTGTCCGACGTCACCAAGGTGCTGTCGGACTACCACGTCAACATCCTGTCGGCGTCGGTCTCGACGTCGTCCGACCGGATCGCCCTGTCGAAGTTCGTCTTCGAGATGGCGGAGCCCGGCCACCTGCAGCAGGTGCTCACCGCGGTGCGCAAGGTAGACGGCGTCTTCGACGTCTACCGCATCACCGGGACGAGGGCCGCCGACGTGCACCAGGAGTCGGCGGGAGCCTGAGCGACTCCAGCAGCCCCCGGCCGGTCGGGGCGGGCAGCCGCACGGCGCCGTCGGCGCGCAGCCCGCTGAGCAGGAGGCCGACGAGCCGGCGCGAGGCGACCGCGGCCTCCTCCGGTGTGGCGGCCACCGACGCCGCTGTCGGCCATGACGACGAGCGCGAGGTCGTCGCGGGTGACGGCGAACAGCTCGCGCGCCGCGGCGACGATCCGGTCGCGGTTGTGGCGGGCGTCGGCCCGCTGCGCGGCCGTGGCGCCGTCCGCGGGGCGCGCGGCCGGGCGGGTGTGAGAGTGCTCGGCGGTCATCGCTCTCACTCGAGGCGGAAGTGGACGAGTCGTTCCGGTTGCCTTGCTAGCGTGACGGGGCGCCGACCGGCGTCCCCGCCGCGCGTCAGGAAGGAACACCTCATGCCGAGCCTGGGCTCGCCCCGCTCCCGCCGCTTCGTCACCCGGTTCAACGCCGGGGTGCTCGCCTGGCGCAGGTCGCCCCGCTGGGGCGGAGCGCTCCGCCGCACCCTCACGATCGTCCGGTACACGGGGCGCCGGTCGGGGCGCGAGTTCGCGATCCCGGTCGGGTACCGCCGCCGGGGGGACGAGGTCGTCATCGGGGTCGGGATGCCGGACGCCAAGAGCTGGTGGCGCAACTTCCTGGGCGAGGGCGCCCCCCTGACGGTCGAGCTCGACGGCGCCGAGCGCGGAGGGCACGCGGTCGCGCACCGGGACGACGCCGGCAGGGTGACCGTCCGGGTGCGGCTCGAGTTCCCGAGGCGAGCGGAGGTGCCGGCCCACCTCCCGGAGTAGGTTCGCCAGCATGACGCTGCCGCTCGAACCGCCCGTGCTGCCCATGCTCGCGAAGTCGGTGCCGGACGTGCCGGACCAGCCTCCGGGCGACGACGTCTGGGTGTACGAGCCGAAGTGGGACGGGTTCCGCGCCCTGGTGTTCCGCGACGGCGACGACGTGCGGATCGACTCCCGCAACGGTCGGCCGATGCAGCGCTACTTCCCGGACGTGGTGGACGCGGCGCTCGACGCGCTGCCGGAGCGCTGCGTCGTCGACGGCGAGATCGTGGTCGCCCGCCCCGGGGACGGCGCGGCCCGGGCGGCGCACCTGGACTTCGACGCCCTGGGCCAACGGATCCACCCCGCCGCGTCGCGGGTGCGGCTCCTCGCGTCGGAGACTCCGGCCAGCCTCGTCGTCTTCGACGTCCTCGCCCTCGGCGGCGACGACCTGTCCGGGCGGCCGTTGCGCGAACGGCTCGAGGCGCTCGACGGGCTGGCGCTCGACGGGCCGCAGGTGCACGCCACGCCCCGCACGCAGGACGCCGGCGTCGCGCGCGACTGGTTCGAGGCGTTCGAGGGCGCGGGCCTCGACGGCGTGGTCGCAAAACGGCTCGACGACCCGTACCAGCCGAACAAGCGGGCGCTGCTGAAGATCAAGCACGCCCGCACGGCCGACGTGGTCCTCGCCGGCTACCGGCTGCACAAGACGTCGACGCCCTCGACGCCGCTCATCGGCTCGCTCCTGCTGGGCCTGTACGCACAGGAGGACGACCCCGACAGCCTGCAGTTCGTCGGCGTCTCCGCGTCGTTCCCCGCCGCGCGCCGGGCGGCCCTGCACGCCGAGCTCGCACCGCTCGTCGTGGAACCGGGCACCGAGGAGGCCGCCGCGCACCCGTGGGCGGACTGGCAGGACCCGGCGGTCGCGGACGGCAGCGCGGGCGAGAGGCGCCCGGGAGCGCAGTCGCGCTGGAGCGCCGGCAAGGACCTGTCCTTCACGCCGCTGCGCGTGGAGCGGGTGCTGGAGGTCGGCTATGACCACATGGAGGGCGCGCGCTTCCGGCACACCGCGCAGTTCAAGCGGTGGCGCCCCGACCGCGAGCCGTCGTCGTGCACCTACGACCAGCTCGAGGAACCGGTCGGCTACGACCTCGCGAGCCTCCTGCCCGGGGCTCCGGGCACCGCCTGAGCCCACCGATCGGCGGGCCGCCGATGAGTCGAGGCCCCCGGGCGGGTCTGGGGAGCATGGGCACACTGAGGTACGGACTGATGAGCTGTTCCATCGACGGCTACGTGGCCGACGCGTCGGGCGACTTCGACTGGGGCGCGCCGGACGACGCCGTCCACGCGTTCATCAACGACCGGGTCCGGGACGTGCGGACCTTCGTCGTGGGCCGCCGCATGTTCGAGACGATGCGCGTGTGGGACACGTGGGAGCCCGGGCAGAGCGACGCCGCGGACGAGTTCGCCGAGATCTGGCGCGGGATCGACAAGATCGTCTGCTCCGACGGCCTCGTGGCGGAGCAGGGCACGGTCGACGCGCCCCGCACCACGCTCGAGGCGCGCCTCACCCCCGAGCGCCTGGCCGAGATCGCGGCGGGGACCGACGGCGTCGTCGAGGTCTCGGGCCCGACGACCGCCGCGGTGGCGCTGCTGGCCGGAGTGGTCGACGAGATGACGGTACGCGTGGTGCCGCACGTCGCCGGCGGCGGGCTGCGCCTGCTGCCCGACGGGATGCAGGCCGACCTCACGCGCGCCGAGTGCGTCCCGCTCGGCGACGGGTCGGTCTTCCTGCGGTACACGCGTCCCTGACGGTCAGGTGCGCTTGCGGTCGGTGTCCCGGCTGGGCTGCACACGTTTGGGCTCGCCGGGCATCTTGGGATACTCCGGCGGGTAGGGCAGGTCGCCCAGGCCGTGCTCCTCCTCGTCGCGGCGCGCGAGCTCGAGCGCGGCGTCGAGAGAGCAGTCCAGCCCCGGGTCGCGGTCGGCGCGCAGGGCGGCGAACAGGTCGCCGCGCTCGGCGAACCGGGCGGGGACGGTCGTGACGTCGAAGTCGTCCGGGTGCACCTCGCCGACCTCGTCCCACTCCAGCGGGGTGGAGACGGTGGCGCGCTTGTTCGCCCGGACGGAGTACGCGGAGGCGATGGTGCGGTCGCGGGCCATCTGGTTGTAGTCGACGAAGATCGCCTCGCCCCGCTCCTCCTTCCACCACTTCGTCGTGACCCGGTCGGGGAGGCGGCGCTCCAGCTCGCGGCCGACCGCGATCGTGGCGCGCCGGGCCTGCTGGAAGGACCAGCGGGGCGCGAGAGGGACGAAGACGTGCAGGCCGCGCCCGCCCGAGGTCTTGGGGTACCCGGTGAGCCCGAGCTCCGTGAGCAGGTCGCGCAGGTGGGGCGCGACGGCCGCGGCGTCGTCGAAGGAGGTGCCGGGCTGCGGGTCGAGGTCGATGCGCAGCTGGTCGACCGCCTCGACGTCGTCGCGGCGCACGGGCCACGGGTGGAAGGTCAGGGTGCCGAGGTTCGCCGCCCAGGCGACGACGGCGAGCTCGGTCGGCGCCACCTCGTCGGCGGTGCGCCCGCTGGGGAAGGCGATGGTCGCGGTCTCGACCCAGTCGGGGGCTCCCTGGGGCAGCCGCTTCTGGTAGAAGGCGTCGCCGCGGTTGTCGGCGCGCGTCGCCATCACCGCCTCGGGCCACCAGCCCTTCGGCCACCGCTCGAGCGTCGTGGGCCGGTGCAGCAGCGCGCCGAGGATCCCGTCGCCCACCGACAGGAAGTACTCGACGATCTCGCGCTTCGTGAGGCCCGGGCGGTCGGGCAGCTCGGGGAAGACGACGCGGTCGGGGCTGGAGACGCGCACGGCGCGGCCAGCGGCGTCGAGCTCGACGGCGGGTGCGGCGGAGGCCATGCGGCTCAACCTAGGGCAGGGCGGCGGGCGCCGCACGGAGGACGGCGGCCCGGGCCAGCACGCGGCGGGCCCGCGGGCGTCCGACGACGCGGACGCGGCGTTCCAGCAGCGCGGCCGCGTCCGGGAGAGCGAGGCCGCAGGAGTCCGCGACGACGCGGGCGAGGCGGGTCGCGTCCTCCTCGCCCGGCACGTGCACCGCCACGTCGACCACGGTCCGCAGCGGCGCGGTCACCCGCACCCCGGCCAGCTCGACGACGTCGCCGCGCAGCAGCGGCGCCTGCCACACGAGCCCCGCTCCCCAGAGCTCGGGCCGGTGCCCGCCGGCCGCGTAGGTGACGTCGAGGTGCTCGGCGGACCGGGTGCCCGCCAGCCGGCCGGCGTGCACCCACGCCGCCGTGCGCCCGGCGGCCACGGCTCCCGCGGGCAGCGACCCGGCCAGCAGCGCGGCCCGCAGCACGGGGGTCATGGTCGTGCCGGCGACGACGGCCGCGTCGTCGCGCACCACCTCGAGGGAGCCGTCGCGCACGAGGACGTCCCACGCCGCCCGCCCGCCGACGTCCGCCGGGCGTACCAGGGGACCGGACGCGCGTCCCGGCGCCGTGAGCAGGTCACCGAGCCGCCGCGGAGCGACCGGGGACCGGAGGCGGTCGCCCGTGGGTGGGCCGGGCGGTGCGGGGAGGACGACGAAGGGGCTCACGACGCGGAAACTATCCGGTCGTGAGCCCCTTCGGGCACCGCCTGTGGATCGTCGCGCGCACGCGACGTCCGGTCGGGCCCCGCCCGGTCAGGCCGGCGGCCGTGCGCCGTCAGCCGCGGGTGTCCTCCGCGGCGCGGACGACCTGCTCGAGCCAGGCGCGCCGCGCGGCGAGCGCCGTCTCGGCCTCCTCGACGCGCCGCGCGTCACCCGACTCGCGCGCCTCGGCGAGATCGCGCTCGAGCCCCTCGATGGCGGCCTCGAGCTGTGCCGCGGCACCCTCGGCCCGCGCGCGGGTCTCGGGGTTGGTGCGGTCCCAGCGAGCCTGCTCGGCCCCCCGGACGGCCGTCTCGACCGCCCGCATGCGGGCCTCGACGCGCTGGATGTCCCCGCGCGGCACCTTGCCGGCCTCCTCCCAGCGGTCCTGGAGGTCGCGCAGCTTCTCCTTCGCCGCGGCCAGGTCCTTGACGGGCAGGAGGGCCTCGGCCTCGGCGAGCAGCGCCTCCTTGACCTCGAGGTTCTGCCCGTACTCGGCGTCGATCGCCGCGTTCTCGGCGTCGCGGGCGCCGAAGAACGCGTCCTGCGCCGCCCGGAACCGGGCCCAGAGCGCGTCGTCGTCCTTGCGGCTGGCCCGCCCCGCGGCCTTCCACTGCGCCATGAGGTCGCGGTAGGCGGCGGCGGTCGCTCCCCAGTCGGTGCTGGTCTGCAGGGACTCCGCCTCGGCGACCAGCTGCTCCTTGGCCGCCTTCGCCGTCGAGTTGCGCTGCTCGAGGTCGGCGAAGAAGTGCCGCCGCTCCCGGTCGAACGCGGTGCGCGCGTGGCTGAACCGCTTCCAGAGGGCCTCCTCCGAGGGGCGGTCGATGCGCGGCCCGCTGCGCTGCGCCTCCTTCCAGCGATCCAGGAGGCCCCGCAGCTCCTCGCCGGCCGGGCGCCACTGCATCTTGGCGGGGTCGGTGGCGGCGATCTTCTCCGCGGCCTCGACGATCGCGGTGCGGGCGGCGACGGCCTCGGCCTTGGCGGCCGCACGCTCCTGCTCGAGCGCGGCCCGGCGCTCCGCCGCGCGTGCCTTGAGGCCCTCCACGCGGGCCCGCAAGGCGTCCAGGTCGCCGACGGCGGCGGGCTCGCCCGTCTCCTCGGCGAGCTTCGCGAGGGTCTGGTCGATCTCGCGCACCGACAGGTCGGCGCTGTCCAGCCGGGTCTCGAACAGCGCGACCTTGGCGTCCAGGTCCAGGTAGCGCCGCACGTAGAGGCTCATCGCCTCCGAGGCGTCCACGCCGGGGAACTGGCCCACCTGGCGCTCGCCGGCGGCCTCCCGCACGAACACCGTGCCGTCGTCGTCCACCCGACCGAACGCCTCCGCGGCGGACGCCGCGGCCGCGTCCAGCGCCGGGGGGACGACCGGCGCCGCAGGCGTCGTGGGCTCGGCCGGCGGCACGTCGGCGGGAGTGGGCGCCGGGCGGCGCAGCGCCGACGGCTTGGGCGCGCCCGGGCGGGGCGGCTTCGGCACGGCGGACGGCTTCGGCGCCGCGGGAGTCGCCGGGGCGGGCGCGGCGGTCGCCTCGGCCTCGGCCTCGGGCTCGGCGGCCTCGGGCTCAGCGCTCGTCCCGGTCGTCCCGGTGGTCTCGGTCGACTCGGCCACGGGGGCCGTCTCGGCGGCCTCGGCGGGAGCCTGCTCCGCGGTCTCGGGCTCCGGGGTCTCGGGCTCCGGGGTCTCCTGCGCGGGCTCGGCCGGGGGAGCCGGGTCCGTGGTCTCGCCCGCGACGGGCTGCGGGTCCGCCGCGGGAGCCGGCGGGGTCGCCTCGTCCGGGGTCGTCTGCGATGGAGTCTCGGCCGTCTCCTCGGTGCCGGCCGGGGTCTCCTCGGGGCCGGTCGAGCCGGGGGTGCTCTCGCTCACTGGGTCTCCACTCCTTCGATGATGACGGGGGTCGCGGGGGAGCCGTCGCCGGCCCCTCCGTCGACGCCCTCGTCAGCGACTGCCTGGACGGCGTCCAGGCCGGACGTGACGGTGCCGAGCACCGTGTACCCGCCCGCGGTGTCGGACGGGATGGTCGAATCCTGGTACACGATGAAGAACTGCGAGCCCATCGACTCGCCGTCGTCGCCGCGGCGGGCCATCGCGATGGTCCCGGCGGGGTAGACGTCGTCCTCCGGGGCGTTCTCGATCGGGCCGTACGAGTAGCCGGGGTCACCGGTCCCGGTCCCCGTGGGGTCGCCGCACTGCAGGACGTAGATGCCCTGGGTGGTGAGGCGGTGGCAGGGGGTGCCGTCGTAGTAGCCCTGGTCCGCGAGCGACACGAAGCTCGCGACGCCCTGCGGGGCGGCGGCGCCGTCCAGCTCGAGGACGAGGTCCGTCTCCGTGCCGCCGGCGCACAGGTCGACGGTCGCGGTCCACGTGCGGTCCTCGGCAGCCGAGGGGTCGGGCAGGTCCCCGCCGTCGCGGGCGCCGACCTCCGCCGCGGGGCAGTCACCTGCGGCCTGCGGCGTCGACGACGCTGCGGGGTTCGCGGCACCGCCCAGGTTCGCGACGACGAACCCGCCGCCCACCAGGGCGAGCACCGCCACGATCGCCACGATCGCGAACGTCCGCTGCCGCCGGGCGCGCGCCTGCGCCTGCCGCTGCTCCCACTGCTGCTGCCGCTTGCGGGCGTACTCCCGCTCGCGCTTGGTGGCCGCCAACGCGCGGTCCTCCTCGCCTCGTCCCGGTCGCCGCACGGGAACTCCCGCGCGCGGGGGACAGTCTAGAGGCCGGGACGCAGGTCACATCCGCTACGGCGGCGGCGACCCCGGGCCGGGCCGCGGCGGCTACGGTGGCGCGGTGCAGATCCTCCTCGTCGTCGCGCCCGTCTTCGCCACCAACTGCAGCGTCGTGGTCGCCGGCGCAGAGGGCCGGGACGCCGACTGCGTGGTCGTGGACGCCGGGGCGGGGGTCGCCCCCGACGTCGAGCGCCTGGTCGTCGAGCGCGGCCTGGTCCCGCGCGCCGTCGTCGCGACCCACGGGCACGTGGACCACACCTGGGACGCCGCGGCGCTCTGCGAGCGGTACGACGTCCCGTTCCGCATCCATCCCGCGGACGCCTACCGCCTGGCCGACCCGTTCGGGACGCTGGGCCTCGCTGCGGTGCGCGACGGCGGCGACCCGGGGGTGAGCGGCGCGCTCGCGCAGGCGCTCGCGGCCACGGGCCGGCGGGCCGAGGACTACCGCGCGCCGGCCGTCGTCGAGCTGCTCGACCTCGGACCCGACGGCGAGGGGGCGCTCGCTGCGGGAGCGGTGCGGCTGCGCACGCTGCACGCTCCGGGGCACACCGAGGGCTCGACGCTCCTCGTCGTCCGGGACGGCGACCACGACGGCGACTCTGGCGGCGACCACCGCGGCGGCGTCGTCCTCGCGGGCGACGTGCTCTTCGCGGGCGGGGTCGGGCGCACCGACCTGCCGGGTGGAGACGCCGCCACCATGGCGCGCACGCTGCGCGACGTCGTGGGCGCGCTCGGCCCGGAGCTCGGCGTCGTGCCCGGCCACGGCCCGACCACCACCGTCGGCCGCGAGCTGGCGACGAACCCCTTCCTGCGCCCGCACCTGCGCTGATCCGTCCCGTCCGCCCCGTCCCCGGCGGTGGGACGGGTCCGGACACGGCCCCGGCGTCTGGGAGGATGAGGCCCATGGCACGCCCCACCCCGCTCTCCGGCTTCCCCGAATGGCTCCCCGACGGTCGCGTCGTCGAGCAGCACGTCCTCGACACGCTGCGGCGGACGTTCGAGCTGCACGGGTTCGCCGGTATCGAGACGCGGGCGGTGGAGCCGCTCGACCAGCTGCTGCGCAAGGGCGAGACCTCGAAGGAGGTCTACGTGCTGCGCCGGCTGCAGGAGGAGCAGGACGGCGACGCCGAGGGATCGAGGGCCGACAGGGCAGCGGCGGCCGAGAAGCAGCTCGGCCTGCACTTCGACCTCACCGTCCCGTTCGCGCGGTACGTGCTGGAGAACGCCGGCCGCCTCGCCTTCCCTTTCAAGCGCTACCAGATCCAGAAGGTCTGGCGCGGCGAGCGCCCCCAGGACGGCCGCTTCCGCGAGTTCGTCCAGGCCGACATCGACGTCGTCGGCGCGGGCGAGCTGCCCTACCACTACGAGGTCGAGCTCCCGCTCGTCATGGCCGAGGCGCTCGGCGCGCTGCGCGACGTCGGCGTGCCCGAGGTCCGCATCCTCGTGAACAACCGCAAGGTCGCCGAGGGCTTCTACCGCGGCCTGGGGCTCGACGACGTCGAGGGCGTGCTGCGCCAGGTCGACAAGCTCGACAAGATCGGGCCGGACGCCGTCGCGGAGCTGCTGCAGGCGGAGCAGGGCGCCGCCCCCGAGCAGGCCAAGGCGTGCCTCGAGCTCGCCGCGATCTCGGGCGCGGACACGACCGTGGTGGACCGGGTCCGGGCCCTCGCGGCGTCCTACGACGCGGGCACGGAGCTGCTCGAGACGGGGCTGGGCGAGCTCGCCGCGCTGATCGAGGCGGCCGCACGCCGCGCTCCCGGCGTCGTCGTCGCGGACCTGAAGATCGCGCGCGGCCTCGACTACTACACCGGGTCGGTCTACGAGACGGTGCTGGTGGGGCACGAGCAGCTCGGCTCGATCTGCTCGGGCGGGCGCTACGACACCCTCGCCTCCGACGGCAAGAACACGTACCCGGGCGTCGGCCTGTCGATCGGCGTCTCCCGCCTCGTCTCGCGGCTCCTGTCCGCAGGGCTGGTCGCCGCGACGCGCGGCGTGCCCACGGCCGTGCTGGTCGCCGTCACGGACGAGGCGCACCGGGACCGGTCCGACGCGGTCGCGGCGGCCCTGCGCGCCCGTGGGGTCCCCGCCGACGTCGCGCCGTCGGCGGCGAAGTTCGGCAAGCAGATCAAGGTGGCCGACCGCCGCGGCATCCCGTTCGTGTGGTTCCCGGCGCAGCCGGGCGAGGACGGCACCGAGCCCGCCGTCCTGTCCGGCGAGGTGAAGGACATCCGCTCGGGGGAGCAGGTGGACGCGGACGCCGCGACGTGGGAGCCGCCGGCGGAGGACCTGTTCCCGCGGGTCGTGCCGGCCGCCGCCGAGTGAACCCGGCGTCCCTCAGGCCTCGATGAGCGCGACGACGTTGCGCGCCGGGTCCCGGAACCAGCCGATGGTCGGGCCCTGGCGCGGGTCGTCGCTGCGCACGACGCCGTCGGCGTCCTGGGCGAACCCCGGGTAGCGCACCAGGTCCACGCCGGCGGCGTGCAGGTCCGCCGCCGCGGCGGCGACGTCGGGCACGACGAGGTTGAGCACGGTGTGGCTCGCGGGCTCGTGGGCCTCGCCCTTCGGGTAGACGAAGACGGCGCTGCCGCCGGTGACGTCCAGCTCGAGCCCCATGGACGTGCGGTGCACGCGGAGCCCCACGACGTCCCGGTAGAACGACTCGACGGCGTCGAGGTCGTCGACGGAGAAGCTGCTGAAGCCACGCTGCACGGTGATCACGGGGGTCTCCTCGGGTCGGGAAGCAGCCGGCGGGGACCGGCCTGAGAGGTGGACCCCGCGGGCGGCCGGAACTGATCGGGAGCCATCCCGCGGGGGTTGTCCCCCGAAGACCCTGAGGCGCCCCTGAGATTCACCCTGATCTCGCCGCTGACCTGGCCGGACGGCGCCCGGGGGACGGTACGGTGACCGCCGTGAGCATCTACGTGGTCCTGTCCCGCAGCAGCACCGTCCTGTCGCGGACGATCCGCCTCGCGACGCGGGACGAGTACACGCACGCGGCCCTGGCCCTCGACGCCGACCTCGAGCTCATGTTCAGCTTCGGGCGTCGCCGCGCGTCCAACCCGTTCGTCGGCTGCTTCAAGCGCGAGCGGCTCGACGACGACCTGTACCGGGGGATGGACCGGCTGCCGGGCGTCGTCCTCGAGGTCCCCGTGACGTCCCGCCAGCGGGACGCCGTGGGCGCTCGCGTCGCGGAGTTCCTCCTCGACAGCCACACCTACGCCTACAACGCCCCCGGCCTCGTGACCGGTCTGCTCGGGCGGGGGTCCGAGGACGACCGGCGGTTCTTCTGCTCCGAGTTCGTCTACCACGTGCTGCGCGACGCGGGGGTGTGCGACCTGGGCGTCCCGCGCTGGAAGGTGCGCCCGCAGACGCTGCTGGACGTGCCCGGCACCGTCGTCTACCGCGGGGACCTCAAGCGCTACCGGTCGTCGGACCTCGCCGCGGCGCCGGTCCCGGCGCTCACGCTCCAGGGCGCGGACGGGCTGTTCGCCACGTCGCGGTCGGGGGTCTCGCTGGCGTTGTGAAGCCGAGCCACGGGCGGACGCCGTCCAGGGCTCGCACAGGGCGTCGTGCGACGCTGGGCCCATGCCGAGCCGAGTCTTCCTGCACGTGGGCGCGCCCAAGTCCGGCACCACCTACCTGCAGTCGCGTCTCCACGCGAACCGCCACGACCTGCGCCGGCACGGGGTGCTGTACCCCAGCGGGCCGCTGGGCGAGCCGAGGGTGCACTACTGGGCCGCGCTGGACGCCACGGGGGCGCGGCACGGCATCGACCCGCGGCGACTGCGCGGCGCGTGGGACCGCCTGGTGGGCCAGGTGCGGCGGGCGCGGGGAGACGTCGTCGTCAGCCACGAGCTGCTGGCGAGGGCGGACCCGGCCCAGGCGGCCCGGGTGCTCGCGGACCTGGCGGCGACCGGCGCCGAGGTCCACGTGGTGCTCACCGTCCGCGACCTGGCGCGCGAGCTCGCGAGCGGATGGCAGGAGACGCTGAAGTTCGGCGCGAGGACGACGCTGCGCGCCTACCTCGACCGGGTCAGGGCGGGGCGGTCCGCGTTCCTGGACTCCGTGGACCCGACCCACGTGCTGACCGTGTGGGCCGCGGACCTCCCTGCCTCGCGGGTCCACGTGGTGACCGCGCCGCCGGCGGGCGGCGCCGGGGGCACGCTCTGGCTCCGCTTCCTGGAGGCCGTCGAGGTCGACCCCGCCTGGGCGCCGCGGGACGCCGAGCGGTCGAACGCCTCGGTCGGGGCGCCCGAGGCGCAGGTGCTGCGCGGCCTCAACCGCCGGCTCGGGGACGAGGTGCGGCGCGGCGGTGCCCTCTCGCCGCTCGTCGACGGCGTCGTCGCCGGGGACGCGCTCGCGCCGAGGCGGTCCACCCCCATCGCCCTGGGGCCCGACGACCACCCGTGGGTGGCAGAGCTCAGCGAGACCTGGGTCGCCTGGCTGCGCGACCAGGACGTGACCGTGCACGGCGACCTGGCCGACCTGCTGCCCGTCCCGCCCGGCGACGACTGGACCGACCCCGACACGCCGCGACCGCGCGAGGTGACCGCGGCCGCCCTGGACACGGTCGCGGTGCTGCTCGCGGAGCTGGCCCGGCGCCCGCTGCCGTGGCGGGATCGGGCCCGCCGGGCGCTCGCGCGGCTCCGCCGCTGACGCCGGGCGGGCTGGACAGCGAGTCGAACGTCTGTTCGAATGGTGGCGTGAGATGGGATGGTCAGACGGTCGGCGCCGACGACGGTGCCCTGCCCGGGCTCGAACGCTCCGCCCTGGGGCGGCTCGGCCTGGTGCGCACGGTGCGGACGCCGGAGTTCGCCGACGTCACGTTCCACGAGGTGCTCGCGAAGAGCGCGCTGTCCAAGGTGCCCGCCGCATCGAAGATGCCGTTCGGGTGGACCGTCAACCCGTACCGGGGATGCAGTCATGCGTGCCGCTACTGCACCAGCCCGGAGACCCTGGTGCTGATGGCCGACGGGAGGCAGAAGCCGATTCGCGACATCCGGGTGGGGGAGCAGATCGTCGGGACGGTCGTCGACGGCCGATATCGGAGGTATGAGGCGACGGCGGTCCTCGCTTGGTGGCGGACCATCCGTCGGGCGTACCGCGTGACCCTGGCCGACGGGACGGAGATCGTGGCCAGCGGTGACCACCGGTTCCTGGTCGGCGGGCGCGGCTGGAAACATGTGGCGCGGCAGGAGCGCGGCTACCCGCAGCGTCCGTTCCTGACGCTGAACAACACGCTCATGGGGTTCGGCAACGGGAGGGCCGCCGCCGAGCCGACGGTTGCTGGACCCTCGGAGGAGTACCGGCGCGGCTATCTCACGGGCATGATCCGCGGTGACGGCATGCGCCTCGACAAGACGTACACAACAGCTTCCGGGCGGCCGGTGCGCGTCACCCATTTCCGTCTGGCGTCGGCCGACGCGGAAGCTCTGGAGCGCTCGGCCGACTACCTCACGCAGGAAGGCGTCGCGCTCAAGCGTCGCCCGTTCAGCGCCGCGTCCGCGACCCGTCGGGCGATCGACTGCATATACACCGGTCGCCGTGCGGACTACGAGAAGATCAACCGGTTGGTGGCCTGGCCCGGTGACCCGACCGAAGAGTGGTCGAGGGGGTTCCTGGCGGGCATCTTCGATGCGGAAGGATCGTGTTCGCGGGGCATCCTCCGCGTCTCGAACAAGGACGAGGAGATCCTCTCCAGGACGAGCGCATCCATGGATCGGCTCGGTGTGCCGAACGTCCGAGAGCGCTCCAACCCTCGCGGCGTCGGGGGCGTGCGGGTCGTGGGTGGGCTTCCCTCCCGGCAACGCTTCTCCCGTCTCGTGCGCCCGGCGATCACCCGGAAGCTCTCCGTGCTCGGTGGGGCCGTCAAGACAGCCGCTGACCTGCGCGTCGTGAGCATCGAGGACCTGGGTTTCGAGCAGGAGATGATCGACATCACCACCGGCACCGGCGACTTCATCGCGAACGGGGTCGTCTCGCACAACTGCTTCGCCCGCCCCACCCACGAGTACCTCGACCTGGACGCCGGCCGGGACTTCGACTCCCAGGTCGTGGTGAAGACGAACGTGGCCGAGGTGCTGCGCGCCGAGCTGGCGCGGCCGGCCTGGACGCGGGAGCCGGTGGCGATGGGCACCAACACCGACCCGTACCAGCGGGCCGAGGGGCGGTACCGCCTCATGCCCGGCGTCATCGGGGCGCTCGCTGACTCCGGCACGCCGTTCTCGATCCTCACCAAGGGCACGCTCCTGCGTCGGGACCTGCCGCTGATCGCCGAGGCGGCGCAGCGCGTGGAGGTCGGGCTCGGGGTCTCCCTCGGCTTCGCCGACTCGCCCGCCGACGAGGAGCTGCAGCAGTCGGTCGAGCCGGGGACGCCGACACCCCGGGCGCGCCTCGACCTGATCCGCGCGGTGCGGGCCGCAGGCCTGCCCTGCGGCGTCATGGTGGCCCCGGTGCTGCCCTGGCTGACCGACTCCCGCGACCACCTGCGCCGCCTGCTGGACGCCGTCGCGGACGCTGGTGCCACGGGAGTCACCGTGGTGCCGCTGCACCTCAAGCCCGGCACCCGCGAGTGGTACCTGCAGTGGCTGGAGCGCGAGCACCCACGCGCCGTCGCCGGCTACGGGCGCGTGTACGCCCGTGGCACCTACGCGCTCGAGGCCTACCGGCAGTGGCTGTGGGACCGGGTCGAGCCGCTCCTCAGCGAGCGCGGCTTCCGTTCGTCCGGGCACCGCTCGCGGTCGGGCGCCACGGGGCGGTTCCCGGACGACCTCACGCCGCACGACGAGGGTGACTACCCGTCCGGGGCGCTCGCGGGGATGCCTCGCGACGGCGGCGGGCTCCAGGTGGCCGGCGCGGACGTCCAGCAGGTGCTCTTCTGAGGCACAGGCGGGCTCAGCGCAGGAACGAGAACCACAGCACGAACAGGCACAGCAGGAACATGCCCGTGGCGTTGACGAAGAAGTTGCGGCCGAAGTCCCGCGCCCGGACGTGGAACGTCAGGGCGAGCACGAAGTACACGACCAGGCAGACGGCGGTCACGAGCCCGAGGTAGGGGATCCAGATCCCGGCGACGAGCCCGGCCGCGGCGGCGGCCTTGATCCACGGCATCACCCACCACCAGCGCTCCGGGAAGTTCACGTCCCGGAAGCACTGCGCGATGAACGCCGCGGGTCTCACGCACAGGAGCGCGTCGCCCGCGGAGACGAACGCGAGAACGAGCACGGGCCAGACGGGGTCGGGCAACGTCGCCATGGGGTCGACGTTACGGCCCGCAGGGCAGGCCGTGCCGTGGGTGTGACCAGCCTCTCAGGCGCCCTCGACCAGCCGGGCGGGGAACCCGCCGGTGGCGACGGGGCCCCACCGCTCGACCGTGATCCGCACGACGCTCTTGCCCTGGCGCAGCATCGCCTCCCGGTACTCCTCCCAGTCGGGGTGCTCCTTGCCCGCGGCGGCGCGGTAGTACTCGACCAGCGGCTCCACCGAGTCGGGCACGTCGATGACCTCGGCCGTGCCGTCCACCTGCACCCAGGCGTCGTCGAAGTCGTCGCCGAGGGCCAGGAACGACGCCCGCGGGTCCCGCCGCAGGTTCACCGCCTTCGCGCGGTCCGGGTACGTCGAGACCACCACCCGGCCGGCCGCGTCGACGCCGAACGTCACCGGGCTCAGCTGCGGCGAGCCGTCCCGCCGGGTGGTGACGAGCACGCCGTGCCGACGCTCCCGCAGCACCTCCAGCAGCCCGTCGCGGTCGACGGCGGTCGTGGTGGCGATCCGTGGCGCCATGGGAATCTCCTCGCAGAAGGGGGCCGGCCAACGACTAGACTCGCACGGGCGCGCCAGCGCGCCCGGACGTCGCCACCGGCGACGCGGTCCTCCCACCCCGTTCGAAAGGAACACTCCGTGCTCCGCACCCACACGGCCGGCTCACTGCGGGCCGAGCACATCGGTCAGACCGTCACCCTCACGGGGTGGGTCGATCGGCGCCGGGATCACGGGGGAGTGGCCTTCATCGACCTGCGCGACGCGTCCGGCATCGCCCAGGTCGTCATCCGCGACGAGGCGGTGGCGCACCCGCTCCGCTCCGAGTTCGTCCTCCAGGTCACGGGCGAGGTCGGTCGCCGCCCCGAGGGCAACGCCAACCCGAACCTCGCCACGGGCGAGATCGAGCTCGTGGCCAAGGACGTCGTCGTGCTGAACGAGTCCGCGCCGCTGCCGTTCCAGGTGTCGACGGCGCTCGCGGACACCGAGGTGATCGGCGAGGAGGCGCGCCTCAAGCACCGCTACCTCGACATCCGCCGCCCCGCGCCGGCACACGCCCTGCGGCTGCGCGCCAAGGCGAACCAGGCGGCCCGCCGCGTGCTCGACGAGCACGACTTCGTCGAGGTCGAGACGCCCACGCTGACCCGCTCGACGCCCGAGGGCGCGCGCGACTTCCTGGTGCCCGCGCGCCTGGCGCCCGGCTCCTGGTACGCGCTGCCGCAGAGCCCCCAGCTGTTCAAGCAGCTGCTCATGGTCGGCGGGCTGGAGCGCTACTACCAGATCGCACGCTGCTACCGCGACGAGGACTTCCGCGCCGACCGCCAGCCGGAGTTCACGCAGCTGGACGTCGAGCTGAGCTTCGTCGACCAGGACGACGTCATCGCGCTCGCCGAGCAGGTCCTCGCCGCCCTGTGGAAGCTGATCGACGTCGAGATCCCCACGCCGATCGCCCGTATGACCTACGCCGAGGCCATGCGCCTGTACGGCACGGACAAGCCTGACCTGCGCTTCGGCAACCCGCTGGTCGAGCTGACGGACTACTTCGCCGAGACCCCGTTCCGGGTCTTCCAGGCCGAGTACGTGGGTGCCGTCGTCATGACCGGGGGCGCGTCGCAGCCGCGCCGCCAGTTCGACGCCTGGCAGGAGTGGGCCAAGCAGCGCGGGGCCAAGGGCCTCGCGTACGTCACCTACGGCGAGGACGGCACGCTGGGCGGCCCGGTCGCCAAGAACCTGTCCGACGCCGAGCGCGACGGCCTCGCCGCCGCCACCGGCGCGCAGCCGGGCGACGCCGTGTTCTTCGCGGCGGGCAAGACCGCCGAGGCCCGCGCGCTGCTCGGCGCGGCCCGGCTCGAGATCGCGCACCGCACCGGCCAGGTCGACGAGGACGCCTGGGCGTTCGTCTGGGTCGTGGACGCGCCGCTGTTCAAGCCGACCGGCGAGGACGACGACGTCGACCTGGGCCACTCCGCCTGGACCGCCGTGCACCACGCGTTCACGTCGCCCAAGCCGGAGTGGGTCGACAGCTTCGAGTCCGACCCGGGCAACGCGCTCGCCTACGCCTACGACATCGTCTGCAACGGCAACGAGATCGGCGGCGGCTCGATCCGAATCCACCGCCGCGACGTGCAGGAGCGCGTGTTCGACGTCATGGGCATCGGCCCCGAGGAGGCGCAGGAGAAGTTCGGCTTCCTCCTCGACGCCTTCAAGTTCGGCGCCCCGCCGCACGGCGGCATCGCGTTCGGCTGGGACCGCATCGTCGCGCTGCTGACGAGGTCGGCGTCGATCCGCGACGTCATCGCGTTCCCGAAGTCGGGCGGCGGCTACGACCCGCTCACCGAGGCCCCCGCCCCGATCACGCCCGAGCAGCGCAAGGAGGCCGGGGTGGACGCCGTCCCCCAGGCCGACGGGGAGTGACGCTCTCCCTCGACGCGCCGTCGCTCGCCCCGGTCACCCAGGTGGCCGGGGCGAGCGTGCCTCCCCGTTGGGCGCACCACCCCGTCGTGGTCGCCGAGGCCGCCCACGGCGGGTGGGACGCCAGCCACGTCTGGCACGACGACGACGCGTTCCTCGTGCGGCTGCGCTGGCGCGAGCGGATCGACGGGGGGCGCCCGCTGGCCGTCGACCACGACGCGGCCGGGGTCAGCCTGCTGGCCGTGGGCGGCGCCGAGGGCGCGGCACGTCTGCTCCTCGCCGCGGAGGCGGAGCTTCGCCCTGGCGGGCTGGGGCCGGTCGTGCGGGCGTCCATGCCGCGCGGCACCTACGCCGCGGTGTCGGCGGCCGGCGCGTGCGGCGGCGCCGTCGTCCCCGCGCCGTTCGACCGTGCGCCGTTCGACGCGTGGGACTGGTACGCCGTCACGGGACCGCCCGCCGTCGTCGCGGGCGAGGAGCGGGTCGTCGAGCTGCTGGGCGACGCCGGACGTGCCGAGGCGGCCGCCTGCCTCGCGGTCGCGAACCCGGACGGCGAGCTGCCCGTGGGCGAGCCGCGGTCCCGCTGGTGGGGCTGGCGGGACGACGACGGCGTCGTGCGCGCCGTGGCAGGCGCGTCGCGCCGCGTGCCGGGGCGGCCGTGGACCCTGGGGTCGATCGGTACGGACCCGGCGTGGCGGGGCCGGGGGATCGGGGCGGCCGTGACGGCCTCGGCGACCCGCGCCGGGGTCTCCGAGGCGTCGATGGTCACGCTGGGCGTGTACGCCCACAACGTCGCCGCCCGCAACATGTACCGGCGGCTGGGGTACGTCCTGGGTCAGGAGTTCGAGAGCTCACGCCCCTGACGTCGCCGCCGGCACCCGGGCGTCGGCGAGGTAGCCGTCGGGGCGCACGAGCAGCGTCGCGTCGCGGCCGTCCGCGCGCCGCACCACCACCCGCTCGGCGGCGTCGACCTCACCGGGTCCCGGCGGGACCGTCGCCGGGGAGCCCTCCGCGGGCCCGACGAGCACGAAGCGCCCCTCGCGCAGGGCCTCGGCCAGGCGCGACCCCGAGGGGCCCGCGACCAGCGGCAGGTCGGGCACGCGGCGCCCGGCGGCATGGTGCGCCCCGGGCGGGGCCGGGTAGCGCACGCCGAGCGCCGACACCACGCCCGCGGCGCGGCGGCGCACGGGCGCCGCGCGGGACAGGAGCGTGGCGCCCGCCGCGCGCGCCGCGGCTGCGGCCGGTCCCGGGCGGGTGGCGAGCCGCAGCAGGGTCCCGCTCGCGCGCAGCACCTGGGCGCCCACCGGGTGCCGCTCGGCCGAGTACCCGTCCAGCAGCGCGTCGTCGGCGCCACGCACCACGGCGGCGAGGCGCCACGACAGGTTCGCGGCGTCCTGCAGCCCCGTGTTCATGCCGAGCCCGCCCGCCGGGCTGTGCACGTGCGCGGCGTCGCCCGCGAGCAGCACGCGCCCGACCCGGTACCGCGGCACCTGGCGCTCGTCGGCGGCGAACCGGGTGGCGAACCGCAGCTCCGCCATGCCGTGGTCGTCGCCGAGCGTCGCCCGCGCGACGGCGCGCACCTCGTCGAGATCCACGGGCCCCTCGTGGCCGGGGTCGAGCGCCTCGTCCCAGCCGATGAACCGGTACCAGTCGTCGCCGAACGGCGCGAGGAAGCCGAGCGAACCCCCGGACGACGCCACGGTGAGCGCGTCCTGCGGGGGCCGGGCGAGGCGGACGTCGGCCAGCACCATCGCGCGGATCACCGTCTCCCCGGGGAACGGCAGGCCCGCCGCCCGCCGCACCGTCGAGCGCACGCCGTCCGTACCGACCACCCACGGCGCGCGGAACCGGACCGGGGCGCCCGCAGCCGCGTCGCCTCCCTCGTGGCCGGCCCCGTCGCCGGTCTCGTCGGCCGCCAGCACTGAGGCGCCGCCGTCGTCCTGGCCCACGTCGGTGACGCGCATCCCGTGCCGGAACACGGCGCCCGCCTCCTCCGCACGCCGGCGCAGCAGCCGCTCCACCTCGTACTGCGGCGTGACGAGCACGAAGGGGAACCGGCCGGGCAGCGTGTCGAGGCGCACGTCGGCCCGCCCGAACACGCGGATGCTCCGCACCCGCCGGCCGGTGGCGAGCAGCTCGTCCGCCAGCCCGCGCGCGTCGAGCGCCTCGAGGCTGCGCGCGTGCACCGCGAACGCGCGGGTGAGGTTGCTCAGGCCCGCAGGCCGCTTCTCGAGGACGGTCACGCGCGCCCCTGCCGCGGCGAGGTCGCCGGCGAGGAGCAGCCCGGTGGGCCCGGCCCCGACCACCACCACGTCCGCCACCGGGTCCGATGTCGTCCTGTTGCGCGCGCTCATGATCCCTCCCGACGTCAACAAGCGTTGGCATGTTCGACGGTAGGCCTGTCGGCCCGCAAGGTCAACAGGTGTTGGCATATGCTCTCGGCATGGACGTCACCCCCGCACCCCGGCGCTCGGACGCCACCCGCGCCGCGATCCTCGAGGCCGCGCGGGACCGGTTCGCCCAGGACGGCTACGACGGCGCGACGGTGCGGGCCATCGCCGGGCAGGCGGGCATCGACCCCTCGATGGTCATCCGCTACTTCGGCTCCAAGGAGGGCCTCTTCGCGCGGGTGGTGGACGTGGCCCTCGACATCCCCGACCCCGCGCGGATCCCCGCCGAGGACCTCGGCCGCGTGCTGGTCACGCACTTCCTGGAGCTGTGGGAGCGCGACGGCGTGCTCGTCACGCTGCTGCGCGTCGGCGTCACGAACCCGGCGGGCGCCCAGCGCCTGCGCGGCGTCTTCCGCGACCAGCTCGTGCCCGCCGCGGAGCGCTTCGGCCACGACCCCGCCGACGCGCCCCGCCGCGCGACGCTGGTCGCGTCGCAGATCCTCGGGATGGCGCTGCTGCGGTACGTGCTGAAGTTCGGGCCCGCGGCCGAGATGTCCCGCGCGGACGTCGTCGCCTGGCTCGCGCCGACCGTCGAGCGCTACATCACATCCCCCGAGCCGTGACGCGGGCCCGGGGCGTGGGTGGCGCTCCGTAGGCTGGGCCGCATGGACCTGTTCGACGCCGCGCTCACCGGCACCCGCGGCACGCCGGCGACCGGCCGCAGCGGCCCGAGCGCCCCCCTGGCCGTGCGCATGCGGCCGGCTGCCCTCGACGAGGTCGCGGGCCAGGCGCACCTGCTCGTGCCGGGATCGCCGCTGCGCCGCCTGGTGGAGCCGGACGACGAGTCCGCGCGCCGTGCCGCCCCGGGGTCCGTGATCCTGTGGGGGCCGCCCGGCGTGGGCAAGACCACGCTGGCGTACCTCGTCGCGACGGTGTCCGGGCGGCGGTTCGTCGAGCTCTCCGCGGTCACCGCCGGCGTGAAGGAGGTGCGCCAGGTCGTCGAGGACGCCCGGCGGCGTCTCGCCACCGGCGGCGAGGAGACCGTCCTCTTCATCGACGAGGTGCACCGCTTCTCCAAGACGCAGCAGGACGCGCTGCTGCCCAGCGTCGAGAACCGCTGGGTGACGCTGGTGGCCGCCACCACGGAGAACCCGTCGTTCTCGGTCAACTCCCCGCTGCTGAGCCGGTCCCTGCTCCTCACGCTCAAGCCCCTCACCGGCGACGACGTCCGCGCCCTCGTGCGCCGCGCCGTCGCGGACGAGCGCGGCCTGGACGGCGCCGTCGAGCTGACGGACGAGGCTGAGGACCAGCTCGTGCGCATGGCGGGCGGGGACGCGCGCAAGGCCCTGACCATCCTGGAGGCCGCCGCCGGCGCGGCCCTCGCGGACGCGGTCCCCGGCCGCACGCCCGGGGACCCGGTCGCCGTGGACCTCGACACGGTCGAGCGCGCCGTCGACGTCGCCGCCGTGCGGTACGACCGCGACGGCGACCAGCACTACGACGTCGTCTCGGCGTTCATCAAGTCGATCCGGGGCTCGGACGTGGACGCCGCCCTGCACTACCTGGCCCGGATGGTGGCCGCGGGCGAGGACCCGCGCTTCATCGCGCGGCGTCTCGTGATCTCCGCGGCGGAGGACGTCGGCATGGCCGACCCGTCCGCCCTGCAGACCGCGGTGGCGGCGGCGCAGGCCGTCCAGCTCATCGGGATGCCCGAGGGGCGGATCGTCCTCGCGGAGGCGGTCGTGCACCTGGCGACCGCGCCGAAGTCCAACCGGGCGTACCAGGGGATCGACGCGGCGCTCGCGGACGTGCGGGCGGGGAAGGTGGGCGTCGTGCCGCCGCACCTGCGTGACGCGCACTACGCGGGCGCCGAGGGGCTCGGGCACGGCAAGGGATACCGGTACGCGCACGACGCGCCGCACGCGATCGCGGCGCAGCAGTACCTCCCCGACGAGCTCGCGGGGCGGCGGTACTACGACCCGAGCGACCGCGGGTTCGAGAAGCAGGTCACCGACCGGGTGGCGCGGATCCGGCAGATCCTGGACGACGCCTGACGCGCCTACCGGCCGGCGACCGTGCGTCAGGCGGCCTCGAGCTCGATGAGGGTGCCCGCCATCGTCCGGTAGACCTCGTCCCAGGCGGCCGCCACCTCCGGCGTCACCGCGTCCCCCAGCACCGCGACGATGGCGGCGAACAGGTGCTGGTGGACCACCTCGTACTGGGCCGGCTCCACGCCGACCGCGCGGTGCCGCTGGGCGACCGGGGCGAGCACGTCGCGGGGGTCGGCGTCCTCGTCGGCGACGAGCATCGCCGCGCACGAGGTGATCGCGGCCGCGAGCGCGCGCTGCTGGCTGCCGTCGGTGATGCGTTCGGGGGAGAACATCGACCCGAGCAGGCCGGGGTGCTCGTCCAGGAGGGTGCGGTAGAAGATCGTGGTGATGTCGTCGATCGAGTCCTCGACCACGGGCAGGGTGGAGCGGACCACCTCGGCGGAGCGGGGCGAGAGGGTGACGGGGGAGGGCATCGGGGCGACTCCTTCGGGCGACCGACCGGCGCCGTGCCGGCGGTGCACAGTCAAGCGCCCGGGCGACGCCGGCGACAAGACCTTGCCGGAGGAGGCATGGGTGGAGCCCGACGGGCCGGGGCGCCCCGCGGGATGCGGTAAGATGCTGCGGTTGCCGTTTCCGGCGACCACCTGGGACCTCGGCCCCGTGAGCACCCGCCCCGCGCAGGAGCTCCATCGGCTGGTCCCGCACCCGAGACCTCCCCTCCACGGGGCGGACGTCGGGTGTGACCTCATCCATCACCACAGGACAGGAAGCAACCAGTGACCGCTGTCACCAAGTCGCGCCGCCAGGTCCGCCTGAGCCGCAAGCTCGGCCTCGCGCTGACCCCGAAGGCCGTCCGCCACTTCGAGAAGCGCCCGTACCCCCCGGGTGAGCACGGCCGCGCCCGCCGCCGCACCGAGTCGGACTACGCGGTCCGCCTCCGCGAGAAGCAGCGTCTGCGCGCGCAGTACGCGCTCCGCGAGAAGCAGCTCCTCAAGGTGTACGAGAACGCCCGCAAGCACCCGGGCCTGACCGGTGAGGTCATGGTCGAGGACCTCGAGACGCGTCTCGACGCGCTCGTGCTGCGCGCCGGCTTCGGCCGCACCATCCTGCAGGCCCGCCAGGCCGTGACGCACCGTCACATCCTGGTGGACGGCAAGATCGTCGACCGTCCGTCGTTCCGCGTGAAGCCGGGCCAGACCATCCAGGTCAAGCCGAAGTCGCAGACGACCACGCCGTTCCAGGTCGCCGCCGCCGGTGCGCACCGCGACGTGCTGCCGGCCGTCCCGGGCTACCTCGACGTGAACCTCGAGAAGCTGTCGGCCACGCTGACCCGCAAGCCGAAGCGCGCCGAGGTCCCCGTGACCTGCGAGGTGCAGCTCGTGGTCGAGTTCTACGCGCGCTGATCCTGCGCATCGCCGCGGACGAGTCCGCAGCACCTCGGACGCCCCGTCACCCGCCTCGCGGGGGGCGGGGCGTCCGCCGTTCGTGGCCGGTCACCCGGGATAGGGTGACGACCGACCGTCTGACGCCTGTGCGAGGAGAGATCTGATGTCGATGGGTGACGTGGCCGGGCTCATCGCGGCCGTCGCGTTCGTGCTGCTCGTGGGCCTGCTCGCGATCCCGCTCGTGAAGCTGGGGCGCGTGCTCGACGAGGCGACGCGCTCCATCCGCGAGGTCACGGAGCACTCGGTGCCGATCCTCGACGAGGCCGCCACCACGGTGGCCTCCACCAACGACCAGCTGGTCAAGGTGGACACGATCACGACCTCGGCTGCCCAGGTCAGCGAGAACGTGTCGGCGCTGGCCGGCCTGTACGCCTCGACGCTCGGCCGCCCGCTGGTCAAGGTCGCGGCGTTCTCCTACGGCGTGCGCCAGGCGTTCGCCCGGGCCTCGCGCTCGGGCCGCGGCGACGACGCGAAGGCCGGCCGCTGATGCGCCGGTTGTTCTGGGTCGGCGTGGGCGTCGTGGTGACGGTCGTCGTCGTCCAGCGTGGCCGCAAGATCGTGGCGCAGTACGCGCCCGAGGCGGTGGTCGACCGCGCGGAGCGTGCGGCGCAGGACGCCGGACGCCGGGCGGAGACCTTCGTCGCCACGTTCCGGCGGGAGTTCACCCAGGCTCGCAGCGCCCGGGAAGCCGAGCTCACCGCCGCGCTGCTCGCCGAGGGGCAGCCGGACCCGGACGACGTCCGCGCGAGCGGGCTGCGCGCCGCCGACCTGCGCGGAGGGCCCGGACGAGCCCGGCACGCGGCATCCGCTCCCGACGGACGGCCCGACACCGAGGCCGAGATCGCCGCCGACGAGGCGGACCTCGGCTACTCGTTCTGATCCCCGCTCCGCGAAATCCCGTTCCGACCATCCCCCGGCGGGCGCGAGAATAGGGGTCGGCCGCCCCCGGCGGGCGGCCACCCGCTCGTCACACCCGTCACCAGCCGTACCGGTCTGACGTCAGCCTCGACATCGGCCTCGACATCATTTGAAGGACACCATGCGCACCGCCGAGATCCGCAAGCGTTGGCTCGACTACTTCGAGTCGAAGGACCACGCGATCGTGCCCAGCGCACCCCTGGTCTCGCCGGACCCGTCGATCCTGTTCACGATCGCGGGCATGGTGCCCTTCATCCCGTACATCCTCGGTACGGAGCCGGCGCCGTGGCCGCGGGTCGCGAGCGTGCAGAAGTGCATCCGCACCAACGACATCGAGAACGTGGGCCGCACCACGCGGCACGGCACGTTCTTCCAGATGAACGGCAACTTCTCGTTCGGGGACTACTTCAAGCGCGAGGCGATCGACTTCGCGTGGGAGCTCCTCACGACCGACCAGGGCCAGGGCGGCTACGGCCTCGACGGCGACCGCCTCTGGGTGACCATCTGGGAGGAGGACGCCGAGGCCTTCGACGCGCTCACGAAGGGCGTCGGGCTCGACCCGAAGCACGTGGTGCGCCTGCCCCGCGAGGAGAACTTCTGGGACACGGGCCAGCCCGGCCCGGCGGGCCCCTGCGCCGAGTGGCACTACGACCGCGGCCCCGCGTACGGCCCCGACGCCGTGGGCGGCACGGTTGACCCGGGCGGCGACCGCTACCTGGAGATCTGGAACCTCGTCTTCGACCAGTTCGTGCGCGGCGAGGGCCAGGGCAAGAACTACCCGCTGCTGGGCGAGCTCGAGCACAAGAGCATCGACACCGGCGCGGGCCTGGAGCGCATCGCCTACCTGCTGCAGGGCAAGGAGAACCTCTACGAGATCGACGAGGTGTACCCCGTCATCGCGCGTGTCGAGGAGCTGACGGGCAAGCGCTACGGCGCCGACCCCGAGGACGACGTGCGGATGCGCGTGATCGCCGACCACGTCCGCTCGTCGCTCATGGTGATCGGGGACGGCGTGCGCCCGTCGAACGAGGGCCGCGGCTACGTGCTGCGCCGCCTCGTCCGTCGCGCCGTGCGCGCCGTGCGCCTCCTCGGCGTCGACGAGGTCGCGCTCCCCTCGCTGCTGCCCGTGTCCAAGGACGCGATGAAGGCGTCCTACCCGGAGGTGGAGGCCGACTTCGCCCGCATCAGCGACGTCGCGTACGCGGAGGAGGACGCCTTCCGCCGCACGCTCGCGCAGGGCACGACCATCCTGGACACGGCCGTGGGTCGCGCGAAGTCGCGGGCCTCGGACGGAGCGGACGGCGGCACCCCGGTGCTCGGTGGCGCCGAGGCGTTCCAGCTCCACGACACGTACGGCTTCCCGATCGACCTCACGCTCGAGATGGCGGCCGAGCAGGGCGTCCAGGTGGACGAGAAGGCGTTCCGCGACCTCATGGCGGAGCAGAAGCAGCGCGCCCGCGCCGACGCGCTCGCGAAGAAGACGGGCCACGCCGACCTCCGCTCGTACGAGCACCTGAACAAGGAGCTGTCCGCGCCGGTCGAGTTCCTCGGGTACACCGACACGGAGTCCGCGGTGACGGTGGCCGGTCTGCTCGTCGACGGGGTGCCCGCCCCCGCGGCGACCGCGCCCGCCGACGTCGAGGTCGTCCTCGACCGCACGCCCTTCTACGCGGAGGCCGGCGGCCAGCTCGCCGACCAGGGCACGATCGTGCTCGACGGCGGCGCGACCATCGAGGTCGACGACGTGCAGCGCCCGGTGAAGGGCCTGTCCGTGCACCGCGGCCGTCTGGTCGAGGGCACGGTGGCGCTGGGCGACCCCGGCACCGCGACGATCGACGTCGCGCGTCGCGTCGCGATCAGCCGCGCCCACTCGGCCACGCACATGATCCACAAGGCGCTGCACGAGATGGTCGGGCCGGACCGCACCCAGGCAGGTTCGGAGAACGCCCCGAGCCGCGTGCGCTTCGACTTCCGGTCGCCGACGCCGGTGGCGGCGGACGCCCTCGGCGAGATCGAGGAGCGGGTCAACGCGCGCCTCACCGAGAACCTCGAGGTGACGGACGCGACGATGCCGATCGCCCGCGCCCGCGAGCTGGGTGCCATGGCGCTGTTCGGCGAGAAGTACGGCGACACCGTGCGCGTCGTCTCGATCGGCGGCGACTGGTCGCGTGAGCTGTGCGGCGGCACGCACGTCAAGGCCACCGGGGAGGTGGGTCGCGTCGCGCTGCTCGGCGAGGCCTCGATCGGCTCCGGCGTGCGCCGCGTGGACGCTCTCGTGGGCGACGGCGCGTACGGCTTCCAGGCCAAGGAGCACGCCCTGGTGGGCCAGCTCACCGGCCTCCTGGGCGCGCGCCCGGACGAGCTGGCCGACCGCGTGGGCTCGCTGCTCACGCGCCTGAAGGACACCGAGAAGGAGCTGGCGGGCCTGCGCCAGGACCGCATCCTCGCCGCGGCGGGCACGCTCGCCGCGCAGGCGGAGCGCGTCGGCGACGTGCGGGTGGTGGCGCACGACGCCGGCGAGGTGGCCTCGGCCGACGACCTGCGCGCCCTCGTGCTCGACGTGCGCGGGCGCCTGGGCGACGCGGAGGCCGTGCTCGTCGCCGTCGGCGGCGTCGCGGGCGGACGTCCCCTGGTGGTCGTCGGCACGAACGCCGGGGCGCGCGACGCGGGCCTGCGGGCCGGCGACTTCGTCAAGGTGGCCGCGAAGGCGCTGGGCGGCGGGGGCGGCGGCAAGCCGGACCTGGCCCAGGGCGGCGGCACCGACGCGTCGGCGCTGCCGGCCGCGCTGGCCGGCGTGTCCGAGGGCGTGCGCGCGGCCCAGGCGGGCGCGTGACGGGACCGTCGCCGGAGCCGGACGCGCCCCGCGGGCTGCCGCGGGGCGCGCGCCTCGGGGTGGACGTCGGCAAGGCGCGCATCGGGCTGGCGGGCAGCGACCCCGACGGCCTCGTCGCGACGCCGGTCGAGACCGTGCCTCGCGTGCTGGAGGTGCCCGCGGGCGCCGACGGCGCGCCCACGATGACGCCCGACGTCGCGCGGATCGCGACGGAGGCCGAGGAGCGGTTCGCCGCGGTCGTGTACGTCGGGCTGCCGCGGCACCTGTCCGGGGCGGAGGGCGCGGCCACCGCCGACGCGCGCGACTTCGCCTCCCGGCTGGCGGCCGCCGTCGCGCCCGTCGAGGTGCGTCTGGTGGACGAGCGGATGACGACCGTGACGGCGCACGCGCAGCTGCGGTCGGCGGGGCGACGCACCAAGACCCACCGGTCTGTCGTCGACCAGGCCGCAGCCGTTATCATTCTGCAATCTGCACTCGACGTGGAGCGGTCGGCGGGGGAGCGCGCCGGCGAGCTCGTCGAGCTGCGGCGACCGGGCGCCTGACCAGCCCGGACGGCAGAACCCGACCCACCGTGCCCACCCCAGGCCCTGTCAGAAGGAAGAACCCGGCGTGACGGACCTCTTCGAGCACCCCGCCCTCCAGGAGGCGCCTGCGGCACCCTCGCGGCGCCGCTCGGCCGCCGGCCGGAGGGCCGCCGCCAAGCGCAAGCGCCGCCGCAGGCAGCGCACCGCGGTGGTCTTGGTCGTGGTGCTCGCGTTCGTGGGCGCGGGTGCCTACCTGCTCTGGGACCGCATGGACTCGCTCGTCGGCGACCTGCCCTTCATCGGCTCGCAGAACGACGACTACCCGGGACCGGGCGGGGACCCCGTCGACGTCGTCATCCCCGAGGGGGCCACCGGCGGCCAGATGGGCACGGTGCTGCAGGAGGCCGGCGTCGTGGCCAGCGTCGGCGCGTTCACGGACGCGTTCGGCCAGAACCCGGCCGCCGCCGGCATCCAGCCCGGCACCTACCAGCTGCAGGCCGAGATGAAGGCGTCGGACGCCGTCGCCGCGCTGGTGAAGAACGAGAAGCTGCAGACCAACGTGACCATCCCCGAGGGGTACACGGTCGCGCAGGTCGTCGACAAGGTCGGCTCGGTCACGGACATCACGCCGAAGGAGCTCGAGAAGGCGCTGAAGGACCCGGGGTCGTTCGGGCTGCCGAAGCAGGCCGACGGCAACGCCGAGGGCTGGCTGTTCCCGAAGACGTACACCGTCCAGCCGGGCGACGACGCCACGACCCTGCTCACGGCGATGGTGGACCAGACGAAGAAGGAGCTGGAGTCGCTCGGGGTCGAGAAGTCCGACTGGCAGGACGTCCTGAACAAGGCGTCGCTGGTCGAGAAGGAGGCGCCGGACGGGTACCGGGGCGAGGTCGCACGCGTGATCGAGAACCGCCTGGACCGCGACGAGGCGCTGTACCTGGACGCGATCAACTCCTACGGGCTCGGCAAGCCGGCGGACGAGATCACGAAGTCGGAGTTCGCAGACGCGAGCGATCCGTACAACTCCCGCAAGAACACCGGGCTCCCGCCCACGCCGATCGCCAACCCGGGTCGGCCGTCGGTCGAGGCCGTCCTCGACCCGCCCGAGGGCGACTGGAACTGGTACGTGACGGTGAACCTGGACACCGGCGAGACCAAGTTCACGGACAACTACCAAGAGTTCCTCGAGTACCGCGCCGAGTACCAGAAGTGGGCCTCGGAGAACGCCGGCTGACATGACGGTCACCCGACGAGCGGCGGTGCTGGGACACCCCGTCGCGCACTCGCTCTCGCCCGTCCTGCACACCGCCGCGTACGACGCCCTCGGCCTCGAGGGGTGGGAGTACTCCGCGATCGACACGACCGTGGCGGACCTCCCGGCACTGGTGCGAGGGCTGGACCTCGGCTGGGCCGGACTGAGCGTCACGATGCCGCTCAAGCACGCGGTCATGGACCTCGTGGACCACGTCGACCCGCTCGCCGTGGCCGTGGGCGCCGTCAACACGGTGCTCGTCGGCCCCGCGCAGTGCGGCGTGACGCTCACGGGCACGAACACCGACGTCTACGGCCTGGTCACCGCGCTGCGCGAGGGGTTCGCCGCCCAGGGGCGTTCCGGCGCCGGCGCGCAGAGCGCCGTCGTCCTCGGCGGCGGCGCCACGGCCGCGTCCACGCTGGCTGCGCTGGGCGAGCTCGGCTGCACGACGCCGCGCGTCCTGGTCCGCTCCCTCGGCCGGACGGCGGGCCTGCAGGAGGCGGCGGCGCGCATGGGCGTGTCCCCGCGGTTCGAGGTGCTCGACCCGTCGGCGTCGCTCGGCGCGCTGCGGGACGCCGACGTCGTCGTCTCCACCATGCCCGCCTACGCCGCCGACCCGGTCGCGGCCGCGCTCGCCGCCCACGGCGGCACACCCGCCGGCGTGCTGCTCGACGTCGTCTACGACCCGCGTCCCACCGCCCTGTCGACCGCCTGGTCGGACGCGGGCGGCACCGTCGTCGGGGGCGAGCGGATGCTGCTGCACCAGGCGGTGGAGCAGGTGCGCCTCATGACCGGGCGCACGGCCCCGGTCGCGGCCATGGACGACGCGCTCGGCCGGGCCCTGACGGCGCCGGCGTCCGCCCGCTGACCACCGGACGGACCGGCGGCGCGAGCGTGGAAGAATCGCAGGCATGCTGCGCTGGATGACGTCGGGGGAGTCGCACGGTCCGTCACTCGTGGGGGTGCTGGAGGGACTGCCCGCCGGCGTCGAGGTGGTGACCGCGGACATCCAGGCCGCGCTCGCCCGCCGGCGGCTCGGCTACGGCCGCGGCGCCCGGATGAAGTTCGAGCAGGACGCGGTGCGCGTCCTCGGCGGCCTGCGCCACGGGATCACGCAGGGCGGCCCGCTGGCCTTCGAGATCGGCAACACCGAGTGGCCCAAGTGGACCGACGTCATGTCGCCGGACCCCGTCGACCGCGAGGCGCTGCTCGTCGACGCCGGCACCGGTGACGAGCGGGAGATCGCGCGCAACCGTCCGCTCACCCGGCCGCGCCCGGGCCACGCCGACCTCGTCGGGATGCGCAAGTACGGGTTCGACGACGCGCGACCGGTGCTCGAGCGGGCGTCGGCGCGCGAGACCGCGACGCGCGTCGCGCTGGGCCTGGTCGCGGCGAAGTTCCTCGAGCAGGCCGTCGGCGTCCGGCTGGTGTCGCACGTCGTGGCGATCGGCCCGGTCGAGGTGCCTGAGGGCGCCGACCTGCCCGCGCCCGAGGACGTCGCCGCCCTCGACGCCGACCCGGTGCGCTGCTTCGACGCCACGACGAGCGCGGCGATGGTCGCGGAGATCGACGAGTGCCGCAAGGACGGCGACACGCTGGGCGGCGTCGTCGAGGTGCTCGCCTACGACGTGCCGACCGGCCTCGGCAGCTACGTGCAGGGCGACCGGCGCCTCGACGCCCGGCTGGCGGGCGCGCTCATGGGCATCCAGGCGATCAAGGGCGTGGAGGTCGGCGACGGCTTCCGCACCGCCCGCCGCCGCGGCTCGGCCGCGCACGACGAGATCGAGCGCGGGGACGACGGCCACATCCACCGCCGCTCCAACCGTGCGGGCGGCATCGAGGGCGGCATGTCGAACGGCGAGGTGCTGCGCGTGCGCGCCGCGATGAAGCCGATCTCCACGGTGCCGCGCGCCCTGGCGACGGTCGACGTCGCGACGGGCGAGGCCGTCACCGCCCACCACCAGCGCTCGGACGTGTGCGCGGTGCCGCCCGCCGCCGTCGTCGCGGAGGCGATGGTGGCGCTCGAGCTGGCGCAGGCCGTCGTGGAGAAGTTCGGCGGGGACTCGGTGGCCGAGGTGCGGCGCAACGCCGAGTCGTACCTGGCCTCGATCCCCGAGCTGCTCCGATGAGCGCGGGCGTCCCTCGCGCGGTCCTCATCGGCCCGCCCGGCAGCGGCAAGACGACCGTCGGCCGCCTGCTCGCGCAGCGGCTCGGTGTCGCGTTCCGGGACACGGACGCAGACGTCGAGGACACCGCGGGCAAGCCGGTCGCCGACATCTTCGTGGAGGACGGCGAGCCGCGGTTCCGCGAGCTCGAGCGGGAGGCCGTCACCACGGCCCTGGCCTGCCACCCCGGCGTCCTCGCGCTCGGCGGCGGCGCGATCATGGACGAGCACACCCAGCGGGCGCTCGAGGGCTACGTCGCGGGCGGCGGCACCGTCGTCTTCCTGGACGTCTCCCTCGCGCACGCCGCGCCCCGCGTCGGCTTCAACCAGTCCCGTCCGTTGCTCGTGGGCAACCCGCGGGCGCGGTGGGTCGAGCTGATGCAGGCGCGTCGGCCCACCTACGAGCGCCTCGCCACGATGCACGTGGTCTCCGACGAGCGGCCCGCGCACGAGGTCGCCGCGCAGGTGCACGCCGGGGTGACGGGCGGCTCGGCACAGCAAGGCGCGGCGCAGCACGACGCGGCCGCGGGCACATCGGCACAGGAGGTCCAGTCATGACGGTCCGCGTGACCGTGCAGGGCAGCACGAACGAAGCCCCGTCCTACGACGTCGTCGTCGGACGACACCTGCTCGGCGAGCTGCCGGGCCTGCTCGGGGACGGGGTGCGGCGGGTGCTGGTCATGCATCCCGCGTCGCTGCAGGCCACCGGCGAGGCCGTGCGCGAGGACCTCGTCGCGCAGGGCTACGAGGCGTTCGCCGTCGAGCTCCCGGACGCCGAGGAGCAGAAGACCGCCCAGGTGGCGGCGTTCTGCTGGCAGGTGCTGGGGCAGGCCGACTTCACGCGCTCGGACGCGATCGTCTCCGTCGGCGGCGGCGCGACGACCGACCTGGCAGGGTTCGTCGCGGCCACGTGGCTGCGGGGGATCAAGGTCGTGCACGTGCCGACCACGCTGCTCGCGATGGTCGACGCCGCCGTGGGCGGCAAGACGGGGATCAACACGGCCGAGGGCAAGAACCTCGTGGGCGCCTTCCACCCGCCCGCCGGGGTGCTGTGCGACCTGGCGGCCCTGGAGACCCTCGACCGCTGGGACCTCGTCGCCGGCATGGCGGAGGTCGTCAAGACGGGCTTCATCGCCGACCCGCGCATCCTCGAGCTCGTCGAGGAGCACGCCGACGAGCTCCGGGAGTGGAAGGGTTCGGACGCCTCGCCCGAGACCTGGGCCGTGCTGACCGAGCTCATCGAACGGTCGGTGCGCGTCAAGGCCCGCGTGGTGGGGGAGGACCTCACGGAGCAGGGGCTGCGGGAGATCCTCAACTACGGGCACACCCTGGGGCACGCGATCGAGCTCACCGAGCGCTATCAGCTGCGGCACGGCGCGGCGGTCGCGGTCGGGATGGTCTTCGCGGCCGAGCTCGCCCGGCTCGGCGGCAAGCTCGACGACGCCGTCGTGGACCGGCACCGGTCGATCCTCGACTCGCTCGGCCTGCCGACCACCTACCGCGGCGACCGCTGGGACAAGCTCCTCGCCGCCATGCAGCGGGACAAGAAGACGCGCGGAAACCTGCTGCGCTTCGTCGTGCTGGACGACGTCGCGAAGCCGACGCGCCTCGAAGGGCCGGACCCGACCCTGCTCGCCGCGGCGTACGCGGAGATCTCGAAGGAGCCGCCGGCCGGCCGGCCCGGCGTGACGGTCCAGCTCGGGCTCTAGCGGTAGCCGGCCGTCCCGCCGGCCGTGCGCGCGGACTCGCGGTCGGCGTCCCACGCGCGCACCACGTCCCGGCACGCCGGGAGGTCGTCGTCCGCGACGAGCAGCACGAGGTTGCCGTCGTGGTCGCTGTACAGGGTCCGGACCACGACCCCCGCCTCCGCGAGGCGGCGCGCGAACGCGCCCATCTGCCCGGGGACGTCCTGGGCGAGCCGGGTGGTGACGACGTCGCGGGCGACCGCGGGCCCGAGGCCCGCCGCCACCAGCGCGGCGACCGCGCGGGGCCCGTCGTCGACGAGGAAGTGGGCGACGCGGCCGCCGTCGAGGCCGGTCACGCCGCCGCCCTCCAGGCTGACGCCGGCGCGCCCGAGCGTCTCGCCCAGGTCGGCCAGGGCGCCGGGCGTGCCGGGCAGGCGGACCTCGAGGTCCTGCGGGGCGGGGGCGTCAGAGGCGGTCATGCGGCGACCGTAGACCCGGGACGTTTCGGCGTCCGCCGAAGCGTCGTCGCCGTATCGTCGGGGTCATGGGCGGTGACGGGCGGGACCGGGACTTCACCGACGTCGGGCGGGCGCTGTCCGCGCCGGCGCGGTCGGCGATGGTCGGGCTCCTCATGGACGGCACGGCACGCCCCGCCGGGGAGCTGGCGAGGGCGGCGGGCGTGGGCGCCCCCGCTGCGTCGGAGCACCTGGCGGTGCTCGTCGCCGCCGGGCTGGTGACCGGCCGCGCCCGCGGCAGGCACCGGTACTACGCCCTCGCGGGACCCGACGTGGCCGACGCCCTGGAGGCGCTCGGCGCGCTGGCGGGCCCTCTGCCCGTGGCGGGGCTGCGGCGCAGCCGGGAGGCCGACCGGCTGGCGGCGGCCCGGTTCTGCTACGACCACCTCGCGGGCCGGCTCGGCGTGGGGCTGGCCGAGGCGTGCGTCGCGCGGGGGTGGCTGGACGATCCCGACGTCCTCGCCCTCACGGACGCGGGCGCCCACGGGCTGCGCGGTCTCGGCGTGGACGTGGACGGCGCGGCCGCCGCCCGCCGCCCGACGACGCGGGCCTGCCTGGACTGGACCGAGCGCCGCGTGCACCTGGCCGGTGCGCTCGGCGCCGCCGTCGGCGCCCGCTTCCTCGACGCCGGATGGGTGGCGCGGACGAGCGGGCGGGGGCTGCGGCTGACGTCTGACGGGCGGGACGTGGTGCGCGAGACGTGGGGCGTCGAGCTGGTGCCGCCGTCCGGCGGTGGCGCGGGCCCTGGGCGGGCCTGACCGGCGGGACGCTCAGGCCCACAGGCCGCGCGCGACGAGCACGTCGCGCAGCAGGTCGGCGCGGTCGGTGACGATGCCGTCGACGCCGAGGTCGAGGAGGCGGCCCATCTCCCCGGGGGTGTTGATCGTCCACACGTGCACCTGCCGCCCGGCGCGGTGGGCGGCGGCGACGGTCCTCGCGTCGACCACGGGCACGCGGCCCTCGGAGACGGGGACCTGCAGGGCGTCCACGTCGCGCAGGGCGCGGCGGGCGAGTGCGTCCACCCGGAGACGGGCGCCGGCGAGGAAGCCCGCCACCTCGCGGCGGCCGGCCGACGTCGCGACCGGGCGGGTCAGGCGGGCGAGGGTCGCGCGGCGGCGCCCGACGTCGAACGACGTGACGCAGACCCGGTCGTGCGCGCCCGTGCGCTCGATCGCCGCGGCCGTGGGCTCGACCCCGGAGTCCTCCTTGACGTCGACGTTCACGCGCAGGTCGGGCCAGGTGCCGAGCACCTCGTCGAGGCGGGGCACGGGCTCGCTGCCGCCGATGCGCGCGTGCCGCACGACCGACCACGGCAGGTCGGCCACGCGGCCGGTGGCGTCGGTGGTGCGGTCGAGGGAGGCGTCGTGCAGGGCGACGGCGACGCCGTCGGAGGTGCCGTGCGCGTCGGTCTCGACGTACCGGAAGCCCAGGTCGACCGCGGCGGCGAACGCGGCGAGGGAGTTCTCCAGGTTCTCCCGGCCGTGCGAGAAGCCGCGGTGCGCCAGAGCGAGGACGGGCAGCGGTGCGCCGTCGGCGCCTCGAGGGTCGAGGTACGGGTGCGCGGGGGTCGGTCTCACGGCTGCTCCTGGTCCTCGTGCGTGTCGACGGTCGTGCCGTCGGTGACGGCGCGAGGCGGCTCGACGCCCGGGGGACGGACGTCCGGCAGACGGGCGTCGAGCCACGCCAGGACGCCGTCGAGGTAGGCCCGGCGGGGGGCGTCGGCGGACAGGGAGAGGTCGTGCACGCCGCCGGGCACGACCAGCGGCGCCGTGTCGGGCCCGACCCGGGGCCTCAGGGCCGCGATCCGCCCGACGTCGAGCACGGTGTCCTGCGCGTCGAGGCGCGGGTTGTCGGGCCGGTCGGGGCCGGAGGAGTCGCTGCGCGCGACCAGGACCGGCCCGGGGACGGCGAGGCCGCGGGCCAGGCGGGCCTGCGCCCGCGTGACCGTGCGGAGCCAGCCCGCGCGCGCCGGGAGCCCCTCGGGGCGCTTGAGCGTGGTGTCGAAGTCCCACCGGCCGCCGCGGGAGGCGTGCTGGGACGCGGCGTACACCGACGGGTTCGCGCTGACGACGGCCAGCGGGCGACGCCGCCCCAGCACCTCGAGCACCGCGGAGCGGCCCGCGTCCGCGAGGCGCGAGCCGCTGAGGGAGAAGAAGGGCGAGTTCAGCACCAGGAGGTCGGGCCCGTGCGCCGGGTCGTGCCGGACGGCGTGCGCCCACAGCGCCGCGCTCAGGCCGCCCGTCGAGTGCGCGTGCACCACGAGCGGCAGCCCGGGCTCGAGCTCCCGGACGGCGTGCGCCGCGGCGGACAGGTCGGCGCCCGCCTCGCGCAGGCTCGCGACGTAGTGCGGGGGCAGCGGGTCGCCGGCCCCCGGGCCGGCGGCGAGGTCGGTGTCGGAGTCGCTGTCGAGCAGGGAGCGCCCCGCGCGGCGCAGGTCGACGGCGTGGAACGCCAGGCCGCCGTCGACGAACGCCCGCGCGAGGTGCGCCTGGAAGAAGTGGTCGTTGTACCCGTGCACGTGCAGCACGACGGCGCGGGGACGCTCCGGTCGGTCGACGGCCCGCACCAGGGTGGCGGGGCCGAGCGGCCGCTCCTCGAAGCCGGGGCCGAGGAGCCGGTCGGGCTGCCACCGCCCGGCGGGACCGGGGTGCCGAGGTGGTCGCGGGGCGGGAGCGTGCACGGCGCGATCGTATCCGCGGGGGCCGGCCGCGGCGCGCCGTCGACCGCGCTGCGACGTGCCCCTCCCGCCGGGCCCCCGCGTCGGGCAGACTGCGCCTCATGAGCGACCGACCGGCGGTGCCGGAACCCGTACCCGACGCCGCGCCCACCGCCCCGCACGGGTCGCCGCACAGCACGCCTCACGGCCCGCTGCACGACGGCGCGGCGGGGTCGGACGTCGCGGAGGCGCCGGTGCCGCGCCGTCAGGTCGTCTCGTGGGCGATGTGGGACTGGGCGACGCAGCCGTTCAACACCGTGATCGTCACGTTCGTCTTCACGGCGCTGTACCTCACGAGCGACGCCTTCCTGACGCCGGAGGTGGCAGCGCTGCCCGCGACCGACCCGGTGCACGAGCGCGCCCTGGCCGGGCTCACCAGCGGGCTGGGCCTCTGGATCACGATCGGCGGGCTGCTCGTGGCGCTCCTCGCGCCCGTGCTGGGGCGGCGCGCCGACGTCGAGGGGCGCCGCAAGGCCTGGGTGGGCGGCGCGACCCTGGTCATGGTCCTGGCCATGGCGGCCCTGTTCGCGGTGCGCGCCGACCCGGCCTGGTTCGTGCTCGGCGCCGCCCTGGTGTCCCTCGGCAGCGTGGCGAGCGAGATCGCCGGCGTGAACTACAACGCGATGCTCGTGCAGGTGTCCACGCGCGCCACCGTGGGGCGGGTGTCCGGCCTCGGGTGGGGGCTGGGGTACCTGGGCGGGATCGTCGCGCTCGTCCTCGTCGTGGTGGCGCAGACCTTCGACTGGTGGGGCATGCCGACCGACGACGGCCTGGCGTACCGGGTCATCGCGCTCGGCTGCGCCCTGTGGGCCGTGGCCTTCGCCTGGCCGCTGTTCCGGTACGTGCCCGAGGCGCCGCCGGCCGAGGACCGGCCACGCGTCGGGTTCTTCGCCGGCTACGTCGTCCTGGTGCGCGACGTGGTCGCCCTGTACCGGCACGAGCGGCCGACCTTCTGGTTCTTGCTCGCGAGCGCCGTCTACCGCGACGGGCTGTCCGCCGTGTTCACGTTCGGCGCCGTCATCGCCGCGGTGTCGTTCCGCTTCAGCGACGACGCGGTGATCGCGTTCGGCATCGCCGCCAACCTGCTCGCCGGCCTCAGCACGATCGTCGCCGGGCGCCTGGACGACCGGTTCGGGCCCCGCGCGGTGATCATCGGCTCGCTCACCGGGCTCGTGGCGTGCGGGCTGCTGGTCGTCGCGCTGCACTCGTTCGGGTCCGTGGTGTTCTGGGTGGCGGGGCTGGCGCTGACCTGCTTCGTCGGCCCCGCGCAGGCCGCGTCCCGCTCCCTGCTGGCCCGCGTGGCGCCCGCCGGGCGCGAGTCCGAGATCTTCGGCCTCTACGCCACGACAGGACGCGCGGTGTCGTTCCTCGCCCCCTCGATGTGGACGCTGCTCATCGCGCTCACCGGCGCCACCATCTGGGGCACCCTGGGCATCGTCGCCGTGATCCTCGTGGGACTGGTGCTCATGCTCAAGGTGACGGTGGGCCGTCGGGAGCCTGCGCGTCCCGACGGCGCCGCCCCGCGGCCCTGATCTCGGCGGCGACCGCCTCCAGGTCGGCCAGCGGGGCCAGGTGCTGCAGCTTCTCCGGGTTGATGACGCCGTCGATCCGGGCGATGCGGCCGCCGGAGAACTGCAGGGCGTACGTGCCGATGACGCCGCCGCCCACCGAGTCGTCGGCGTACGCGATCATGCCCGGGCTGCCGTTGACCACGGTCGCCTCGATGCGCGCCGGCGCGCCCCGCCTGGCGAAGCCCGACAGCAGCCTGGCCACCGCCACGTTGCCCGACACCGGGCGCGACACCGCCAGCCCCGCGGGCACGTTGCCGCCGCTGTCGCCGGTGAGCGCGACGTCGTCGGCCAGCAGCTCCACCAGCGCGTCGACGTCGCCCTCCTCGGTCGCCGCGATGAACCGCCGCACCAGCTCCTCCGCGTGCGGGTCGGGCGACCCGGACCGGACGGGACGCACGTCCGTCGCGGCGTCCTGCCGCGCCGCCACGCGCCTCCGCGCCCGGGACGCGAGCTGCCGCGCCGCCAGCTCCGTCGTCCCGATCACCTGGGCCGACTCCCGGTGGGGATAGCCGAACACGTCGTGCAGCAGGAACGCGGCCCGCTCCGCCGGGGTGAGGGTCTCCAGCAACACGAGGAACGCCGTGGACAGGTCGTCGGCGAGCTCGGCGTGCGCGGCGGCCTCCCGGCCCGCCGACCCGGCGGCGACGACGTCCCCGACCAGCGGCTCGGGCACCCACTCGCCGACGTACGACTCGCGGCGCACCCGCGCCGAGCGCAGCACGTCCAGCGCGATCCGCGTCGCGACCGTCGTGGTGTACGCGGCCGGGTTCACCACCACCGGGTCCACCATCCCGACCGGGGCCACGCGCAGCATGGCCTCCTGGGCGACGTCCTCCGCCTCGGTGACGCTGCCGAGCATCCGGTACGCGGCGCCGAACGCCACCCGGCGCAGGTCCTCGAGGTCGACGGCACCGTCGGGTGCGCGCCCGGCGCGTCGTCGGGCGGGGGTGTCGGTGCGTGGCATGCTGCCCATCCTTCCGCGGGGCGGGCGATCCGCCCCGCACTGCCGACGACGTGGCGTGGCGCGACGTGACAGCGGGCCGCACGATGGACCCGTGGGAGACGTCGAGGACTACCTGGCCACCCTGTCCGGACCGGAGCGCGCCGCCGTCGCGCGCGTCTACGAGCGGGCGCGGGCGCTGGTGCCCGACGTCGAGGAGGGCCGCAGCTACGGCATGCCGGCGCTGCGCTACCGCGGCAGCCCCCTGGTCAGTGCCATGGTGACGCGCACGCACGTGGGCCTCTACCCGTTCAGCCCGGACGTCGTCGCGGCGCTCGCGGGCCACCTGGACGGGTTCCGCACCACCAAGGGCTCGGTCTCGTTCCAGCCCGACTCGCCGCTTCCGGACGACGTCGTCGACCGGCTCGTGCTCGCGCGCCGCGACGAGATCGACGCGCGGGCCGGCTGACCGTCGCCCTCGCCCTCCTCGCCGTCCTTCCTTACGCCGGTGGCACGTTGACGTTGCCACGGAACAGGTTCTGCGGGTCGTACCGGCGCTTGACGTCGCGCAGCCGGTCCCAGGTGGCGCCGGGGTAGGCGGCCTGCGCGACGTCGATCCCGCCGTCGAGGCTGAAGTTCACGTACGCGCCGTCTGCGCCGCGCAGCCGGTCGGCCAGCGCGTCCACCCAGGGCCGGTACCCGGCGGCGCCGGCCGCGTCGCGGGCGACCGCCGCGACGTTGCCCACCAGGCGTGCCCCGCGGTGGGCGTAGGCCGTCGCGTCGGCGGGGACGTCCGCCACCGCGCCGCCGAGCACGCGCAGCTGGGCGGCACGCATCAGCGCGTCGGAGCCCTCCAGCTGCTCCAGGAGGTGGGCCGCGGCGGCCTCGTCCAGCCCGTCGGCGAAGAAGGTGCGCCCCGTCGCGACGAGCGGGCCGCCCTCGGGGCCGCCCTCGAGCAGGCTGGGGTACGGCGCGGCGCGCAGGCCGTCCAGCAGGGCGCCGCCGGCACGGGCGGCGACGTCGCGCAGGGGGGCCAGGGCCGCGTCCGCACGGTCCAGGTCGCCGGACCAGCAGGCGTTGGCCATGACAACGAGGCGCCCGTGCCACTCCGCAGGGATCATCGGCATCGGGGGCGCCGGCATGACCATGACGACCATCGTCAGCTCCGGCGGCGCGGCGTCCGCGGCCGCGATCACCCCGGCCACGCTCTCGGGCGTGGCCGGCATGAGGAGCACGCCGCCGACCACCTGGGACACCTCGTGCAGGGCGAACCGGAACCGCGTCACGACGCCGAAGTTGCCCCCGCCGCCGCGCAGCGCCCAGAACAGGTCGGGCTCGCGGTCGGCGTCGGTGCGTACGACCTCGCCGTCGGCGGTCACGACCTCCGCGCCGAGGAGACTGTCGACGGTCATGCCGAGCGAGCGCGACAGCAGCCCGATGCCGCCGCCCAGCGTGATGCCCCCGACACCGACCGTGCCGGTGTCGCCGAACGGGGTCGCGAGGCCGTGCTCGCCGGCGGCGCGCGAGTACGCGCCGGCGGTGATGCCGCCGCCGGCCCAGGCGGAGCGGCCGCCGACGTCGATCTCGACGGCGTCGAGGCCGCGGAGGTCCAGGGTGACGGCGCCGTCCGCGGCGCCCAGCCCGAACACGGAGTGCCCGCCGGACCGGACGGAGACCTCGGCGCCCGCGTCGCGCGCGACGCGCACGGCCCGCGCCACGGCATCGGCGTCGGCGGGCCGGACGACGGCCACCGGGCGCTGCTCGACACCGCCCGGCTCGATGGCCCGGGCGGCGCCGTAGCCGGCGTCGTCGGGGGCGACGACGGGCGAGCCGTCGCCGAGGGCGGCGCGGAGCGCGCCGACAGGTACGGCGGGGGACGTGGGGGGACTCGACGGCTGGGACATCGTGGCTCCTCGTCGGGACGACGGTGCGGGGGAGCGGGCCGAGGTGCCGGCCCGGTTCGTGCGGAAGGGCGCGCGGACGCTCGCCCAGGACGGTGCACTCAGGAGGACCGGGCGGGGATCGCATCCTCATCGGCAGCATCCCGTCCACCCGGCGGGAAGTCGACGGAATTCGTGACGGAGCGCGCGCCGGCGGCGGGCCGGGTGCGGCCCACCAGGGCGGTCGCCGTGAGCGCGAGCGCCGCCGCGAGGCCGAGACACACCGCGTAGGCGGCCGCGCCGACCCGGTCGTGCAGGGCCCACAGCAGCGCGCCCGTGCCGGTGAGCGCGAGCGCGGAGGCCGTCGCGTCCGCCACCTGGAGCACCGACATGGACACGCCCTGCGCCGAGGACGGCGCGAGCTCGAGGACGAGCAGGTTGAGGGTGGGGAACACCAGCCCCATCCCGAGCCCGCTCAGCACCCACGGCGCGGCCGCGGCGACCACCGGCACGCCCGGGACGACCAGCAGGGCCACGCCCGCGGTCCCCAGCGCGAGGGACGCGCAGCCGACGCGGAGGAAGCCCGCGTGCGACGGGCCGCCGCGCCCGCGCGCCCACGACCCCGCCGACCAGCCGAGCACGTGGAGCGTGAGGACGGCCCCGGCGAGCGCCGGGGCGAGACCCCGCTCGCGGGTGAGCGCGAGCGGCAGCAGCACCTGCGCCCCCACGAACGCGGCGGCCACGAGCGCCCGCACCAGCACGACCGTCCCCAGCCCGCGTGCACCGCACAGCACGTGTCCCGCGACGTCCCGCCACGGCGCGGTGTCCCCGCCGTCGGCGACCGGTCCGCGAGGGCCGGTCCGGCCGGCCGCGAGCGCCGGCCGCAGGGTCAGCAGGGCGGGCACGGCCAGCACGGGCACGGCGAGGAACACCCACCGCCACCCGAGGTACTGCGTCATCGCCCCGGCGAGCAGCGGTCCCACCACGCCGGGCACCACCCACGCGGCGGCGAACCACGCGAAGACCTTCGGTCGTCGCGCCTCGGGGAACACGCGCGCCACCAGCACGAAGATCGCGACCCCCTCGATGCCGCTGCCCGCGCCCTGCACGGTGCGGCCGGCCAGGAGCACAGGCATGCTCGGCGCCAGCCCCGCGACGAGCAGCCCCACGAGGAACAGCGAGATCCCGGCCAGCAGCGGCGGTGTCGGACCTCGCCGGTCCGTCCACCGGCCCGCGACGAGCATCCCCACCACGCCCGCGGCGGAGCCCGTCGCGAACGCGAGCGTGTACAGGCGCAGGCCGTCCAGCTCGGCGGCCACCGTCGGCATCGCCGTCGAGACCGCCAGGGACTCGAACGCCCCTAGCGCGACGTACGCCACCATGCCGATCAGCACCGTGCGCTGCGCCCGCTCGGCCAGCAGCCCGCCGCGCGACCCGTCCGCCGCACCCCCGGCCGACGCGCCGGTCACCCGAGCACCACCTTGCCGACCGTGCGGCGCTCCTCGAGCTCCCGGTGGGCCCGCGCGGCCTCCGCGAACGCCACCCGGTGGGTGAGCACGCGCCACTCACGCGACGCGGCCCGCTCCAGGGCCCGCCGCTGGTAGTCGCGGAGGTCGCCGAACGCGGGCGCGCCCGGGCCGACGACGGCGCGCACCTCGACCGGGTGCCCGTCCGGCGTGACGGCGCTCGCGGTCACGGGGTTCGGGCTCCCGGAGGCCCAGCCCTGCACGACGAGCCGCCCGCCCGGGCCGAGCAGCGCGGCGGCGTCGGCGCCGAGGTCCCCGCCGACGCCGTCGATCAGCAGCGTCGCGGCGGGCGCCCGCAGGCGCCCGAGCGCGGCACGCGCGTCCTGCGGCCAGGACGGCGCCGCGACGTCGACGGCGGCGAGCGACTGCCCGGCGTCGGGCGCGAGGCCGCGCACGGCCCGGACCTTGCGCGGGCCCCCGGCCAGCGCGAGCACCCGGGCGCCCGAGGCGAGGGCCGACTGCACGAACAGCGAGCCGAGCCCGCCGGCCGCGGCGGTGATCACCACGACGTCGTCCGGCCCGGGCCGCGCGACCTCCAGCGCCATGAGCGCCATCCGGCCGGTGCCGATCATCGCGACGGCGTCGGCGAGGTCGAGACGGTCGGGGAGGCGGTGGAGGGTGTCGACGGGCGCGACGGCGAGACGGGCGTACCCGCCGCCGTCGGGCGTGGCGCCCAGGTGGGCGGCGACGCGGGCCCCGAGCCAGCCGTCCCCGACGCCCGGGCCGACGGCGACCACCGTGCCGGCGACCTCGCGTCCGGGGATCGCGGGGAGGCGCGGCGCGGGCAGGGGGCCGGTGGCCTCGCCCCGGCGGAGGGTGGTGTCCAGCAGGTGCACGCCGTGCACGCGGGCGGCGACGAGCACCTGGCCTGGACCGGGCACGGGGTCGGGGACCTGCTCGAGGACGAGGGTCTCGGGCGGGCCGTAGGTGTGGTGGCGGATGGCGTCCATGCCGTCATGCTGTGACCTGAACTATGGTTGAGGTCAAGGGTCGAGAGGCCGCTGCGCGGGAAGGGACACGGATCGTGCCGGAGCACGCGACCGAGAGGGTCCCGTGGGACCACGTCGAGCTGACCGTCGGGGAGGTGGCCGCGCGCAGCGGCGTCGCCGTCTCCGCGCTGCACTTCTACGAGCGGCGCGGGCTGATCGCCAGCCGTCGCACGTCGGGCAACCAGCGGCGCTACCGGCGTGACGTCCTGCGGCGGGTCTCGTTCATCCGGGTCTCCCAGCGGGTCGGCATCCCGTTGGCGCGCATCGCCGAGGCGCTGGAGACCCTGCCCGCCGACCGCGCGCCGAACGTCCGCGACTGGGAGCGCCTGTCCAGGGCCTGGCGCACCGACCTCGACGCGCGGATCGCGCAGCTCGAGCGACTGCGCGACGACCTCACCGACTGCATCGGGTGCGGCTGCCTGTCCCTGAGCCGGTGCGTGCTCGCCAACCCGCACGACGCCCTCGGGGACGACGGCCCCGGCCCGCGCCGGCTGCTCGTCGACGACCCGGAGTGAGCGGACCGGAGCGACGCCAGGGTCCGAGGGCGGTGCCCTTCCGGTGGTGCCGCGACCGCGGACGGCCGGGACGGGGGCGCTGGTGCCGCCGTACCCTCGGGCCATGACTCACGTCCTCGTCCTCAACGGTCCCAACCTCGGTCGGCTCGGCGTGCGCGAGCCCGAGATCTACGGCCACGCGTCCATGGCCGACCTCGAGCGGGAGGCCGCCGTCTGGGGGCGCGAGCTGGGCGTCACCGTCGACGTGCGCCAGACCGACGACGAGTCCGAGCTCGTGGGCTGGCTGCACGAGGCCGTGGACGCCCGCGCGCACGTGGTGCTCAACCCTGCGGCGTTCACCCACTACAGCTACGCGCTGCGCGACGCCGCGGCCCAGGTGACGACCTCCGGGCTCCTGCTCGTCGAGGTGCACCTGTCGAACCCCGCCTCGCGCGAGTCGTTCCGGCACTACTCGGTGGTGGCCGGCATCGCGACGGGGACGGTCGCGGGCTTCGGCTTCGACTCCTACCGGCTCGCGCTGAGCGCCCTGGCTCGCAAGCTTCAGCCCTGAAGTTCGTCCTCTCCAGGTTCAAGGGTTGACAGGAGTCAAGCCCAGAGTCTTGATACGTATCGCACAAGCGCTTAGCCTTGAGTGATGATCGTCGTGACGGCGGACCAGCGGGGCAGCACCCGGGGGCACGACCGCGTGCCCGAGGCGCTCGCGATCGTCGGCTCGCGAGCGGCCGGGAGGTCCGGCGTCGTGCTGCCGTTCGACCGGACGGTCGGGGACGAGCTGCAGGGCGTGCTGGCCGCGGACGACGACGGCGCCGCGCTGGCCGTCGACCTGGTCCTCGACCTCGTGCGCGACGGCGGCTGGTCCGTGGGGATCGGGCTGGGTGCCGTCGACCGACCGCTGCCCGCGGCGTCGCGGGAGGCGTCCGGGCCGGCGTTCGTGCGGGCACGGGCGGCCGTCGACCGGGCGAAACGGCGCGGGCGGGGCAGCGTGCCCCTGGCCGTGGTGGGACCGGACGAGGAGCCGCGCGCGACCGTCTCCGCGGACGCGCAGGCGCTCCTGCACCTGCTCGGGGCCGTCGTCGCGCGCCGTTCCGCGGCGGGGTGGGAGGCCGTCGACACGCTCGTCGCGCAGCGAGGCCCGGCGCCGCAGCGGGCCTCGGCGGCGGCGCTGGGGGTCAGCGAGCAGGCGGTGAGCCAGCGGTTGCGTGCCGCGCTGTGGGCCGAGGACGCGGCCGCCCGGCCGCTGGCGGCGCGCCTGCTGCGTGCGGCGGGCGCCGACCGGGACGATGTCACCGACGACGAACCGGACGACGAACCGGACGACGAGGCAGGAGAGGGGCACGCGCGGTGAGCTTCGGAGCGGTCGCGGCGGACGTCGCGGTGTGGGTCGTGGGCCTGGCCGCGAGCGTGGGCGGCGGTGCCTGGCTCGTGCCCTGGGTGCTCCGGCACGCCGAGCGCGAGCCCCAGGCGGCGGCGGAGGCGGTCGCCGTGCTGCGCGGCGGCACCTGGATCGGCCTGCTCGAGCGGCTGTGCGTCACGGGCTCGCTGCTCGCCGGCTACCCGGAGGGCGTGGCCGTGGTCGTCGCGGTCAAGGGGCTCGGCCGGTTCCCTGAGCTGCGCGAGCACCCGGTCGCGAGCGAGCGGTTCGTCGTGGGCACGCTGGCGTCGCTCGCCTGGTCGGCCGCCCTCGGTGTCGCGGGGCACGTGCTGCTGGTCGCGCTGTAGAATGTTCCGGGCCCTCTGCGGCCCGGCACGTCGACTCTCGCAGACATCCGCTGTCATCCGCTCCGTACCCGACCCCGAGGACGAACAAGAAACGTGGCTACCTCCAACGACATCAAGAACGGCACCGTGCTCCGCATCGACGGTCAGCTCTGGACGATCATCGAGTTCCAGCACGTCAAGCCGGGCAAGGGTGGCGCGTTCGTCCGCACCAAGATGAAGAACGTCGTGTCCGGCAAGACGGTCGACAAGACCTTCAACGCGGGCACCAAGATCGAGACCGCGAACGTGGACCGCCGCGACTTCCAGTACCTGTACATGGACGGCGCCGACTACGTGTTCATGGACACCGACACGTACGACCAGATCACCGTGCCCGGCGCCACCGTCGGCGACGCGAGCAACTACATGCTCGAGGGCATGAACATCATGGTCGCGTCCAACGACGGCACGCCGCTGTACGTCGAGCTCCCGTCGTCCGTGGTCCTCGAGATCACCTACACGGAGCCGGGCCTGCAGGGCGACCGCTCCACCGGCGGCACCAAGCCGGCCACGCTCGAGACGGGCGCGGAGATCCAGGTCCCGCTGTTCCTCGAGCAGGGCACCAAGGTCAAGGTCGACACGCGTGACGGGTCGTACCTGGGCCGCGTGAACGACTGACGGGCGCCTGCTGACATGGGTGCACGCACCAAGGCGCGCAAGCGCGCCGTCGACATCCTCTTCGAGGCGGAGCAGCGCGGGATCGACCCGCAGGTGCTCGTCGCGGACCGGGTGATCGAGCCGCACACCGAGGCCGCCGTGCCGCAGTACACCGTCGACCTCGTCGAGGGCGTCGCCGCCCACCGCGAGCGCATCGACGAGCTGCTGGCCACCTACTCCCAGGGGTGGACGGTGGAGCGGATGCCCGCGGTCGACCGCGCGCTGCTGCGGATCGGCACCTGGGAGCTGCTGTACAACGACGACGTCCCCGACGCCGTCGCGGTGGACGAGGCGGTCGACCTCGCCGGGCAGCTCTCGACGGACGACTCGCCGTCGTTCGTCAACGGCCTGCTGGGCCGGCTCGTCGACATCAAGCCGACGCTGCTCATCTGACGCCGGCCCGCCGCCTGTGGTGCGTTCCGGCGCCAGGCGTGCCGGTCGTGTGACGTACGCCGCGCCCGCATCGTGGGCACGCTCACGGGCGGTGCGGGGGCGACGGGATAGGGTGGAGGGCGTCAGAACGGCACCCCGGGACAGCCTCCCGAGGGGCAGGAGAACCGACACCCTTTAACACCGTCCCGTGAGGCGGAGAAGGAGGTCGCCAGTGACTGCTGGCACCGGCATGCCCGGAACACCCGATCCGCGCGACGTCCCTGAAGGGACCGTCGTGCTCGGCGCGAGCGACGTCGCCCGCGCCCTCACCCGCATCGCGCACGAGATCGTCGAGCGCGCCAAGGGAGCCCAGGACGTCGTCCTGCTCGGCATCCCGACCCGCGGGGTCACCCTCGCCGCCCGCCTCGCGCAGCGGCTCGCGAGCATCGACCCCGCCTTCGACCCGGAGCGCGACCTCGGCGAGCTGGACGTCACGATGTACCGCGACGACCTGCGCCGCCAGCCCACCCGCGCGGTCGGCGTCACCCGGCTGCCCGCCGCGGGGATCGAGGGCAAGACCGTCGTCCTCGTCGACGACGTCCTCTTCTCCGGCCGCACGATCCGCGCCGCGCTCGACGCCATCGGCGACCTCGGCCGCCCGCAGGCCGTGCGTCTCGCCTGCCTGGTGGACCGCGGGCACCGCGAGCTGCCGATCCGACCCGACTTCGTGGGCAAGAACCTCCCGACCGCCCAGACGGAGCGGGTGCGCGTGCTGCTCGCGGAGGTGGACGGCTCCGACGCCGTGGTGATCAGCGGGCGCGAGCCCGGCGCCGCGGCCCCGGGCGAGGGGGACCAGCGATGAGGCACCTGCTCTCCACCGCCGACCTGGCCAAGGACGAGGCGATCGAGCTCCTCGACACCGCCGCGCAGATGGCCGCGACGCAGTCCCGCGAGATCAAGAAGCTGCCGACGCTGCGCGGCCGCACCGTGGTGAACCTCTTCTTCGAGGACTCCACCCGCACCCGCATCTCGTTCGAGACGGCCGCCAAGAGGCTGTCCGCGGACGTCATCAACTTCTCGGCCAAGGGGTCGAGCGTCTCCAAGGGCGAGTCCCTCAAGGACACCGCGCTCACCTTGCACGCGATGGGCGCCGACGCCGTGGTGGTCCGCCACTGGGCCTCGGGCGCCCCGTACCAGCTCGCGCACGCGGGCTGGCTCGACGCGGCCGTGCTCAACGCCGGCGACGGCACGCACATGCACCCCACGCAGGCGCTGCTCGACGCCTACACGATCCGCCGGCACCTCGGCGGTCACGGCGGCGGGCTGCGCCGAGGGGGCGACGACGGCGTCGGCGCCGACCTGGCGGGCGTGAAGGTCGCGATCGTGGGCGACGTCCTCCACTCGCGCGTCGCCCGGGCCAACGTGTGGCTGCTGCGCACGCTGGGCGCCGAGGTGACGCTCGTGTCGCCGCCCACGCTGCTGCCGGTCGGGGTCGAGTCCTGGCCGTGCCGCACGTCCTACGACCTGGACGCCACGCTCGCCGACTGGCAGCCCGACGCCGTGATGATGCTCCGCGTGCAGCGCGAGCGGATGTCCGGGGGAGCGGGGGCGTTCTTCCCGAGCCCGCTGGAGTACACCCGCTACTTCGGCCTCGACGGCCGCCGCCTGGCGCTGCTGCCCGCGCACTCGATCGTCATGCACCCTGGCCCGATGAACCGCGGGCTGGAGATCTCCGCCGAGGCGGCCGACTCCGACCGCGCCGTCATCGTGGAGCAGGTCGCGAACGGCGTCGCCGTGCGCATGGCCTCGCTCTACCTGCTGCTGTCCGGCACCGCCTCGTCGGCCGCGGTGCCCGCCTCCCTGCCCGCCCCTGTCTCGAGCACCACCGAAGGGACCGCCCTGTGACCACGACCTATGTGCTGCGCGGGGCCCGTCCCCTCGGCGGCGAGCCCGCCGACGTCGTCCTCGCGGACGGCGTGATCACCCAGGTCGCCGCCCCGGGTGCCGTGGACGTGCCCGCCGGCGACGACGTCGTCGAGATCGCGGCCGACGGGCACGTGCTCCTGCCTGGGCTGGTCGACCTGCACACCCACCTGCGCGAGCCGGGCCGCGAGGACGCCGAGACGGTCGCGTCCGGCACCCGCGCGGCCGCGGTGGGCGGCTTCACCGCCGTGCACGCCATGGCCAACACGTCGCCCGTCGCCGACACCGCCGGCGTCGTCGAGCAGGTGTGGCGCCTGGGTCAGGAGGCCGGCTGGGTCGACGTGCACCCGGTCGGGGCCGTCACCGTGGGCCTGGGGGGCGAGCGTCTCGCCGAGCTCGGCGCGATGGCGGACTCCGCGGCTCGCGTCCGGGTCTTCTCCGACGACGGCAAGTGCGTGCACGACCCGATCCTCATGCGCCGCGCGCTGGAGTACGTCAAGGTGTTCGACGGCGTCGTCGCGCAGCACGCGCAGGAGCCGCGCCTCACCGAGGGCGCCCAGATGAACGAGGGCGTCGTGTCGGCCGAGATCGGCCTGGCCGGATGGCCGGCGGTCGCCGAGGAGGCGATCATCGCCCGCGACGTGCTGCTCGCCGAGCACGTCGGCTCGCGCCTCCACGTCTGCCACCTGTCGACCGCCGGCTCGGTCGAGATCGTCCGCTGGGCCAAGGGCCGCGGCATCGACGTCACCGCCGAGGTGACGCCGCACCACCTGATCCTCACGGACGAGCTCGCCCGCACCTACGACCCCACGTACAAGGTGAACCCGCCGCTGCGCACCGCCGAGGACGTCGAGGCCGTGCGCCAGGGCCTGGCCGACGGCACGATCGACATCGTCGCCACGGACCACGCCCCGCACACCCGCGAGGACAAGGACTGCGAGTGGGGCGCCGCCGCGTTCGGCATGACCGGGCTGGAGACGGCCCTGTCGGTCGTGCAGCAGACCATGGTCGACACCGGCCGGCTCAGCTGGGCCGACGTCGCGCGCGTCCTGTCGACCAACCCCGCCCGAATCGGCCGGGTCGCGGACCACGGCCGGCCGGTCGAGGTCGGGGAGCCCGCCAACCTCACGCTGGTCGACCCGGCTGCCTCGCGGACGGTCGACGGCGCCGCCCAGGCCACCGCGAGCGGCAACACGCCCTTCGCCGGCCGCGAGCTGCCCGGCCGCGTGGTGGCGACGTTCCTGCGCGGCCGCGCGACCGTGCTCGACGGCGCGCCCGTCGAGCCCGCCGCCGCGCCGGCAGCCCAGCGGGGAGGCGCACGATGAACCTCCCCATGCCCGTCGCGGTCGGGATCTGGGTCGTCATCGGCGTCCTGCTCCTGCTCGTGATCCTCACCGGCCGGCGCCGGCTCGCCGCCCGCACCCGGGACACCGTCCCCGTGCCTCCTGCCGTCCCCGAGGACCTCGGTGCGCTGCGCCTCGGCCCGCTCGACGCCACGTACGTCTCCTCGACCCTGGCGGGGGACTGGCTGGCGCGGGTCGGCGCCCACCACCTCGGCGACCGCTCCACCGCCCACGTGTCCGTGCACGACGCCGGCGTCCTGGTCGAGCGAGACGGTGCCCCCGACGTGTTCGCGCCCGTGGCCGCCCTGCGCGGCGTCGGGCTGGCCCCCGGCATGGCCGGCAAGTACGTCGGCGCCGACGGCCTGGTCGTCGTGACCTGGGAGGACCCGGAGCGCGACGGCGTGTCGGCGGTCGCCCTCGACACCGGCCTGCGCACCCGCCTCGCGCCCGACCGCTCCCGCCTGGTCGACGCCGTGCGCCACCTCATGACCTCCGCCCCCGCACCGAAGGACGAGCAGTGACCTCCAGCTCCCTGACCAGCTCCGCGTCGAGCGGCCCCGTGCCGAGCCGCGCGCCCGTGCCGCACGCGGCCCTCCTCGTGCTCGAGGACGGCACCGTGGCCCGCGGCCGTGCGTACGGCGCCCGTGGCGCCACCTTCGGCGAGATCGTCTTCTCCACCGGCATGACCGGCTACCAGGAGACCCTCACCGACCCCTCCTACCACCGCCAGATCGTCGTGATGACGGCCCCGCACGTCGGGAACACCGGCATCAACGACGAGGACCCGGAGTCCGGCAAGATCTGGGTCGCCGGCTACGTGCTGCGCGACCCCGCCCGCCGCATGTCCTCCTGGCGTGCGGACCGCTCCCTCGAGGAGGAGCTCACGGCCCAGGGCGTCGTGGGCATCAGCGACGTCGACACCCGCAAGCTCACGCGCCACCTGCGCGAGCTGGGCGTCATGCGCGCCGGGATCTTCTCCGGCGACGCCCTGGTGCGCGAGGTCGCCGGCGGCACGCTCGTCGAGAGGTCGGTGCCCGAGCTGGTCGCCGAGGTGCAGGCGTCCCCCCAGATGGCGGGCGCCAACCTCTCCCCGGAGGTCACGACCGACCAGGCGTACGTCGTCGAGCCCTCGGGCGACTTCGCCGGGCGGGAGCCGCTGGCGACCGTCGTCGCCGTCGACCTGGGCATCAAGGCCATGACCCCGGCGCGGCTGGCGCAGCGGGGCGTGCGCGTGCACGTCGTGCCCCAGTCGGCCACGATCGCCGACATCGAGGCCCTGCTGCCGACCGACGGCTCGCCCACCGGCGTGTTCTTCTCGAACGGCCCCGGCGACCCGTCGTCGGCCACCCACGAGATCGAGCTGCTGCGCGGCGTGCTGGACCGGGGCATCCCGTTCTTCGGCATCTGCTTCGGCAACCAGCTGCTGGGCCGCGCCCTGGGGTACGGCACGTACAAGCTCGGGTACGGCCACCGCGGCATCAACCAGCCCGTCATGGACCGCACCACCGGCAAGGTCGAGGTCACGGCGCACAACCACGGCTTCGCCGTCGACGCGCCCCTGGACGCGGTGTCCACCGCGCCCCACGACGCCGAGCGCGCCGACGGCCGCGCCTACGGCCGCGTCATCGTGTCCCACGTCGGCCTCAACGACCAGGTGGTCGAGGGGCTGACCGCGCTCGACGTACCGGCCTTCTCCGTGCAGTACCACCCCGAGGCCGCCGCCGGACCGCACGACAGCGCCTACCTCTTCGACCGCTTCGTCGAGCTCATGACGAGCCGCGAGCCCGTGACCGTCCCCGCCGCCACGCTGGCCGCGCTGAAGGAGAACTGATGCCCCGCCGTTCCGACCTCTCCTCCGTCCTGGTCATCGGCTCCGGCCCGATCGTCATCGGCCAGGCCTGCGAGTTCGACTACTCCGGCACGCAGGCCTGCCGCGTGCTGAAGGAGGAGGGCCTGCGGGTCGTCCTCGTGAACTCGAACCCGGCCACGATCATGACCGACCCGGAGTTCGCCGACGCCACGTACGTCGAGCCGATCACCACCGAGGTGCTCACCTCGATCATCGCCAAGGAGCGTCCCGACGCCCTCCTGCCCACCCTCGGCGGCCAGACGGCGCTCAACGCCGCCATCGCCCTCGACGAGGCCGGCGTCCTCGAGCAGTACGACGTCGAGCTCATCGGCGCGAACATCCCCGCCATCCAGAAGGGCGAGGACCGCCAGCAGTTCAAGGACGTCGTCGCCAAGTGCGGCGGCGAGTCCGCCCGCTCCGTCATCGTGCACACCGTGGAGGAGGCGGTCGCGGCGGCCGCCGACCTCGGCTACCCGATGGTCGTGCGCCCGTCCTTCACGATGGGTGGCCTCGGCTCCGGCTTCGCGTACGACGAGACCGAGCTGCGCCGCATCGTCGGCCAGGGCCTGCACTACTCGCCGACCACCGAGGTGCTCCTGGAGGAGTCCATCCTCGGCTGGAAGGAGTACGAGCTCGAGCTCATGCGCGACAAGGACGACAACGTCGTGGTCGTCTGCTCGATCGAGAACGTGGACCCGGTCGGCGTGCACACCGGCGACTCGGTCACCGTGGCCCCCGCGATGACGCTCACCGACCGCGAGTACCAGAAGCTGCGCGACATCGGCATCGCCGTCATCCGCGAGGTCGGCGTCGACACGGGCGGCTGCAACATCCAGTTCGCCGTCGACCCCGACACCGGGCGCGTCATCGTCATCGAGATGAACCCGCGCGTGTCGCGCTCCTCGGCCCTGGCGTCGAAGGCGACCGGCTTCCCGATCGCGAAGATCGCGGCCAAGCTCGCCGTCGGGTACACGCTCGACGAGATCCCGAACGACATCACGCGCGTCACGCCGGCGAGCTTCGAGCCCACGCTCGACTACGTCGTCGTCAAGGTGCCCCGCTTCGCGTTCGAGAAGTTCCCGGCCGCCGACCCGACGCTCACCACGACCATGAAGTCGGTGGGCGAGGCCATGGCGCTGGGCCGCAACTTCACCGAGGCGCTCGGCAAGGCCCTGCGCTCGATCGACAAGGGCGGGGTCTCGTTCCACTGGGACGGCGACGCGCCGTCCGGGGCGGAGCTCGACCAGCTGCTCGCCGAGATCGTGCGACCCACCGAGCACCGCATGGTCGGCGTGCAGCAGGCCCTGCGGGCGGTCGTCGCCGGGCACACCACGCTCGAGGCCGTCTTCGACGCGACGAAGATCGACCCCTGGTTCCTCGACCAGATCCTGCTGATGAACGAGGTCGCCGCCGAGGTGGCCGCCGGCCCGACCCTCACCGAGGACGTGCTGCGCCGCGCCAAGCGGCACGGCCTGTCCGACGTGCAGGTCGCGCGGCTGCGCGGCATGGGCCCGGCGGGTGAGGCCACCGTCCGCGAGGTGCGGCGCGCGCTCGGCGTCCGGCCGGTCTACAAGACGGTCGACACCTGCGCCGCCGAGTTCGCGGCCCGCACGCCGTACCACTACTCGTCCTACGACGAGGAGACCGAGGTGGCGCCCCGCGAGCGCGAGGCCGTCATCATCCTGGGCTCCGGCCCGAACCGGATCGGCCAGGGCATCGAGTTCGACTACTCGTGCGTGCACGCCGCCCTGACCCTGTCCGATCGGTACGAGACCGTCATGGTCAACTGCAACCCGGAGACCGTCTCGACGGACTACGACACCTCCGACCGCCTGTACTTCGAGCCGCTCACGTTCGAGGACGTCCTCGAGGTCTACGAGGCCGAGCTCGCCGCCGGCCCGGTCAAGGGCGTCATCGTGCAGCTCGGCGGGCAGACGCCGCTCGCTCTCGCGCAGCGCCTGGCGGACGCGGGCGTGCCGATCCTCGGCACCTCGCCCGAGGCCATCGACGCCGCCGAGGACCGCGGCATCTTCGGGCAGGTGCTGCTCGACGCCGGCCTGCCCGCGCCCGCGTTCGGCACGGCCCGCTCGCTGGGCCAGGCCCGCGAGGTGGCCGAGACGATCGGCTACCCGGTGCTGGTGCGCCCGTCGTACGTGCTCGGCGGCCGCGGCATGGAGATCGTGTACTCCGCCGAGCAGCTCACCGAGTACGTCGAGCGGGCGCTCGCGGCCGCCGCCGCGGACGAGCGCACGGCCGGCGGCCTGCTGCCCGCGCCGCTGCTCATCGACCGCTTCCTCGACGACGCGATGGAGATCGACGTCGACGCCCTGTACGACGGCGAGGAGATGTTCCTCGGCGGCGTCATGGAGCACATCGAGGAGGCCGGCATCCACTCCGGCGACTCCGCGTGCGTGCTGCCGCCGGTCTCGCTGTCGACCGCGGAGATCGAGCGCATCCGCCGCTCCACCGAGGCGATCGCGAAGGGCGTCGGCGTGCGCGGCCTGCTCAACGTGCAGTACGCGCTCGTCTCGGACGTCCTGTACGTGCTCGAGGCGAACCCGCGCGCGTCGCGCACCGTCCCGTTCGTGTCCAAGGCGACGGGCACCTCGATGTCCAAGGCGGCGGCCCGGGTCATGGTCGGCGAGTCGATCGCCGAGCTGCGCGCGGCCGGCGTCCTGCCCGCCGAGGGCGACGGCGGCACGCTCGACCTCGGGGCGCCGCTGGCGGTCAAGGAGGCCGTGCTGCCGTTCAAGCGGTTCCGCACCGCCGAGGGCCAGGTCGTCGACACGGTGCTCGGCCCGGAGATGCGCTCCACCGGCGAGGTCATGGGCTTCGACAAGGACTTCCCGCACGCGTTCGCGAAGTCGCAGGCCGCCGCGTTCGGCGGGCTGCCCACCGAGGGCCGGGTGTTCGTGTCGGTCGCCGACCGCGACAAGCGCTCGATCATCTTCCCGGTGAAGCGGCTCGCGGAGCTGGGCTTCGAGGTGCTCGCCACCTCCGGCACGGCGCAGGTGCTGCGGCGCAACGGCATCGGCAGCACGGTCGTGCGCAAGTTCTCCGAGGGCCGGGGTGCCGACGGCGAGCCGACGATCGTCGACCTCATCAGCGACGGCAGCGTCGACCTCGTGGTCAACTCCCCGTCCGGCCAGGGCGCTCGCGCCGACGGCTACGAGATCCGCGCCGCGACGACGGCGGCGGACAAGCCGATGATCACCACCGTGGACCAGCTCGCCGCGGCGGTGCAGGGCATCGAGGCGGTCCGCGGCGGCCCGTTCGACGTCGCGAGCCTCCAGGAGCACACGACGGCGACGCGGGAGCGGCTCGGCGCCGCGGCGGCGGGGTTGCCGGCATGAGCGCCGCGGCCACGCCCCTTGCCACCTCGGCGCCGTTCGGCGCGCGGCTCGCCGCGGCGATGGACGCCCACGGGCCGCTGTGCGTGGGCATCGACCCGCACGCGTCGCTGCTCTCGGCCTGGGGGCTGGGGGACGACGCCGCCGGGGTCCGCGAGTTCGGCCTGCGGGTCGTGGACGCGCTCGGCGGGCGGGTGGCGGCCTTCAAGCCGCAGGCCGCGTTCTTCGAGCGCCACGGTTCCGCCGGCGTCGCGGCGCTGGAGGACGTGATCGCCGCCTCCCGCGCCGTGGGCACCCTGACGATCGTCGACGCCAAGCGCGGCGACATCGGCTCGACGATGGGTGCCTACGCCGACGCGTTCCTCGCGGACGGCTCGCCCCTCGCCGGTGACGCCGTGACGGTGTCGCCGTACCTGGGCTTCGGCTCGCTCGCGCCGGCCGCCGAGCTGGCCGCGCGCACCGGGCGCGGCATCTTCGTGCTGTGCCTCACCTCCAACAAGGAGGGGCACGAGGTGCAGCACGCCGTCGGGCCCGACGGCGTGAGCGTCGCGGCGTCGGTCGCCGCCCAGGCGGCCGTGCTGAACGCCGGCGCCGTCGCCGAGGGGCTGCCGATGGGCTCGGTCGGGCTCGTCGTCGGTGCCACGGTCGGCGACGCCGCCCGTGAGACCGGCACGGACCTCGTGGCCGTGCACGGCCCGCTGCTCGCGCCCGGCGTGGGTGCCCAGGGCGCGGGGGAGCGGGAGCTCGCCTCCGCCTTCGGGGACGCGCGGCGACAGGTGCTCGCCTCGTCGTCCCGCGGCGTCCTCGCGGCGGGGCCGGACGCCGAGGGGCTGCGCGCGGCCGCCGCGTCCGCGGTGGCGGACGCGCGGGCCGCGCTGCGTCCCTGACGCCGGCCGTCCGCACGACGGGCCCGCCCCCCGGGGGCGGGCCCGTCGCCGTCTCCGTGGCCCTCGCGTCAGGTGGCGGCGTCAGGACCCGGTGACCTGCCAGACGGACACGTGCCGCTCGCTGTCGGCGGTGAAGGGCGTGCGGTCCCAGTCCTCCCAGCGGTGCACCAGGCGCATCCCGGCGATCCGCGCCATGAGGTCCAGCTCGGCCGGCCAGACGTACCGGAACGGCAGCCACCGGAACCGACCCGAGCCGTCCGGCCCGACGGTCACGTGGTTCGACGTGAAGCACTGGGTGACGACGTCGATCCGGTCGAAGCCCGCGTACCCGCCGCCGGCGTCGTCGGGCGCGACCGTGAACGGCACGGTGTCCTGCCCGGGCGGCATGCGGCGCAGGGGCGGCACCCCGACCTCGACGACGAAGTGCCCGCCGGGGCGCAGGTGCGCCGCCGCGGTGCGGAAGCAGTCGACCTGGCCGTCCTGCGTCGTGACGTTGCCGATGGTGTTGTAGACGAGGTACGCGACGGCGAACTCCCCGGGCACGCGGGCGGTCGTCATGTCGCCGATCGTCACCGTCACCCGGTCGCCGCCCGGCTTGTCCGCGACGCGCGCCGCCATCGCCCGGGACAGCTCGATCCCGTGCACGGGCACGCCGCGCCGCGCGAGGGGAGCCGCGACGCGGCCGGTGCCGACGGCGAGCTCGAGGGCGGCGCCGTCGCCCGCGAGGCCCGCGAGCAGATCGACCGTGCGTCCGACGACCGCCGGGTCGAACTCGTCGTCGGTCGACGAGTCGTAGGAGGCGGCGACGCTCTCGGGGAACCACCCGTCCTCGACGGCGTCCGGGGTCGTGCTCGGGTCCGTCGGCATGCACCGACCGTAGGCCTCGGCGCACGAGCCGCGGGAGCCCTTTTCCGTGCAGGCGTGCGACCTGCGACGATGTCCTGACCCGAATGCCGCTTTCCTCCCGGTCGGACGGCGATCCGTCCTGCGCTACGGATTGCCGCCTCCGCAGGTCGTGGCTACTTTCGAGGGAGCAGTTCCCTCACAGGCGGACCGACAGAGTAGGTGACTTGCGTGGCTCTCCCCCCTCTCACCCCGGAACAGCGTGCTGCGGCCCTCGAGAAGGCGGCCGAGGCTCGGCGCGTCCGCGCGGAGATCAAGAACCGGTTGAAGTACTCCCAGGGCTCCCTCAAGGACGTGATCGAGAAGGGGCAGAAGGACGACGTCGTGGGCAAGCTCAAGGTCGTCTCGCTGCTCGAGTCGCTCCCGGGGGTCGGTAAGGTGAAGGCCCGGGCGATCATGGAGGAGATCGGGATCGCCGAGACCCGCCGGGTCCGCGGCCTCGGGCCGCACCAGGCTTCGGCGCTCATCGAGAGGTTTGGCTGACATTTCCGCACGATCCGCCGGCAGTCCGGCACCGCAGCAGGCCCCTGTCACGGCGGACGCGGGAGCGACGTCGGCGCGCCTGACCGTGCTGGCCGGGCCGACGGCCGTCGGCAAGGGCACGGTCTCGGCCGACGTGCGCGCCCGCTACCCGCAGGTGTGGCTGTCGGTGTCGGCGACGACCCGGCCGGCGCGCCCCGGCGAGGTGCACGGCGTGCACTACCTGTTCGTCTCGCCCGAGGAGTTCGACCGGATGGTCGCCGACGGGGAGATGCTCGAGTGGGCGGTGGTGCACGGTCGGCACCGGTACGGCACCCCCCGGGGGCCGGTCGAGGAGCATCTCGCCGCCGGCGTGCCCACCCTGCTGGAGATCGACCTGCAGGGCGCGCGGCAGGTGCGCGAGGCGGTCACGGCGAGAGGGCTCGCCGCGCAGTTCGTCTTCCTCGCCCCGCCCAGCTTCGACGAGCTCGTGCGGCGCCTTGTCGGGCGCGGCACGGAGGACGCGGAGGAGCGTGAGCGACGCCTGACCACGGCGCGGACCGAGCTCGCCGCCGAGGCCGAGTTCGACGTGACGATCGTCAACGACGACGTCACCCACGCCACGGACCGGCTCGCGCGGGTGATGGGTGTGACGTCCGCCGCACCCCGGGTCGCCCTGGAGGGCACCGGCTGGGGGTCCGCGCCCGAGCGCAGGTAGGATGGACCGCTGACCCCCTGACATCGCGTCACCGCAGCTGTCAGCGAACCCGTCACCGAACTTTGTCTGGAGTGTGACCCATGGCCGGAACCGTGGCCCAGCCCATCGGCATCACCGACCCGCCCATCGACGAGCTGCTCGAGCGCACCGACTCGAAGTACGGCCTCGTGCTGTACGCGTCCCAGCGCGCCCGCCAGATCAACGCCTACTACTCGCAGCTCAACGAGGGCCTGCTCGAGAACGTGGGCCCGCTGGTCGAGACCCGCAACCAGGAGAAGCCGCTCTCCATCGCCATGCGCGAGATCAACGAGGGCCTGCTCACCTCGACCCCGGTCGAGGAGAAGCCCGAGGCTGCCGCGGAGCCGGTCGCCGAGACCGGCGACGAGATCACCTTCTGACGGCACGGCGCCGGTCGGCGACCGGCGTCCCCCTGTGGCGACGAGGTAGCGCGCGATGAGGATCCTGCTCGGCGTCAGCGGCGGCATCGCCGCGTACAAGGCCGTGCTGCTGCTGCGGCTCCTGCGCGAGGACGGCCACGCGGTCCGGGTGATCCCGACCGCGTCCGCCCTGCGCTTCGTGGGCGCGCCGACGTTCGAGGCGCTGTCGGGCGAGCCGGTCACGGACGAGGTCTTCGAGGACGTCGCGCACGTCCCCCACGTGGCGCTCGGACAGGGCGCCGACCTCGTCGTCGTGGCGCCCGCGACGGCGGACCTGCTCGCCCGGGCGGCGACCGGCCGGGCCGACGACCTCCTCACCTCGACCCTCCTCACCGCCCGCTGCCCGGTCGTGATGGCCCCCGCCATGCACACCGAGATGTGGGAGCACCCCGCCACCCGCGCCAACGTGGCGACGTTGCGCGAGCGGGGCGTCACGGTGATCGAGCCGGAGAGCGGCCGTCTCACCGGCGCGGACACGGGCCCGGGGCGCCTGCCCGAGCCGGAGGAGATCGCGCGTGCAGCCCTCGCGGCCGCGGCGTCCGCCGGCCCCTCGACTCCCGGGGACGGGCCTCCCGGCGACCTGTCCGGTCGCACGGTGGTCGTCTCGGCGGGTGGCACCCGCGAGCCGATCGACCCGGTGCGCTTCATCGGCAACCGGTCCAGCGGGCGCCAGGGCGCCGCGCTCGCCGAGGCCGCCCGAGCCCGCGGCGCCGCGGTCACGCTCGTGGCCGCCAACCTGGACGACGCCGTGTGCGGGGCCGCGCGCGCGGCCGGCGTCGTCGTCGTGCCCGTGGAGACCACGGCCGAGCTGCGCGACGCCGTGCGTGCGGGCGCGTCGGAGGCCGACGTCGTCGTGATGGCGGCGGCGGTGGCCGACTTCCGCCCGGCCGACGTGCCGGACGCCAAGATCAAGAAGGTGCCGGGCGAGGGCCCCGCGCCCCTCACGCTCGTCGAGAACCCGGACGTGCTCGCCGAGCTCGCGCACGACCGGCTGCGCCCCGGCCAGCTCGTCGTGGGCTTCGCGGCCGAGACCGGCGACGCGGACGGCTCCGTGCTCGAGCACGGGCGCCGCAAGGCGCTGCGCAAGGGCGCGGACCTGCTCGCGGTGAACGCCGTGGGCGCCGGGCGCGGCTTCGGCGCCCCCACCAACGCCGTCACGGTGCTCGACGGCCGCGGCGAGGTCGTGACCGAGGCCGCCGGGTCGAAGCGCGAGGTCGCGGACGCCATCTGGGACGCCGTGACGAAGACGCTGCCCGGCATCTGAGATTCACCCAGCATGTGAGACATTTCCCGTCTCGAGGGCCCGATGGGGCGGCCTGTTCCCCGTAGGCTGTCCGCCATGACCGATGCGCTGCGCCTCTTCACGTCCGAGTCCGTGACCGAGGGCCACCCGGACAAGGTCTGCGACCAGATCTCCGACGCGATCCTCGACGCACTGCTCGCACAGGACCCGCGCTCGCGCGTGGCGGTGGAGACGATGGTGACCACGGGCCTGGTGCACGTGGCGGGCGAGGTCACGACAGACGCGTACGTCGAGATCCCGCAGATCGTGCGTGAGGTGGTCCGCCGCATCGGGTACACGTCCTCGGCGATCGGGTTCGACGGCGACTCCTGCGGCGTCTCCGTGTCGATCGGGCAGCAGTCGCCCGACATCGCGCAGGGCGTCGACAAGAGCCTCGAGGAGCGCGACGACGCCTCCGGACCGGGCCTCGACCGCGACCCCCTCGACGCGCAGGGCGCGGGCGACCAGGGCCTGATGTTCGGGTACGCCACCGACGAGACGCCGTCCCTGATGCCGCTGCCGATCTGGACGTCGCACCGGCTCGCGGAGCGGCTGTCGGCCGTGCGGCGCTCGGGCGAGCTGCCCGGCCTCCGCCCCGACGGCAAGACGCAGGTGACGGTCGCGTACGACGGCGACCGGCCGGTGCGCATCGACACCGTGGTGCTGTCCACGCAGCACGACGCCGACATCGTGCAGGAGAAGCTGCAGCGCGAGGTCGCGGACGTCGTCATCGCGCCGGTGCTGGCCCAGGTGGCCCAGGAGACCGGCGTCGAGACGGCGGACGCGCGCCTCATCGTCAACCCGACCGGCAAGTTCGTCGTGGGCGGGCCGCAGGGCGACGCCGGCCTCACCGGCCGCAAGATCATCGTCGACACCTACGGCGGCATGGCGCGGCACGGCGGCGGCGCGTTCTCCGGCAAGGACCCGTCGAAGGTCGACCGGTCCGCCGCGTACGCGATGCGCTGGGTCGCGAAGAACGTCGTCGCGGCGGGGCTGGCGCGTCGGTGCGAGGTGCAGGTCGCGTACGCGATCGGCAAGGCTCACCCGGTAGGGCTGTACGTCGAGACGTTCGGCACGGAGACGGTGCCCACCGAGCGGATCGCCGCGGCCATCGAGAGCGTCTTCGACCTGCGCCCGGCGGCGATCATCCGCGACCTCGACCTGCTGCGCCCCGTGTACGCCCAGACGGCCGCCTACGGGCACTTCGGCCGCGACCTGCCCGGGTTCACCTGGGAGCGCACCGACCGCGTCGACGCGCTGCGGGCCGCGGTCTGACCCACCGTTCCGGCCTTCGGTCGCGGCTGGGTGGTGCGAAGGCACCTTGCCATCACGTGCTCCTCTCGTCCGGCGGCGGCGTCGGTCGAGCCTGGTGTCACCGTGCTCGGCTGCGTCCGTGGGGCGTGATGGGATGGCCTCGTGACTGAGACCCCCGAGCCCGAGCAGCCCGCGCTGCTCGGGCTCGACGACGTCCCGGCCCCGCGCGACGCCGGCGCGAAGGGGCGTCGCAAGCCCGGGAAGGGCGGCAAGGCCGCCCTGGGCGCCACCCCCGTCGCCGACGAGCTCCCCGTCGCCCGGGTGGTGCTCGACCTGCAGCCCGCGCACCTGGACCGCCCGTACGACTACCTGGTGCCCGCCCCGATGGCCGACGACGCCCGGCCGGGCGTGCGGGTGCGGGCCCGGTTCGGGCCGCAGGAGGTGGCGGGGTACGTGGTGGAGCGTCGCGAGACGTCCGACCACGACGGGCGGCTGGTGCCCCTCAGGCGCGTGGTCTCGGCCGACGCCGTGCTGTCGGAGCCGGTGCTGCGGCTGGCCCGCGCCGTCGCGGACCGGTACGCGGGAACGCTCGCCGACGTGCTGCGCCTCGCCGTGCCGCCGCGGCACGCCCGCGTCGAGAAGGAGGTGCTCGCCTCCCTGACCACGGCTGCGGACGGGGCGGCGCGGGTCGCGTCGAGCGGCGAGCCGGCCGATACCCAGGGCGGCAGCACCCAGGGCCTCGCTCAGGAGCCCGTGGAGGGCGTCCAGGACGCCCCGGAGGACGTCGGGGAGGGCGCGGACCGTCCCGGCCCCGTACGGCTCGTCTCAGCGGGCTCGACGACCGCATGGGAGTCCTACCTGGGCGGGGAGGCGTTCTGTCGTCACGTGCTCGCCGGCGGCGCTCCGCGGGCCGTGTGGACGCCGCTGCCCGGCCTCGCGCCCCCGGCGGGCGACGGGCCGGCGCGCGTACCGCACTGGGCGTCCGCCGTCGCACAGGCGGCCCGTGCCGCCGTGGCCGGCGGACGGCGCGTCCTCGTCGTCGCGCCCGACGCCCGCGACGTCGAGCGCGTCGTGGCCGCCCTCGGCGAGGCCGGGCTCGACGACGTCGTGCGGCTCCTCGCCGACGACGGACCCGCCCCGCGCTACCGCGCCTTCCTGCGCGCCCGGCACGGGCTGGCCGACGTCGTCGTCGGGACGCGGGCCGCCATGTTCGCCCCGGTGCCGGACCTCGGTCTCGTGGTGCTGTGGGGCGACGGCGAGGACACGCTCGCGGAGCCGCACGCCCCCTACCCGCACGCCCGAGACGTGCTCGCCCTGCGCAGCGACCTGGAGGACGCCGCCTACCTGCTGGGGTCGCCGGGCCGGACCGTGCAGGCGCAGGCCCTGCTGGCGTCCGGGTGGGCGCGCGAGATCGCCGCGCCCCGAGACGTGCTGCGCGCCCGCGCCCCCCGTGTGCGCGCCCTCACGTCCGTCGAGCTCGCCGCCGAGGGGCCGGGAGCCGCCGCCCGGCTGCCGACCGCCGCCTGGCGGGCCGCCCGCGACGGGCTGACCCGCGGGCCCGTCCTCGTCCAGGTGCCCCGCACCGGCTACCTGCCCGTCGTCGCGTGCGCGCGGTGCCGGACCGCCGCCCGCTGCGCCGCCTGCCACGGCCCGCTCGGCATGACCCGCACCGGCAGTGCGCCCCAGTGCTCCTGGTGCGGCCGGCTCGCCGGCGGCTGGCGCTGCGAGGAGTGCGGCGACACCCACCTGCGTGCCGTCCGCGTCGGGTCGGACCGCACCGCCGAGGAGCTCGGCCGGGCGTTCGCGGGCACTCCCGTGCGCGTGTCCGCGTCCTCCGCGCCCGCCGGGGTGCTCGACCGGGTAGGTCCCGAACCGGCCCTCGTCGTCGCGACACCCGGCGCCGAGCCCGTCGCCGACGGCGGGTACGCCGTCGCTCTCCTGCTCGACGCCGCCGTGGCCACCGCGGGCACGGGCCTCGCCACGGCGACGGAGGCGCTGCACCGTTGGCTCGCGGCCGCGGCCCTCGTGCACCCGTCCCGCACCGGCGGACAGGTGCTCCTCGTCGGCGACGCCGCCCCCGCCCCGACCGGGGCGCTCGTGCGCTACGACCCCGGGGGCCTGGCCGACCGGGAGCTCGCCGAGCGTCGCGAGCTCGCGCTGCCGCCCGCGGTCCGTGTCGCGTCCGTCACCGGGGACCGGGGCGCGGTGGACGCCGTCGTGGGCCGGGTGGCGCTCGCGGGCCCCGACACCGTCCTGGGGCCCGTCGAGCAGCCCGACGCCGACCCGCGCCGCGGCGCCACGCTCGAGCCCCAGGTGCGCACCGTGCTGCGCGTCCCCCTCGCCCAAGGCGGCGAGCTCGCCGCCCAGCTGCGCGCCTCCCTCGCCGTCCGGTCGGCCCGGCGGGAGGGCGGCGCCGTCCGCGTCCAGGTCGACCCGAAGGAGATGCTCTGATGGCTCCTGGCCCCGCCGAGGCCCTCGTCGACACGGTGGTGCTCGACTTCGGCAACGTGCTCGTCGGCTGGGACCCCTACGGGGCGTTCCCGGGGCGCACGCGCGCCGAGGTGGACGCCTGGATGGCGGACGTCGACTTCCCGGCCCTCAACCTCGCCCAGGACGCCGGGCGCAGCTGGACCGACGCCCGCGCCAGCCTGGCCGACCGGCCCCACCTGCAACCGTTGCTCGACGAGTACGTGGCGGGCTTCCCCGGCACCCTGACCGGGCCCGTCCCGGGCTCGGCGGAGCTCGTCGACGAGCTGGCGGCCGCCGGCGTGCGCCTCCTCGGGCTCACCAACTGGTCGGACGAGCTGTTCGGGCACGCCGCCGGGGCGGCCCCCGCGACGACGCGCATGGAGCACGTGGTGGTGTCCGGGCGGGTGGGGCTCGCGAAGCCCGACCCGGCGATCTTCCGGCACCTGATGGTCACGCACGACGTCGACCCCGCGCGCGCCGTCTTCGTCGACGACAGCCCCGCCAACGTCGAGGCCGCCCGCGAGCTGGGCTTCCACGCCGTCCGCTTCACCGACGCCGCGGCGCTGCGCGCCGCCCTGCGCGACCTCGGTCTCCCTGTCGGCCGGTAGCCGGCACGAGCACGAGGGAGGACGTCGACCGGACGGTCACGATGCCGGTCGGCGCCCACGACCCCTCGCGACCACGGCCGGGCCACGCCGCTGCATGACGCTCGACGGCGCCCCGGCGCTCGCGGACCGGGACCCGCTCGCCCGACTACGATCGGGTGGTGCGCCTGCTCTTCGCCGGAACCCCTGACCCTGCCGTCCCGTCCCTGCGCGCCCTGCTGGCGTCGCGCCACGAGGTCGTCGCCGTCCTGACCCGGGCGGACGCGCCCGCCGGACGCGGCCGCCGGCTCGTGCCCAGCCCGGTGCGCCTCGCGGCCGAGGAGGCCGGGATCCCGGTCCTCACCGAGCGCCCGCGCGGGGAGGAGTTCCTCGCGACGCTGCGCGAGCTCGACGTCGACGCCGCCCCCGTCGTCGCGTACGGGCACCTCCTGCGCGCCGACGTGCTCGCCGTCCCGCGCCTCGGCTGGGTCAACCTGCACTTCTCCGTCCTGCCCGCGTGGCGCGGGGCCGCCCCCGTGCAGCACGCCGTGCTCGCCGGGGACGAGGTCACCGGCGCGACGACGTTCCTCCTCGACGAGGGCATGGACACCGGCCCGGTGCTCGGCACCGCCACGGAGACGATCCGCCCCCGCGACACCTCCGGCGACCTGCTCGGCCGGCTGGCCACCAGCGGCGCCGACCTGCTCGTCGCGACCCTCGACGCCCTCGAGGACGGGACGCTCGCGCCCCAGCCGCAGCCCGCGGACGGAGTCTCCCTCGCGCCCAAGGTGACGACCGACGACGCCCGCGTCCGCTGGGACGACCCCGCACTCGCCGTCGACCGACGGATCCGCGCCGTCACCCCCGCCCCCGGCGCGTGGACCACTCTGCCGCCCACCGCCGGGCTCGACGCCGCCCCGGGGGCCCGCCTCGGCCTGGGTCCCGTCACCCCGCGACCCGACGTCGCCGACCTCGCCCCCGGCGAGGTGCGCCCCGGCAAGAAGGAGGTCCTCGTCGGGACCGCCACGCACGCCGTCGCGCTCGGGCACGTGCAGCCCGTCGGCAAGAAGCCGATGCCCGCCGCGGACTGGGCACGCGGCGCGCGCGGCCTCTTCACCGGGGACGCCGGCGACGCCTCCCTGCGCCTCGGGCAGGACGCCCGATGAGCGACGACCGCCGGGACGAGCGCCGCGCGCCCGCCCGCAACAGCAAGGGACGCCAGCGCAGCGCCGCCCGCACCCGTGGCGAGACGCACCGCAGCGCCCAGGCGCCCGGCGAGCGCCGCCGCCGCACCGACCCGGCCCGCACCGCGGCCTACGACGTGCTGCGCCAGGTGGACGGCTCCGACGCCTACGCCAACCTCGTGCTCCCGCCCCTGCTCCGCGAACGCAGGATCGCCGGCCGCGACGCCGCGTTCGCCACCGAGCTCGCGTACGGCACCCTGCGCCTGCGCGGACGCTACGACGCGATTCTCGCCCGCTGCGTGACCCGCCCCCTCGACCAGCTCGACCCCGAGGTGCTCGACGTCCTCCGCCTCGGCACGCACCAGCTCCTGGGGATGCGCGTCCCGTCCCACGCGGCCGTCTCCGAGACCGTCGCGCTCGCCCGCGACCGCGTGGGCGCCGGGCCGGCCCAGATGGTCAACGCCGTCCTGCGCGCCGTCGGACGCACGCCCCTCGAGGAATGGCTCGCCCGCCTCACCGAGGAGGCGCCCGACACCGTCACCGGGCTCGCCACGGTCGGCTCGCACCCGGTGTGGATCACCAGGGCCCTGCGCGAGGCGCTCGCGGGCCACGGACGCGGCCCCGACGAGATCGCCGACCTGCTCGACGCGGACAACGCCGCGCCCCGCGTGACCCTCGTCGCGCGCCCCGGCCTCGCGGCGCCCGACCTGCTCCAGGAGCAGGCCCACGACGCCGACGTGCGGCTCGAGCCGGGCCGCTGGGCGCCGACCGCGCTCGTCCTCGCCGGCGGCAGCGACCCCGCCGCGCTGCCTGCCGTCGCTGATGCCCGCGCAGGCGTCCAGGACGAGGGCTCGCAGCTCGTCACCCTCGCACTCGCAGGCGCCCCGCTCGACGGCGCCGACGCGCGCTGGCTCGACCTCTGTGCCGGGCCGGGCGGCAAGGCCGCCCTCCTCGCGGCGCTCGCGGGGGAGCGAGGCGCCACCCTCGTCGCCAACGAGGTGCAGCCGCACCGCGCCCGCCTCGTCGAGCGGGCCCTGCGCGCCGTGCCGGAGGGCGTCGTGGAGCGCGTGCGCACCGGCGACGGCCGGGAGGTCGGCACCGAGGAGCCCGCCGCCTACGACCGGGTCCTCGTCGACGCCCCCTGCACCGGGCTCGGCGCACTGCGCCGGCGTCCCGAGTCGCGCTGGCGCCGCACCCCGGCCGACCTGGGCACACTGACGGTGCTGCAGCGCGAGCTGCTCGCCTCCGCCCTCGACGCGGTGCGTCCCGGCGGTGTCGTCGCGTACGTCACCTGCTCCCCGCACCTGGCGGAGACGCGGCTCGTGGTCGATGACGTGCTGCGCCGCCGGGACGACGCGGAGCGCATCGACGCCCGGTCGGCGGTGCGCGACGCGCTGGTGCCCGGTGCGGACATCGATCTCGGCGCCCCGGACGGCGGCGCGCACGGGCTGGACGTGCAGCTGTGGCCGCACGCGCACGGCACCGACGCGATGCACCTCACGCTGCTGCGCCGGGTCGCGCGCTAGATGTCGGGATCTTCTTGCACTGCCCGGTGTTGCCAGGATATGGTGGCGCCACCCAGGGGGGTCAGGAAATCCCGACGCAACGAGGTGGCGACATGAACGGCGAACGATGGACGGTAGCGCGAAGCCCGCGCGACATCGGACGCTTCGTCCAGCAGACACGCAAGCGCGAAGGCCTGAGCCAGGGGGCGCTCGCGGACGAGCTCGGGCTGACCCGACAGTACGTGTCCGAGGTCGAGTCGGGTGTCGAGAACCTCTACATCACGCGACTGTTCGAGATGTTCGACGCCTTGGGCGTCGACGTGCGGCTGGCGGAGAGGGCGGGCCGTGCCGGCGAGTGAGCTCGACGCGTGGCTGTACGGGGTCCGGGTAGCCCGGTTCGTCGGGCGTTCGAGTCCACGGGGGACTCACAGGGTCGACCTGGAGTGGGATGCCGGAGCGGTCGCGCGATGGGGATACGGCGCGCGCGTGCTGTCCCACCTCCTCCCCATGGACCCGGACGCACCGCCGTCGTCGGCCCGGGTGACGGCCTGGCTCGACGGGCTGATGCCCGAGGGGCGCGTGCGTGACTCCATGGCGATGGAGGCCGGCGTCGACCCCGAGGATTCCGTCGGCTTCTTCGCCGCCTTCGGAGGTGACACCGTCGGTGCCCTCCTGCTCGTACCTCCTGGGGCCGACCCGGAACCGGCGGCACGACCGGCGACCCGTCTCGACGACCGAGGCGTGGCGACGCTCCTTCGGGAGAGCCTGGCACGTGCCGGCGGGCATGGACGCAGCAGGCACCTGACGAGCTCCCTGCCCGGTATGGAGCCCAAGATCGGGCTCGTACGCGACGAGCACGGCTGGCTCCGTGCGTCGCCCACCCAGCCGACGACGCACATCCTCAAGGTGGCGCGCGAGGCGGGCTCTCCCACGGCCGACCTGGTCGATACGGAGGCCGCCGCGCTCGACCTGGCCCGCCGCGTGGGTCTCACGTCGATCGACGCCGAGGTGGTCACGTTCGACGACGTTCGCGCGATCGTCGTCTCACGCTACGACCGCGTGCCCGACGCGGACGCCCCGGGCGGTCAGCGACGGGTGCACCAGGAGGACGCGGCGCAGGCGCTCGGCATCAACACCCGCGACCCCGAGCGCAAGTTCCAGCACGGGCGCGCGCTGCCCTCCCTGGCCCGGATCGCCCGCACGCTGCGCGACGACGGCGCCCGGCCCGACGGCCTGCTCGCCCTCACGACCCTGAACCTGGCGGTCGGGAACACCGACGCGCACGCGAAGAACGTCTCGGTGCTCCGGCGCGCGGACGGCACGGTCGCGCTCGCGCCCGCCTACGACGTGTCCATGCACCTGCACCACGCGCACGCGTCGCGGGTCTTCGCGATGGACGTGTCCGGGGAGCGCGACATGGACCGCATCACGGCCGAGCACCTCGTCGGGGAGGGGGAGTCGTGGGGGCTGCCCCGCCGCCGTGCCCTGCGCGCCGTGGCGGCCACGCTCGACGGCCTGCGCACCGGGCTCGAGGAGATCGACCGCGACGCGCACCCGGGCGTGGGCCCCGAGGCGTGGCGGACCGTGGAGGACCGGACCGACACGCTGCGTGCCGGGCTGCACTCCTGAGGCGCGCAGGCGCGTCAGGCGAGGGTGAGCTGCAGCAGCGTGGTGCTCACGGTGCGGCCGTGCTTGACCCCGACGTCGCGCAGCACGCCGGCGACCTCGAAGCCGAACCGGCGGTGCAGGGGCAGGGAGCCGGCCGCCGCGGGGTCGTCGGCCACGACGGCCACGACCTGCCGCACGCCGGCGCGCGAGCAGGCCTCGAGCAGCGCCGTCATGAGCAGGGAGCCGACGCCGCGTCCCTGGGCCGCGGGGGCGAGGTAGATCGTGTCCTCCACCGTGTACCGGTAGGCGGCCTTGGGGCGCCAGGGGGACGCGTACGCGTAGCCGACGACGGCCCCGTCGACCTCGGCCACGAGGAACGGCAGGCCGCGGGCGTCCAGGTCCACGAGGCGCTGGCGCCACGCGGCGACGTCGGGGGCCTGCTCGTCGAACGTCACGGCCGTGCCGGTGACGTACGGCTCGAGGATGGCCGCGACGGTGGGCAGGTCGTCGGCGACGGCGGCACGCACGACCGGGGGCGCGACGGCCGTCGTCGGCGACGGCTCGGTGGGGGAGGGGAGCGGTGGCACGGGGCGAGCGTAGTGGCTGCGCCGCCTACGCTGGGCGCATGCCTGCGCTGATCAACCCGAGCATCCTGTCGGCCGACTTCGCGAACCTCGAGCGCGACCTGGGGGCCATCGCCACCGCCGACTACGCCCACGTGGACGTCATGGACAACCACTTCGTGCCGAACCTCACGCTGGGCCTGCCGGTCTTCGAGCGGCTCGCGCAGGTCTCGCCGGTGCCGCTCGACGCACACCTGATGATCGAGGACCCGGACCGCTGGGCGCCCGCGTACGCGGAGGCCGGGGCCGCCTCGGTGACGTTCCACGCGGAGGCCGCCACGGCTCCGGTCCGCCTCGCGCGGGAGCTGCGGCGCCTGGGGGCGAGGGCGGGCGTCGCGCTCCGGCCGGCGACGCCGGTGGAGCCGTTCCTCGACCTCCTGCCGGAGATCGACATGATCCTCGTCATGACCGTGGAACCCGGCTTCGGCGGGCAGTCGTTCATCGACGGCACGCTGCCGAAGATCCGGCGCGCCCGGCAGGCGGTGGGGGAGTCGGGGCTGGACGTGTGGATCCAGGTCGACGGGGGAGTGTCGCGCGACACGATCGAGCGCGCGGCGGACGCGGGGGCGAACGTCTTCGTCGCGGGCTCCGCCGTCTACGGGGCGGAGGACGTACCGGCGGAGATCGAGGCGCTGCGGGGTCTGGCGTCGGCGCACGCCCACTGATCCTCGGGGGGAGTGGTCCCGGGTCCGCTTCTCCTCACAAAAATAGTGTGCCAAGCGCCATGAACCACCAGAACTCACCGTCCCGAGGGACGAAACCGCGCCCAGAGCCCGGGGTCCCGGCGTCTAGGCTGAGCGGGTGAAGACGTTCGACTCCCTGTTCGCCGAGCTGACCGAGAAGGCCACGACCCGCCCCGCCGGGTCGGGGACCGTGGCCGAGCTGGACGCCGGCGTGCATGCGATCGGGAAGAAGATCGTGGAGGAGGCGGCCGAGGTCTGGATGGCCGCCGAGCACGAGACCGACGAGGCGGCCGCGGAGGAGATCTCGCAGCTGCTGTACCACCTGCAGGTGCTCATGCTGGCCAAGGGGCTGACGCTCGAGGACGTGTACGCGCATCTGTGAGCGCCCGGACCGGGGTCGCACCGTCACGGTGCGGCCCCGACGTCCGTCGCGCGCGCCCAGCCGCCCGACACGTCCCGACCTGATCAGAACGAGGTAACGCAGTGCTCCGTATCGCCGTCCCCAACAAGGGGTCCCTCTCCGTCCCGGCCTCCGACATGCTGCGCGAGGCGGGCTACCGCCAGCGCCGCGACACCCGCGAGCTCGTGCTCGCCGACCCGGACAACGGCGCCGAGTTCTTCTTCCTGCGCCCGCGCGACGTCGCGGTGTACGTGGGGTCCGGCACCGTCGACGTCGGCATCACCGGCCGCGACCTGCTGCTCGACTCGGGGGCGGACGCCGTCGAGCACCTGCCGCTGGGCTTCGCCGCATCGACGTTCCGGTTCGCCGCGCCGGCGGGCACCATCACCGACGTCGACCAGATCGCGGGACGCCGGGTGGCGTCCTCGTACGACACCCTGGTCCGGTCCTACCTGCGCGAGCGGGGGATCGAGCCGTCGGCGGTGGTGCACCTCGACGGCGCGGTGGAGAGCTCCGTGCGCCTGGGCGTCGCGGACGTCATCGCCGACGTCGTCGAGACGGGCACCACGCTGCGCGCGGCGGGCCTGGAGGTGTTCGGTGAGCCGATCCTGCGCTCCGAGGCGCTGCTCATCCGCCGCAGCGACGTCGCGGAGCCGGCCGGGCTGGACGTGCTCACCCGGCGCCTGCAGGGCGTCATCACCGCGCACGAGTACGTGCTCATGGACTACGACGTGCCGATGGAGCTCGTGGACGCCGCCGTGGCGGTGACCCCCGGCTTCGAGTCGCCCACCGTGTCGCCGCTGCACAACGGCGAGTCGGCGGCGGTGCGGTCGATGGTGAAGCGCTCGGAGACGAACCGCGTGATGGACGCGCTGTACGAGGTGGGGGCGCGCGGCATCATCGTGACCTCCATCCACGCCAGCCGCCTGTGACCTGGCGGGTCGGCGCCCGCCGGCCTGTCGAGCACGCGCGCGCGGTGGCAGCGTGGTCGGCATGAGCTCGTCACGCTTCCGCACGTTCCGCCCGCTGTGGGGCCAGGTCTCGGCCTGGTTCGTGTGGGTGGTCGCCGCGGTCGGGAGCGTCGTGGTCGGCCTCAGCTCGAACGGGCCGATGGGCGCGGCCGCGGTGAACAAGGTCTCCTTCATCGTCTTCGCGCTCGGCGTCACCTGGCTGCTGTGGCGGCTCGGCGGCGTGCATGCCGTCCCGTCGGAGGAGGGCCTGCGGGTCCGCAACCTCGTCCGCTCGCGGACGCTCGCGTGGGCGGAGATCGTCGAGGTGCGGCTCGGCCCCGACGACCCGTGGGTGCGGCTCGACCTCGCCGACGGCGGCACGATCGCCGTCATGGGCATCCAGCGCGCCGACGGCGAGCGGGGGATGGCGGAGGCGCGGCGGCTGAGGTCCCTCGTCGTGAGCCTCGGCGAGGCGCCGGACCGCACCTGACCGCCTTCGCCACCGCCGCGACACGACGAAGCCCCGCGAACCGCACGGCTCGCGGGGCTTCGTCGTGTCGCGGGCAGGCCGCCCGGTGCGTCAGGCCGTGCGGGCCGGACGACGGTCGGTGCGGGGCCGCTCCGTGCGCGGGGCGCGGCGCTCCGGCGCGCCCTTGTCGACGGAGATGCGGAGCGCCTTGCCGGCCACGTGGGCGCGGCCGATCCGGTTCATGTCGGCGTCGTCGAGCGGCCGCGTGATGTCGACCAGCGAGAAGTTGCCGAAGATGTCGATCTTGCCGATGTCGCTGCCCGACAGGCCGCCCTCGTGCGTGAGCGCCCCGACGATGCCGCGCGGCTGCGCGCCGTGCGTGTGGCCGACGGAGATGCGGTAGCGCGTGCCGGCGGCGGGACGGCGGATGCCGCGGCCGCGGTCGTCCCGGTCGCGGTCCGAGCGGGGGTGGCGGCCGGTGCGGTCGCCGTCGCGCTCGGTCCGCTCGGCGCGGTGCGTCTCGCGGGTGCGCCCGCCCTTGGCCTCGGCCCGCTCGCGCTCGTGCTCCTCCTGGGCTGCGCGCTGCTGGGGGCCGTCGTCCCCGACCGCGAGCGCCAGAAGGGCGGCCGCGACCTGCAGGGCGTCGTCGCCACCCTCGACGGGGGCCGGCGTGCCCTCGGCGTCCGCGGCGTCGGACGCGGAGCCGGCGCGCTCCTGGAGCATCCGGGTGTACAGGTCGAGGCGGCCGGCCTCGATGCGCGTGCCGACGGCGTCGAGGAGGCGACGGGCGCGGTGCTCCGAGACGTCGCGGGGCGAGGGGATCTCGACCTCGGCGAGCGTCGTGCGGATGGTCCGCTCGATGTGCTTGAGCTTGCCGCGCTCATGGGGCGTGACGAACGACAGGGCGCGGCCGGTGCGCCCGGCGCGGCCGGTGCGCCCGATGCGGTGCACGTAGGCCTCGGGCTCGCGGGGGATGTCGAAGTTGACGACGAGGCCGATGCGGTCGACGTCGAGGCCGCGGGCGGCGACGTCGGTGGCGACGAGCACGTCGAGGGCGCCGGACTTGAGGCGCTCGACGATCTTCTCGCGCTCCTTCTGGGCGACGTCGCCGGAGATGGTGGCGGCGGAGGTGCCGCGCTCCACGAGGGCGGCGCCGACCTCCTCGGCGTCCTTGCGGGTGCGGGTGAAGACGATGGTGGCGTCGGCGTCGGAGGTGGCGAGCACCCGGACGAGGGAGCCGATCTTGTGCCGGAAGGGCACGACGGCGTAGGTCTGCTCGACGGTCGACACGGTGGAGGACTGACGGGAGACGGCGATCGCGACGGGGTCGGTGAGGTGGGTCTCGGCGACGGCGCGGATCGCGGGAGGCATGGTCGCGGAGAACAGGGCGACCTGTCGCTTCGCGGGCGCCTGGCCGAAGATCGTCTCGACGTCCTCGGCGAAGCCCATGCGGAGCATCTCGTCGGCCTCGTCGAGGACGAGGAACTTGACGCCGTCGAGGGAGAGGGTGCCCCGCTCGAGGTGGTCCATGACGCGGCCGGGGGTGCCGACGACGACGTGCACGCCGTCGCGCAGGGCGCGCTGCTGCGGCTGGTAGGGGGAGCCGCCGTACACGGAGGTGACGCGCACCCCGGGCAGGTGGGTGGCGAACGACTCGACGGCCTCGGCGACCTGGAGCGCGAGCTCGCGGGTGGGGGCGAGGACGAGGGCCTGCACGTGCCCGCCGGCGACGGAGGCCTGCGGGTCGAGTGCGGCGAGCAGCGGGATGCCGAAGGCGGCGGTCTTGCCGGTGCCGGTCTGGGCGACGCCGGTGATGTCGCGGCCGGCGAGGAGCTCGGGGATGGCGCGCGCCTGGATGGGTGACGGCGTCGTGAACCCGAGGTCGTCGACGGCGGCCTGCAGCGGTGCGGGGAGGCCGAGGTCGGCGAACGTGGGGTCCTGCCCGGTGGTCTGCCCGGAGGTGGGCTCGGTGGGCAGGGTGGAGTCAGGGGTGCTCAAGAGGGGTCACCGTTCTGTGGGTGGTGGGGGAGGAGTCCTGTACCGCCGAGGAGGCGGCACGGTCGCTCGGTCCCGGACACACACCAGCCCCGCTCTGAGCGGGGCACAACGAACACGCGGGAGGCACGACGAACTCCGAAGGTGGTCCCAGTCTACCGGCCGGGGCCGGTGGTCGTCCGGCGGGTGCCGGTGAGTTCGGCCACTGGGCGCAGGCCGCGTGCGTAGGATGTGCCCCGTGCAGGAGGGCCAGGAGATCAGCAGCCGGGTCTTCACGATCCCGAACCTGGTGAGCTTGCTGCGCCTGGCCCTGGTGCCGGTGTTCGCGGTGCTGATCGTGGTGGGCGAGGACGTGTGGGCCCTCGCGGTCCTGGCCTTCTCCGGCTTCACGGACTGGCTGGACGGCGTGCTGGCGCGGCGGCTGCACCAGGTGACGCGGCTGGGGCAGATGCTCGACCCGGCGGCGGACCGCCTCTTCATCTTCGTCACCCTGATCGGCCTGACCTGGCGGGACGTGATCCCGCTGTGGATCCTCGTGGTGATCGTCGCCCGGGACGTGATGCTCGCGTGCCTGCTGCCGGTGCTCGCGCGGCACGGGTACGGGCCGCTGCCGGTGAGCTTCGTGGGCAAGGCCGGGACGTTCGCGCTCCTGTACGCGTTCCCGCTGCTCCTCCTGGCGACGGTGCCGGGTGGGGTCGGCGCGGCGGCGCACGTCGTGGGCTGGGCGTTCACGTGGTGGGGCGTCGGCCTGTACTGGGTGGCGGGCGTGCAGTACCTGCGGCAGGCGCGCGAGCTGCTGGTGGCCGCGAGCGCCGGGCCCGACGTCGAGGGCTCGGGGGGTGAGGCGTGACGGCGCCGGTGCGCGCGCCGGGGCGCCGTCGCCCGGACGAGTCGATGACCCTGCTGGTCGAGGTGATGGAGAAGCCTCTCGACCCGGGGTACGCGGAGGAGGCCGAGCGGCGCGCGGAGGCGGCGCGGGCCGGGCGCCCGACGGGACGCCGGGGGCTCTCCGTCGTGCTCCTGCTGCTGCTGGCCGCCCTGCTGGGTCTGCTGACCGTGTCCGCGGCGCGCCAGCTGCGAGCGCCCCAGGCCGAGGTGGCGGCGGCGCGCGAGGTGCTGGAGACGCAGATCGTGGACCGGCGCGACGAGGTGGACGCGCTGCAGGCCCGGTCGGTGGCGCTGAGCGACGAGATCGAGGCGTTGCAGCACACCGCTCTCGCCAGCGAGGACCCGGGCCTCCTGCAGACGCTCCAGCGCGACGGCGTGGTGAGTGGGTCGGCGGCGGTCAGCGGTCCGGGCCTGGTGGTCTCCCTGTCCGACGGTGACGCCGCGCAGTCCGAGTCCGACCCCGACGCGAGCGCCCGGGTGCGGGACGCGGACGTGCAGACCGTGGTGAACGCCCTGTGGGCTGCGGGCGCGGAGGCGATCTCGGTGGACGACCAGCGGCTGACGTCGCTGTCCGCGATCCGCAACGCCGGTGACGCCATCCTGGTGGACCTCGTGCCGCTCCCGGGGCCGACCTACACGATCCGGGCGATCGGTGACCCTGACGACATGCAGACCGCGTACGCTCGCTCCGGCGCCCCGGCGTACCTGCAGCTGCTGGGGTCGCGCTACGGGATCCAGTCGAGCGTGACCCCGCAGAGCGACCTGTCGCTGCCGGGCGTGGGGAACCAGACCCTGCGGTACGCGTCGCCGTCGGGTGCGGGGGAGTCCTCGCAGCCGGGCGACGACGCCCAGGGGGCACCGCAGAGCACACGTGAGAGCACATCGCCGGGGACGTCGCAGAGGACGTCGTCGTCCGACACCGAGGAGGAACGCTCATGATCGCCGCGATCGGGCTCGTGATCGGCGTGATCGCCGGGCTGGTGCTGCAGCCGACCGTGCCGGTGGCGTTGCAGCCCTATCTTCCGATCGCGGTCGTGGCCGCGCTGGACGCCTTGTTCGGGGGCCTCCGCGCCAAGCTCGACGGCCTGTTCGACGACAAGGTGTTCCTGGTGTCGTTCCTGTCGAACGTGGTCGTGGCGGCGTTCATCGTGTTCCTGGGCGACCAGCTGGGCGTGGGTGCGCAGCTGTCGACCGCGGTCGTGGTGGTGCTGGGCATCCGGATCTTCTCGAACGCGGCGGCCATCCGCCGCCACCTGTTCAAGGCGTGAGCGGCGGATGAGCGACCCGAAGGGCGACCGCCCCGACACCCCCGACGTCACCGACGTCGCCGGCACCGACGACGACGCCACCGCCGGGACCCCGTCGTCGGGCGCCGCGGATGGTGGCATCGACGACGGCGCGGGCACCGCCCCGAGCGCCGGGCCCTCCCAGGACCGCGACGCCCGCGAGACCCCCGGCGCGGAGGACGAGCAGTCCGACGTCGCGGAGGAAGCGGATCTCCCGGAGGAGGCCGCGCCCCTTGCCGTCCCTTCCGACGAGGCACCGGTCGACATCCCCTCCACGCAGGCCGACACCTCTGCGGAGGGCGCTGCCCTCGGTGCCGAGCCTGCGGACGACGAGGAACCGGTGACCAGCGCCGCGCCGCTCGTCGACGCGTCCGTGCCGCCTGCGGACGACGGCACGGACGACGAGACCGACGGGGCGCCGCCGCCCCCGATCGAGACTCCGGCCGTGATCGAGACTCCGGCCGTGACGGACGTCGGACCGGGGCACGACGAGCAGGGGCACCATGAGCCGGAGAGCGCGGACCTCGCCGACGAGAGCCCGGCCGGGGGCACCGAGGCGCCGGCTGGTGCGAGGCCCCTGACCGGGACTCCGACGAGCGAGCCGGCGACCGAGCCCACGGCCGACGGGACCGTCGGGACCGCGGACCCCGCACCGAGCGGCTGGCGCCGGCTCGGGGCGGCGCTGCGCCCCCGGGCGAGCCGGTCCCAGGTGCTGGCGGGCGTGCTGTGCGCCGCGCTGGGGTTCGCGCTGGTCGTGCAGGTGCAGCAGTCGGCGTCGGACCAGCTGTCGTCGGCCCGGCAGGAGGACCTGGTGCGCCTGCTCGACGAGGTCACGGACCGGGCGCAGCAGCTCGGTGACGAGGTCTCGGGGCTGGAGGCGACGCGCGACGAGCTGGAGTCCGGCTCCGGGCAGGCGCGGTCGGCCCTCGAGCTGGCGGAGCAGCGTGCGGAGTCCGAGGGCATCCTGTCGGGACGGCTGCCGGCGCAGGGCCCGGGCGTGCGGGTCACGATCCAGGACCCGGGCGCCGCGCTGAAGGCGTCACAGATGTTCAACGTGCTGGAGGAGCTGCGCAACGCGGGTGCGGAGGTCGTCGAGCTCAACGGGGTGCGCCTCGTCACGTCCACCTGGTTCGAGGACGACGGGAACGCGATCGTCGTCGACGGGACGTCCCTGTCCTCCCCGTACGAGTGGACCGTCATCGGCGACCCCGAGACGATGGACCGCGCGCTGGAGATCCCGGGCGGCGCGCTCGCGACGGTGCGCACGGCGGGCGCCGAGGCGTCGACGGCCCGCGAGGACGCGGTGAAGATCACGGCGGTCACGCCGCCGCAGGAGCCCGAGTACGCCCAGCCGGAGCGCGAGCGCGGCTGACGAGTCCGACGTGCGGTCGGGCGTGCCCTCCGGAGGTGGGCGGGCTTCCCGCCCGTGCCCCGGTCGGGGTAGGTTTGTCGGACGACGGCGCACGTCGGACGCACAGTCGGCCTTCCGGGGGCACCGGCCCTCGGGCCGGCCGGCAGCGTCGCCCGACCCACCGGCCCGACCTCACAGGAGGACTGATGACGGACCCCCGCTCTCTTCCGCCGCACCAAGCGGCCGCGGACACCACCGCGCACCTGGGGCGCGTGGGCGCGCCCGCGGAGGAGCAGGCGTTCCGGATCCCGCTCACCGCCGAGGAGGCCGCCGCCGTCGCGGCACTGCCGCGGCACTCGGCGCTCCTGGTGGTGCAGTACGGCTCCGGAGCGGTCGGGGAGCGTTTCCTGCTGGACTCCGACCGCGCGGTCACCGGCCGCAGCGAGCAGGCCGACATCTTCCTCGACGACGTGACGGTGTCGCGCAAGCACGCGGAGTTCGCCCGCGAGGGCGACCGCTTCGTCGTCCGGGACATCGGCTCGCTTAACGGCACGTACGTCAACCGGGAGCGCATCGACGCGGCGCCGCTGACCACGGGCGACGAGGTGCAGATCGGCAAGTTCCGCATGTCGTTCCACGCCAGCCCGCAGGCGCCGCGGGACCCGCAGGCGCCCGCGTCGTGACGGCGGCGCAGGCCGCGCAGGGCGAGGAGCCCGGCGGTGCGCCGGAACCCTGGCCGCGGGGGATCTCGCGCCAGGCGACGATGCGGATCTCCGACGTGCTCGCCCAGCTGGGCCCGGAGTTCCCGTCCGTCTCGCACTCCAAGCTGCGGTTCCTCGAGGACCAGGGACTGATCGACCCGGTGCGCACCCCGTCGGGCTACCGGCAGTACAGCCCCGCCGACGTCGAGCGCCTGCGGTTCGTGCTGACGGAGCAGCGGGACTCGTACCTGCCGCTGAAGGTCATCAAGGAGCGTCTCGCCGAGATGGACGCGGGGGAGCCCGCGCCCGGCCCGGCCCCCCGGCTCGCCGACGCGGGTGCCGCGACAGAGGTCGCCCGGCGGCGGTGGACGGTGGAGTCCGTCGCCGAGGCGACCGGCACGACGCCCCGTTTCGTGCAGGAGCTGGTGTCCGCGGGCGTGCTGCAGGCCCGGGCCGGCAGCCGGCTGGACGACGGCGCCCCCGACGTGGTGCGGATCGCGGCCCGGCTCGCGGAGCACGGCATCGAGCCGCGGCACCTGCGGTCGTTGCGCGCGTCGGCGGACCGGCACGTGGGCCTGGTCGACCAGCTGGTGGCGCCCTACCGCAGCCAGCAGACCCCGTCCGCACGCGCCCAGGGTGCGGAGCTGGCGGCCGAGGTGGGCGAGCTGCTCGCCCGCCTGCACTCGACATGGGTGCGCCAGGGGTCGAGCGACCTCGTCTGACCGGCCCGTCGGGGTCGCGGGCTGCGCCGTCGCGATCCGGCTCGCCCCCGGGCGACGTGCGGCACCGTGCGGACGTACCGTGGATCGGTGGAACCCGACGACGCGAGCGACGCCCCGATGGTCCCGGTGGAGGTCCTCGGGGTGCGGCAGCAGCAGCACGACCAGGAGATCGTCGTGCTGCTCCTGGACGCCGCCGCGAACCTCGCCGTCCCCATCGTCATCGGGGCGCGCGAGGCGTCGGCCATCGCGATGGCGCAGGCCGGGCTCGTGACCCCGCGCCCGATGACGCACGACCTGCTGCGGGACCTCCTCGGCGCGGTGGGCGTCGAGCTCGAGCGGGTCGAGATCGTCGCGCTCGACGGCGGGGTGTTCTTCGCCGAGCTCGTCCTGTCGAACGGCACCCGCCTCGACTCGCGCGCGTCGGACGCCATCGCCCTGGCGGTGCGGACGGGGAGCCCGGTGCTCTGCTCCGCCGAGGTGGTCGCCGTCGCCGGCGTCGAGGTGGTGGACGTCGAGCAGCAGCGCGAGGTGGAGAAGTTCCGCGACTTCCTGGACCACGCGACCGCGGCGGACTTCACGGCGCCCGGGGGACCGCACGAGCCGGGCACCCCACCGAACGGTGGGGAACGGCCTGACGACGCGCCCCCCTGACGTCGCCACGCCCGGACCGACCCTCGACCTCAGGTTGACGGTCGGACTCGGTTACCGTAGGAGCCGAACCCTCAAGTCGTGATCGACAGTTGAGGGACGGGCGCAGGCCCCGGCGCGGGGCGCACGGCAGCGCGACACGCGGTCCCGCTCGGCGCCGACGTCGTTGACGACCCCCCAGGGGCGTCCTAGCGTGGAGTCGAACACCAGGAGGCACAGTGAACAGCAGCGGTGAGGCAAGCGTCCCCACGGGTGCTTCGGTGCCGCACGGCGCCCAGGGGCTCCTCTTCGGCGAGGACCTCACGGAGCAGGACGCCGCGACCGGGTATCGCGGCACCACGGCGTGCCGGGTCGCCGGGATCACCTACCGCCAGCTCGACTACTGGGCCCGCACCGGGCTCGTGGAGCCGTCCATCCGGCCCGCGACCGGCTCGGGCACGCACCGTCTGTACAGCTTCCGCGACATCCTCGTGCTCAAGGTGGTCAAGCGACTCCTCGACACCGGGGTCTCGCTGCACCAGATCCGCAGCGCCGTCACGCACCTGCGCGAGCGCGGCGTCGAGGACCTGGCGCAGATCACGCTCATGAGCGACGGCGCGTCCGTCTACGAGTGCACGTCGCCCGACGAGGTCGTGGACCTCGTCCAGGGCGGCCAGGGCGTGTTCGGCATCGCCGTGGGCCGCGTGTGGCGCGACATCGAGGGCACCCTGTCCGAGATGCCGACCGAGTCCCTCGAGGACGAGGAGCCCGCCGCGCACGAGGGCGACGAGCTCGCCGCCCGGCGCCGCGCACGCACCGCGGGCTGACAGCGTCAGCGTCCGCCAGCCGCCCCCCTCAGCGGGATCAGAGGAAGGGGCGCAGCGGTGACATGAGCCGCTCGGCGACCTTCGAGAGCGGGTGCCGGCGCTGCCACTCCGCGAGGGTCAGCTCCCGCGAGTTCGACTGGTCCATGCGGAACGCGTCCTCGAGCTGCCCCGCGAGACCGTCGTCCACGACCTCGAGGTTGATCTCGTAGTTGCCCGTGAGGCTCAGCCGGTCGATGTTCGCGGTGCCGACCGTGGTCCAGCGCCCGTCGATCGTCGCGGTCTTCGCGTGGATCATCGCCCCCTGGTAGAGGAGGATCCGCACGCCGCCGCGCAGCAGCGTCGAGTAGTGGCCGCGGGCGAGCCAGTCGGCCACCACGTGGTTCGACCGTTCCGGCACGAGGACGCGCACGTCGACCCCGCGCGCCGCGGCCGCGAGCAGCCCCGCCTGGATGTCCTCGTCGGGGATGAAGTACGCCTGGGTGATGTACACGTGCGAGCAGGCGCGGTCGATCGCGTCGAGGTAGATGCCCCGGATGGGGAAGACGAGCTCCGAGGGCGCGTTGCGCGCCGCCCGCAGCTCGGGCAGCCACAGCGAGGAACCGACGTCCTGCAGGACCGGCAGGCGCGGCCCGCGCCACCGGTTCCAGAAGTCGACGAACGCGTTCCGCAGCTCCCACGCCGACGGGCCCGTGAGGCGCAGGTGCGTGTCGCGCCACTGCGTCGCGTAGAGGGAGCCGATGTTGTACCCGCCGACGAACGCGGTCTCGTCGTCGACGACGAGGATCTTGCGGTGGTCGCGGCCAGAGCGCCGCACGTCGAGCATCAGCAGCCCGGGCCGCATCGCAGGGAAGCGCAGCACGTGCACGCCGGGCAGGTCGTAGAAGCGCCGGGAGATCACGAGGTTCGCGAAGCCGTCGTAGACGACGTAGACCGCGACGCCGCGGGCCGCCGCCTCCACCAGCGCCTGCTTGAACTGGCGGCCGACCTCGTCGTCCTTCCAGATGTACGTCTCCAGGAAGATCTCCCGCTGCGCGCCGCGGATCGCCTCGAGCATCGCGTCGTAGAGGTCCGCGCCGTACGTGTAGAGCGTCGCGCTGGTGTCCTCGATCTCGGTCGACGACGGCGGGGCCGTGGGGAACGGCTCGTCGAGCGGGTACTGGTGGCGGCGGAACCGCTCCAGCCCCATCACCGTGGCCGCGGCCGCCACCGGGACCGCCGCGGCGAGCACCGCGCCGCGGGTCGCGTACCGGCGCAGGGCAGGCCAGTCGATCTGGACGCGGACGGGCTTGCGGAGGCGGCGGAAGCGAGGCGGCACGAGGCTCACCGTAGTCACGGGGCGTCGGCGCCGCGCGCCGAACTGTCGGGTACGTCGGTGATGTCACCCGCCGCCGCGGCGGTCGGTGCCTCTGCCGCGGTCGACGCGGGTGCGGCGAGGCCGGCCGAGAGCGGGTGCGACCGGATAGCCGCGGCGAGCTCGCCCTCGATCCGGTCGAGGTACACGCCGGTGGTGGCGATGGACCGGTGCCCGAGCAGCTCCGCGACGACCTTGACGTCCCAGCCCTCGGCCACCAGGAGGGTGGCCGTGGTGTGCCGCAGCGCGTGCGGCGTCGCGGGCCGGCGGTAGGGGGCGGGCATCCGCTCGACGGCGCGCGCGAGCAGGGCCCGCACCGTCTGCGTGTCGACGCGACGGCCGCGCCAGGTCAGCAGCAGGGCGCGCTGCGCGTCCGGGTCGTCGGCCCGTCGGGCCGCGAGCCGGGGCCGCAGCTCGTGCAGGTATTCCTCGAGCGCCGCGGCCAGGGGCGCGGAGAGCGCGACCGTCCGGATCGACCCGCCCTTGCCGACGATCCGCCACCGCGTCTCCTCGGGCTCGCGCGTGAAGTCCGCGACGTCCGCGCGGGCCAGCTCCGACACCCGCGGGCCGAGCACGAGGAGCAGCGCGACGACCAGGCGGTCGCGCAGCGCCAGCGCCTGGTCCGACCGCGCGGCGCGCGTCCCGGTCCCTGCCGCGGTCGCGGGCCGGTCGGGCACCGCTGACGCCTGCAGCAGGGCGCCCGCCGCCGACGCCGACAGCGCCGTCCGTTCCACCCGCAGGCGGTCGCGGGAGCGGGCGGGCGGCGCCGCCCACTGCATCGGGTCCGCCTGGACCCAGCACTGCCGGGCCGCGTGCGCGAAGAAGCGGCTCACCGACTGCCGGAACCGGTTGACCGTGGCGACCGAACGTCCGGGGGCACCCTTACGGCCCGGGTCGCTGTACCGGCCGTCGGGGCTGGCCTGGTAGCGCACGAGCGCGTCGTCGACGTCCTCGCCGGTCACGTCGTCGAGCACGCGGTCGTCGCCGACCAGGGCGGCGAACTCGCGCACGTCGCGCTCGTAGCTGCGTGCCGTGGCGGGCGAGAGGATCCCGCGCACGCTCTCCACCTGCACCGACGCGAGGTAACGGTCGGCGGCCGCGGCCACCGTGAGGCGGTTCAGACGGGGAGGGGCGACCACGGGACCAGGCTAGGCGGGCGCACCGACACGACCGTCGCACGGCGCCGAGCAGGGCCGCGAGCGCCGTGGGTCCCCGGGCAGGACGTCGCCGCGCCAGGCGACGTGCTGGTCCTGGCGTGCGACGCCGTACCGGGCGGCGGTGACCCAGTCCTCCACCCGGCGTCGTGCTGACCGGAGCGGCCCGGCCGCGACGAGTGTGTACCACGGGCCCAGCCGGCTCTCCTGGGCGTCGCGGGGGAGCGGCGGGCTCAGACGTCGAAGAGGGTGGGGTGCTCGAGGTGCACCCCCTCGGCCTCGAGCATGCGCAGCTTGGTGCGCCGCCCACCGCGCGCGGAGAACCCGCCGACCTGGCGGCCCGCGGCGAGCACGCGGTGGCACGGCACGATCGGCGGGAACGGGTTGCGCCCGAGGGCCTGGCCGACCGCCTGCGCCGCGCCGGGGGTGCCGAGCCGTGCCGCCACCTCGCCGTAGGTGAGGGTGTCGCCTGCCGGGATGGTGCGCACCACCTCGTACACGCGGCGGTCGAAGTCCGGGACGGCGGCGAGGTCGAGGTCGACGTCGGTCAGGTCGCCGGCGCCCGTCCCGAGCAGGCAGGCGACCTCGGCCACGACGCCGGCGATCGCGGGGTCCGGGTCGCTCTCGCGGGCGGCCGGGTACCACCGCGTGACGGCGGCGCGGGTGTTCTGCGCCGAGCCGTGGGGGAGTGCGGTGCCCACGACGGTGCCCGGCGCGCGCCACACGAGGGCGCAGTGCCCGATCGCGGTGGGGAAGACGCAGAAGGCGAGCCCGCCGGGGGGAGTGGCCATGTCGCTCACCGTAGTCACGCCGTCCGACACGACACCGGCGGGGAGCGGGAGGGCGATCCTGCGGGGGTGCGGGCAGCCGATGCCGTGATCCGCGCGAGACCACTGTGTTGTGTCATACACAATGGTTTGAGGTGTATGTCCGAATCATCCTACCGCGCACCATGGTGGATGGCGAGAGCCTTGCCGTCCGGTCGTCGTGAGCCCCGAGCGCACAAGGTCGGTGCGGCGCACCGTCTCGACGCCGCGGCGCGCCGCCGCCCGGGGGATCGGAGAGCGTTCGAGGACGAGGGGATCTCGTACGGCGTCGCCGGTGCGTATCGGACGCGCCGGACGAACGATCCGGACGGACGCGTCAGGAAGACTCTGTACGCGCCGACGACGTCGTCGATGTCGGCGTGCGACGTCGTCCATGCCGGCGAGCCGCCGGACCCGCGCCGTGCATCGCGGCGATGTCGTCATCGCGGTCGTCGCCGCGCGCCCTGCGTGCACCCGTGGCGCGAGCTGCTCGTGCAGCGGTGGTGGACCGCACGCAGACCTGCGGTGACGGGTGTCATGCGAGCCTTGTCCCACCGCCGCGAGGGAGGAGGTCCGGGCGGCTTCTTCTCGCGTAATGACATAATGTGCATTATCGGTTGACTGCATCGGGGCCTACGGACCCCGCTCGATCCCCAGAAACCGGCCCGGGACGGCGGCACCTCGACCGCGATGCGGGCGTCGGGACGCCGGCCGCTGTCGCGACTGTTCGGCGACTGAGGTCCAGACGTCCTGCGCGGGTTCGACGAGGATCGCCGCCGGCCTGATGAGCTTCGTTGCGGGACGGTCACCGTGACGCTCCAGCTGCGGCCGTCGTCGGCGTCAATGTCGCGAGGCTGGTCGTCAGGCCGCTCGGTACCCAGGCCACCGCCGATCCCCATGGCGGCCACGCCCCTCGTCGGTGCCTGATGCCCGGCTCTCATCGCGCCCCCTGACCCGCGTGCGACAGCCGCGTCGGCCCCCGGAGTGACTCCCCCACGAGGCGTCGTCGCAGGGCCTCTCCCCTGCCGTGCGGCCGTCGACTCCGCCTGCAGATCGGTGTGTGTTCCATATGAAAGTTCCTTCACCGCGCAGAGCAGACCGCGGCAACTCTTGACGCAGACCGGGGTCGGTCCTAGCGTCCAGCACAGGCGCACCTGGACAACGACGTCCAGCGGTCCCGCACCGTCGCGCCGTCCCCACCGAGGAGGACCTCGTGAAGGATCCACAAGAACGGCGCCTGGTGCGCGCCACGGCGGCGGTCGCGGGCGCGGGCCTGCTGCTCGCCGTCATGGCTCCCGCCCAGGCGGACACGACCGACACACCGGCGGGCACGTCGAGCGTCGACGTCGGCGCGATGGTCGACGCGATGACGCTCGATCAGAAGATCGGCCAGATGACGTGGACCCACGTCTACGGCTCGTCCGCCCACGACACCTCGATGGCGGCGAGCAACCGGGCCCGCTACGGCGTGGACACGCCGGCGCAGGTCGTCCAGAAGTACGACCTCGGCGGCGTGCTCTACTTCGCCTGGTCGGGCAACACGGCCAACCCGCAGCAGGTCAACGGCCTGTCGAACGGGCTCCAGGAGGCCGCAATGGACGACGGCGGACCCGGTGTCCCGCTGGCCGTCACGATCGACCAGGAGGGCGGGCTTGTGGCCCGCGTCGGGCCGCCGGCCACGGCGCTGCCCGGCAACATGGCCCTCGGCGCCACCTTCGACGCCGGGCTCGCCCGGGCGCAGGGCGACGTCCTCGGGTCCGAGCTGAAGGCGATGGGTGTCAACGTCGACTTCGCGCCGGTGCTCGACCTCAACACCAACCCGGACAACCCGGTCATCGGGATCCGCTCGATGGGCGCGGACCCCGACGCCGTGAGCAAGCTCGGCGTCGCGCAGATCGAGGGGATCCAGCGGCACATCGCGGCCACCGCGAAACACTTCCCCGGCCACGGCGACACCGAGACGGACTCGCACTTCGGCCTGCCCGAGGTCACCTACGACCGCGCCACCCTGAAGAAGCACCTGCAGCCGTTCCAGGCCGCGATCGACGCGGGGATCGACATGATCATGACGGCGCACATCGTCGTCGACGCGATCGACCCCGACCTGCCCGGCACCCTCTCCCCCAAGGTGCTCACCGGCCTGCTGCGGGAGGAGATGGGCTTCGACGGCATCATCACGACCGACGCGCTCGACATGGAGGCCATGACCGACAACTGGTCCCAGGAGGAGATGTCGGTCATGGCTATCCAGGCCGGCTCCGACATCCTGCTCAACTCCCCCGACGTCGACGCGTCGATCGCCGGGGTGAAGCAGGCCGTCGCGGACGGGACGATCACGGAGGCACGGCTCGACGAGTCCGTCACCCGCATCCTCGAGTGGAAGGCGGAGCGCGGCATCCTCGCCGACGCGTACGCCGACCCGGCCGAGGTCGGGACGGTCGTGGGGTCCGCGGACCACCTGGCCACGGCCGCGACCATCGCGGACCGGTCCATCACCATGGTGCGCAACGAGGACCGCCCGCTGCCGCTCCGCCCGGGCGAGGACTCGCTGCTGGTGGTGGGTGCCGGCGCGGCGTGGCCGGAGCGGCTCGCGCCGATGCTCGCCGACCGCGGGTTCGACGTCACGACGGAGCTCGAGAACGGCACCTCGCCGTCCGCTGCCTACCGGGCGCGGGCCGTGGCGGCCGCAGCGGGCGTCGACGCGGTCGTGTTCACGTCGTACAACGCGAGCGGCAACACGGCGCAGCAGGCGATGGTGGACGCGCTGGCGGCGACGGGCACGCCGGTGGTCGTGGTCGCGGCGCGCAACCCGTACGACGTCAACGTCTTCCCGACGGCCGACGCGGTGCTGAACAGCTACGGGTACGGCGTGGTCAACTACGCGGCGGTCGTGCGCGCGATCGCGGGCGACATCAACACGCTGGGCAAGCTGCCGGTGGCGGTGCCGACGGCGGACGGCGACGAGGTGCTGCTGTCGCTCCGGTTCGGGCACCGGTACCCGGGATGGCCGCACGTACCGGGGTCGGGCAAGCCGGGACGCTGAGGTGCTGAGCGCTCGCCGGTCGCCTCCTGCAGAGGCGATCGGCGGGCGCGGCCCAGCACGCTCGTCTCAGCGCTCTCCCCCGCCCCCGAGGGACTCGAAGCGTGCGAGCGGGCCGGCGAGGACGCCGCCGTCGACGGGCAGCGTGACACCGGTGATCCAGGCGGCGTCGTCGGAGCCGAGGAACGCGATGGCGGCAGCGACGTCCTCGGGCTCGCCGATCCGGCCGAGGGGGTAGAGCGCCGCGAGCCGGTCGGGGTCGGAGCGCTGGTCCCACGAGCGGGTGCGGACGGTCCCGGGCGCGACGACGTTGATCCGCACCCCCCTGCTCCCGAGCCGCACCGCGAGGTTCTGCGCGAGGGACACGAGCCCCGCCTTCGCGGCCGAGTAGTCCTCGTCCCCGAAGGCCTGCAGACCGTTGACGGAACCGACCAGCACGACCGATCCCCCCCGCGGCAGGTGCGGGGCCGCGGCCCGGACGCAGCGCGCCGGTCCGGCGAGGTTGAGGTCGACGCCGGCGGCCCAGGTGGCGTCGTCCATACCGTCCAGGAGGCCCGGGTGCACGCCCGTGCCGCCCGCCACGCCGACGAGCACGTCGAGGCGGTCGTGCCGGTCGAGCGTCGCGGCCACGGCGGCCTCCACCGACGCGGTGTCGGTGATGTCGCACGCGACGGCCGAGGCGGGCGGCCCGCCGGCGGGGAGGCCGTCCGCGGTCCGCTGCGCGGCGTCCGCGTCGAGATCGGCGACCACGACGGTGGCACCCTCCGCGTGCAGGCGTCGCACCGCGGCCGCGCCGATCCCGTGCGCGCCGCCGGTGACCAGCGCCACGCGGCCGTCGAAGCGTCCTGCCGAAGGTCCTGTCACGTCCGTCCTCCTCGTCGAGCCTGTGGTCGTCCCGGTCGCCGCCGCGTCAGAGCCGCGTCAGAGCGTGAGCCGGTAGTAGTTCTCCTCGCCGTACCGCTCGAACCCCGCCCGGCGCAGGAGCCGGGCGGAGGTGCTGACCCGGCCCTTGACGAGGGCGAGCGACGCGCCCGCGGCGGCCGAGAGGCGCAGTCGTTCCTCGAGCACGGCTCGGTAGGCGCCGCGGCCGCGACGGTCGGGCACGGTGCCCGCGCCCCACATCCGGGCGACGGTGCCCAGCTCGGGTCGGGGCGCCGGCGCCAGCGTGACCCCGGCGGACGCCACCGGCTCGCCGTCCTGGTAGGCCACGACACGGATCTCGCTGCTGTCGTCGGACAGCAGCGTTTGCGCGGCGGCGGCGAGCCGGTCGTCGTCCATGGGCTGCTGGTCCCACACCGCGGTGTCGACGCGGTCGGCGTCGCGCAGCCCGTCCACGTCGGTCACGCGTCGCACGACGAGGCGCCCGTCGCGTTCCGGCGGCTCGCGGAGCCCCTGGTCGAGGGCGCGTGCGAGCACGTCCACGGTGTCCTCGAGCAGGGCGCCGCGGGAGAGCAGCAGGTCGGTGAGGTCGGGGGTGCTGCTGGCCGAGACCCAGACGCCGAGGGTGTCGCTGCCCCAGGCGCGCGCTCGCTCGACGGCGTCGCGCAGGACGCCCTCCGGCGCGCGGGCGGACGCGAGCCCGGTGAGCACGACGCGGCCCTGCGCCCAGGCGGGCCACCGGGTGAGGGTGACGTCGGTGACGACACAGTCCGCGTCGGGCGGCACCCACGACCACTCGGCGGCGGCGCGCAGCACGGTCGGCGGGTCCCAGGCGTCGCTCATGACGGCAACCTAGCGAACCGGCGTGCGGCCGCGGCGGTGCCGCGCGCGGGCGTCACAGGTCGGCGGCGAGGGCGCGGACGACGTCGGCCGCGGGCCCGGTGGCGGCGCTGCGGTGGCCGGTCCCGGCCCACAGGTGCAACCGGTCGGCGTCCCCGGCGGCGGCCGCGCGTCGGCGCAGCTCGCGGGTGAGGTGGTGCACCTGCGGGTAGGCGACCGGGGCGTGCGCGTCGTGCCGGTCGAGGAAGCCGTTGCGCAGCGCCCGGGCGGGACGTCCCGTGAAGGCGCGCGTGACCGCCGTCGTCGTGAACCGGCGGTCGCCGAGGGCGTCCCGATGGGTCCGGGAGGTGCCGGCCTCGTCGGTGCGCAGCAGCAGCGTCCCGACGGCGACGGCCTGCGCCCCGGCCCACAGCAGCCGGGCGACGGCCGCGGGTCCGTCCACTCCCCCGGCGGCGACGACCGGGAGGCGCGAGCGCGCGACGACCGCGGCGACGGCGTCGTCGGTCGTGCCGTCGACGACGGTGCGGCCCGGGTCCCACGTGCCGCTGTGCCCGCCCGCGCGGGGCCCCTGGACCACGAGACCGTCGGCTCCGAGCGCCTCCGCGGCCGCGGCCTCCTGCGGCGTCGTGACCGTGACCAGGACGACGGACCCGGCGGCGCGCAGCGCCGCGACGTCGGCCGCCGGCGGGGGCCCGAACGTGCACGACACCACGGGCACGGGGTCGCGACGCAGCAGGTCGACCTTCGCCGCCCATCCGTCGTCGTCGATGGCCGGAACGGCGGCCAGCGCGGCGTCGAGGTCGACGCCGCGCGCCGCGGCGTCCGGCGCGATCCGTCGCGCGTAGGCCGCGAGCGCCGCGGGGTCGGGCGCGGGCGTGGTGGCGGGGACGAAGAGGTTGACGCCGAAGGGGTGTGCCCGCTGGTGGGCACGGTGGACCAGATCGGCGAGGGCGTCAGGTTCCTGGTAGCCCCCGGCGAGGAAGGCGAAGGCTCCGGCGTCGGTCGTGGCGGCGAGGAGGTCGAGCGTGGTGGCCCCGCCGGCCATGGGCGCGGCGGCGAGGGGCAGGTCGGTGCCGAGGAGCGTGGTGCGGGCCGTGTCTCGCATGTCTCGCATCGTCTCGCATCGTGCCACCGGCGGGCGCGGTCGTCGCGAGCCGGTCTCATCTGACGCTCATGCGGGCCTGGCACGCTGGGCGCCCCGCCGGACGGCGGTACGGGGATCGGTACGGAGAGGGGTGGGTGCGCCGCATGACGACGGTGGTACGCGAGCGCTCGGCGGTGCGGCCGGCGGGCGTGGCGACGTTCGTGCTGGTGGGCGGTGTGCCGGGGGCCGGCAAGAGCACGGCGCTCGCGCGGGTGGCGGGGTGCCGTTCCGGGGTGCGGGTGCTGGACAGCGAGGCGGCGCGTCGTGACCTGCGGGGGCGGGTGCCGCGCGGGGTGCCGTACGCGGTGTACCGGCCGGTGGTGCACGTGCGGCACCTGGCGGGGGTGGTGCGAGCGGTGCTGGGTGGCCCGCGGGACGGCGCGGGGGTGCTGGTGGTGCACGACCCGGCGACGTCACGGGTGCGGCGGTGGTGGTGGGCGTGCCTGGCGCGTCGGGCGGGGTGGCGTCCGGTGCTGGTGATGGTGGACGTGGGGCGCGGCGAGGCGTTGTCGGGGCAGGAGGCGCGGGGGCGGGTGGTGCGGGGACGGGCGTTCGCGCGGCACTGGCGGCGGTGGGCAGCGCAGCGTGCGGGCCTGGTGGCGGCGTCGCGCGGGTCGAGGGAGTGCACGGCCGACGGGTGGTCGCAGGTGCGCGTGGTGGGCCGGGGTGAGGCCGTGTCGGTGCTGGTGGGGCTGGTGGACGCGGCCTCGCCGGTCGGGGTGCGCGGTGCCCGCTAGGGTCGCGGTCATGACGTCGTCTGGGCTGTCGGGTGGTGCGCTGGAGCGGGTGGTCGCGCAGGTGCGTGCGGTGGGCGACGGCGTGGTGTCGTCGCTGGGCCCGGGCGGCGCCCCGCAGGCCGCGTACCTGACGCTGGCGGTCACGGAGCGGGGCGAGCTGGTCTTCGACGCGCGGGAGGGGTCGCGCAAGGTGGCCAACCTGCGCCGCGACCCGCGGGTGGCGGTGGTGGTGGGCGGCCCGGGCGGGACGACCCTGCAGGTCGAGGGCGTGGCGGACGTCCCGGACGGCGCGGACCGGGAGCGGTGCGCGGAGGCCTACCGGTCGGCGTTCCCGCACTTCGCGGCCTCGTTGGACGACCCGGGGATCGTGGTGGTGCGAGTGGTGGTGCGGTGGGCGCGCTGGGGCGACCACCGCACGTCTCCCCCGGTGGTCGTGGAGCTCGTGGGCGGTGGGCGTGCCTGAGCCGCCCCGGGTCGTGCGGTGGGTGGACCCTGAGGGGGTGCGGGTCCTGCCTCGGCGTCCGGTGGGGACGGGGGCGTTGGTGCTCGCCGGGTCGAGCGGCCGGGTCGACGAGGGTCGGGCACGCCTGCTGGCCGGACGCGGGGTGCTCGCGGAGTCGGTGCGATGGTTCGGTGGCCCCGGTCAGCCTGCGGGGCCGTGGGACGTCCCCGTGGAGACGTTCGTGCGCCGCGTCGAGGCGCTCGCGGCGGAGTGCGACCGCGTGGTGCTGGTGGGGACGCCGTTCGGGGCCGAGGCCGCGCCCGTCACGGGGGCGCTGGCCGCGGGGACGGGCGTGCCGGTGGACGCCGTGGTGGCCTTCGCACCGTCGGACGTGGTGTGGGCGGGGGTGGCACCGGGTGGTCGGGAGACGTCGCACTGGACATGGGGCGGGCGGCCGCTCCCGTTCGTCCCGTTCGTGCCGGGGTGGGCTCCGGTCGACGACCCGCCGGCGTTCCGTGACCTGTACCTGCGGTCGCGGGAGGCGGACGCGGCCCGCACGACGGCGGCAGGTATCGCGGTCGAGCGGATCGCGGAGGTGGTCCTCGTGGCGGGCGGGGACGACCAGGTGTGGCCCGCGGTGCGGCACGCGGAGGAGATCGTCCGGCGCCGGGAGGCGCACGGGCTGGCGACGACCCTGGTGACGGACCCGGAGGCCGGCCACCGCGCGACGCTGCCCGGGGAGCCGCGGGTGTCGGCGGGCATGGCGATGCGTCGTGGCGGCAGCGAGGCCGCCGACCGCCGTCTGGGCGAGGCGGCGTGGGCGGCGCTGTGCCGGGCGCTGCGCCTGCCGGACGACGCCGCCCCGTGACGTCCCTCGTGACGTCCCTCGTGCCGGCAGGCGGTGAGTGCGCTCAGCGCCAGCCGAGGGCCGGCGCGACGTGCCGGACGACGTTCTCGACGAGGTGCGCGTTGTACTCGACGCCGAGCTGGTTGGGCACGGTGAGCAGGAGGGTGTCGGCCGCGGCGACGGCCTCGTCCTCGGCGAGGTCGGCGACGACGTCGTCGACCTCGCCGGCGTAGGTCTTGCCGAAGCGGGCGCGGACGCCCTCGAGGACGCCGACCTGGTCGGTGCTGGCGGTCTCCAGGCCGAAGTAGGCGCGGTCGCGGTCGTCGGTGATCGGGAAGATGCTGCGCGACACGGACACGCGCGGCTCCCACCCGTGGCCGGCGTCCGCCCAGGCGTCGCGGAAGCGCTGGATCTGCTCCGCCTGCAGGCGGTGGAACGGGACGCCCGTGTCCTCGGACAGGAGGGTGGAGCTCATGAGGTTCATGCCCTGCGCGGCGGTCCACTCCGCGGTGGCGCGGGTGCCGGCGCCCCACCAGATGCGCTCGCGCAGGCCCTCGGAGTGGGGCTCGACGCGCAGCAGCCCGGGCGGGTTGGGGAACATGGGGCGCGGGTTCGGCTCGGCGAAGCCGTCGCCGTCGAGCACCTCGAGGAAGCGGGCGGTGTGCCGGCGGGCCATGTCGGCGTCGGACTCCCCCGCCCGCGGCTCGTGCCCGAAGTGGCGGAACCCGTCGATCACCTGCTCGGGCGACCCGCGGCTGATGCCGAGCTGCAGGCGGCCGCCGGCGATGAGGTCCGCGGCGCCGGCGTCCTCCGCGAGGTAGAGGGGGTTCTCGTAGCGCATGTCGATGACGGCGGTGCCGATCTCGATGCGGCTCGTGCGCGCGCCGACGGCGGCGAGCAGCGGGAACGGGGACGCGAGCTGGCGCGCGAAGTGGTGCACGCGGAAGTACGCACCGTCGGCGCCGAGCTCCTCCGCCGCGACGGCGAGGTCGATCGACTGCAGCAGGGCGTCGGACGCCGAGCGGGTGGCGGACTGCGGGTGCGGCGTCCAGTGGCCGAAGGACAGAAACCCGAGGTGCTTCACCTGCTCAGTCAAGCCCACGCGGCGAGGTCACGCGCGGTCGACCGGCAGGGGGGTCGGTCGGGGTCCCGGACCACCCGGGGTGGAGCAGGGCGACCGCCTGCAAGAATGGCCCCGTGAACGACACCGTCGGGGACTCCCCGCGCCCGCTGCCGTCCCTGGCCCACGACGTCGCCGGCGACGCTGGCGCCCCCGCCGTCGTCCTCCTGCACGCCGGGGTGGCCGACCGCCGCATGTGGGACGCCGTCGCCCCCGCCCTGGCGCACCGGTTCCGCGTGGTGCGGCCCGACCTGCGCGGCTACGGCGACTCCCCGCTGCCCACCGGCGGCGGCCCGTACACGAACGCGGGCGACGTCGCCGCGCTGCTCGACCAGCTCGGAGTCGCCGACGCCGCCGTCGTCGGGTCCTCGTTCGGCGGGAAGGTCGCGCTCGAGCTCACGACCGCGCACCCCGAGCGGGTGCGGGAGCTCGTGCTGCTGTGCCCCGCCGCCCCCGGCGTGCCCGACACGGAGACGTCCGACGCGTTCGACGCCGAGGAGGCCCGCCTCCTGGCCGCCGGCGACGTCGACGGCGCGGTGCGGCTCAACGTCACGACGTGGCTCGGCCCGGACGCCGACGACACCGCCGCGCAGGCGCTCGCCGTCATGCAGCGCCGCGCGTTCGAGGTGCAGCTCGCCGCCGACGCGGCCGCGAGCGCCGCCGGACTGCCCGAGCCCGGCCCGGAGGGCGTCGAGGTGGACCTCGCCGGCATCCGCGTGCCGACGTTCGTCGTCGAGGGGGCGCACGACATGGACGCGCTGCGGGCGTGCGCGCAGCACGTGGCGGCGTCGGTGCCGGGGGCCGAGCTGTCCCTGCTGGCGTGGGCGGGTCACCTGCCGGTGCTGGAGCGGCCCGACGCGATCCTGGCGCTGCTGCTGGACGTGCTGCGCGACGACCCCACCGTGCACACGCCCTGACCCGGGGCCGACCGTGCCCGGCGCGGGTCGCCCGGCCTAGGTCAGGCGGCGAGCAGCCACAGCACGTGCCCGAGCGCCCCGAACAGGGCGAGCGCGCCGAGGTCGCTGCCGATGCCGACGACCTTGGCCATCACGGATCCGCGCAGGAAGTCGGTGCCGAGCGCGCTGACGAACAGCGCGACCAGCAGCACGCCCGCGTGGAGCCGACCTCGTCCGGCCCCGCGCGGGCGCGGGTCCTCGAAGTGCTGGACACGAGCCGTCGAACGAGTGGCTCGGGTGCGTGACACGTGCGCGAAACACCGGGGCGCGAGGATGCCGGGGTGATCATCGCCCCGGAGTCCCCGGCCGCCGCCGACGTGCGCGCCCTGCTGGCCGAGCACCTCGCCGACATGTACGCCACGTCGCCCGCCGAGTCGGTGCACGCCCTCGACCTCACGGCGCTGCTCGCCCCGGCCGTGACCTTCCTGACGGCGCGCGACGACGACGGGACGCTGCTCGGCTGCGGCGCCCTCAGCGAGCTGCGGCCCACCACCGTGGCGTCCGCCGGGCAGGGCGAGGTGAAGTCGATGCGCACGGCGGGCCCCGCGCGCGGACGCGGCGTGGCGGGCGCCGTCCTGGACCGGCTGGTCGCCCTGGCCCGCGAGCGCCGGTACGCCTCCGTGAGCCTGGAGACGGGGCCGCAGGAGTACTTCGCGGCCGCGCGGCGCCTGTACGCGCGGCACGGGTTCGTGCCCTGCGGCCCGTTCGGCTCGTACTCCCCCGACCCGTGCAGCGTGTTCCGCACCCTCGACCTGACGGACGACCGCACGGACGCGGCTGTCGGCCCGGCCGCCTAGCCTCGCGGGATGACCGACACCCCGGCCCGGGACGCGCCGGAGACGGCGCCCCTGCTGGACCGGCGGTTCGCCTGGCGGGGCCGCGAGGTCGCGTGGACGGCGTTCGGCTCCGGCCCGCCGCTGGTGTTCTGCCACGGCACGCCGTGGTCGTCGTGGCTGTGGGAGCCGTACGCACGCGCCCTGGCCGGCGGGTTCACCGTGCACCTGTGGGACATGCCGGGCTACGGGGCGTCGTCGAAGGACCCCGCGCACGACGTCGACCTCGGGACGCAGGGCGAGCTGTTCGCCGACCTGCTGGAGCACTGGCGGCCCGCCTGGGCCACGACCGGACCCACCGGACCCACCGGGCCCGACGGCGAGGGCGACGGCGGCACGCCGCCGCTGCCGCACGTCGTCGCGCACGACTTCGGGGGCGCGGTGAGCCTGCGCGCCGCGGTCCTGCACGGCGCCCGGTACGCGTCCCTGTGCCTCGTGGACGTGGTGGCGCTGCGCCCGTGGGGCTCGCCGTACTTCGCCCTGGTGCGCGAGCACGCCGACGTCTTCGCGGCCACGCCCGCGGCCGTGCACCGGGGCGCGCTGGAGGCGTACGTGCACACGGCCGCGCACCGGCCGCTGCGTGAGGAGCACCTGGCCGCGCTCGTCGCCCCGTGGACGGGCGAGGCAGGGCAGGCCGCGTTCTACCGGCAGATCGCCCAGGCCGACGAGCGGTACACCGCCGAGCTCGAGCCGCTGCTCGGCGACCTCGACGTCCCGGTGCGCGTGCTGTGGGGCGAGGAGGACGCGTGGATCCCGCCGGACCGCGCGCGGCGGCTGGCGGAGGCGCTCCCGGACGCCGACGTGCGGCTGCTCCCGGGCGCCGGGCACCTGGTGCAGCTCGACGCACCCGTCGCGCTCGCCGTCGAGCTGCAGCGCTGGTTGTCCGCGACCCGCTGACGGTCGGTACCGGCCAATACCAGTCAGTACCGCTCAGTACCAGCTCGCCCGCGCGTGCTGGAAGATGAGGTTGGTCTCGGTGAGCGCCACGTCCGGGTCGGTCGACAGGTGCTCGATGACGAACTCGTTCAGGGCGTCGGAGTCCGCCGCGGCCACGTGCACGAAGAAGTCGTGCGCCCCGCCCAGCAGGAAGACGTTCAGCACGCCGGGCAGCTCGGCGAGGCGCTGCAGGTAGCCGCTGAGGCGGGTGCGCGCCGCGCCGCGCATCTGCACCGCGATCATCGCCTGCAGGGGGTGCCCCGTCCGCGCCGGGTCGACGTCCGCGTGGAAGCCGCGGATCACGCCGCGCTCGCGCAGCTGCCGCACCCGCGTCAGGCAGGTGGACGGCGCGATCCCCGCTCGCGCCGCGAGCGCGTTGTTCGGCAGCCGCGCGTCGTCGGCGAGCGCCGCGAGGATCCGCTGGTCGACGTCGTCCAGCCGTGCGGGAGCGGGGCCTCGCCGTTCGAGCCCCCACGACGGGTCCGGCCGGGCGTCCGCGGGCCGGACCTCCTGCGTGCGGACGTCCTGCCCACGCCTCTCCCCGGATCGAACATCCTTCGCGCGGGGCTGACGTGGCACGGGCTGAGCCGGGCGTCGTGTCGACATCCTGGCAATCTACCGAAGGATGTGCGGATTCGTGGCGTAGTGCCGAATCGGCCCGTCAGACTGGGACGTGAGCGGGGTCACATGCCCCGCGCCACGCACCCGCCGTCCCCCGGCCACGAGTCGGGGCCGGCGCCGAGCCACGAAGGCGGACTCACCCATGCGCATCGGCGTCCCGAAGGAAGTCAAGAACCACGAGTACCGGGTGGCGATCACGCCGGCCGGCGTGCACGAGCTCGTCGCCCGCGGGCACGACGTCGCCGTGGAGGCGGGCGCCGGGGCGGGGTCCGCGATCACCGACGACGAGTACCGCGCCGCCGGGGCGGAGCTCGTCGCCGACGCGGACGAGGTGTGGGCCGGCGCCGAGACGGTGCTCAAGGTCAAGGAGCCGGTCGAGCAGGAGTACCACCGGCTGCGGCCGGGGCTGGTGCTGTTCACCTACCTGCACCTCGCGGCCGACAAGGCGCTCACCGAGGAGCTGCTGGCCCGCGACGTGACCGCCGTCGCGTACGAGACGGTGCAGACCCCCGACGGGCGGCTCCCGCTGCTGGCCCCCATGTCGGAGGTCGCGGGGCGGCTCGCGCCGCAGGTCGGGGCCGCCACCCTGCTGCGCGCCGCGGGCGGTCGCGGGGTCCTGCTCGGCGGGGTGCCCGGCGTGCCCGCCGGGCACGTGGTGGTCATCGGGGCGGGCGTCTCGGGCATGAACGCCGCCCGGATCGCCGTCGGGCTGGGCGCCCGCGTCACCCTCCTGGACACGAGCGCCGACGCGCTCAAGGCCGCCGACCGGGAGTTCGGCGGCCGCGTGCAGACCCTCGCCTCGAACCGGCTCACCCTCACCGAGGCGGTGCTCGAGGCCGACCTGGTGGTCGGGGCCGTCCTGGTCCCCGGCGCCAAGGCGCCCGTGCTGGTGGCGAACGACGTCGTGGCGCGCATGCGGCCGGGCGCCGTCCTCGTGGACATCGCGATCGACCAGGGCGGCTGCTTCGAGGACTCCCGCCCCACGACGCACGCCGACCCCACGTTCCCCGTGCACGACACGGTCTTCTACTGCGTGGCGAACATGCCCGGCGCCGTGCCCCGCACCTCCACGTACGCGCTGACGAACGTGACGCTGCCGTACGCCGTGGCGCTCGCGGACCACGGCTGGCGCGAGGCCCTGCGCCGCGACCCGGCGCTGGCCCGCGGCCTCAACGTGCACGACGGTCGCGTCACCAACGCGGGCGTGGCCGAGGCGCACTCCCTCGACCACGTGGACGTCGCCGCCGTCCTCTGACACGCGCAGGAGGGTCGGTCGCGCCGCGAGGCGGCACGCTCAGCGGGCGAGGGCGGCGATCGCCCGCTCGAGCGCAGCGACCGACTCCGGGCCGCCGTGGCCCTCGTCGAGGACGACCAGCTCGCTGCCGGGCCACGCGCGGTGCAGCTCCCAGGCGGTGCGGGCGGGGCTCGAGACGTCCCTGCGGCCGTGGACGAGGACGCCCGGGACGCCGTGGAGGCGGTCCATCCGCCCGAGGATCTCGTCGCCGCCGAAGCCCGAGTGCGACCAGTAGTGGGTGACGAGGGTGGCCAGCACGTCGCGGGACGGGGAGGTGTGCCAGCGCGGGTCCGACCGCCAGCCGGGCCCGAGGGAGACGTGCACGTCCTCCCAGCGACCCCAGGCCGCCGCGGCGCGCGCCCGCACGCGCGCATCGGGGTCGCGCAGCGCCCGGGCGTAGGCGTCCACGACGCGCTCGCCCGGCGCGCGGTCCACGGCCGCGGCGAAGACCTCCCACTCCTCCGGGAACACGCGCCCCATGTCCTCGGTGACCCACTCCACCTCCGACGTCGACGTGGTCACGACGGCGAACAGGGCCAGCCCCGTGACGCGCTCGGGGTACGCCTGCGCGTACGCCAGCGCCAGGGTGCTGCCCCAGGACGCGCCGGTCACCAGCCAGCGGTCGACGCCCAGGTGGCGGCGCAGGGCCTCGACGTCCTCGATCTGCGCGGCCGTCGTGTTCTCGTCCAGCAGGTCGAGGCGTTCGGTGACCAGCGGGCGGCTGCGGCCGCAGCCGCGCTGGTCGAACGTGATCGCCTGCTGCCGTGCCGGATCGATGCGGCGGCGGTGGCCGGTCCCGGCGCCGCTCCCGGGCCCGCCGTGCAGCCAGAGCACGGCCGGGCCGTCGGGGTCTCCCACGGCCTCGTAGTACAGCTCGTTCCCGTCCGCCACGCGCAGGCGCCCCGTACGGGGCGGGGGCTCAGGAGGCATCCCGCGAGCCTACCGAGGCCGGGTGCGCGGCGGCACGGGCACCCGGTCGAGGTCTGCCGCGACGGTGAGGCCGCCGTCGAACACCTCGCGTGCCTCGCGCTCGAACTCGTCGGGCAGCTCGTCGGGCACGCGGTAGCGCTGGGAGAAGTGCGTGAGCACGAGGTGGCGCACGCCGGCGCGCGCGGCGACGATCGCGGCCTGCCGGCACGTGAGGTGCGCCCACCGGGCGGCCAGCTCGGCGTCGCGGTGCAGGAACGTCGACTCGACGACGAGCAGGTCGACGCCGTCGGCGAGCTCGAGGACGGCGTCGCACAGGCGGGTGTCCATGACGAACGCGACCGACTGCCCGGGCCGCGCCACGGAGACGGCGTCGCGGCGCACGGTGCGGCCGTCGTCGAGGACGAGGACGCCGTCGCGCAGCAGCCGCCCCACCGCCGGGCCGGCGGGGACGCCCGCGGCCGCGAGCGCCGCCGGGTCCAGGGACACGCCGTCCGGCTCGTCGAGGCGGTAGCCGACGGCGTCGACGCGGTGGTCCAGCGGCCGCGCGGTGAGGACCGGCGCGCCGTTCGTGTCACTGCCGGCGCCGCGCTCGCCGTCCACGCGGGGCAGCGTCACCACGGGCGACGCCGCGACGGGGAAGGCCACGGGCTGCAGCGCGACCCGCTCGTGGTGGTCGTAGGCGCTGGCGTCGAGCAGGTGGCGCACCCAGGGCTCGCCGGAGGCGGGGAACGAGATCGGCACGGTGTGGCGCACCTGGTCCCCCGACAGGCGCTGCACGACGCCCGCGAGGCCGAGGGAGTGGTCGCCGTGCAGGTGGGTGATCGCGATGCGGGTGAGGTCGGTGGCGGACACCCCCGCGAGCGTCATCTGTCGCTGCGTGCCCTCCCCCGGGTCGAACAGGATCGCCGCGTCGTCGAAGAACAGCACGTACCCGTTGTGGTTGCGGGTGCGCGTGGGCACCATGCTCGCGGTGCCGAGCACGACGAGCTCGCGTCGTGACACGCCGCCGCGCTCAGCGGCCGAGCGCGCGCCCGACGACGCGCACCAGCCCCGTGGTCACGTGCTGCACGGGGTGCCACAGGTCGCGGTCGAACACCGCCGTGCGGGTGGCGGGGCCGCGGCGCAGCCGCCCCGCGAGGCGGCTCGTGGCGGGCGCCGGCGCGGAGGGCGCGGGCCTCAGGGACGGCAGGCCGGCGAGCACGGACGGCCGGTAGCGGGCGCCCGGGTCCCACCGCGGGTGGGGGCGCTGCCTCGCGTCGTCGGGGGTCGGGGCCTGCATGAGGTCATCGTGGCGCGGCGGCGTGGCCGCCGCAAGGCCGGGGACTTCCCCGGGACGCTCAGGCGCCGGGGTAGCCCTGCGGGTTCTCGGACTGCCAGCGCCAGGTGTCCGCGCACATGTCGTCGATCGTCTTGACGGCGCGCCAGCCGAGCTCGGTCTGCGCGCGCGTGGGGTCGGCCCAGAAAGCCGCGAGGTCGCCCGCGCGGCGCGGCCCGACCTCGTAGGGCAGCTCGCGGCCCACGGCCCGCTCGAACGCGCGCAGCATCTGCAGCACGGACGTGCCGGTGCCCGTGCCGAGGTTGAAGGCGCGCACGGGCTCGGCCATCGCGTCCAGGTGGTTCAGCGCGGCCACGTGCCCGGCGGCGAGGTCCTCGACGTGCAGGTAGTCGCGCTCGCACGTGCCGTCCGCGGTCGGGTAGTCGTCGCCGAACACCACGAGCTTGTCCCGCTTGCCGACGGCAACCTGCGCCAGGAACGGCATGAGGTTGTTCGGGATCCCCTGCGGGTCCTCCCCGATCCGGCCCGACGGGTGCGCGCCCACCGGGTTGAAGTAGCGCAGCAAGGCGACCTTGAGCCCGCCGACCGCGACCGCCGCGTCGGCCGCGATGCGCTCGATCATCACCTTCGTCTGCCCGTACGGGGACGACGACGACAGGTACTCGTAGTCCTCGCGGTAGGGCACGGGCGCCTTCTCCCCGTACACGGTGGCCGAGGAGGAGAACACCAGGCGCGGCACGTCGTGGCGGCGCATCGCCTCCAGCAGCGACAGCGTCGAGTCGAGGTTGTTGCGGTAGTACTCCAGCGGCTTGGCCACCGACTCGCCCACGGCCTTGAAGCCGGCGAAGTGCACGACGGCGTCGAACCTCTCGTGCGCGAACAGCCGGTCGGTCTTCTCCGCGTCGGTGAGGTCGATCGCGTGCACCGGCACGTGCGCCCCGGACAGGGACTCCAGACGGCCCATCACCGTGGGCTTGCTGTTGGAGAAGTCGTCCACCACGACGACGTCGTGCCCGGAGGCGACGAGGGACAGGACGGTGTGGGAGCCGATGTACCCGGCGCCGCCGGAGACGAGAACGCGCATGGGCCCAGCCTAGGGCGTGGTCACGCCGTCCTTCGACGGCGTCCGCACCCCGGGCCGGGCCCGCGCGCGCCGGGTCGTGTCAGCTGCCGCCGAGGAGCTCCGTGAAGCTCGGCGTCGCGGCGAACGGGTCGACCGGGCCGTCGTTCTCGCGGCGCGCCACCCGCTGCGCCAGGTCGCGCCCGGCGCGGGCGATCCGCCTCGGCAGGCCGGCGCCCGGGTCGTCGGCGCTCGCGGCCCAGTCGTCGGTGGCGGCGAACACGCTGGTCGGCACGACGTCGGCGCGCAGGTACGTGAACAGCGGCCGCATCGTGTACTCCAGCGCCAGGGAGTGGCGGGCGGTGCCGCCGGTCGCCCCGAGCAGGACCGGCATGCCGGTCACCGAGTCGGGGTCGACGACGTCCCAGAACGACTTGAACAGCCCCGAGTAGCTCGTCGTGAACACGGGCGAGACCGCGATGAGCCCGTCCGCGCCCGTCACGGTCTCCAGCGCCCGGGCCAGGTCGCCGGTCGGGAACCGGGTGAGCATCGCGTCGACGACGGCGTGCGCGAGGTCGCGCAGCTCGATCGTCTCCACCCGCACGGTGTGGCCGGCGTCCTCCAGCTCCCGCACGGTGGCGTCCGCGAGCCGGTCGGCCAGCAGGCGCGTCGACGACGGCTGGGACAGTCCCGCCGACACGACGGCGAGGGTGCGGGTGGGGTGGATGCCCGAGGGCCCCGAGGACATGGTCATGCGCGTGCCTCCTGCGATGCGGCGGGCTGGGTGCCCTCGGCAACGGTACCGGTGTACGGGTCGGCGGTGTCGCCGACGTGGGTGGCGCCCGCCTCGCCCGCGGCCCGGGCGGCGGCGACGCGCTCGGCGTGCGTCGGCGGGTTCAGCGGGACGTCGTCCGCGGGGCGCTTGGCCTCGACGATCTTGCGCAGCTCGGGCACGACCTCCTCGCCGAGCAGGTCGATCTGCTCGAGCACGGACTTCAGCGGCAGGCCCGCGTGGTCCACGAGGAACAGCTGGCGCTGGTAGTAGCCCACCTCGTCGACGAACGACGCGTACCGGTCGATGACCTGCTGCGGCGAGCCGACCGTCAGCGGCGTCTCGCGCGTGAAGTCCTCCATCGACGGGCCGTGCCCGTACACGGGCGCCTCGTCGAAGTAGGGCCGGAACTCGTTCCACGCGTCCTGCGACCGCTTGCGCATGAACACCTGGCCGCCGAGGCCGACGATCGCCTGGTCCGCGCGCCCGTGACCGTAGTGCTCGAAGCGCTGCCGGTAGAACCGCACCATCTGCCGGGTGTGGTGCATGGGCCAGAAGATGTTGTTGTGCAGGAAGCCGTCGCCGTAGAACGCGGCCTGCTCGGCGATCTCGGGGCTGCGGATGGAGCCGTGCCACACGAACGGCGGCACGCCGTCCAGCGGGCGCGGCGTGGACGTGAAGCCCTGCAGCGCGGTGCGGAACTTGCCCTCCCAGTCCACGACGTCCTCGGTCCACAGCCGGCGCAGCAGCGCGTAGTTCTCGATCGCGAGCGGGATGCCCTGGCGGATGTCCTGCCCGAACCACGGGTACACGGGGCCGGTGTTGCCGCGGCCCATCATGAGGTCCATGCGCCCGTCGGAGATGACCTGGAGCATCGCGTACTCCTCGGCGAGGCGCACCGGGTCGTTGGTCGTGATGAGCGTGGTCGCCGTCGACAGGGTGATGTGCTTCGTGACGCCGGCCAGGTAGCCCAGCATCGTCGTGGGGGACGACGCCACGAACGGCGGGTTGTGGTGCTCGCCCGTGGCGAAGACGTCCAGGCCCGCCTCGTCGGCGTGCCGCGCGATGGTGAGCATGTTGCGCACCCGCTCGGTGTCGTCCGGGGTGTGGCCCGTCGTGGGGTCGGTGGTGACGTCGCTGACGGAGAAGATTCCGAACTGCACGGCTGCGCTCCCTGTTCGTGGTCTCTTGCTGCTGGGCTCTGACGTGAGGCCCAGGTTCATGCGTTTGCATGTACATGGCGGTGAACCGTGCACCACTCCCGGTTGTTCCCGGTTGTTCCCGGCTGTTCCCGGCCCTCACGCGGGCCGGCGGGTGACGTCGCGCACAAAGGGTGCCCGCAGGGCGGTCTCGAGTTGCGCACGGCGCGCCGACTGGCCAGCCTGGGTGCAACCGTCACGTCCCGCCACAGTGCCCGACCGCTCTCCCGGTCGGTGGCTCCGGTGTGGACCGTGCTTCACGGGACCTTCACGGACCGCCGGAACAACCCCCGGCAGGGCCGCGTTGGAACCTCAGGCCCCTTCCCACCGACCTCCAGGAGGACGACATGCCCGACCGGTCCCTGCGCGGCATGAGCATCGGCAGCAAGAGCATGGAGTCCGACGAGGGCGTCGACTTCGCCCCCCGGTTCCAGGCGCACTACGACTGCCCCAACGGCCACACCATCATCCTGCCCTTCTCCACCGAGGCCGAGGTGCCGCCGGTGTGGGAGTGCCGGTGCGGCGAGGAGGCGCTCCTGCGCGACGCCGAGCGCCCCGAGGTGAAGCCCGGCAAGCCGCAGCGCACCCACTGGGACATGCTGCTCGAGCGCCGCACCGTCGCCGAGCTGGAGGAGCTCCTCGACGAGCGCCTCGAGCTGCTGCGCGCCGGCAAGCTGCGCCGCAGCGCCTGACACGCGACACGCTCAGACCGCACGAAGGGCGGGCACCCCACCGGGTGCCCGCCCTTCGTCGTCCCCGTCGTGCCTGCTCGGCGGGTGTCAGCGCCGCCGGGCGCGCACCGCGGACACAATCCCGCCGACGACGAGCACGACCGCCGCCGCGCCGACCCCCCAGCCGGGCCAGTAGCCGGCCCGCACGGCCGGAGTCAGCTCCGTGCGCAGCGGCAGGTCCGCCACCCAGTGGTCGGCCGTGAAGAGCTGCGTGCGCGCCACCAGGGTCCCGTCCGGGGCGACGACGCCGCTCACGCCCACCGTCGAGACCTGCACCGCCGCCCGGCCCGTCGTGATCGCCTGCAGCCGCGTCATCGCGAGCTGCTGCGTCGACTCCGCCGTGTACCCGAACGACGCGTTGTTCGTCGGCACCACCAGCACCTGCGCGCCACGCCGCACGGCGTCGCGGATGATCTCGTCGTACGCCACCTCGAAGCAGATCACCGTCGCCATCGGCACCGTCGTCGGCCCGGCGCCGCGCCCGATCGCCGCGCCGTCCACCGGCAGGTCGACCACCGCGGGCTCGGTGCCGGGGATCATGTCCGTCGTCACCCGGTCCACCTGGGCGCTGAACAGCCGCACGAAGGAGCGGATCGGGATGTACTCACCGAACGGCGCCGGGTGCTGCTTCGCGTACCGCTGGGTCACGCCCTTCCCCGGCTCCCACAGCAGGGCCACGTTGTACCGCCCGCCCGTGTCCGGCCACTCCTGGGCGCCCACGAGGATCGGCGCGCCCACCGCCTGCGCCGCGTCGTCGATCGCCACGCCCACCTCCGGCGTCGTCTGCGGGTCCAGGTCCGAGCCGTTCTCCGGCCACAGCACCACGTCGACCGCGTCGCCCGGCTGGTCGCCGAACGCGCCGGACGCCTGCTCGTCCGCGATCGCGTACGTGCCCTCCAGGTGGTTGTTCAGCACCTCCGCCCGGTTCGCGAACGACCCCTCCCCCGGCTCCGACACGTTGCCCTGCACCGCCCCGGCGCGCAGCACGCCCGCCTCCGCGGTGCCCGTGCCCGCGTCCACCACCGTCCCTGCGCGGCCCGGGTCCTCCGCGTCCGTCACCTCGCGCGTGCCCGGGTCGTGCGCCAGGGGCAGCAGCAGCGGCGCGGTCACCAGGACGGCCGCGGCCAGGACGAGCACGGCGGCGCTCGCGGCCGAGCGCGCCCGGCGTCGGGCGTCGCGCCACGGCGTGCGCAGCAGGCGCCCGACGGCGAGCGCGAGCAGCACGCCCGCCGCAGCCACCAGCAGGGACACCAGCGTGGTGCCGCCGAGCCAGGCGGCGCGTCCGGTCGGCGCGCCCGCCATCGCCCACGCGAGGCGGCCCCAGGGGAACCCGCCGAACGGGATCTCGGAGCGCCACTGCTCCACCGCGACGAACACGACGGCGAACACGGCGGCCTGGGCGCCGGCGTGCCGCCGCACCCAGCCCCAGCGGCGCGCCCACGTCCACAGCGACCCGAACGCGGCGAGGAACAGCGTCTCCAGCACGGACAGCGCCACCCACGGCACGGTGTCCGTGGCGAAGTTCGCCCACCAGATGTGCGGCAGCCAGAACGTCAGCCCGGCGACGAGGCCGACGAGGAAGTTCCAGCCGGCGGCCCGGCGCCCGTCGCGGCGCAGCGCGGCGAACAGCAGCGCGACGCCGACGAACGCCAGCGGCCACGCCCCGACGTCCGGGAACGAGGCCCACAGCGCGGCCCCGGCCGCGACGGCGAGCAGCAGGGTCGCGGGACGGCTCGCCCACCGGTCGGCGGGCGACGTCCGGCGCGGGGTGGAACCCTCGTCACGGCTGACGTCACGGGTGACGTGATGGCTGTCGTCGACGCCGGGGGCGGCTGACCCGTCGGAGGGCTCCTCGACCGGGCCCGGGCTCACGTGCAACACCCCCGCAGGGTACGTGACCCGGCGCCGCGGCCGGGCTGCCGGGAGCCCGTCGAGCAGGCGATCCGACGCGGGAGCCGGGTGGTCGCCGCGCCGGGTCGCTTCCTCGAGGGCATGGGACGGCCGGGGTCAGTCGAAGGTGTCGTGCAGGACGACGCCGTCGCGCACGGTCTGCAGGCACACGGGGTCGGGCTCGCCCTCCGACAGGTCGGGCAGCAGCGGCTGGCCGGCGCGCGCCTCGGGGTTCCACGCCGACAGGCGGTCCCCCGGGGCCTGGACGGACAGGGTGTCCGCACGCCAGACGGCCAGGTGCGCGGGCGCGCCGACGCGCAGCTCGCCCGCGCCGGTGTGGTCCATCCCGGCGAGCCGCCACCCGCCGCGGGTGTGGGCGCGGAACGCGGCCCGCGCGGAGATGCGCTGCATGGTGTCCTCGTGGGTGAGGGTGGCGCGCACCGCCTGCCACGGGTCGAGCGGCGTCACCGGGGTGTCTGAGCCGAACGCGAGCGGCACGCCCGCCCCGGCGAGGTCGGCGAACGGGGACAGGGTCGACGCGCGGCCCGGCCCGAGCCGGGCCGCGTACATGCCGAGGCTGCCGCCCCAGGCGGCGTCGAACGCGGGCTGCACGGACAGCGCCACCCCGTACAGCAGCAGCGCGGCCAGGGCGGACGCGTCCACGAACAGGGCGTGCTCGAGGCGGTGGTGGCCCGAGCGCAGCAGGCTCGTGCCGTGCTCGGTGGCGGCGAGCTCCAGCCCGCGCACCACCTCGTCCATCGCGCGGTCGCCGATGACGTGAAACCCGCCCTGGGTGCCGGCGGTCGAGCAGGCGGCCAGGTGCGCGGCGATGTCCTCGCCCGTGAGGAAGAGGCGGCCCGTGGGCTCGGCGCCGCCCGGTGCGGCGAGCAGGTCGCTGTAGGGGTGGCGCAGCGCCGCGGTGCGGGAGCCGATCGACCCGTCCGCGCACAGGTCGCCGGCGATGCCGGTGAGGAACGGCAGCTCGGCGAGCATCTGCCGCGCGTCGTCCGCCGTCGCGCACAGCTCGCCCCGGTAGGCGACGACGTGCGGCAGCCCGCCCGCCGGGTCCGCGGTGAGCCCGACCAGCTCGGCCAGGCCCTCGCGGGTGTCCATGGTGGGCTCGCTCATCTCGTGCACGCCCACGATGCCGCGGGCGGCGGCGTCGGCGAGGGCGCGCCGGTAGGCGCGCGTCCGGCGCGCGGGCGAGACCTGGCGGACCGCGGCCGCCGCCGCGTGGTGGGCGTCCGACGTCACCATCCCCGACGCCTCCCAGCCGGGCGCGCGGTCGATGCCCACCGCGCGGGCGAAGGACCCGGACACGACGGCGGAGTGACCGTCGACCCGCGCCGCGTACACGCGCCGCCCGCCGCAGGCCGCGTCGAGCTCGTCCGCCGTGGGGGCACGCCGCTCCGGCCAGGTCTGCTCGTCCCACCCGAACGCGAGCAGCACCTCCTCGCCGCCCGGGTCCGCGGCGTCGAGCTCGCGAGCGCCGCGGGCGAGGGCGTCGAGCGCCGCCGCGAGCGACGTCGCCCCGCCCGACGCGGTGAGGTCGACCGACTCGGCCGCGAGGCCGGTCTCCAGCAGGTGGACGTGCGCGTCGACGAACCCGGGCGCCACGAGCGCGCCGTCCAGGTCGATGACGCGGTCGGCGCGGGCCGCGAGCCCGGCGGCGGTGTCCTCCGCGCCGAGCCAGGTCACGACGCCGTCGTCGACGAGCAGGGCCTCGGCGAACGGGTCCGCGGGCGAGTGGACGACTCCGTTGCGATACAGGGTGGACGTCACGGCCTGCACTCTATGGCACCGCTGCCCACCGCACCCCCACACCTGCCGCACGGATTCCTCACACCTGGCCTCACACCTGGCCCCGCACCCGGCGACGCGCGCGACCGCCGCCCGTCACACGCTGGAGTAGGCGACGACGCCGCGCAGCACGGCGGTCTGCGCCTTGCGAGCCGTGGCCCGCAAGGCGGGACGCGGAGCCGCCTTGGCCAGCTGGTCCAGCACGTCGAGCACCTGCTTGCACCAGCGCACGAAGTCCCCCGCCGCCACGTCCGTGCCGCGCAGCACCGCGTCGAGGTTCTTCCCCGACGCCCACCGGTGCACCGGTGCCACCAGGCCCAGGTCCAGGGGGCCCGTCGCCTCCAGGCGGTGCGCCGCCTCGAGGTCGGTGACCTCGGACCAGGCCCGCGTGGTGGCGTCCAGAGCGCGGGCGAGCCGCCCGTGCGGCCCGCCCGGCACGAACGGCTCGGACGCCTCCTCACGGCGCCCCGAGTACACGACCGTCGACACCGCCGCCGCCAGGCCGGGCGCGTCCAGGTCGTCCCAGATCCCGCGGCGCAGGCACTCCGCGAGCAGCAGGTCGTCCTCCGCGTACAGGCGACCCAGCCACCGCCCGTCGTCCGTGACCGCCAGGGTGCCCGGCGTCCCGCCGTCGGGGGGTGTCGAGGTGGCGTCGTCGGCGCGTGCCAGGTAGCCGAGCCGCTCGAGGACGTCGCAGGTGCGGTCGAACGTGCGCGCGATCGACCCGGTGCGCCCCTCGACCCGGCGCACCAGCTGCTCGTGCTCGGCGCGCAGCCGCTCCCACCGCTCCGCCCAGCGGGCGTGGTCGTCGCGCTCCGGGCAGCCGTGGCACGGGTGCGCGCGCAGCGCGTCGCGCAGGCGCTGCAGCTCGGCGTCGGACGCCGCGTCCGAGCGCCGCCCGCCGTGCCCGCCCCGGTGCCCGCCCGTGCGACCGTCCTGGTGCCCGCCCGCCGACGCGCCGCGCCGGGCGCCCGGGTGCCGGCCGGTCCCGCCGTCGCCCGAGAACGCCCCGAGCGCGTTGCGCAGGCTCGAGGCCAGGTCGCGCCGCTGGTCGGGGCGGCGCGGGTTGAACCCCTTCGGGATGCGCACGGTCGTCACCACCTGCACGCCGCCCGGCGCGTCCGCGAGGGTGAGCTTCTTGACCTGCTTCTCCTGGGTGAGCACGGTCGGCCGCGGCCCGTCGAAGCCGCGGTCGTCGCGGCCCGGGTCCAGGATGACGACGTACCCGCGCCGCCGCCCCGACGGCACCTCGACGACGTCCCCGCGCCGCAGCTTCTCGAACGACGCGACCGCGTCGGCCCGCCGGGCCCCGGACACCGCGCGCGACAGCTCCTTCTCCCGGTCCTTGATGGCCCGCCGCAGGCCCATGTACTCGGCGAAGTCGCCCCGGTCGCACGCCATCGCCTCGGCGTACCCCTCCATCGCCTCCGCGTGCGCCTGCGCCTGCTTCGCCAGACCCACCACGCCGCGGTCGGCCTGGAACTGCGCGAAGCTCGTCTCCAGCACGTCGCGGGCCCGCTCGCGACCCACCTGGCCCACCAGGTTGACCGCCATGTTGTACGTGGGCCGGAAGCTGGAGCGCAGCGGGTACAGCCGCTTGGACGCGAGCCCCGCCAGGGCCACCGGGTCCAGGCCCGTGTGGTCGACGACGACGGCGTGCCCCTCGACGTCGATCCCGCGCCGGCCGGCGCGGCCGGTGAGCTGGGTGTACTCCCCCGGCGTCACCGGCTGGTGGGCGGTGCCGTCCCACTTCACCAGCTTCTCCAGCACCACCGAGCGGGCGGGCATGTTGATGCCCAGCGCCAGCGTCTCGGTGGCGAAGACGACCTTCACCAGGCCGCGGGAGAACAGCTCCTCCACGGTCTCCTTGAACACCGGCAGCATGCCCGCGTGGTGCGCAGCGATCCCGCGCGACAGGGACTCGGCCCACGACCAGTACCCGAGCACGTCGAGGTCCTCGGTGGGGATCGTGGCGGTGCGCTCCTCCACCACCCGCCGGATCTGCGCCTCCTCCTCCCCGTTCGTCAGCCGCAGGCCGGCGCGCAGGCACTGCTGCACCGCCCCGTCGCACCCGGCGCGGGAGAAGATGAAGTAGATCGCGGGCAGCAGGGCGTCCGCGTCGAGGGAGTCCACGACGGCGAACCGCGGCGGCGTGCGGCGGTGCGCCACCGGCCCGCCGGCGCCCGGCCGGTTGCCGCCGCGACCCCGGTAGCCGCGGTCGCCCCGGCCCCGGTGCCCGTGCCGGCCGTGCGAGGACTCCGCCCGCGCCGCGACGCGGAACATCGCCTGCAGGTCGGGGTTGATCGGCGGGTTCGTGCCCGGGTCCGTCGGGTCGACGTGCCCCGCGTACAGGTCCATGAGGCGCGGCACGCCGCGCGGCTCGGGGGCCGAGACGACCACGTGCTGCCACAGCGGCACCGGCCGGCGCTCGCTGACCACCACGGCCGTGTCGCCGCGGACGGTGGCGAGCCAGTCGCCGAACTCCTCCGCGTTCGACACCGTCGCGGAGAGGGACACGAGCTGCACGTGGTCGGGCAGGTGGATGATGACCTCCTCCCACACCGGGCCGCGGAACCGGTCGGCGAGGTAGTGCACCTCGTCCATGACGACGTACGCCAGCCCGTCGAGGGCGGACGACCCCGCGTAGAGCATGTTGCGCAGCACCTCGGTGGTCATGACGACCACGGGCGCGCCCGCGTTGATGGACGTGTCCCCGGTGAGCAGGCCGACGTTCGCGACCCCGTGCCGGGCGACCAGGTCGGTGTACTTCTGGTTGCTCAGCGCCTTGATCGGCGTCGTGTAGAACGCCTTGCCGCCGCGCGCGAGCGCGAGGTGGACGGCGAACTCCCCCACGACCGTCTTGCCCGCACCCGTGGGGGCGGCGACCAGGACGCCGCGGCCCTCCTCGAGCGCGACGCAGGCGTCCACCTGGAACGGGTCGAGCTCGAACCCGACCACCTGACGGAACAGTCGCAGCTCACCCTCGGCGTCGGCCTTGTCGCGGGCGCTGCGGGACCGGGAGGCGGCGTACCGCTCGGCCGGGCTGAGGACGTCCTGGCCGGCGTCGGGGCGGGGGTGGGCGGTCATACCGTCAGCCTAGGCGCCGGAACCGACCCCTCGTCCTGCGGTGCCGGCCGCGTCCCGGGCCGGGTGCTGTCCGACGCACGGGGCACTCCGGCGACGCCTGTGCCCGACAGCTCGGCACACAGCTCGGCACACGCGTCAGCGGGGCTCGACCAGGACCTGCAGTGCGCGGGCCCGCACCTCGACGCGCAGCGGCAGGGCCCCGAGGCGCTCGCCGTCCGCGTGCGCGACCGGCAGGGGTCGCTCGCCCGCGACCCAGGCCTCCGGCCCGGGCTCGATCGTCACGGCGCGCGCCCGCACGACGTGCACCTTGCGGCGGCGCACGTGGCCGCCGGTGAACATGCTCGGGAAGACGGCGAGGGCGCCCGCCCTCGACAGGTCGGTGGCGACCAGCACGTCCAGCAGGCCGTCGTCGAGGGACGCCGACGGGGCGACGCGGATGCCGCCGCCGATCTGCGGGCCGTTGGCCGCGGTGACGAGCGCCGCACGGCCCGTCCACGTCGCGGTGCCGGCCGGGCCGGGCCGCAGCCGCAGCCCGGTACCGGCGTCGGTCGCCGCGCTCTCGGTCGCCGCTGCACCGGTCGTCACCCGGTCCACGGCGCCGTCGAAGGTGAGCCGGTACGACCAGGGCCGGTAGCGCACCAGCTCGAGCGCCGCGGCCACGGTGTACCGGGCGCTGCCGCGCGGGTGCCGCAGCAGGTTGGCGCGCGCGTTCACCGCGGCGTCGAGCCCGGCCGAGACGGCGCCGGCCACCCAGCGGGGGCCGGCGCCGGTGCCCGGGGCGAGGCCGGGGCCGGTGACGAGCGCCGCGTCGACGGGGCGACGTCCGGCGGGGCCGGCGTCCAGCGCCCGGCAGAGTGCGGCGCCCGCCGCCGCGGGGTCGCGCACGGGCAGCCCGAGCGTTGCCGCGAAGTCGTTGCCGGTGCCCACGGGCACGATCCCGAGCGGGACCTCGGTCCCTGCGACGGCCTGCGCCCCGAGGTGCACCATCCCGTCGCCGCCCACGACGACGAGCGCGTCGACGGGCCTGCCGGGCGCGTCCACGGCGGCGCGCGCCCGCGCGAGCGCGGCGTCCGCGTGCCGGCCGGACAGGTCGACGACGTCGTGCCCCGCCCGGCGAAGCCCGGCGAGCACGCCCTCGCCGGCGTACGCGGCCCGCCCCTTGCCCGCGGTGGGGTTCACGACCACGCCGAGGCGCAGCGGACGGCTCGCCCCGGCCGGACCTCGCCGCGACCGGTCCCGCTCAGACAGTGGGGGCGACCCTGCGCTTGTCGACGCGCCGGTCGTGCAGCACGCACAGCCCGAGGGCGCCGAAGTACAGCACGCAGATCGGCAGGGCCACGAAGATCATCGTCAGCGCGTCGGGCGTCGGCGTCATCACGGCCGCGAACACGAACGCGACGAGCACCGCCCACCGCCAGCCCTTGGCGAGGACCTCGTGCCGCAGCACGCCGGCCATGTTCAGGCCGACGAGGAACACGGGCGACACGAACGCGATGCCGAACGCCAGCACGAGGCGCATGACGAAGCTGAGGTACCCCTGCGCGTCGGTGAAGTTCACCGCCCCGTCGGGGACGAAACCCGCGAGGATGTCCACGGCGTGCGGGAGCACCCACCAGGCGAGCGCGGCGCCGCCGAGGAAGAGAGGCACCGCGGCGCCGAGGAACCCGTAGGCGTACCCCTTCTCCCGCCTCGTCAGCCCCGGGGTCACGAAGGCCCACAGCTGGTAGAGCCACCACGGGCACGTCACGATGACGCCGAGGAAGAGCGAGACCTTGATCTTCATGTCGAGCGCCGACGCCATGCCCGTGAAGTTGAGCGCGATCGTCTTGCCCTGCTCGAGCGCGGCGACCTTCAGGGGCGCCTGGAGCGCGGCGAGCAGCGGTTCGTACAGGACCCATCCGGCGGCCGCACCCACGACGAGGCCGCACGCGGCGAGGAAGAGCCGCTTGCGCAGCTCCAGCAGGTGCTCGCGCAGGGGCATGCGCCCCTCAGGGTCCCGGGTGTCTCCGGGCACCGACTACGCCCGCGGCTGCTTCGGGTCGATGAGACCCGGGATCTGCTCGCCGTCGCCCGTGCTCGTCGCGGTCGACGACGTCGTCGAGGAGGACGCGGTGCCGGTGGACGGCGACGTGGTGTCGGCCGGCGGCTCGTTCGAGTCGTTGAGCTTGCCGTCGTCCGTGAGGTCCTTGACCTCCTTCTTGAAGATCTTCAGCGACTGGCCGACGCTGCGCGCCAGGTCAGGGAGCCTGCGCGCCCCGAACAGCAGCAGGATCACGACCACCAGCACGATGATGTGCCAGGGCTTGAGCATGCCCATGAGAATGGCTCCTCGTTCTCGTCCGCCCGTGAGCGGGGGTGTGTCGGGGTCAACCCTAGTGGGTCCCCGGGGTCGCGGAGGTGACGTTCGGGTGACGACACGGCCCGATCGGCGCTCCGACCGGCGGATCCGGTCAGAACGGAGAGCCCTGCACCCGGGGCTGCACCATCACCCACTGCGTCTCGGTGAGGGCCTCCACGTCGGCGTCGTGGCCGCCGAACCGGGCGCCGGTGCCCGGGGCGCCGACCCCGAGCACCCCGGCCGGCAGGCCCGCCTCGTCCAGCACGGCCGCCCGCCGCAGCACGGCGGCCCGCTCCTCGGCGGGTCGCCCCGCCCAGTCGGCCTGGGCCGCGCGGGCCGTCCCGGCCGCCCGGTCGATGTCCGCCGGGGACGCCGGCGAGCGTAGCCCCCGTGGCCGGGGCTAGCGCCTCCGCGCCCGGGTGCGGGACCTCAGGTCGGCGTGCGCGGCCTTGTCGGCGGTGCGGGCGGCGAGCCAGCTCTCGTCCTGCCACCGGCGCCACGTCGCGGCCCGGCGCTCGCGGCGTGCCGCGGCCCGCTCGGCCGTGAGGCGGCGGCGCTCGGCCACGCGCTCGCGCAGCACGACCGGGTCGTCGAAGAGCGTGGGCGACGTGTCGACGCGGTGCGCCTCCGCCTCGGCGACGGCGGCGGAGATGCGGTCGGCGGCGGACCCGAGCACCTCCCCGGCGCGGGACGCCTCGCGCAGGGCGCGCACACCGGTGCGCCACAGGTGGCGTCCGAGGAAGAAAGCGCCCACGAGGGTCGCGACGACGAGCCCCGCCCAGATCCAGCCCCACATGCCGGTCAGCCTACGGTCTCGTCGGAGCTGGTCTCGTCGGTGCCGGACACGCTGCCGCCGGGCCCGTCCGCGGTGGTCGCGGCGTACGCGGCGAGCGCGGCCCGGGCGGACTGCGCGACGTCGTGCGCCACGTCGGGCGGGTCGACGGCGACGACGTCGGGCGCGTTGGCCAGCAGGAGCCGCCGCAGCCATGCGGGGTTCGTGACCCGCAGCCGCACCTCGACCGTGCCGTCGGGCAGGTCGCGGACCGACTCGGCGGGCACCTCCTCCGCGACCCACCGGGCCGCGGACGCGAGCCGCAGCGTCGCGGCCGGGGCGCCCCGGTGCGCGACGGACGCCCACACGTCGGCGCCCAGGTCGCCCGCGACGGCGACGTCGCGCTCGGCGACCGGCTCCTCCAGCACCTGGGCGTCGAGGATGCGGTCCACCCGGAACGTGCGGCGCCCGTCCACCCGCAGGCACCAGCCCACGAGGTACATGGCGCCGTCCTGGGTGAGCAGGCGCAGCGGGTCGACGTCGCGCTTCGTGGTGACGTCGGCGGCGTTGACGTAGCGCAGGTGCAGGCGGCGGCCCTCGGCGAGCGCGGTCGTGACGGCGGCGACCACCTGCGGGTCCCCGTCGCCCTCGAGCTGGACGTCGACGGCCCCCGCGGCCTCGCCGGTCGCGGCGGTCAGCTTGTCCAGGGCGGAGGCGACGACGGCGGCCCGCCGCCGGTCCGCCTGCACCGCGGGCGAGGCGTGCATCGCGCGCAGCGCGGCGACGAGCGCCACGGCCTCCCGGGTGCCGAGCCGCAGCGGGCGGGTCATGCCGCGCGCCTGCGTGAGGGTCACGACGCCGTCCTCCAGCGAGAACGCGTCGAAGTCGATGAGGTCGTCCGGCATGTACCCGGGGGTGCCGGACACCCACAGCGCGTCCACGTCCTCGCGCACCTGGCGCGGCGTCACGCCGAAGCGGTCCGCGAGCTCCTCCACCCGCACCGGCCCCGCACCGTCGAGGAACGCCACCAGCCCCAGCAGCCGCACCAGCCGGTCGTCCGCCCGCTCAGCCATCCGTCGTCTCCCCCGCCGTGTCCGTCACCCCGCCGGCCGAGCCCGAGACGCCCGCGGCGTCGAGCCCCGCGGCCGCCTCCAGGCGGCGCAGCACGTCCGCGCGCAGCTGCGGCGGCTCCAGCACCACGACCGCAGGCCCGTACCCCGCCACCTCGTCCGCGAACGCCGACAGGCTGCGGAACTCGACCTCCAGCAGGTCCCGCCCGTCGCGGCGGCCGCCCCGCCGCCCGCCGTCGCCACCGTTCTCATGGTCGGCAGCGTCACCGCCGTCGGTCGCGGGCACCGCGCGCGCCCGCAGCGCCTGCGCCCGCTCCGGCACCACGGCCAGCCGCGCCCGCTGCAGCGCCCCGACCCGCTCCCCGAGCATGGCGTCCACGTCCACCGCGTCGGGCACGTCGAACGCGCCCGCCTGCGACCCCACGCGCACCTTGCCCGAGATCCGCGACAGCCGGAACACCCGCGCCGCGCCGCGCGCCCGGTCGAAGCCCACCAGGTACCAGCCGCTGCCCCGCGCCGCGATCCGCCACGGCTCCACGTGCCGCGTCAGCTCCTGCCCCGTGCTCGCGGCCCGGTACCGGAACGACACGTCCCGCCGCTCCGAGACCGCCTCCAGCAGCGGCACGTACGCGTCGCCCGCCGCCCGCACCCGCGGCGCCAGCCCGGCCACCGCGTCCCCCGCGACCTCTCCCGCGCCCGCCGCCCGCAGCTTCGTCATCGCGCGCGACATGTCCGTGCGCAGCGTCTTGTCCGACCACAGCTGCGCCGCCAGCGCCACCACGCCCAGCTCCGCCGGCGTCAGGTCCACCGCGCCCAGCGCGTACGCGTCGTTGTCGATCCGGTACCCGACCTCGTCGCTGTGCCCGCCCGCGTCCACCGTGACGATCGGGATGCCGAGCGCCCGCAGCGTGTCCTTGTCGCGCTCGAACATCCGCTCGAACGCCTCCGTCGACGGCGCGTCGCCGTACCCCGCCACCCCCGCGCGCACCTGCTGCTTGGTCATCGACGCGCTCGTGTTCACCAGCGCGATGACGAGGTTCAGCAGACGCTCGGCCGGCGGGGTGCCCCGCGACGACGGCGCAGGGTCGGACGGCGCGGCGACGGGCGGGCCGGAGGCCGGTTCCACGGGGTTCGCAGGCATCGGCACCAACCTAGTCGCCGGTAGCCTCTCGTGGGTGACGACAGCGCCGAACCAGCCCCAGCCCCGCACGCCCCGCGACGCCCGGGACGACGCGCCCACCGGGCACGTCACCTGGCGCACCGGCACCGTCACGGCCCGCGGCGCCGGCTGGACCGGTGCCCGCGAGGTCACCCTCCGCCTCGACACCCCCCTGCCCTCGCGCGACCTCACCACCGCGCCCTGGGAGGTCCGCGGCCTCGCCTACACGACCCTCGTCGGAGACCCGGACGTCGGCGACCGCCTGCTCCTCAACGTCTCCGCGCTCGCCCGCGGCCTCGGCACCGGCGGGTACGCCCTCGTCGTCGGCCCCGCCGGGGACGCCACCGCCCTGCCCGCCGACCCCCACGCCGGCCCCGGCCACCTCGTCAAGGCGCGCTACACCCCCCTGCAGGCCATGGTCCTCGGCGTCGACGAGCAGGAGTCCGCCCACCACGACACCCTCCGCGACGCCGACGACCTCGCAGGCCTCCCCGTCGTCGTCGCCGACCTGCACTCCGCCCTGCCCGCCGTCGTCGCCGGCGCCCGCCACGCCGCCGACCTCGCCGGCCGGCCCCACCCCCGCGTCGCCTACGTGATGACCGACGGCGGCGCCCTGCCCGCCGCGTTCTCCCGCACCGTCGCCACCCTCCGCGACGCCGGCTGGCTCCACACCACCGTCACCGTCGGGCAGGCCTTCGGCGGCGACCTCGAGGCCGTCACCGTGCACACCGGCCTCCTCGCCGCCCGCCACGTCACGGGCGCCGACCTCGTCGTCCTCGCCCAAGGCCCCGGCAACCTCGGCACCGGCACCCGGTGGGGCTTCTCGGGCGTCGCCGCCGGAGAGGCCGTCAACGCCGCCGCCACCCTCGGCGGCCGCCCCGTCGCCTCCCTGCGCGTCTCCGGCGCCGACCCCCGCGACCGCCACCGCGGCGTCTCCCACCACAGCCTCACCGCCTACGGGCGCGTGGCGCTCGCGGCCGCCGACGTCCCCGTCCCCGACCCCACCGGCGACCTCGAGTCCCTGGCCCCGTGGGGCACCGAGCTCACCCGCCAGGTCCGCGACCAGGCCGGCACCCTCGCCCCCCGGCACCGCCTCGTCGACGTCCCCGCCGACACCGCCCTCCTCGACGCCCTGCGCGGCTCCCCCGCCCGCCTGTCCACCATGGGCCGCTCCCTCGACGGCGACCCCGCCGCCTTCGTCGCCGCCGCCGTCGCCGGCATGCACGCCGAGCACCTCACCCACGAGCACCTCACCCACGAGCACCTCACCCACGAGCACCTCACCCACGAGGACCCCGCCACCCGATAGCGTCGGCGCATGGCCCCACCGACGCGGACCCGGCACGCGGCACGCCGCGCCCTCGCACCCCTCGCCGGGGCCGCGCTCGCCCTCCTCGTCGTGCTCGGCGCCGCCACCGCCACCCCCTGGCGCTTCCGGCTCCCCGACGTCGCCCTCCCTCAGCCCGCGGCCTCCGACCCCGTCCAGCCCCAGATGCCCGGCGAGATCGTCCCCGGCGACCAACCCCCGCCCTCCTACGACGTCATCACCTGGATCGTCGTCGCCCTCTCCGTCGCCGGCGCCCTCCTCGTCGCCGTCCTCCTGTGGCTCCTCGCCCGCCGCGTCGTCCGCGCCCTCGCCACCCCCGAGGACGACGACGCCGACGGCCTCGCACCCGGCCACGCCACCACCGCCACCATGGCCGACCTCTCCCTGCCCGAGCTCCAGGACGCCGTCGCGACCGCCCTCGCCCGCATCGACGACGCCGCCACCCCGCACGACGCCGTCGTCGCCGCCTGGGTCGCCCTGGAGGACGCCGCCGCCCGCCACGGCACCCGGCGCGACCCCGCGCAGACCGCCACCGAGTTCACCGCACGGCTCCTCACCACCCGCCGCCAGGACGGCCGCGCCGTCCCCGCCCCCGACGTGGACACCCTCCGCCGCCTCTACCAGCACGCCCGGTTCACCGACCGGCCCGTGCACCCCGACGACGTCCACGCCGCCCGCACCGCCCTCTCCCGCATCGCTCGCGCCCTCGACCCCGCCCCGCACGCATGACCCCCACCCGACCGCCGCGTCCCACGCCGCTGCGCGCCCTCCTCGTCGTCGGCCTCCCGGCGCTCGCGGCCTGCGCGGCGCTCATCCTCTCTGGCGTGCTCGACCCGCTGCACGCCGCGCTGCTCGTCGTCGTGGCCGCGACGGCCGTCGCGCTGTGGCGACGCCTCGACGACGGCGACGAGGCCCCGTGGCCGGACGTCATCCAGGACCGCCGCGAGGGCGCGCGGAACGACGTCAGCGAGCTGGGCTGGGCCACGTTCACCCGCAGCGGCGCCGTCGGCGACCGCGTGCTGCGCCGGGTCCGGGACCTCGCGGCGGCACGGCTCGCCGAGCGTGGCGTCGACCTCGCCGCGCCCGGCGGCCCCGAGGCGGCCGCGCAGCTCCTCGGCACCGACGTCGTCGACGGGCTGGTCGCCCGCCGCGCGGTGAGCAGGGTCGACGTGCACCGCTGGCTCGACGCGATCGACACGGTGCCGGCGACCACCGCTCCCGCCACCGCTCCGTCACCCTCCCCGTCCCCCGACCGTCCCGCAGGAAGGCCCCCGAGATGACCGTCGACCCGCCCGACGCCCCCACGCCGAGGACTCCGGTGCACCCCCTCCCCGTCGCCGAGGTCGCGGCCCAGGGCCGGCGCGTCCTGGACGAGGTCGGGACGGCCGTCGTCGGCATGCGCGGCACCCTCGAGCTCGCCCTGGCCACCGTGCTCGCGGGCGGGCACGTGCTCTTCGAGGACGTGCCCGGGCTCGGCAAGACGCTCGCCGCACGCTCGCTGGCCACCGCCCTCGGCCTCGACTTCGCGCGGCTCCAGTGCACCCCTGACCTACTGCCCAGCGACATCACGGGCTCGTCGGTGTTCGACCCCGCGAGCCGCGAGTTCGTCTTCCGCCCCGGCCCGGTGTTCACCGGGCTCTTCCTCGCGGACGAGGTCAACCGCACGCCGCCGAAGACGCAGTCCGCGCTGCTCGAGGCGATGGCGGAGCGGCAGGTGTCGGTCGACGGCGCCAGCCGGCCCCTGCCGCGCCCGTTCCACGTCATGGCCACCTCCAACCCCGTGGAGTACGAGGGCACCTACCCGCTCCCGGAGGCGCAGCTCGACCGGTTCATGGTCCGGCTCGAGGTCGGCTACCCGGACCGGGCCCAGGAGCGGGACGTGCTGCTGCGCCGCGTCGCGCGGCGCGAGGAGGCGGCCCCCGTGCGACCCGTCGTCGACGCCGCGACCGTCCTCGCCATGCAGGCCGGCGTCGAGACGACCGAGGTGGACCCCGACGTCGCGGGCTACTGCGTCGACATCGCCACCGCCACGCGCACCCACGGGGCGCTCGAGGTGGGCGCCTCGCCCCGCGGCTCGCAGAACCTCCTGCTCCTGGCCCGCGCGGTCGCCGTCCTCGACGGCCGCGACTTCGTGCTGCCCGAGGACGTCAAGCGGGTCGCGGTCCCGGTGCTCGCGCACCGCCTCACCCTCACGCCGACCGCGTGGGCGTCGGCGGTCCGCGCCCAGGACGTCGTCTCCGAGCTCCTCGGCTCCGTGCCCGGGCCCGCCACGGTGGGCCGGCGGGGGTGACGAGCGCATGAGCGGGCCCACCACCACGAGGGCGGCCGCGGCCGTCTGGCGACGCAGCCCTCAGGCCGCCGCCGGGCTCGGCACCGGGGTGCTCGTGCTCGGCCTGGGACTGCTGGCGGGCCGGGCCGACGTCGCCCTGCTCGGCGTGGCCCCGCTCCTCGGCGCGCTGTGGGCCGGCCGACCCGGGTCATGGCGCTCGGGCGCACCGCGACGGGGCACCGGTGCCGTGATCGTCCCGACCTCGGCCGCCGCCGCGCCCGGGGAGCTCACCGCCGTCCTGCGCCTCGACCCGGCACCCGGGACGGAGCTGGTGCACGCGCGGGTCTCCGCGCCCGGGCACCGCACGGCCGGGGTCGTGGTCGCCGCCGGCCCGCGGGACCTGTCCCTCACCCTGAGCACCGTGCGCACCGGCCCGCAGCGCACCTTCCACGTCGACGCACGCGGCTACGGCGCCGGCGGAGCGAGGACCGAGGACCCCGTCTCCGTCACCGCGCCCGACCGGCTCGTGCTCCCCACGGCGATGCCGCTCGGTCGCGTGCCCGTGCCCCGCCGCCTGCGAGGGCTCACCGGTCCGCACACCTCCCGGCGGCTCGGCGACGGCGACGAGCTGCGCGACGTGCACCCCTTCGCGCCCGGCGACCGGCTGCGTCGCATCGACTGGCACACCAGCGCGCGGCGCTCGCCCGACCTGTCCACCCTGTACGTCCGGCGCACCTACGCCACGGCCGAGGCGACCGCGGTGCTCGTCGTCGACTCGCGCGACGACGTCGGCCCCGACCTGCGCACCTGGCGCGGCACCGGCCCGCAGCGCGTCGACGAGCCGACGTCCCTCGACCTCGCCCGGCACGCCGCCGCGTCCGTGGCCGGCGCGCTCGTCGCCGCCGGCGACCGCGTCGGGGTGGACGACCTCGGCCGGCGCCGTCGCCCGCTCCTGCCCGCCGCGGGCCGCCGACAGCTGCGCCGCGTCCTGCACGCGCTCGCACTGAGCAGCCCGGTCGGGTCCCCCGCCCGGCGGCTGCGCGCGCCGCAGGTCCCCGCGGATGCCGTCGTGTACCTGTTCAGCACCGCGCTCGACGACGAGCCGCTCGCGCTCGTGCGGGCGTGGCGCGCCGTCGGGCACCCCGTCGTCCTGGTCGACACGCTGCCCGACGTCCGGGGGGCGCACGAGGAGCACATGCGGCTCGCGTGGCGGGTCACCCGGGCCGAGCGGGACGACCGGCTGCGCCGCATGGCGGCCGAGGGCGTGCCGATCGTGCGCTGGGCAGGCGACGCCCGCCAGGACGCCGCCCTCCGCTTCGAGGCCCTGGTCCGCGCCGACGAGCGCCACCGGCGGGGCGCGGTGGGGGCGCGATGAGACGCTCCCTGCCCGCCCGGGTCCGGGCCTGGTGGCGGTCGCGGTACGAGACGGGGCGCCCGCTGCCCGTGGTCGGCGTCGAGCTGGGACGCCGGCTGCCCGGCGTGGTGCTCCGGGTCGCCTTCGTCGTCGCCGTGGCCGCCCTCGTGGTCGCGGCGGGCGCGCGGACGGACCTGATCGCCGAGGTGGTCGTCCTTCTCGCAGGCGTCGTCACCGTCTGGGCCGCGGTCCGCCCGGGACCGGCCCCCGCGCACGTCGCCCTCGTGACGGCGGCCCTCGAGCTGCTCGGCTCCGGCGCCGCGCCGTTCGACCCGGCCGTGCTGTGGCTCGCCCCGCTCGGGTACGTCGTGACGCGCCTCGGGTGGTGGGCGTCGCACGTGACCGCGACGGACCGCGTGGAGCTCGCGGCGCTGCGGCACGGCCTGGCGCGCGACGGCGTCGTCGTCGCGGCCGCGCTCGCCGTCGGGGGCGCGGCGTGGGCGCTGGCGGGGCGCCAGGTGTCCTGGCTCGTGGCCCTCGGGGTCGTGGCTCTCGCCGCGCTCGCGTGGATCGCCGTCCGGCGTGACGATGACGAGGCGCGCTGACCTCCCGGCCGCGCCGACCCCGACGAGGACGGAGACCTCCCGATGGCTGACCGCAACACCCCGCGCTACACGGTGCCCTCGCTCACGCCGCAGCAGGGCGCGAAGGTGGCCGCCATCCTGCAGGAGCGGCTGAACTCCCTGACCGACCTCCACCTGACCCTCAAGCACGTGCACTGGAACGTGGTGGGTCCGCACTTCATCGCGGTGCACGAGATGCTCGACCCGCAGGTCGACGCCGTGCGCGCCATGACCGACGCCATCGCTGAGCGCATCGCGACGCTCGGCACCTCGCCCGTCGGCACCCCCGGCGCGCTCGTCGCCGCCCGCACCTGGGACGACTACTCGCTCCGCCGTGCGTCCGCGATCGAGCACCTCGGCGCGCTCGACGAGGTCTACGAGGGCGTGATCACCGCGCACCGGAAGGCGGCGAAGGACACCGAGTCGCTCGACGACGTGACGAACGACCTCCTCATCGGTCATCTGCACGAGCTCGAGCTGTTCCACTGGTTCGTCCGCGCCCACCTGGAGAGCGCCGGCGGCGAACTCTCGACCGCGGGTGCCACCACGGAGAAGGGCGCCGCGCAGAAGGCGGCAGCCGGCGCCCGGGCGACCTCGACCCGCAGCGCGGGCGCGAAGGCCGCACCGAAGACGGCGCCGAAGACCGCATCGAAGGCGCCGGCGAAGACGGCAGCGGCCAGGACGTCGTCCGCCAAGACCACGACCGCGCGGAAGAAGAAGTAGGCGCAGCACCCGCCGCGTGCCCGTCCCCGCAGGGGTGTCGTCCGCTCCGGTGGACGACACCCCTGCGGCATGATGACCCCCGTGATCCGCCTCTACCGCGACACCGACCGGGCCGCCGTCGCCGAGATCTGCGTCCGCACCGCCGCCGCCGGCTCCGACGCCCGCGGCCTCTACTCCGACGACCTCCTCATGCCCGAGGTGTTCGCGCTCCCGTACCTGGAGTACGCGCCCGAGCTCGCGTTCGTCGTCGTGCGCCCCGACGAGGAGCCGGCGCGCGACGCCGCCCCCGCAGACCCCGCGGACGACGTCCTGCGCGTCGACGACGGCCGCCTCACCGGGTACGTCATCGGCGTCGCCGACACCCGCGACTTCGTGGCGTGGTGGGAGCGGGCCTGGGGCCCCGGGTTCGCCGAGCGCCACCCGGGGGCCGGCGCCTCGCCGTCCGGGCGCCAGCCCGGGTTCTCGGAGGCCGCCCTGCTCGACGCCGGGAAGGACCCCGGCCGCATGGTGCGCGGCATCACCGCCGGCGAGCTCGACCGGTACCCCGTGCACCTGCACATCGACCTGCTGCCCGAGAACCAGGGTCGCGGGCTCGGTCGCGCGCTCATGGACACGCTGCGCGCGGCGCTCGCCGCGCGCGGGGTGCCCGGCGTGCACCTCGGCATGGACCCGAGCAACACCCGCGCCCGCGCGTTCTACGACCGGTACGGCTTCCAGGAGCTGCCGTCGCACTCCCCCGGTACGCCGCTGCTGGGCATCGCCACCGCCTGACGCACGGCCCGCGTCCTCGCGCCCACGGGCCGGCCTCGTACGCCGCGGGGCCGGCCCGCTCGCCCCTGCCCCGTGAGGTCTTCGCGGCCGCATCTCCTGTTTCGAGACGCCTGGCACACTATTTTTCAGAAGAGTCCGTGGATTCCGGAGGGTCCGAGGCCGGCGCCAGGTCCCGACCGAGGTCCGGCACGCCCGCGTCCACCCACGCCCGACGCACCTGCTCGAACCGCGTGGGCAGCGGCGCCCGCACCGCCCCGTAGCGCGCGTTGGTGCGATGGACGAAGCGCCGCCAGGACAGCACCAGCCCCTGCCGCGTGATCGGCAGCCCGCTGGAGACCGTCGTGCCGTGGTCGTGCGTGTGGTGCACCGTGAGCAGCAGTGCGCGCGGCACGGAGCCCTCGAGCTCGGCGGCCAGCTCCTCACGCACCACCATCCAGTGCCGCAGCAGCAGCACCACCTCCGGCGGCAGGCGGTGCTCCCGGAGGGTCCGGTGCTTGCCGTGCCGCAGCAGCACCCTCCCCTCCCCCGGGTCCCGCGTACCCCCGACCCGCCCGCGACGCGCGGCGGCGTCCGGCTCCGGACCCAGGTCGAGGTCCTCCGCCCGCACGCGCAACAGGTCGCCGTAGCGCGCCCCGGTCGCCCGCGTCAGCCCGGCGATCACGGCCAGGCGCACGACCTCCGGCTTCCCGCCCGGGCGCAGCGCCTCCACGGACAGCTCGCGCCACACCCACTCCGCCTCGTCCAGCGTGACCGTCGGCCGTGGGTACCTGGCGACCGGCGTGGCGTCGGCGCCGTCAGCCTCTGGGGCGGGGGGCTCCCCCGTGCTCTGGGTCATGGGCCCATCCTGGCGCTTGGCACACTTTTTCTTCGGAGGGGCGCTCGGCGTGTCGGCGGGCGTCGTAGCCTCGTGCGGTGAGCCGAACCGCCAGCCCCGCCCCCACGACGCCGCAGGGTGGGCCCCGGGGCGGGCTCCCCGGCACGCTCGCCGCCCCCGTCGACCACGAGCTCGTGGTGAAGAAGTCGCGCTTCCTCGCGCACCTGGCCCCTGCGCCGTCGGTCGAGGCGGCGGACGCCGTCGTCGCCCGCCTCCGCAAGGAGCACTGGGACGCCCGCCACCACTGCCTGGCGCTGGTCGTCGGCACGCACGCCGACCAGCAGCGCTCCTCGGACGACGGCGAGCCCTCCGGCACCGCGGGCGTGCCCATGCTGGAGGTGCTGCGCCGCCGCGAGCTCACTGACGTCGTGGCGGTCGTGACGCGGTACTTCGGCGGCGTCCTGCTCGGCGCCGGCGGCCTGGTGCGCGCCTACTCCGGCGCCGTCGCCGAGGCCCTGGACGTCGCCGCGGCCGACGGGCTGCTACGCCGGCGCGAGGTGCTCACGGAGGTCACCGTCGACGTGCCGCACGCCGACGCCGGCCGCGTCGACCACCTGCTGCGCGACTGGGCGCAGTCCCACGACGCCGTCCTCGAGGAGCCGACGTACGCCGCCGTCGCCCGACTGGCGCTGCTCGTGCCGCCGGCCCAGCTCCCCCACCTGCGCGACGACCTGGCCGCGGCGTCCGCCGGCACGCTCACACCCGTCCCCGGCGCCGACCGCGTCGTCGACCTGCCGAGATAGAGAACCCGGACCCGCGAGATAGAGAGGCCGGGACGGCACCGCAGGTGGTGGCGTCTCGGGTTCTCTATCTCGCGGGTCCGGGTTCTCTATCTCGGCGGTCAGGGCTGGACGCCGTCCGCGGTGACGGTCGCGCCGTCGGGCACGGTGGCGGCCTCACCGGCGTCGGCGAGCACCGCGTCGCCCTCGGCGCGCACGCGGGCGCCGAAGGTCCAGTCCCCCTCGACCGTGAGCGACGACGCCGCCCGCAGCGACGGCGCGCCCTGGGCGAACCGCGCGTCGAAGCCTGCGATCTGCTTGTAGGTCGTCGAGAGCTTCACCAGCGGCGCGTCGACCTGGGCGACAAGCCGGTAGTCGTCGGTGAGCTCGTAGACGTCCGAGCGCATGAGCAGCAGGTCGCTCGTCGTCTTCACCGGCAGGAACCGCTCGCGCCCCACCTCGATCGCCGTCGCCCCCTCGAAGACGGCCACGGCCGCGCCCATCGCGGACTCGATCTGGACGACGGCGGGCGACGACGCGTCCGTCGGGTCCACGGTCTTCTCGTTCCGGATCAGCGGGAGCTCGAGCACCCCGCCGGTGCGGTCGAGCTCGGCCGCGAGCGCCTCGAGGTCGAACCACAGGTTGTTCGTGTGGAAGTAGCGGTGCACCGTCGGGTCGAGCGAGATGTCGACGTCGTCGGGGTGCGTCTGCGCCGTCTCGCGCTGCACGATGCGGCCGTCGCTCTTGCGCACGACGAGCTGGCCGCCCTTGACGTCGGCGGGCGACTTGAGGCACATCTCGGCGGCGTACGGAGCCCCGGACGCCGCGAACCAGGCGGCGATCGCGCCGTCGGGGGCGGCGCCGAGGTTGTCGGAGTTGGAGACGTTGGCGTAGCGGAAGCCCGCGTCCAGGAGCGCGCGCACGACGCCGGACGCGTGCAGGGCCGGGTAGAGGTCGCCGTGCCCGGGCGGGCACCACTCCAGGGTGGGGTCGGCGGGCCACTCGACGGGCTCGAGGGTGTCGGCGCGCAGTTTGGGCTCGCGGTTCTGGAGGAAGTCCAGCGGGAGGCCGTCGACGGCGATGTCGTCGTAGGGCGCGAGCGCGGCGAGGGTGTCGTCGCGGGTGCGGAACGAGTTCATCAGCACGAGCGGCAGGCGGGCGCCCGTCGCCTCCCGGGCGGCGCGCACCTGGCGGACGATGACGTCGAGGAAGGTGAGCACTCCGCCCTCCTCGCCCCGTGCGTCGTCACGCACCGTGAGCAGCGACTTCGCCTTGTCCATGCCCATGGACGTGCCGAGCCCGCCGTTGAGCTTGATGATCGCGGTCCGCGCGAGGGCGGCCTGGGCGTCGGCGTCAGGGACCGCGAGGTCGGCGTGCCGCGGCAGGTCGGTCAGGGGGTCGACGTCGGCCTCGCGCACGAGCCCGGTCTCCCCCGACTCCAGCAGGTGGTAGAAGCGGGTGAAGGTCTCGATCGCGGCGGGGGCGACGCCCTCCGCCTGCATCTTGGATCGGGCCAGGGCAAGTCCGCGGTCGCTCATGGGCAGCACCCTAACCGCGCCCGGGGAGGCCTGCGGGGAGCGTCCGGCCGCCCGGGACGCCTGCCCGGGGTCGGTGCTCGGACCCTTACTCGAAACGGGACGGGTCGCCGGCCCCGACGCGGACGACGTCGGAGTATCCCTCGGACCAGTCGACGACGGTCGTGGGCTCGGCCAGGACCTCGCCCGCGTCGACGACCGCGTCGACCACGTGGTCGAGCTCCTCCTTGACCTGCCAGCCGTCGGTGAGGGGCTGCTCGGCCCCCGGCAGGATGAGGGTCGACGACAGCAGCGGCTCACCCAGCTCGCGCAGCAGCGCCTGCACCACCCGGGAGTCGGGGATGCGCACGCCGATGGTCTTCTTCTTGGGGTGCGCGAGTCGCCGCGGGACCTCCGGCGTGGCCGGCAGGATGAAGGTGTAGGGCCCCGGGGTGGCCGCCTTGATGGCGCGGAAGGCGCTGTTGTCGAGGCGCACGAGCTGGCCGAGCTGGGCGAAGTCCGCGCACACGAGGGTGAAGTGGTGACCGGCGTCCAGGTGCCGGATCTGGCGGATCCGCTCCGTGCCGTCGTGCTGGCCGACGCGGCAGCCGAGGGCGTACCCGGAGTCGGTCGGGTAGGCGATGAGGCCCCCGTCGTTCAGCAGCGCGACGACCTGGCCGATCGCCCGGGGCTGCGGGTCGACGGGGTGGACGTCGAAGTAGCGGGCCATGCCGGGCAGCGTATCCCCGGGCCGTGCCACCCCACCCGGTGAGCGGTCGCCGCGCGGCGGTCGGGTCAGGCCGCCAGGGCGCGGCGGAGCTCGGTCTCGCTGGCGTTGCCCCCGGAGCAGACGACGCCGACGCGTCGCCCGGCGAACGCGGCGGGGTGGCTGAGGACGGCGGCGAGGGCCGCGGCGCCGGCGCCCTCGGCAACGGTCCGCGCGCCGGTGAGGTAGTGGCGCTGCGCGGCGGCGATGGCGTCGTCGTCCACGAGCAGGAAGTCCGCCAGCCTCTCGCGGAGCACGGCCTGGGTGAGGGCGAACCCGCACCCGACGGCGAGCCCCTCCGCGCGGGTGGCGTTGGCGGCGGTGCGCAGCTCGCCCGCGCGCCAGGAGTCGTGGGCGGCCGGCGACGCCGCGGCCTGCACGGCGACCACCCGCAGCCCCGGGGCGAGCGCGCTCGCGACGAGACAGGCAGCTGCGGCGCCGGAGCCCCCGCCGACGGGGACGACGAGCACCTCGAGGTCCGGCGCCTGCTCCAGGAGCTCGAGCGTCGCGGTGGCCACGCCGGCGACGAGGACCGGCTCGTTCGCCGCGCCCACGAGACGTGCCCCGGTGGCGGCGGCCACCTCGCCGGCGTGGGCCCGGGCGTCGTCGAAGGTCGCCCCGTGCAGCACGACGTCGGCGCCGAGGTCGCGCACGGCCCGCTCCTTCAGGGGGTTCGGGCGGTCGGGCATGACGATCGTGCAGGCCGTGCCGGTGCGGCGGGCGGCATGGGCCAGCGCCTGGGCGTGGTTCCCCGTGGAGTAGGCGACGATGCCGCGCCGGCGCTCGTCGTCGTCGAACCCGAGCAGGAGGTTCAGCGCCCCGCGCACCTTGAACGCGCCCGTGTGCTGCAGGTTCTCGTGCTTGACGACGAGGCTCGCTCCGGCGGCGCCGGCCGACGCGGCGGCGCGGTCGAGCTCCGGGTGGGCCAGGGCGGGCGTGCGGACGACGAGCCCCTCGATCCGCCGGGCGGCGGCCAGCACGTCGCGCATCGTCGGCGGCGCGGGCACCGCGTGGGCAGGCTGCGGAGTCGTCGTCATCACAGCAGGATCGCCCCGTGTCGATCGATAGGTCCAATGCCTGTTCTGACTGTCCGTCATCGATACGGCCGATGATTGGTCGTAGGCTGGCGCCGTGTCCGTCGAACCCGCTCCCCCGCCCCACCTCGACCTCACGCGCCTGCGCGTCCTGGCCGCCGTCGCGCGCACCGGGTCCGTGACCGCGGCGGCGCGCGAGCTGCACTACGCCCAGCCGTCGGTGAGCCACCACCTGGCGCGGCTCGAGGCGGAGGCGGGGATCGCCCTGCTGCAGCGCGCGGGCCGCGGCGTCCGCCTCACCGAGGCAGGCCGCCTCCTCGCCGCACGCGCGGAGGAGATCCTCGGCCGCGTGGAGGGCGCACGGCGCGAGCTCGACGCCCTGGTCGGCCTCCGCGCCGGCCGCGCCCGGCTCGCCGCGTTCCCCTCCGCGCTCGCGACCCTGGTGCCCGCCGCCGTCGCCGGGCTGCGGGCCGCGCACCCCGGGCTGGGGGTCGGCCTGGTCGAGGCCGAGCCCCCGGAGGCGATCGCCGCGCTCCAGGCCGGCGACGTCGACGTCGCCCTCGTCTTCCGGCACACCGACGCCCCGAACGCCCGGCCCGGCGCGGACCTGTCGCGGTTCGAGGTGACCGTCGTGCACTCCGAGCCCATCGCCCTCGTCCGGCGGACCACCGACGCGACCCCCGACGGACCGGACGCGTCGAGCCGCTCCGGCGACGTCCCGCCGCCGCTGGCCGACCTGCGCGACGCCGCCTGGATCGCGGGGTGCGAGCGGTGCCGCGCCGACCTGGTCGCGCGCTGCGCCACCGCCGGGTTCGCCCCTCGCATCGCGTTCGAGACCGACGACTACGTGGCCGTGCAGGCGCTCGTCGCGTCCGGCGCGGGGGTGAGCCTGCTGCCGTCGCTCGCGTTGCGGGCGCACCGGAACCCGGACGTCGTGGCGCAGCCCCTGCCCGGCGCCACCCGCGAGGTGCTCGCGCTCACCGTCGGCGCGCCGACCCCGGCGGCGCACGCCCTCGTGCAGCGGCTGGTGGAGGCGGGTGACGCCGCCCGCGACTAGCGTGGAGGCGTGCCTGAGCAGCTGGGACGGCAGCTGGAACAGCTCGGTGGCTGGTGGGCCACCGCCGACTACGACGTCGCCCGCGAGGTGCTGCAGCGCGGCGTCGGCGCGCTGCTGTGCCTGGCCTTCCTCCAGGCCCTGGGCCAGTTCCGCCCCCTGCTCGGGGACCGCGGGCTGCTGCCGGTGCGGCGGTTCACGGCGCGGGTGCGGTTCCGCGACGCGCCGTCGCTGTTCCACCTGCACTACTCCGACCGCCTGCTGGTCGTGGTGGGGGTGCTCGGGGCCGCAGGGGGCGCCGCCGTGGTCGTAGGGCTGCCGCAGGCCGGGCCGTGGTGGGTCACGACCGTCGTCCTGCTCGCGCTGTGGGCGGGCTGCCTCTCGCTCGTCTCGGTCGGCCAGCGCTTCTACGCGTTCGGGTGGGAGACGCTGCTGTGCGAGCTGGCGTTCCTGGCCGCCTGGTTCGGCTCCCCCGCCGTGCCCGTGCCGATCCTGCTCGCGCTCGCCGCCCGCTGGCTGCTGTTCCGGCTGGAGCTGGGCGCGGGCCTCATCAAGTGGCGCGGCGACCCCGCGTGGCGCGACCTCACCGCCATGGACCACCACCACGAGTCGCAGCCGATGCCCGGCCCGTTCAGCTGGCACGCGCACCACCTGCCGCGCTGGTGGCACCGCACGGAGGTGGTCGGCAACCACGTCACCCAGCTGCTCGTGCCGTGGCTGCTCTGGCTGCCGCAGCCGTTGCCGAGCGTCGCGGGCGGCGTCGTCGTCGTGACCCAGGGCTGGCTGGTGCTCACCGGCAACTTCGCGTGGCTGAACTGGGCGGCGATCGTGCTCGGCGCGGCCATGGTGTCCGACGACGCGTGGCGCGCGCTCCTCGGCGGCCTCGCCCCGGACCCGGCCGCCGGCCCGGGGACCGCGGTAGCCCCGGGACCGACCGGCTACCTGGTCGCCGTCACGGTCGTCGTCGCGCTCCTCGCGGCGCTGTCGGTGCGCCCCGCCGTCAACCTCGCCTCGTCGCACCAGAGGATGAACGCGAGCTTCGAGCCGCTGCGGCTGGTGAACGCGTACGGGGCGTTCGGGAGCGTGACGCGGCGCCGCGACGAGGTGATCGTCGAGGGCACGCTCGCCGACGAGCCCGGGCCCGACGACTGGCGGGAGTACGGGTTCCGCGGCAAGCCCGGGGACGTGGGCCGGCGCCCGCCCCAGGTCGCCCCGTACCACCTGCGCCTGGACTGGGTGCTGTGGTTCGTGCCGCTCGGTGCGCCCGCACCATGGCTCCCGACGCTGTGCCGGCGGCTGCTCGAGGCGGACCGGGCGACGCTCCGCCTGCTGCGCCACGACCCGTTCGACGGCGCCAAACCGCGCTGGGTGCGGATGCGGCTGTTCCGCTACCGCTACACGACGCCGGAGGAGCGGCGACGCTCCGGCGACTGGTGGGTGCGGCGTGAGCTCGAGGTGCTCGTCGACCCGGTGGACCTCGCCCTCTTGTCCCGGCTGCGGCGGTCGTGACACGATGCCGAGCGACGGGGAACCGGTTTCTCAGCGCTCGGTCCCCGGCGTACCCCTCGCACCGCGGGTCGACGGCGACCCGCCCGAGCCCCGGAGGCGACGTTGCCCGCACCGCACGAGAGCTCCCACCCGTCCCCTGCCGACCGTCCCGCCTCGGACCCCACGTCCGCGCCCCGCACCGTCCGACGCCGGTCGGTGCTGGCCCTGCCCGGGGCGCTGGCCCTGGGCGCCGTGCTCGCCTCGGCCACGCCCGCGTCCGCGGGCGGCCGCGGCCCGCGCCCGGCCGCGGCGACGCGGATCGTCGTGGCCGCTGACGGCACGGGCGACGCGACCACGCTCCAGCAGGCCGTGGACCTCGCGCCGGCCGGGTCGGCCGAGCGGGTCGAGATCCTCGTGCGACCCGGCCGGTACCACGGCCGTGTCGACGTCGGGTCGGACAAGGTGAACCTGACGGTCGTCGGGTCGACGGGCGACCCCGAGGACGTCGTCTTCACCGACGACCGGGCCGCCGGGACCCCGAAGCCCGGCGGCGGGACCTGGGGCACGACCGGCAGCGCGTCGGTCACGGTGTCCGGTGCCGGCTTCGAGGCCCGGCACGTCACCTTCGAGAACGCGTTCGACGAGGCCGCCCACCCGGACCTGCCCGGCCACCAGGCGGTCGCCGTCAAGACCCGTGCCGACCGCGTCGCGTTCGACCACTGCCGCTTCCTCGGCAACCAGGACACCCTCTACCTGGACACGCCCAGCGCCGACGTGCCCGCCCGCGTCTACGTCACGAACAGCTGGATCGAGGGCGACGTCGACTTCGTGTTCGGGCGCGCGACCGCCGTCATCGAGGACTCCACCATCAAGGCGCTGCGCCGCGACAGCACGCCGTCGGGGTACGTGTTCGCACCGAGCACCTCCTCGGGGTTCGCCCACGGCTTCCTCGTCACCGGGACCCGGTTCCTCACCAACGCCGGCGCCGGCACGTACTACCTCGGCCGCCCGTGGCACCCGAGCAGCAACCCCGACACCGACCCCCGCGTCGTCGTCCGCGACTCCTGGCTGGGCGTGCACCTGCGGCGCGACGACGTGTGGACCACCATGTCCGGCTTCGACTGGGTCCCGGGCAGCAACGCCGAGCACGCCAACACGGGCCCGGGCGCCCTCACCGGCCCCGGGCGCCCGCAGCTCACCGCCGCGCAGGCCGCCGCGCACACGCGTGAGACCTACCTCTCCGGCGACGACGGGTGGTCGCCGAGTCACGCCCGCTGAAGCCTCCGTACTACCTCGCCGCAGGCTGGACTACCTCGCCGCGATGAGTACTACCTCGCGGGAATCCGTACTACCTCGGCCGAACGGGCGTCCCTCACGGCCGCAACCCGTCCCCCAGCCACGGACAGCAACCACGTCGCAGGACTACACCAGCGAGTCCTGCCACGCCGCGTTGAGGGCCGCATAGTGCCCGTCCCCCGCCGCCAGCTCGTCGGGCGTGCCGTCCTCGATCACCCGGCCGTGCTCCATGACGAGCACGCGGTCGGCGATCGCGACGGTCGACAGCCGGTGCGCGATGATGATCGCCGTCCGGTCGGCCAGCAGGGTCTGCAGGCCGTGCTGCACGAGCCGCTCGCCCGGGATGTCGAGGGACGACGTCGCCTCGTCGAGCACCAGCACCGCCGGGTCGGCGAGGAACGCCCGCGCGAAGGAGAGCAGCTGCCGCTGCCCCGCCGAGACGCGGCCGCCGCGCTTGTTGACGTCGGTGTCGTACCCGTCGGGCATGTCCATGATGAACTCGTGCGCCCCGACCGCCCGTGCGGCGGCCTCGATGTCCGCCTGGGGGGCGCCGGGCCGCCCGAGCGCGATGTTCTCGCGCACGGACCCGCTGAACAGGTAGGCCTCCTGGGTGACCATGACCACGGCGCGCCGCAGGTCCGTCGTCGACAGGTCGCGCACGTCGACGCCGTCGAGCAGCACGCGGCCCTCGCTCGCGTCGTAGAACCGGGTCACGAGCTTGGCGAGCGTGGACTTGCCCGCGCCCGTCGTGCCGACCAGCGCGACCGTCTGCCCCGCCGGGAGCGTGAGGTCGAGGTCGGGCAGCACGACCGGGCCGTCGCCGTAGCGGAACGTGACGTGGTCCAGCCGCAGGGCGCCGCGCGCGTGCGGCAGCGCCACGGGGCGGCGCGGCTCGACGACCGTCGGCTCCTCGGCCAGCAGGCCCGAGACCTTCTCCAGCGCCGCCGTGGCGGACTGGAAGGAGTTGTAGAAGTTCCCGAGCTGCTGGATCGGCTGGAAGAACCGCTTCACGTACAGCAGGGCCGCCACCAGCACGCCGACGTCCAGCCCCCCGGAGTAGACCCGCCAGCCGCCGATCGCGAGCGCGATCGCGACCGCGACGTTCCCGATGAGCACGAGGCCCGGCTGGTAGCGGCCGTTGAGCCCCATGGTGTTGAGGTTGGCGTCGCGGTACTGCTCGCTGAGCCGGCCGTACTCCGCCTCCGTGGTCGACTCCCGGCGGAACGCCTGCACGGCGCGCATCCCCGTCATCGTCTCGACGAACTTCACGATGAGCCGCGCGGACGTGGTGCGCTGCTCGCGGTAGAACACCTGCGAGCGCTTCTGGAACCACCGGGTGAGCAGCCAGGCCGGCACGAGGGCCACCGCGAGCACGAGGCCCGAGCGCCAGTCGAGCAGGAACAGGCTCAGCCCGGTGAAGACCATGAGCATGAGCGAGGAGACGACGCCGGTGAGCCCGCCGTCGAGCAGCTCGCGCAGCGCCTCGAGGTCGGACGTCTGGCGGCTGATGATGCGGCCGGACGTGTACGACTCGTGGAACTCCAGGCTCAGCAGCTGCGTGTGCCGGAAGACCCGACGGCGCAGGTCGAGCAGCACCCCCTGGGCGATGCGCGCGGCCTGGCGGACGTAGGCCCCGGCGCACAGGCCGCCGACGACGGCGGCGACCAGGTAGACGGAGCCGACCAGCACGAGGGTGCCCACGTCGCCGTCCATGAGGTCGGGCACCGCGGAGTCGATGGCGAGGGACACGAGCCACGGGCCCGCCACCTGGCCGAGCGTCGACACCACGACCAGGAGGCCCGCGACGGCGAGGGCCCCGCGGCGCGGCCTCAGCAGCGCGCCCAGCAGGCGCAGCGACCGGGACCTGACGTCGCGGGACGCCTCGGCGTCGAGCCGGGTGGCATCGTCCGCGCTGGCGTCGGTGGGGCGACGGCGCTCGTCCGGCCCGGACGTCGCGGGCCGGGGCGATTCCGGCGTGCTGGGGCGGCTCACCGCTGGACCTCCTTCTCGTCGTGCCCGGTCCGGGCCTGCTCGGGGTGTTGCTGCTCGGCCTGGGCGCGGTCGGGCTCTTCCCGGCCTGGGTGCTCGGCGCACTCCTCCCAGTCCTGCTCCAGGCTGGAGATGACGTGCCGGTAGTGGGCGTCGGTGGCGAGCAGGTCGCGGTGGGTGCCCACGGCCGTGATCCGGCCGTCCTGCAGCACGGCGACCCGGTCCGCGAGCGCCACGGTGGACGGCCGGTGCGCGATGACGAGGCTGGTCGTGCCGTCGAGGACGTCGCGCAGGCGCGTGGTGACGGCCTCTTCGGTGGCGACGTCGAGCGCGGACAGCGGGTCGTCGAGCACGAGCACGGCGGGGTGTGCCGCGATGGCCCGGGCGAGCGCCAGCCGCTGCCGCTGCCCGCCGGACAGGGACAGCCCTTCCTCCCCGATGCGGGTCTCGACGCCCTGCGGCAGGTCGGCGACGAAGCCCGCCTGCGCCACCTCGAGCGCCTCGTGCAGGCGCCGCTCGCGCTCCTCCTCCGGCACGGCGTCGGGGCCGGCCTCCGGGACGCCGAGCAGCACGTTGTCCCGCACCGACGCGGAGAACAGCGTGGGGTCCTCGAACGCGACCGCGACGGCGCGGCGCACGTCGTGCCGTCGCAGGCGCCGCACGTCCACGCCGTCGAGCAGCACCTCGCCGCCGGTGACGTCGAAGATGCGCGGCACCACCATCGCGAGGGTGGACTTGCCCGAGCCGGTGAGGCCGACGAGCGCCGTCGTCGTGCCGACGGGGAGCTCGAGGTCGACGTGCGCGAGGACCGGGCGCGCCGCGTCCTCGTAGCGGAACGTGACGTCGCGGAGCTCGACGTGGCCTCGCGCCGGGCCGGGCTCGGCGGGGTCGGCCGGGTCGGCCAGCGGGTTCGGGGTCTCCATCACCTCGAAGAAGCGGTCGACGGCGGTGCGCGCGTTGAGCGTCATCGACAGGGTCATCCCGAGGTCGACCACGGGGCCGTTGATCACGGCCGTCGTCAGGAAGAAGGCGACGAGGCCGCCGACGGTGATCTGCCCCTGGGCGGCGAGCACCGTGCCGAGCACGAGGCAGACGGCCAGCGTGACCTCGGGGATGAGCTGCAGCGACGTGGTGACGGTGGCCTGGTTCCCCGCCTTGCGGATCTCCGTGCGACGCAGCTCCTCCGCCTGGTCGGTGAACGAGTCGAGGGCGTCGCGCCCGCGGCCGAACGCCTTGAGCACGCGGATGCCGTGCACGGACTCCTCGACCGTGGTGGCGAGGTCGCCCGACTGGTCCTGCGACAGGCGTGCGATGACGCGGTACCGCCGCGAGAAGCGGAACGCGATGACCGTCACCGGGATCGCGCCCGCGAGGTACACGAGGCCGAGCCAGCCGGCGGTGGCCAGCAGGATGCCCACGCCGACCACGATCGTCACGATGCTGACGACGAGCTGCAGGACGCCGAAGACCAGCCAGCGGCGCAGCAGGCCGAGGTCGCCCATGATCCGGCTCAGCAGCTGCCCGCCGGGCCACCGGTCGTGGAACGCGACGGGCAGGTCCTGCAGGTGGCGGAACAGCGCCATCCGCAGCTCTGCCTCGACCCGCGTGCCGGGGTACATCACGAGGTTGCGGCGCAGCAGGACGAACCCGGCCTCCGCGATCCCCAGCACGAGCACGAGGAGCACCGGCACCACGAGGGCGCCGAGGTCGTGGGCGGCGGCGCCCTCCGCGAGGGGGCCCTCGACGAGGGCCTGCAGCACGCGGGGGATCGCCAGCGCGGCGAGGCTCGCGCCGAGCGCCGAGAAGAGGCCGCCGACCATGCGCGGCAACGCGGGCCGGACGTATGGGTAGAGCCGGCGCACGGACGCGAACGTGGAGAGCTCGGAGCCCGCGGGGGCGACGGCCGCCGCGGGGACGACGGCGGCCGCGGGGGCGGCGCCCGGCCGGCCGGGCGGGCCCTCGGCGCGACCCGGCGGTGTGCCGGGCGCGGCGGGACGGCGGGGAGCGGAGGAGGCGGGGCTCCTCCTGGGACTTTCGGAGGGATCGGCGCGGCGTGCGCCTCGGCTGCGGCTGCGCGAAGTGCGCTTCGTGTCGGGCATCACATCCATTCTGTCACTCGCCTCCGACACGCTTGCCCCGATCACGCGGTGGGTCCCAGAACCGGGACACCGCTTACCGCCGCGTGATCCCGCCGTCCGGCAGGACGGCGGGGCCCGCGACCGGCCCCACGACGGGGCCGGCGAGGCTGCGGTCAGCCCACCGCGACGCGGTCGGCGGGGCGCCCGTCGACGTCCTCGGCCGCGCCTTCCGTGCCCGCTGTGCCGGGGAGGCCCGTCTGGTCGAAGAACGCCAGCTCGTGCTCGCACGCCGCGCGGAACGCCGCCGCCATCCGGTCCCGGGTGGACGCGTCGGACGCCGCGGCGGCGCGGCGCAGGATCGCGACGGCCTCCCGCGTCGCGCCCGCGAACGCGTCGTCCGCGTAGGTGCCCAGCCACGCCGCGTACGGGTGGCCCGCGTGGTTGCGGGCGGCCAGCCGCTCCCCCACGTCCTGGTAGATCCAGTAGCAGGGCAGGACGGCGGCCACGAGGGTCGCGTAGTCGTCGCCGGCCGCGCGCAGGTGGTCGAGGTAGGCGGCCGTCGTGGCGCTGGCGGGCACGTCCTGCGGCTCCCCGCCCAGCCAGCGCGTGTGGAGGTCGAGCTCCGTCACCAGGGCGCCGTGCGCGCCACCGGCCCAGAACGCCTGCTCGGCCCGCGTGGGCGCGAGCTCGCTCGCCCGCGCGAGGCAGCGCGCGTAGTCGCGCAGGTAGAGCGCGTCCTGCTCCAGATAGGTGCGGAAGTGGTCGGGGTCGAGGGTCCCGTCGCCCAGCGACCGGACGAACGCCAGGTCGTCGATCGCGGCACGCACGTCCGCGGCGTCGTCCCACCACCGGGCGACGACGTCCTCCGCGCCCGCACCGGCCGCACGGGCCGCACGGGACGGCGCCTGGGGTTCCGCGCCGCCCGCGCGCAGCCCCACCAGGTGGTCGACGGGGCCGTTCCCGCCGCCGACGCGCAGGGCCTCCCCCGCCCGGATCGCCCTGGTCAGCCAGGCCTTCGTGCCGCGCAGCGCCTCCGCCCAGTCGCCCGTGCGCGCGTACCGGGCGGCCAGCCCGCTGGACAGCGAGCAGCCGGTGCCGTGGGTGGAGGTGCTGGTCAGGCGCGGGCCGGGGAGCTCCACGAGCACGCCCTGCGGGCCGACGAGGGCGTCCGGGGCGCCCTCCTCCCTCGCGTCCGGACGCGCGAGCAGGTGGCCGCCCTTCGCCACCACCAGGACCCCGTGCCGGGCGGCCAGCCGTCGCGCCTGCTCGAGGGCGGCGGGCCAGTCCGCGGCGGGGGGCTCCTGCGCGAGGACCGCGAGCTCGGGCAGGTTCGGCGTCACGACGTCCACCCGGCCGAGCAGGTCCCGCACGGCGTCCTCGGCCGCCGGGTCGAGCAGCCGGTCCCCGCTGGTCGCCACCATGACCGGGTCCAGGACGACGGCGGGGCGCGCGGTCGTGCCCGACCGGTCGGACGTGGCGTGCGACAGCGCGTCGAGCCACGCGGCCACCGCCCGGGCCACCGGGGCCGAGGCGAGCATCCCGATCTTCACGGCGTCGACGGTCACGTCGTCGGTGACGGCGTCGAGCTGCGCGGCGAGGAACGCGGCGGGCGGCAGGTGCACGTCGCGCACGCCGCGGGTGTTCTGCACGGTCAGAGCCGTGACGGCGGCCATCCCGTAGCCGCCCGCGGCCGCGATCGACTTGAGGTCGGCCTGGACGCCCGCGCCCCCGGACGGGTCGGACCCGGCGACCGCCAGGACGCGGGGCCGGCTGCCCGTCCGGAGCGCCCTCGTCGGCGACGAGACGGGAGCGGGGGCGGCGTGAGCAGGGGTGGTGCTGCCGGCGCGGCCGGCGGAGCTGTCTTCAGGTGCGCGCGCACTCATGTCGACATCCCTTCGCTAGTACGAGCTAGATCAGGTTCGACGGGTGTGTTCTCAGCGCCCGCCGGCCGGCCGTGACGAAGTCGCGGCGATGACCGGTCGGGACGCACCCCGTGTCGTGGCGCCCACCGTAGCCCAGGTCGGCACCGGCGGGTCCGGCGTCCCGCGCGGGTGCGTCGTTCCTGGCTCCGCCGTCGTCCGGGCGGCCGCCCGGGGCGAAACTGCAGGTCCCGGCCGACGCCGCGGTAGGGTGCGGGGGTGCCCGTGGTCGTCCGTCGTGTGCGCGAGCTCCTCGTCGCCGGCACGACGCTCAGCATCGCGGCCGCCGCCCACCTGCTGGCCGGCGGCGCGCTCCCCGGGGCACCCCTCGCCTGGCTCGTCGTCGCGGCGCTCACGGCGCCGCTCGCGGTGTGGACCGCGCGCCGCAGGCTGACCCTCCAGCGCCTCCTGCCGGCGATGGTCGCGCTGCAGCTCGTCCAGCACACGACGTTGTCCGTGCTCGGCGCGGCGGGCACGGGCGCTCCCTCGGCACCGCTCCCGACCCCGGGCACCACCCTGGACGGGCACGCGCTCCACGCCATGGGCCCGGGCTCCCTCGCGCCCGCGACGGGCGGCGGGCTGCTGCATCACGCGGGCGACGCCGGGACGACGTCCTGGATGCTCGCCGCGCACGCCGCCGCGGTGCTGCTCACCGCCCTGCTGCTCGCGGCGGGCGACCGGGCGGCCCTCACCGTCGTCGGGCACCTGCGGCACGTCGCGCTCCTCGTGCAGGAGCCGCCGGTGCTGCCGGTGGTCCGCGAGCCCGCCGTCGTCGTCGGGCGCACCTGGCGCCCCCACCCGGCCCGCGTCCGCCGGCGCACGCCCCCACGAGGACCCCCGCTGCTCCCGGGCGCCCTCGCGCGCGCCGCCTGACCCTGCCCTGGTCCGTCGTCGGACGGGGGCGGGTCCCTCGCCGTCCCACGACCGCCTGACACACCTGACAGCCAGGAGCAGAAGAACCCATGTCCAGGACCACCCCTGTCATCACCCGTGCCCTCCGCCCGCGCCGCCTCGTCGGCGCGGCCGCGCTCGCCCTCCCCGCCCTCGTGCTCGGCGCGACCGCCGCGTCCGCGCACGTGACCGTGACCCCCGACGCGGCCGAGGCCGGGTCGTACGCCACCCTCACCTTCAAGGTCCCGAACGAGTCCGCCGAAGCGTCGACCACCGCGGTGCAGGTCGACCTGCCCACCGACACCCCCTTCACCAGCGTGTCCGTCGAGCCCGTGCCGGGCTGGACCGCGAAGGTCACCCAGGCGCCCCTGCCCGAGCCCGTCGAGGTGCACGGCACCACCGTCACCGAGGCGCCGGCGAGCATCGAGTGGACCGCCGACGACGCCGACGCCGGCATCGCGCCGGGCGAGTTCCTCCGGTTCACCGTGTCGGCCGGCGCGGTCCCGGACGGCGTGGAGGAGATCGTCCTCCCCGCCACCCAGACCTACTCCGACGGCGAGGTCGTCGCCTGGGACCAGGAGGCGTCCGGCGACGCCGAGCCCGAGCTCCCGGCCCCCGTCCTGCAGGTCGTCCCGGCCGCCGAGGACGGCGGCCACGGCGCGGCGTCGGCGGCCGGTGCCGGCGACGCCGCCACGGACGCGCACACCGACGCGGCGGCCGAGGACGGCGGCTCCGGCACCCTCCCGCTCGCGCTCGGCGCCGCGGGCCTCGGGCTCGGGCTGGTCGGCGCCGTCACCGGCGTGACCGCCCTCGCCCGGACGCGCGCACGGGCCACCGACACGGACGGCACGGACGGCACGGAGCAGCGATGAGCGCGCCGGACGGCCGCCCCGCCGCGCGACGCGCCCTCGCCGCGGCCGGGTCCTTCGCGCTCGCCCTGGGCCTCGGCGCGGCCGGCGTCGTCGGCGCGGCGGGGCCCGCGAGCGCCCACAACGTCGTCGTCGGGACCTCGCCCGCCTCGGGGACGACCGTGACCGAGCCACCGGAGTCCGTCGACGTGACGTTCGACGACGTGGTGCTCGACCTGTCCGCCGAGGGCTCCAGCACGGTGATCACCGTGACGGACGCCGACGGCACGGACCACGCGACGGGGTGCCCCACGACGCAGGACCGCACCGTGTCCGTCCCCGTCGCGCTGGGCGAGGGCGGCGAGTACACGGTCGACTGGCGGATCGTGTCGGCCGACGGGCACCCCACCAGCGGCGAGTACTCGTTCACCTACGAGCCGCCCGCCGGGACCGAGGCGGCCCCCGCGGCGGACGCGACGCCGTGCGCCCCGGCCGGGGGCGCGGACGAGGCGTCCGACGGTGCCGCGGAGGGCGCGTCGGCCGCCGCGGACGCCGGGGGCGGCGACGCCTCCGAGCTGGTCGTGGTGCTCGGCATCGCAGGCGGCGTCGTCGTGCTCGCCGGCGCGGCGGTGCTGGTGGCGCTGCGGCTCGCCCGACGTCGCGGCTGACGCGCCGCACCCCGCGACCTGTCAGGGCCAGGGCCGGAATGACCGCCGCGCCCTGGCCCTGACGGGTCGCCGTCGTGATGCTCCCGGGCGTCCGCGTCGTCGTCGGGTCGTCGTCGGTCGTCCCCGGACCCCGCCGGAGCCGCCTACGATGCCGAGCATGGATGCGGGGCAGATCGTCGGGATCGTGACGGGCCTGGTCGTGGTGGTCGTGCTGGTCACGGCGGTGGTCTTCTGGGCGGCACGACGCCGCAGGGCGGCGCGCGGGCGGGCAGAGGACCTCGAGGCGGAGCTGCAGCGCCTCGGCCTGGAGGCGGGCTCCGCCCTGGTGCGCGCGGACGAGCGGGCCCGCCTCGCGGAGGACGAGCTCGCCTTCGCCCAGGCGGAGCTCGGCGACCGGGAGACGCGCGAGCTCGCGCCCACGCTGCGGCGGGCACGCGAGCGCCTCTCCGAGGCGTTCCACCACAACCAGCTCCTGCACGACCACGTCCCGGACACCGACCAGCAGCGCCGGGAGTGGTCGGCGCGGATCGTCGACCTGTGCCGGTCGGCCGACGCGTCCTTGGACGAGCTCGACCGCGGGCTCGCCGCCCTGCGGCAGACGGTCCGCTCGACCCCCGACGCCGTCGACCGGGTCGACGCCGAGCTGGCCCGGGTGCGCGAGGCCGTACCCGCGGCACGCGCCGACCTCGAGCGGCTGCGCGAGCAGTACGCCGAGCGGGCCCTGCTGCCCGTCGCGGACAACCCCGAGCAGGCGGAGCGCCTGCTCGAGTTCGCGGGTCGCAGCACGGCGGCGGCCCGCAAGCGCCTCACGACCCAGCAGGTCGCGGAGGCCGGTGCCGCGGCCCGCGCGGCGGAGGAGGCCGTGCGCCGCGCCGAGGGGCTGCTGCGCGCCGTCGACGACTACGAGGCCGAGGCGCTGCGCGCGGAGGCGGCGCTCGGCGCGATCGTGGCGGAGTCCCGTGCCGAGCTCGCCGTGGCGCGCGCGCTCCCGGCGGCCCAGCGGGCGGGGCGCATCGACGGCGCCGTCACCGCGCTCGAGGACGCCCTCTCGGCGCTGCCCGCCCCGGGCGACCCGGGCGACCCGGTGGGCTCCCTCACCCGCGTCCGGGAGGCCAACACCGCCCTCGACGACGCCGTGGCCGAGCGGGCGGAGCGCGACGAGCGCGCGCGCCGGGCGGCGTCGCGGCTCGGGCCCGCGCTCGACGACGCCGAGCGCCAGCTCGCGGCGGCGCGGTCCGTCGTCGACGACTACCGCGCCCCCGTGGGCCCCGACGCCCGCACGCGCCTGGCCGAGGCCGAGCGCGAGGTGGCGCAGGCCCGCGCCGCGGAGGACCCCGAGCGCGGGGTGGCCGCCGCCCGCCGGGGCGCGGCGCTCGCCGCGGAGGCCGCGACCCTGGCGCACCGCGACATCGCCCGGTCGGGCCAGGGGCAGCGCTGGGACGGCGGCTACAACGGCGGACCGGACGGGTACGGCGGGGGGTACGGCTGGCAGGGCGGCCGCCGCCCTGGCGGCCGGGGCGGCTCCGACGTCTTCGGCGCCGTCCTGGGCGGGATGGTGCTGGGCGGTATCCTCGACGACATCGGGGACATCGGGGACATCTTCGACTGACGTGGACGGCGCCGCCGGGGTACGCGCGGGGGACGACGGCGCGGGGACGGCGAGCACGGGAGGGCGGATGACCACCACGGTGCGGCGGCGGGTGCGGGTGCACGGCCGCGTGCAGGGCGTCGGGTTCCGCTGGTCGACCCGCGAGGCGGCCCGCCGGGCGGGCGTGGGCGGGCTCGTGCGCAACCTCCCCGACGGGACGGTCGAGGCGGAGGTCGAGGGCACGCCCGACGCGGTGGACGCGATGCTCGCGTTCCTGCGCGAGGGCCCGCCCGGGGCCCTCGTCACGGGGGTCGACGTCGAGGACGTGCCGCCGGTCGGCGAGACCGCCTTCGACGTCAGCGGCTGACGCCCCTCACGGTGGCCGGCACGCGCGCCGCCACGAGCTCGACGACGCCGGCCCGGGTGCGCGCGTGCTCCTCGATCGCGAGCCCCCGGTCGAGCACCCACCGCATCGGCCGTCGCCGGAAGTGCTCCCCGGCCAGCGGGACGCTCACCGCGTCCGCGAGCGCCTGCAGCGCCCGCACCGGCCAGGCGCTCGAGGCGACGTGGTCGGCCAGCAGCAGCAGGCCGCCGGGGCGCAGCACCCGCGTCATCTCGGCGAGGGCCGCGCGCTCGTCGGCGATGCCGCACAACGAGAACGTGCACACGACGGTGTCGAACGCGGCGTCGGGCAGGTCGAGCGCCTGCGCGTCGCCGACGCGGAGGTCGGCGTCCGGGTCGATCCCGAGCCCCAGGCGGGCGACGCGGCTCCGCGCGACGTCGAGCATCCCGGCGCTCTGGTCGACGCCCACGTAGCCGTCGGGCCGGGCGGTCACCGCGGGCGGGAAGTGCTCGAGGTTGAGCCCCGTGCCGACCGCGACCTCGAGGGTGCGGCCCTCGGCCAGCGCGCAGAGCCTCTCCCGCACGCCGGGGAACATGCGTCGCTCGGCGGCCGTGAACGCCCGGTCGTAGCCCGCGGACTCGCGGTCCCACCGCCGCCGCAGCCGCGCCGCCCGCCCGCGCTCTGCGCGCCCGCGCTGCGCGCCGTCGTCGCTGGTCACCGCCCCAGGTTCCCACGGCCGCCGGGACCCGCGACAGGGCCGCGGACCACGTAGCATTTCGCAGGTGACGAGTCCCACCCATGCCCGACCCGCCCGACGCCGCGGCGCCGGCAGCGCGATCGTGGGCGGCGTCGGCGAGATCCTCATCACTCTCGGGGTGGTGCTCGGGCTGTTCGTCGTCTGGCAGCTGTGGTGGACGTCCGTCGAGGCCACGGCCCAGGCCCAACAGGTCATGCAGGAGTTCGAGGCGACGCTGCCGCCCGCCAACCCCGAGCCCGCCGAGCTGCGCACGGACGACCCGCCGGTGCCCGACGCCGTCGGCTACGGGGAGACGATCGGCACGCTCATCGTGCCCGCCTGGTACGGCCTGACGAACAACGCGATGCCGATCGCGGAGGGCACCGGCATGGACGTGCTCGACCGGGCCATGGCGGGCCACTACGAGACGTCGCAGCAGGTGGGCGACATCGGCAACTTCGCGCTCGCCGGGCACCGGCGCACGCACGGCAACTCGTTCCGGCACGTCGACAAGCTGGAGGAGGGCGACCAGATCATCGTCGAGACGGCGAAGACCTGGTACGTCTACGAGGTCACCGACCACGAGATCGTCACGCCCGACCAGGTGGACGTCGTGGCGCCGGTGCCCCACCACCCGGACGAGAAGCCCACCGAGCGGCTGCTGACGCTCACCACGTGCCACTCGCTCACCCTGGGCGAGTACGGCAACGACCACCGCTGGATCACGTACGCGACCTTCGTCGGCTGGATGGACCGCGCCGACGGCACCCCCGACCAGGTGCGCTGACCGGTCCGCTGGAGTTGGAGACGACATGTACGCGTGGATCTTCCACCACCTGCCGGGCAACGTGTTCTGGCGCGTCCTGCAGTCGCTGGTGCTGGTCGCCGCCGTCGTGGCGGCCCTCTTCCTGTGGGTGTTCCCCGCGATCGCCCCGTACCTCACGCTGCTGGAGGGCGACCCCGCGGTGGGCTGACGCCCGGCCCGACCACTCAGCTGCTCGCGCGCACCACCAGCTCGGGGTCGAACAGCACCTCCTCGGGCGCCGACGCGGGGTCGTCGATCTCCCGCAGGAGGATCTCCGCGGCGGTGGTCCCGATTTCCTCGGCCGGCTGGCGCACCGTGGTCAGCGGGACGGCGCCGGTGGTCGCGAACGGGATGTCGTCGTAGCCCACGAGCGCGACGTCGTCCGGCACCCGCACCCCGCCGTCCAGCAGGGCGCGCACGAGGCCGAGGGCGTGCATGTCGTTGCCGGCCAGGACGGCGTCCGGTCGCCGGCCGGGGGCCGCCGCGGCGATGCGGCGGCCCACCTCCGCGCCCTCGGCCATGCCCAGGTCCGCCGAGTGCACGACCTCCAGCGTCGCCCCCGCGGTGCCGTCCACGACCTCCTGCATCCCGGCGAGCCGCCGGCGGACCTGCTGCACCCGGGCCCGGCCGGTCGCCGCGAGCAGCCTGCGGCGGCCGCCGTCCACCAGGTGCTGCGCCGCGAGGCGGCCGCCCTCCCGGTGCCGCAGCGAGACGGTCGACAGCCGCCCGGCCGGGTCCTGCTGGTCGACCACCACGACGGGGCTGCCGCGGTCCTTGCGCGCCGTCAGCGCGACCATCTGCGCGTCGTGCGGGGCCACCACCATGCCGTCGAAGCGCAGCTGCTCGAACAGGGCGACGAGGCGCTCCTGCTGGTCGGGCGACTCGTGGGTGCTGCCCGTGACGAGGGTGAGGTCCGCGCCCGCGACCACGCGCTCGACGGCGGTCACGACGTCCGCGAAGAACGGGTTGGACGCGTTGATCACCGAGACGCCGACGATCCCGGACCGCTGCCAGCGCAGCTGCCGGGCCGACAGGCTCGGCACGAAGCCGAGCTGCTCCACGGCGGCCCGGATGCGCGCCGTCGTCGCCGGCGCCACCTTCTCCGGGCGGTTGAGGTAGTTGGAGACGGTCGCCGCCGACACGCCGACGTGCCGCGCGACGTCGTGGATGGTCACCACCGGGGCTCACCCGCCAGGACGGTGCGGTGCAGGATGGGCGGATGGACACGCGACCGACGCCCCGCGCCCCGCTGCGCTTCGGGGTCAAGCTGACGCAGGACGCCCCGGTCGACACCTTCCGCCAGGTCTGGCAGGTCGCCGACGAGGCCGGGTTCGACCACGTGTGGGTGATGGATCATCTCGCCTCCCTGGGCGCGGACGACGACCGTCCGATCTTCGACGCGTGGGCCATGCAGGCGGCGATGGCCGTGGCCACCTCGCGGGTGCGGATCGGCTGCATGGTGTCGGGCAACTCCTACCGCCACCCGGTGATGCTGGCCAAGCTGGCCACGACCGTCGACCACCTCTCGGGCGGCCGGCTGGAGCTCGGGATCGGCGCCGGCTGGAACGAGCACGAGCACACGATGTACGGGCTCGACCTCGGCACCGTGCGCGAGCGCATGGACCGGCTCGAGGAGTCGCTGCAGATCCTCACCTCGCTCTGGACCGAGCCGCGGACCACGTTCGACGGCGCGCACTACCGCCTGGCGGACGCGGTCGCCGAGCCGAAGCCCGTGCAGCGCCCGCACCCGCCGATCTGGGTGGGCGGTTCCGGGCCGCGGCGCACCCTGCGGCTGGTGGCGCGGTACGCCGACGCGTGGAACGACACGTCCAGCACGCCGGAGCAGGTGGCGGCGCTCGGCGAGGTGCTCGAGCGGCACTGCGCCGACGTCGGCCGGGACCCGGCCGAGATCCGGCGCACCGTGCAGCTGCGGCTGCGCGAGCACCCGCTCGCCGAGCTCCCGGGCCTGGTGGAGCGGTACGCCGCGGCGGGCGTGTCGGAGTTCGTGGTCGTGCTGTCCTCGGGCGAGGCGGCGCTGCGGGAGCTCGACGGCGTGGTCGCCGCGCTGCCCGCGCTGCGCGGCGCCGCCTGAGCCGGCCCGCACTACGCCGCGCCCGCCTGCGCGGCGTGCAGCGCGGCGTACCGGGCCCCGCGCCGCAGCAGCTCGTCGTGGCTGCCGACCTCGACGACGCGGCCGTGCTCGAGCACGACGATGCGGTCCGCCGCGCGCACCGTCGAGAGGCGGTGCGCGACGACCAGGGTCGTGCGGTCGCGCATGAGGCGGTCGAGGGCGTCCCGGACGACCGCCTCCGCCTCCGGGTCGAGCGCGCTGGTGGCCTCGTCGAGGAACAGGACGCGCGGGTCGCGCACCAGAGCCCGCGCGATGGCGAGGCGCTGGCGCTGGCCGCCCGACAGCCGGGCGCCGCGCTGCCCGACCACCGTGTCCCAGCCGTCCGGGAGCGCGTCGACGAACTCGAGGGCGTTGGCGTCGCGCAGGGCGGCGCGGACCCGGTCGTCGGTGGCGGCGTCGTCGTCCAGCCCGTATGCGACGTTCTCCCGGATCGTGCCCTCGAACAGCACCGACTCCTGCGGCACGACCGACACCCAGCGCCGCACGCTGCGCAGGTCGAGCCCGGCCATGTCCGCGCCGTCGAGCAGGAGACGGCCGGCGGTGGGCCGCACGAACCCGAGCACGAGGTTGAGCAGGGTCGACTTGCCGGAGCCGGACGGCCCGACGAAGGCGACCGTCTCCCCCTCCCGGACCTCGAGGTCGACGTCGTGCAGCGCGTCCTGCGTCGCGTCCGCGTACCGGTGCGACACGTGCTCCAGGCGCAGGTGCCCGCGCACCTCGTCGACGCGCCGGCGTCCCTCGTTGCGCTCGAGGTCGGGCTCCGCGAGCACCTCCGCGATCGAGCGCACCGACTCCACGCCGCGCGCGGTCACGGGCACGAGGTTGAGCACCTGGGTGAGCCCCTGGGTGAGGAGGCCGAAGTACGTCGACAGCAGCACCACCTCGCCGGGCGTGACGGGGATGAGCCCGGTGAGGGAGACGACGGCCGCGAGCACGAGGCAGCAGACGCCGAGCAGCTGCATCGCGACCCACGAGACGGACGCGACGCGCCCGTTGAGCAGGTCCAGCCGCAGGGCGGCGCGGCGCACCTCGTCGGCGCCGTCGGCGACGCGGGACACGGCCGTGCGCTCCAGGCCGTGGGCGCGCGTCACGGGGATGAGGGACGCCATCTCCCCCACCTGGGCCGAGAAGCCCTCGATCTCGCGGCGGAACTCCGCGTTGCGCGCCTGCGAGCGCCGCGACATCGTGCGCCGGATGACCAGCGCCGTCGGGATGGCGAGCGCGTAGACGGGCAGGAACTCGGGGACCTTCAGCGCCGTCATGGTGATCGCGCCGACCATCACCATCGCCGCCGACAGGAGGGGGTGCGTGACCTGCTGCAGCATGAGCTCGACGTTCTCGACGTCGCGCACGACCTTGCTCTGCACGACGGCGGAGCTGGCCCGGGAGTAGTAGCCGATGGACAGCTCCTGGAGCCGCTCGACCAGCGCGTTGCGCAGGGCGGCGCCCGTGTCGCGCACGACGGTCATGAAGTTCCGCGTGTACACGATGTGGTTCGGGTAGTTCTGCGCGAGAAGCACGACCGCCACGGCGAACCAGATCAGTACGCTCGTCACCGGCCCGCCCTGGGCGACGACGTCGATCACGGCCCCCGTGATGACCGGCAGGAACCACAGGGGCGTCTCCTTCACCGCGAAGGCGAGGAGCGCCACCGTCATGCGGCGCGGCCGTGTGGCCAGCAGGCGCAGCAGCGAGCGCACCGGCCGTCGGCCGTCGAGGAGGGGCTGGTCGGACGTGCTGGCAAGGGCTTTCCGGCGCACGAATCGATTCTAGTCAGACCGGTCAGGCCCGTTCTCAGCGAGGCCCGTCGGGCCCGTAGGACCGCGACACGGTGGCAACGCGCACCTGATAGTCGGAGTACCAGGCGTCCCGGCCCCGCCGCTGCGCCACCACGTGCTCGGAGACCTGCTTCCACGCGGCGGCCGCGGCGTCATCGACCCAGTACGAGACCGTGATGCCCAGGCCGTCGCGGGCGGACTCGATGCCGAGGAAGCCCGGCTCGGCACGGGCGCGCTCCTCCATCCGTTCGGCCATGCGGGCGTACCCCTGGTCGCCCTCGGTGCGCAGCGACGTGAAGATGACGGCGGTGTAGGGCGGGGCGGGTGTGGTGGCGATCACGTCGGGATCGTAGCCGGACCGCGGGCGTGACGACGAGTCCCTGCGGTCCTCGCCACAGTCGGGCCCAGACGGTCGGAGGGCGCCCGCACCGCGACTAATCTGATGCCGTGGCTACCTTCTCGAGCGTGACGCGCCAGCACATCCTCCGGGCGATCGAGGAGCACGACGACCGCGGCCCCGACGCCTTCGTCGGCGTCTACGGGTTCACGCCCACGCCCGGCCACACGTTCGTCCACGAGGAGCGCACGTACGACTCCAAGGCCGTGCTCGGCGTCGCGCACAAGTACGCCACGGGCGTCCCGGCGCGCGCCGAGGACCTCGTCGACGCCAAGTGCGACGACGCCGCCATCCTGCGCAAGCACGGCTTCGTGGCCACCGCCCCCGCGTCGGCCGCGCCGGCCACGGCCCGCAAGGCCGCCGCCCCGCGCCGCAAGGCCGCGAGCGCCCCGACCCGCAAGCCCGCCGCCCCGGAGCCCGAGCTCGCGATCTGCCCCACCTGCTTCACCGCGCTGCCCGCCACCGGCATCTGCGACGAGTGCGGCTGAGCCCCGCCCGCTGACCCGGCGGCCCGCGAACCCCGCACCCCCGCAGGCGCGGGTGCGGCGGGCTCGGCAGCGGAGGGCTCGACAGCGGAGGGCTCAGCCGGCCTGCTGCCGCACGCGCGCGGCCTGCGCCGTCAGGTGCGTGCGCTCCGCGGTGCTCGTGGCCGCGTCGGCGGCCAGGGCGTAGCGCCGTGCCGCCTCGGCGAGGTCGCCCGCCCGCTCGTGCAGGAAGGCCGCAGCGGCGTCCCGGCGCGGGACGTCGGGCGGCAGGTCCTCGACCAGGCGCAGGCCGGCGAGCGGACCGTCCACCTGCCCGACGGCGACGGCGCGGTTGAGCTCCACCACCGGGTTGCGCGGCTCCAGCCGGACCAGCTCGTCGTACCACTCGAGGACCTGCGGCCAGTCCGTCTCCTCCGCCGTCGCCGCGTCGTCGTGGAGGGCGGCGATCGCCGCCTGCGCCTGGTACGGCCCGAGCCGGTCGCGGGCGAGGGCGCGCTGCAGCAGCGCGACCCCCTCCGCGATCGCCGCCGTGTCCCACCGGGAGCGGTCCTGCCGATCGAGCGGCACGAGCTCACCCGCCGCGGTCGTCCGGGCGTCGCGGCGGGCGTGGTGCAGCAGGAGCAGGGCCAGCAGGCCCGCGGCCTCGACGTCGTCGGGGACGGCACCGACGAGCTGGCGGGCCAGCCGGATCGCCTCGGCCGCGAGGTCGACGCCGTCGGCCCGGCCCGTGGGCCCGCCCGTGAAGCCCTCGTTGAAGATCAGGTAGAGCACGCGCAGCACGGCGCGCACGTCCCCGGGCTCGCCGAACCGCTCCCCCGCCACCGTCCGCTTCGCGCGCGAGATGCGCTGCGCCATGGTCGCCTCCGGCACGAGGAACGCGCGGGCGACCTGCGCCGTCGTCAGCCCGCCGACCGCACGCAGGGTGAGGGCCACCGCCGAGGCCGGGGAGAGCGCCGGGTGGCAGCAGCGACTGAGCAGCAGCAGGGTGTCGTCGGCCTGCTCCGCCGGGCCGGGCGGGGGCTCGAGCGTCACGCGGATCTCGCGCTGCGCGCGGGACGACGCCGACCGGCGCGCGTCCACGAACTTGCGCCACGCGACCGTGACCAGCCACCCCTTGGGGTCCGACGGCGCGCCGCCCGGGGCGCCCCAGCGACGCACCGCCTCCAGGAGCGCCTCCTGGACGGCGTCCTCGGCCGTCGCGAAGTCGGCGCCCCGCCGGACGAGGACGCCGAGGACCTGGGGGCCCAGGTCTCTCAGCGCCTCGTCCCGGTCGGTCGGCGTCATCCGGTGACCTCGGCGTCGTCCGTGAGGAAGGGCCGCACCTCGATCCACTCGTGCAGCGGACGCCCCCCGGGGCCAGGGGCCGAGGACAGGTACGCCGCGGCCTCGTACGCCCGGTCCTGGGAGTCGACGTCGATCGCCATCCACCCGGCGATGAGGTCCTTGGTCTCGGCGAAGGGCCCGTCGGTGACCGGCGGCCGCCCCTCGCCGTCGTACCGCACGAAGTCTCCTCGCGGGGAGAGCGCCTGGGCGTCCACGAACTCGCCGCGCTCCTTGAGGTCCTCGATCATCCGGCCCATGAACTCCATGTGCGCGGTGACCTCGTCGGGCGTCCACCGGTCCATCGGCACGTCCGTGCCGGGCACCGGCTCCGGGATCCCGCGGTAGTGCTTCAGCAGCAGGTACTTGGCCATGGTCCACATCCTGTCGTCGCGGGCGGCGCCTGTCACCGCCGACACCCCAGGGACGGAGCCGCGCGCCGGTTCTCGACATCCGCCCGGGCCTCCGCACCGGCGGCGCGGGTCAGCGGCCGAGCAGGCGCGACAGGAAGCTGCCCCCGGACCTCGTGGACGGCTCGTCGTCGTGACCGGGGCACCACTGGCCCGCGGGGACAGCGCGGCGGACGTCGTCGACGTGCTGGCCGCAGCCGTTCCAGGTCGTCTTGCCGCACGTCGTGCAGGTCACGGGATAACACACGGTGGGGGATCTCCTTCGGTGGTGCGGGGAGCCGCAGTCGCGGGTGCGCTGGGCGGGAGGGTCGGGACAGACGCCGGCTCAGGCCAGCGTGAGGAAGAGCTTCTCCAGCTCCTCGGTGGTCAGGCCGTCCTCGCCGGAGCCGGCGTCCGGGTCGGCGAGGCACTCCTTCATCGCCGTCGAGATCACGGCGAAGCCGGCACGGTCCAGGGCGGCCGAGACGGCGGCGAGCTGGGTCACGACGTCGCGGCAGGAGCGCCCCTCCTCGACGGCCTCGATGACAGCGTTCAGCTGGCCGCGGGCGCGGCGCAGGCGGTTGGCGATGCGGCGCTGGGCGTCGCTGTCGGTGGTGAGCATCGGTCCTCCGTGTCGGGCGGGTGGCGGTGGGTCAGGCGTGGACGGGCACGACGAGCAGGTCCTCCGCCCGGTCGCCGAGGACGGCGCGCAGGGTGAGCGTCCCGCCGGAGAGCGAGGCGGAGTCGAGCCCCGCCTGAGCGAGCACCCGGTGGGCGATCGCCGACCGCACGCCGGACGCGCACAGGACGCGCACGGGCCGTCCGGCGGCGGCCTCCCGGACCTCGGCGAGCCGGCCGCGCAGCTCGGTGTGCGGGACGAGCAGCGCGCCGGGCAGGTGCCCGGTCGCGACCTCTTGCGGGGTGCGCACGTCGAGCACCAGCGCCTCGGCGAGGACCGCGTGCACGTCCTGCGCGTACCAGAGCCGCAGGGTGCCGTCGAGCACGTTGGAGCCGACCATCCCGGCGAGGTTGACCGCGTCCTTCGCCTGCCCGTACGGCGGGGCGTACGCGAGGTCGAGGTCGACGAGGTCGCCCACGGTCATGCGGGCGCGGAGCGCCGTGGCCAGCACGTCGACGCGCTTGTCGACGCCGTCGCGCCCCACGGCCTGGGCACCGAGCAGCAGCCCGTCGTCCGGGCGCACGTGCAGCACGAGGTGCACCTGGCCGGCGCCGGGGAAGTACCCGGCGTGCTGGTGGGGGTGCAGGTGCAACGTGCGGTAGGCGATCCCGGCGGCGTCGAGCGCCGCGCGGTTCGCGCCCGTCGTGGCCGCGGTCAGCTCGCCGACCCGCACGATCGCCGTGCCCAGCGGCGCCGGCAGGGGGCGGGCCGTGCCCGGGCGGACGACGTCGTCGGCGACCAGGCGGCCCGCACGGTTGGCGGGGCCGGCCAGGGCCACCGGGCGCCTGAGGCCCGTGACGGCGTCGGGCTGCACGACCGCGTCGCCCACCGCCCACACGCCCGGGGCGGAGGTGCGGCCGTGCTCGTCGACGACGATCGCGCCGCGCTCGCACTCCAGCCCGGCGGCCTCGAACGTCTCCGTGTCCGGTCGGACACCCACGGACAGCACCACGACGTCGGCCGGCACCCGGGCGCCGTCGCCCAGCACGACGACGTCCTCGTCGGGCCCGCCCTCGACGGCCTCGGCGGCCACCCCCGTCCGCACGGCCACGCCGAGGCGGCGCAGCTCCTGCGTGACGAGGTGCGCGACCTCGTCCTCCAGCGGCGGCAGCACGTGCGGGCCGAGCTCGACGAGGGTGACCTCGAGACCGGCGGAGGCGAGCACCTCGGCGGCCTCGACGCCGATGAACCCGGCGCCGAGCACGACGGCGCGGCGTGCCCCGTCCTGCACCCGCTCCCGCAGCGTCCGGGCGTCGTCGACGGTGCGCAGCGTGCGCACCCGCGCGGAGCCGAGCCCGTCGATCGGCGGGCGCACGGCGCGCGCGCCCGGCGACAGCACGAGGGCGTCGTACGGCAGCTCGACGACGCCGTCGGCGGTGGTCGCGGTGACGACGCGCCGGTCGGTGTCCAGGGTGGTCACGTCGTGGCCGGTGCGGACGTCGAGGGCGAGGGACGCACGCAGGGACTCCGGGGTCTGCACGAGGAGCCGGTCCGAGTCGGGGATCTCGCCGCCCACGTGGTACGGGAGGCCGCAGTTCGCGAACGAGACGTGCGCCCCGCGCTCGAGCACGACGATCTCGGCCGACTCGTCGAGGCGCCGGGCACGGGCGGCGAAGCTCATGCCGCCGGCCACTCCCCCGACGACGACGATCCGCCGGCGGGCGGGCGGGGCGACGGCGATCGGCGCGGTGCTGCTGTCGGTCATGGGTCGAGAATACCCCGGGGGGTATTGTGTGTGCCAATCCGCTGGTCAGCGCCGCGCGCGCCGCGCACCGACGTTCAGGCCTCCCCGTCGCGCTCCGCGTCCCGCGCGGACAACGGGGTCGCCACGTCCTCCAGGGAGCGCCGCTCGGCGCCGACGCCGAGGAACATCGCCACCACCCCGCCCGCGACCATCAGCGCGGCGCCGACGTAGTACCCCACCGCGATGCCGGAGATGTCCTGCGCCTGGCTCGCCGACTCGATCAGCCGCCCGAACAGCAGCGGCCCGGTGATGCCGCCGACGGCGGTGCCGATCGCGTAGAAGAACGCGATGCACAGCGCCCGGGTCTCCATCGGGAAGACCTCGCTCGCCGTGAGGTACGCGGAGCTCGCCCCCGCCGACGCGACGAAGAAGACCGCCATCCCGAAGAACGTCAGCGTCCACGCCGTGAGGCCGCCGAGCATCAGGCCCGCGACGGCGAGCAGGACCCCGGAGACGATGTACGTCCCGGAGATCATCCGCACCCGCCCCACCTTGTCGAAGAAGGGGCCGAGGACGAGCGCCCCGAGGAAGTTGCTCACCGCGAAGAGCGCGATGTACGCGCCGGTCTGCCCCACCCCGAGGAACGTCTGCAGCGTGTCGCCGAACGTGAAGAAGAACGCGTTGTAGAGGAACGCCTGCCCCACGAACAGCGCGAGGCACAGCACCGTGCGCCGCGGGTACTCGGCGAACACGGTGCGCGCGACCCGCGCGAGGCTCACCGTGTGCCGCTGCTTGACCGTGAGCGAGCCCTCGGGCTCCGCCAGCTCCACGCCGTCCTCCTCGGCCACCCGCCGCTCGATGTCGGACACGATCCGCTCGCTGTCCCGCTCGCGCCCGTGGATGAACAGCCACCGCGGGCTCTCCGGCACGTTGCGCCGGACGAACAGGACGCACAGCCCGAGCACGGCCCCGAGCGCGAAGCACAGGCGCCACCCGAGCCAGGCCGGGATCAGCTCGGGGTTCAGCAGCGGGATGGTCAGCAGGGCGCCGCCCGCGGCGCCGAGCCAGTACGACCCGTTGATGGCGATGTCGATCCGGCCGCGGTACTTCGCGGGGATCAGCTCGTCGATCGCCGAGTTCACCGCCGCGTACTCGCCCCCGATGCCCAGCCCGGTGACGAAACGCATCGCGAAGTAGTACAGCGGGTTCATCGAGAACGCCGTGAGCACGGTGCCCGTGAGGTACACGAGCAGCGTGAGGATGAACAGCCGCTTGCGGCCGAACCGGTCGGTGAGCTGGCCGAACACGAGGGCCCCGAGGCACGACCCCGTGACGTAGACGGCGCCCGCCAGCCCGATGTCCGCGCTCGTCAGGCCGAGGCCGGTGTCGCCCTTGAGCGCGTCGGACAGGTTGCCGACGATCGTCACCTCGAGGCCGTCGAGGATCCACACCGTGCCCAGCCCGACGACGATCATCCAGTGCCACCGCGCCCACGGGAGCCGGTCGAGCGGGGCGGGGATGTCGGTGGTGATGGTCCGCAGCGTCGTCGCGCCGCCCTGGGTGGAAGGCATGCTCCGTCGTACGCCGCCCCCGGGATGCACGCACGACGACGGCTCATGCTTTGGTCCACGTGGTTGCTCACCCGAACGGACCACGGGTCCAGCGCGCCCGCACGTGAGGAGACCGACCACCGTGGGCATCGCCGCCGCGGCCCGGAACGTCTCGACGTCCGACGCGAAGGGCAAGGTCGCCGTCACCGGCCTCGGCACGCCGAACCAGATGCGGGAGTACGTCGAGGACGGCACGGTCACCGAGTTCGCGCTCTGGAACCCGGAGGACCTCGGCTACCTCGCCGCGTTCGCCGCCGACGCCATGGTCGAGGGCACCATCACCGGGGCCGAGGGCGACTCCTTCACCGCGGGCAAGCTCGGCGACTTCACCGTCGACGCCGACGCGACCGTGCTGCTCGGCGACCCTACCCTTCACCAAGGACAACATCGACGACTTCGACTTCTGACACCCGCCACCGAGGACGGTCCGCCCACGCCCGGTAGGTTGGCGGCGTGGACGGACCGGGCGGGGCAGACGACGACGCGGCGCCCCGGCGCGGCTACGCGAAGGGCGCGGCGCGCCGGGCGCAGATCCTGGACCAGGTGCTGCGGATGGTCGCGGAGCACGGGGTGGACGCGTCCTCGCTCCGGTCGGTGGCCGACGCCGTCGGCGTCTCGCACGCCACGCTGCGGCACTACTTCCCCTCGCGCGACGACCTGCTCGTGGCCGTCTACCACGAGCACGAGGTCCAGCGGGGCGACGCCGGCGGCCCGCCCACGTCGGCGGTCGGCGGGATGCGCGAGAGCGCCGTCCTCAACCGCGAGGTGCCCGGGCTCGTCCAGCTCTACACGACGCTCGCGGGCGACGCCGCGAGCGAGGGCCACCCGGTGACCCGCGAGTTCTTCCGCGAGCGCTTCGCGCGCCTGCGGGCCGAGCTGTCCGACCGGGTCCGCGCCGACCAGGAGGCGGGGCGCATCGACCCCGCCGTCGACGCCGGCGACCTCGCCGCGCTGGCGATCGCCGCATCCGACGGGATCCAGGTGCAGTGGCTGCTGGACCCCGACGCCGTGGACGGCGCGCGCGTGCTCGAGCTCCTCGAGCGGCTGGTGCCGCCGCCTCCTCCCGCGTCCTGACATGACGAGGGGCCGGGTCCGCAGGACCCGGCCCCTCGTCGCGGGCGGCGTCAGAAGGTCGACGCCGCCGGGTCGAAGTCCTCCGTCAGCGGCGGCGGCGCGTCGACCGTGGACGCGACGTCGACCGCCGTCCCGGACTCCGCGGCGTCGCGGATCGCGAGGAGCACGTCGAGCACGTGCAGCGCGACCGCGCCGGAGGCCCGCTCGGGGCGCCCCTCACGGATCGCGCGCGCCAGCTCGACGACGCCGGTGCCGCGGCCCCAGGTGGAGCCGGTCGCGGCGACCGTCTCGGGCTCCTCCTGCCCGTACCGCCACAGGGTCGAGTCGCCGTCGAACACGTTCGGGTCGGGCAGCACGATGGTGCCCGTCGTGCCGTTGATCTCGACGAACCCGGCGCGCGGCAGGGCGTGCTGGAACGAGAACGTCGACTGGGCCGACTGCCCGCCCCGGAACTGGATCAGCGCCGCGTGGTGGGTCGGCACCTCCACGGGGAAGGTCGCCCCGGCGCGCGGGCCGGACGCGATCGTGCGCTTCTCGAGCGACTTCGACGACACGGCCTGCACGCGGGCCGCCGCACCGAGGGCGTGCACGAGGGTCGTGACGTAGTACGGCCCCATGTCGAACAGGGGCCCGGCACCCGTCGCGTAGAGGAAGTCGGGGTCCGGGTGCCACGCCTCCGGGCCGGGGACGTGGAACATCGTCGTCGCGGTCAGCGGCTCGCCGATGTCCCCGCGGGCGATGGCCCGCAGCGCGGACTGGATGCCCGCGCCGAGGACGGTGTCCGGGGCGCACGCGACACGCAGCCCCTTCGCCTCGGCGGCCGCCAGCAGCGCGGCGGCCGACGCGTGGTCGGTCGCGATCGGCTTCTCGCTCCACACGTGCTTGCCGGCCGCGACGATCTGGTGCCCGACCTCGGCGTGCACCGCCGGGATGGTCAGGTTGACGACGATCTCGATGTCGTCGCGGGCCAGCAGCTCCTCCACCGTGCCCGACGACGCGACGCCGTAGGCCTCGGCCTGCGCGCGAGCCCGGTCGAGCAGCACGTCGGCCACCATCCGGACCTCGACGTCGGCGAACTGCGTGAGGTTCTCGAGGTACTGCGTCGAGATGTTCCCGGCACCGACGATGCCGACGCCCACGCGGCTCACTTGTCGTTCTCCTGCAGCCAGGCGAGGGACGCGGCGACGCCCTCGAAGACGTCGCCCGCGTAGGAGTCGAACTCCACGACCCGGATGGCCTGCGGCGCGGCGGCGAGGATCGCCGGCACGTCGACGTCACCCTGGCCGGCGGGGACCTGGTTCTCGTAGGCGGCCTTGAGCGCGGGCGGCACCTCGAGCGCGCTCTCGCTGGAGGGCAGCACGGTCGCGATGTCGCCGGACACCTCGCCGTCCTTGACGTGGATCGCGACGACGCGGTCGCCGAGCGTCTTGAGCACGGCCGGGGCGTCGGCGCCGCCGACGGTGGCCCAGAACGTGTCGACCTCGAGCACGGCCTCCGGGTCGAGCTGCTCGGCGAAGATCTCGAAGACCGGCCGGCCGTCGACCTTGTTCGTGAACTCCCACTGGTGGTTGTGGTAGCCGAAGCGCAGGCCGTGGCCGGCCGCCCGGACGGTCAGCTCGTTGACGCGGTCGGCGAGCTTCTTCGCGTCGTCCGCCGTCTGCCACCGCTCGGTCGGGACGAACGGGTCGATGACGATGCCGATGCCGAGGCGGGCGGCGGCCTCGAAGACGACGTCGGGCTCGGCGACGTCGATGACGGCGGCGTGGCCGGACGGCGCGGCGAGCCCCGTGGCGGCGAAGGCGCGCTCGAAGTCGGCGACGCGCTCGACGAACGCGTACGGCTCGACGTTCTCGTACCCGATCTCGCGGACGCGCGCGACGGCGGCGTCCAGGTCGGCGGCGATGGCATCCCGCAGCGAGTACAGCTGCACGGACGTGATGGGCATCTGGGGGCTCCTTCGCGTGGTCTGCGGTCCGACTTCCGTCGATGCCCGTACAGAAGTACGCCGCACCGCGCCGGAAGCCGTGGACGAGCCTACCCCCAAAACCTCACAGTGGAAGGTTTCTCTCCCGATCTCTGTGCCGATGAGTTCTCCCGACCGACCCGGTCTCCCCCGTGAGCCGGCCGACCGTCCAGCGCCGGACGACCTCCGGAGGACACCATGGGACTCATCCACCTCGAGCTGTTCGCCACCCTCGACCTGGTCGCCCAGGCCCCGGGCGGTCCCGACGAGGACCCGCAGGGCTTCCCGTTCGGAGGCTGGCAGGCCCCGCTCATCGACGAGGTCGCCGGCGAGCAGATCGACGCCGCCTACGGCGAGGGGACGGACGCCCTCCTCCTGGGCCGGCGGACCTACGACATCTTCGCGGGCTTCTGGCCGCACCAGAGCGGCGACGGCCAGGACGGCGACATCGCGACCCTCTTCAACAGCATCCCGAAGTACGTCGCCTCTCGCGGCACCCCCGACCTCTCCTGGGCCGGCTCCACCCAGCTCGGCCCGGACCTGCCCGCCGCCGTGCGGGAGATCCGCGACCGGCACGAGCACGTCCGCGTCGTCGGGAGCCTCGATCTCGTGCAGACGCTCCTGCACGAGAAGCTGTTCGACCGCATCGACCTCTGGGTCCACCCCATCGTCCTGGGGGTCGGCAAGAAGGTCTTCGACGGCGGGGAGGTGCCCACGAACCTCCGGCTCCTCGAACCTCCCGTCGCCGGCCCCAGCGGCACCGTGTACCTCCACTACGGCCTCGCCGACGGCGTGCCCGCGACCGGCGACATGGCGGCACCCGACCGCGGCGCCTGACGACCGCCGTCCTCGCCGGTCTCAGTCCTGCGGCGGGCGCCGCATCCGCTTGACGCCCGCGCGACGCTTCTTCGCGTCGATGCGCCGCTGGGCCGACCCCCGGGTCGGGCGCGTCGGGCGCCGGCTCGGCCCGGGCGGCGCGAGCGCGTCGGCGACGAGCGCGGCCAGCCGGGTCCGGGCGGCGTCCCGGTTGCGCAGCTGCGCGCGGTGCTCGGACGCCACGACGGTCAGCACGCCGTCGGGCGCCCGCCGTCCGAGCCGCTCGAGGATCCGTGCGCGCTGGGTCTCGGTGAGGACCCGCGACGCCGTGACGTCCCACGACAGCTCGACGCGCGAGTCGGTCGTGTTCACGCCCTGACCCCCCGGCCCCGAGGAGCGCGAGAAGCGCCAGGACAGCTCCGCCTCGGGAAGGACGAGAGCTGGCGTCACGCGCAGGCCGCTTCGGGCGTGGTCGGGCATCCGACCATCATGCCCGGCACGCGTCCGCGGGGCGTCGCCGGTCACGTCGCCGCGGTGCGCCAACCGGTCCTCACCCCGCTCGCACGCGGGTCGGTTCGCGCTACGCCAGGACCAGGTCCGTGCCGTCGGCCGGATGGTCGGCCAGCGCGACGCAGCGGATCGCCGGGTCGTCGTAGGTGCTCCAGTAGTACGTCGAGGTCCGGGAGGAGAAGAGCCCCGTGTAGATCGTGATCTCGAACTCGCCCGAGCCCATCGCGGCGCATCCGTCGACCATCGCCACCTGCTGCAGGGTGTGGAAGGCGCGGCTGACGTTCTCCGTCTCGCTCTCCCTGGAGGGGTAGTGCGCGTTGACGTACGCCGCGCGGACGAACCGGGACGGCGAGTAGTAGTCGCCGGGGATCCCGCGCATGTGCGAACCCGACCCGAACGGGCTGAGGACCGCCCTGCCCAGCGCGACGTCCTGAGGGAACTCCGGCGAGGTGTTGAGGTAGTTGCGCAGGTTCTCGTGGTGCCAGGCGAACCCGGGCTGGTTCGTCAGCACGTCGACGTCGTCGTCGAACACGTGCATGCCGTCGCTCGTGTGCTCCACCACGATCGCCCGCGTGCCGTCGCCGACGATCCAGTGGAGCAGCGAGCTGGGGTACCTGTCGTTGATCGGCCGGTCGACGATCACCACGTCCGCGAGCGCGGCCTCGACCTCGTCCACGCTCGCGAACTGCGAGCACACCCACAGGGGGAACTCGAACGCGGCGACGTTGACGGCGCCGTCCACCGGGGCGGGGGCGTAGGCCGCGTATCCCGGGAAGTTGAGCCCAGCGACCGCCAGTCCCACGTCGTTCCCGCAGTCGAAGTAGAGCGGCGTCGACTCTTCCACGATGCCCATGCCGATGGTGGCGTGCTTGATGTCGGGGACCGCACCGAACGGTGAGCTCGGCGCGAAACCCGTGGGCGTCATCACCACCTGCTGCCCGTAGCCGCTGGTCCAGTCGAGGTTCCGCGCCAGGTAGACGCTGCCGTGGCCGTCCGAGAACCGGATTCCCGTGCACATGTCGTGTTTCCCATCGTCGTGCCGATGCGACGTGCCTGAGGCGTGCTCGCTCATGCCGTGTCCCGCCCCGTCTCGTGGCCATCGTGACCCGCAGCGGACATGCGCGCCCGTGGGGCGATGCACGGGGCCGAAGACGCGTCCGTCCGGTACCGGCGTCAGGACACGTCGGCAGCAGGTCCGGCGGAAGCGAGTGTCGGCAGCCTGTACCGGGCGTACGAGCCCACGTGGATCGCGTGCAGCCCGCCCACGACGGCGGCGGGGATCAGGTACTGCCGCAGCTCGCCGTCGATGACGAAGAAATCGTCGATTTCGTCCGGGTCGTACGTACGCCGTTCGCCACGAGAGGTCGAGAGGTAGACCTTCCAGGTCGCGCCGGCGCGCGTGGTCGTCGTCTTCACCTGGACCCGGCGCGTGCCGGACCGGGTCGTCACGAGCAGGTCGTAGCGAGCAGGTTCGAGCGGCCACGAGACATCGGCGCCGCACAGGGTGAACCACGCTGCGGCGAGGAGCGACCCCGCACGGTCGAGGCGAGCGATATCGGGCCGCGGAGCATCTTTCACATCGACGTCCGACGTCGTGAGGTGGTCGGTATCCAGGCCGAGCCGCGCGGCGTGCCCCTTCGCCGTGACGATCCCGGACCCACCCCTGAGACCCAGTCGAACGGCGACATCCGTCCACATGGTCGCCTCGCGGACCGCCGTCATCAGTTCGCCCTCGGTCCACCCGCGCTGCCCGGTGAAGTGGCGGTAGTCGAGGCCGAGCGCGTCCGCGCGCCCCCGCACCGATCTCATCGACCCCGCCGACCTGCCCGACATCCCGAGCTCTCGAAGGGTCCCGCGCCATGACCGCGCGCTCGCGACGGCCTCGGCGAGCTGCTCGTCGGTGTACCGGCGTTGCCGTCCCCTGGGAGGACCGTAGGGCGCGGGACCGACGGGGACCGCAGGGCCGACCGACGCGAACGACGAGAGGCTCGGACCACCTCCGGTCCGAGCCTCTCGTTCGCGTGCTGGTCGGGCTGACAGGATTTGAACCTGCGACCCCCTGGTAGAGGTTCTGGCGAAACGCTCGATCTTCTGACCTGTATGAAATAGCTCTGACCTGCATCGATGGCACGCATCGGGTGGCCACGTGATGGTCGATCACTGGCGCCAATGGGCCTTGGCAGTCGTAGTTTCTTGACACTTTTTGGACACCTCAACGAGAGCCGGCTCGGGCGGCCGAGATGCACGGCCGAGGCCCCTCCACCCGCTCCCGAGAGCCCCTTAACGACCGCACGGGGGTTAGCCGCGGAGTCCGTACGGGCGGGGACGGTGAGCACGCCTTGGATGCTAGTTGGCGACTCCACGTTGAGTCGCCCTCCAAGTTGTCGGCGCTGCAAGGATCACCCGGCCGCGTTGCCGGGTCGTACCCCAATCGTGCGCACTTACGTGCGATGGACGGTCGGTGGGCCGGATGTCGCCCGTCGGCGTCGTAGTCGGTGCACCACGCGGGTGTCCGAGACCCCGAATCGGGCCAAACCAGGTATGACGGTCGTTCTGCGACAGGCCGTAGCGCAGCGATGGCTCGAGCGCTCAGGTCGCCGCGAGCATCTGTTCTGTGAAGTAGCGCCAGTAGGCGCTGACGATCCCTTGCAGCAGGTCGGCGTCGTTTTCGCGGACCGCCGCGATGATTGAAGCGAATTGCTGCGCCTGCTCCAAGCGGACAAGGCGGTCTTGCCGGGCGTGCACGAGCCGGTCTATGTGGGGCCGCAACCCAGCCGTCACTTTCTCGAGCACCGCGTTGTCCGCTCGGGCTATGAATAAGTCATGCAGCTCGATCGCGTGCAGTTCGTAGTTCTCAGGAGCCCGAAGCGCGGTCCGCATCTGCTTCTCGCCCAGCGTGGTCAGCCAGCTGACGTCCTGGCCGGACAGTCGCGGGAGGGCCAGACGGCTCGCGTATCCGACGAGTTCAGCCAGCAGGTCGCCTACCTGCCTCAGGTGGTTGGGATCAAGGTCTGCGATCCGACTCCCGCGGTTGACCTCGATCCGGAGCATGCCGATCTCGGCCAGACGGCGGAACGCCTCGCGCACCGGCGTGCGGGAGACGCCGAGGAGTTCTCCGACCTCCGACTCCTTGACGACCTCGCCCGGCGCCAGCTCGCCCTCGACGATCGCGTCGAGCAGGACCTGGTACACGCCGTCCACGAGGGCGCTCGTGGCGGGCAGGGGACGGCGGGGTGGGCTGAGCGGCACGGTTCCTCCTCGGGTTCGGCACGAGACTAGAGGCTGCGGGCCCCCGCGCCCCGGTCGGGCGCGCTGGCCCGGGCGAGCACAGGACGACGGCGGGCCGACGCCCCGAGGACGACCGGCCCGCTGTACCGCTCCTGCTGTCTCATCCGCGCCGTGCGGCACGTCTGCTGCGCAGGCGCAGCAGGACCGCGCCCACGAGGACGAGCCCCGCGGCCGCGAGGGCGAACCATCCCAGGCCCGCTTGCGCCCCGGTCATGGCCAGCACCGCCATGCCACCACCGGTCGCCATCGGCATCCCATCGCTCATGATCTGTGTCACCTCCCTTGTCCGTATCCGTGTATACATGCATACTAGAGGTGTCAGCACGAAGAGTTCAACCCCGAACCTCGAAAGAAGCGCGATCATGACCACCGTCACCACCAACCGCCCGGCCACGTCCCCGGCGCCCGCCCTCCCCAGCACGAGCACCACGTTCGACCTCGCCGTCGTCGGGCTCGGCTACGTCGGCCTCCCCCTGGCGCAGGAGGCCGTCGCCTCCGGCCTGCGCGTGGCCGGCTTCGACATCGACGAGGCCCGGGTCGAGGGGCTGCGCGCCGGCCGCTCGGCCGTGGACGACATCTCCAACCGGCAGGTCGCCGAGATGACCGCGGCAGGCTTCGTTGCCGGCACGGACGAGCGGCTGCTACGCCGCGCCCGGGCGGTCGTCATCTGCGTTCCCACCCCGTTGGGGGCGGACGGCGGGCCCGACCTTACCGCGGTGCGCAGCGCCGTCGTCACGGTGGGCCGTAACCTCCAGCCGGGCACGCTTGTCGTGTTGGAGTCCACGACGTTCCCCGGTACCACCGAGGACATCGTGGCGCCCATCCTCTCGGAGCACTCCGGGCTCAGCGCCGGCACGGACTTCCACCTCGCCTTCTCGCCGGAACGGGTCGACCCGGGCAACGGCACGTTCGGTGTCCGGAACACGCCCAAGGTCGTCGGCGGGCTCACCCCGGCCTGCACCGACCGCGCGACCGCGCTCTACTCCGCGTTCGTCGACCGCGTCGTCCCGGTGTCCTCGCCGCGCGAGGCAGAGACTGCGAAGCTGCTGGAGAACACCTACAGGCAGGTGAACATCGCCCTCGTGAACGAGCTCGCCCAGGCGTGCCACGACCTGGGCATCGACGTGTGGGACGTGATCGGGGCCGCCTCTACCAAGCCGTTCGGCTTCCAGCCGTTCCGGCCGGGGGTCGGCGTCGGCGGGCACTGCATCCCGATCGACCCTATGTACCTCAGCGCCCACCTGCGCGAGCAGACCGGGCGTCCCCTGCGGATGGCGGAGCTGGCACAGGAGATCAACGTCGCGATGCCCTCGTACGTCGCGCGCCGCAGCCAGGACCTGCTCAACGACGCGGGGGTCCCGCTGCGCGGTGCCCGCGTGCTCCTCCTCGGCGTCGCCTACAAGCGGGATATCTCCGACGACCGCGAGACACCCGCCCGACCGCTGGCCCAGGCCCTGCTGAGCCACGGCGCCCAGGTCGAGTACCACGACCCGCACGTCCCGGAGTGGGGCGAGCCCGGCGTCGGGCGGGTCGACGACGAGGAGCTGCGCGCCGCCGTCGCCGAGGCCGACCTCGTCATCCTCGTCCAGAAGCACAGCGCGTACGACCTGGCCGGCCTCGCGGCGACGGCGCAGCGCTTCTTCGACACGACCGGCACGCTTGACCAGGCCTCTGACCGGCTCTGACCGGCCCGCCAGGTCTGCACCGTCCCGTCCACCCGCGCCATCACCGCCGGAGAGAGCATCATGACCGCATCAACGCACGCACCGCTCGCCGCCACCCGCGTCCCGGGACGCGTCCGCTGGGTCCTCGTCGCCGGGGCGGTCCTCGGCATCGTCTGGGCCACCCATCGTCTGGCCTTCCTCCTGACCGGCCATAGCCCGGTGCTGTGGGTGTACGTCGCCGGCATGCTCTTCCTCGTCTGGCAGCTCGCCACCGCCGCGTTCGACCGGCCCGTCGCCGCATCCACCGAGGGCGCCGCGCGGATGGCCACCGCGCGGGTCGCCGTCCTCGTGCCCGTTTACAACGAGGCCGACGACATCCTGCGCGGCAACCTCGAGGCGCTCCTGCGCCAGACGCACCCGCCGGCCGCCGTCTGCGTCGTCGACGACGGGTCGACCACCGGCGACTACGCGCCGGTGCGCGACTGGTTCGTCGAGGCCGCCCCGAGGGCCGGTGTCGCTGCGACCTGGCAGCGGCAGGAGAACGGCGGCAAGCGGAGTGCCCAGGTCGCCGGGGCGCGCGCGTTCCCGGACGCCGACTTCTACGTCACCGTCGACAGCGACACCCAACTCGACGCGCGGGCCATCGAGGAGAGCCTCCAGCCGTTCGCCGACCCGCAGGTCCAGTCGGTGGCGGGCACCATCCTCGTGACCAACTACCGCACGAATGTGCTGACCCGGATGCAGGAGGTCTGGTATCTGTCCATGCAGATGGTCGACCGCGCGGCCCTGTCCCGCGCGGGCGCCGTCCTGGTGAACTCCGGCGGCCTGGCGACCTATCGCGCCGCCGTCCTGTGGGACCACGTCGAGGACTACCTGACCGAGACCTTCCGCGGCCGCCCCGTGCACACCTCGGACGACAGCCTGCTGACCCTCTTCGCCCAGCAGCGCGGACGCACGGTGCACCAGCCCAGCGCCTTCGCGTTCACCGCGATGCCGTCCACCTTCGACGGGCACCGGCGCCAGCAGCTGCGCTGGATGAGGGGATCCTTCCTGCGGTCGGGCACCCGGCTCCGCAGCTTGCCCCTCGGCCGGTTCTCCTACTGGTACCACGTGGCCCGCTGGATGCAGTACACCGCCGCCACCGCCGCGCTCGTCGTCCTCCTCGTCTCCGGCACGCTCCTGCAGCCCGCCACCCTGGCGCTCGGCGCGTGCATCGTCGGGGGCGTCCAGCTCGTCGTCGCCTCCCCCTACCTCGCGCTGCGACGCAGCGACCAGACGACAGCCCAGCGGCTGGCCGTCTACGCCTGCGCACCCCTCGTCGGCCTGTGGAGCGTGACCTTCCTCCGTGTCCTGCGCTGGTACGCGATGGCCACCGTCAGCAACGTCTCCTGGGGAACCAGGCAGTCCATCGAGATCACCGCTCCTGTCACGGGGTGACGATCGGGAAGTTCGGGTCGAACTTGTCGAGCAGGGTGGCGTAGGAGTCGCGCCGGCGTCGCCCTCGATCGTGATCTTCCCGGCGGCGGCGAGCCCATTACCGACACCACGCCGCTCCGACTACCGTCGAAGCGTCAGTTCCGAGCCTCCACTGAACCCGGGGCGCAACAAGGTCTTGATAAAGCGGCCGATGAGCAGCCTCGACGGCGCCCTAGAGGCGATGGCGAGAGCCCTCCCCGTCAACGGTACGGAAGCCCTAGCGACCACGGACCTCGTCAAGGGGTTGCGCGCCTCCGGTCGGGCGAGCTCGACACCCGAGGCGCTTCGGCTCGTGCGCAACGACCTCGCCCAAGGCAACCGTGGCTACCCGGCCGACGAACTCGACGAAGCCGTCGCGGTGCTTGAGCGGATCGTGCGGGGCCACGCACTTCGGCTCCTTGGATGTCCGGACCTCGTGGTTACCCGGCTATTCGACGAGCACTGACAGGCAAAGTCCTCGAAGCCCTCCAAGTCCGCGCTTGCCAACGCGAGCAATTCGTTTGCGATCGACGGCTGTAGCAGGGCCGCCAAGGCGAAGGTACGTTCGGCGCTGGATAAGGGGTGAACGCCGGAGGGCCCGGCCCGACAAGTTCGGTCCGTGCCCTCCCTCACCTGAATACCTCAGGCGACGTGTCCCCACCTCGATGTGAGGCGACCGCTGACCCGAGCCGGGGTCAAGCCCCTGGGAGTGGTGTAGCGCTCGGTGATCCTTCTTGGGTTACGCGCTGAGTTCGAGCATGGGGTCGGTGTTCACCTCCGTCGACGTGTTGGTGACCGGGCTCAGGCGGCATCGGGCGAGGACTTCGAGGCCGAGGTAGCGGCGACCTTCGGCCCATTCGTCGGTCTGTTCGGCCAGCACGGCCCCGACCAGGCGCACCACCGCGCTTCGGTTGGGGAAGATGCCCACGGCGTCGGTGCGGCGGCGGATCTCGCGGTTGAGTCGTTCGGTCGGGTTGTTCGACCAGATCTGGGACCACACGTCCTTCGGGAAGTCGGTGAACGCGAGGATGTCGGCGCGGGCGGCGTCCAGGTGCTCGGCGACCTCGGGCAGCTTGCCGCCGACGTAGTCGAGCAGCCGGTCGAACTGGGCCTGCACCGCCTTGGCGTCGGGCTGGTCGTAGACCGAGTGCAGCATCGCCTTCACGGCGGGCCACATGCTCTTGGGGCAGATGCTCATCAGGTTGGCCGCGTAGTGCGTGCGGCATCGCTGCCACGTGGCGCCGGGCAGGTTCGCGGCCACGGCCTCGACGAGGCCGGCGTGCGCATCGCTCGTGACGAGGCGGACTCCGGCCAGACCGCGGGCGACGAGGTCGGCGAAGAACTCGTTCCACGCCGGCCCGGTCTCGCTCGTGGCGACCCGCATGCCCAGGAATTCGCGGTGACCGTCACCGTTGACCGCGGTCGCGAGAAGCACGACGGCGTTGATGACGCGCCCGTTCTCGCGGACCTTCATCGTCAGGGCGTCGGCGGTCACGAACGTGAACGGGCCCGCCTCGTCCAGGGGACGGTGACGGAAGGCCTCGACCTGTTCGTCCAGGTCGGTCGCCATCCGCGAGACCTGCGACTTGCTCAACGAGTTGATCCCGAGGGTCGTGACCAGCTTGTCCATCCGGCGGGTGGACACTCCGGCCAAGTAGCAGTCCGCGACCACCGTGATCAGTGCGGACTCGGCCCGCTTGCGGCGCTCGAGCAGCCACTCAGGGAAGTACGAACCGGACCGCAGCTTCGGGATCGCGACATCCAGGGTCCCGACCCGGGTGTCCAGGTCGCGGTGGCGGTAGCCGTTGCGCTGCGTCGTGCGCGTCGCCGATCGCTGGCCCCATTCCGCGCCCACCACCGCGTCGGCATCGGCACTGAGCAGGGCGTTGATCACCGTCTGCAACAGCGATCGCATCAGGTCCGGCGAGGCCTCGGTCAGGGCCTCGCCAAGCAGGCCGGCAGGGTCGACAATGGCAGGTGCGGTCATCGTGATGCTCCGTTCGAGGGTGCTGTGAAGGGTTTCTCTCGAAGGATCACGCGGTGGCCGCACTTCGTCTCGTCGAAGACGATCCCGGCGACCGCGCTACACCACTCTGCGGGACTCAACTCAGCCCAGCCCTACCCCATGTGAAGCCCGGGATTCCGCGGATTTTGCAGTCTCATCGCCGTGAGATCAGGCACCAGCGCCACGATCGACCACCCGGCAAGGACCCGAGTTTCCTGCGAGTTGCCGTCAAACAACGACCGGAAACGACAAATGCCCAGGTGAGAAACAGCTCTCACCTGGGCTTTTGTCGGGCTGACAGGATTTGAACCTGCGACCCCCTGACCCCCAGTCAGGTGCGCTACCAAGCTGCGCCACAGCCCGTCGACCCCACACGTGGCACCGTGGTGCCACCCCGCAGGGCCGACCGAAATACTACCCCAGGTCGGACACTGCTCCTGCATCGACGCGGGCACCGCCGACCGCTGCCTTCCGGACGTCACCGAGCACCCGCGCGGTGGCGAGCGCGGCGGCGGCGGCCTCGTAGCCCTTGTCCTCGTGCGAGCCGTCCAGCCCGGCGCGGTCGAGGGCCTGCTGCTCGTCGTCGCACGTCAGGAGGCCGAACCCCACGGGCACGGTGTGGTCGAGCGCCACCCGGCTCAACCCGTCGGTCGCGGCCGCGCACACGTAGTCGAAGTGCGGTGTGCCGCCGCGGATCACGACGCCCAGCGCGACGACGGCGTCATACCCGGAGGCCGCGAGCGCCTGGGCGGCCACGGGCAGCTCGAACGAGCCGGGCACCCGCACGACGCGCGGCTCCGCGACCGCGTGGTCGGCGCAGGCGCGCAGCGCGCCGTCGAGCAGACCGTCCATGACGACCTGGTGCCAGCTCGCCGCGACGACGGCGACGCGCAGGTCGGAGCAGTCGACGGGCGCGGCGGCGGGGGCGCCGGCGCCGCTCATCGGGCCGCTCCGGCGACGATCGGGGCGGTCGGGGTGCGGTCCATCGTGGTTCCTCCGGTGTCGTGCGGGATGTCGTGCGGGATGTCGTGCAGGGCGTCGGACACGTGGGGCAGGTCGTGCCCCATGCGGTCGCGCTTGGTGCGCAGGTACCCCAGCGTGCGCGGGTGGGCGGGCAGGACGAGGGGCAGCCGCTCGGCGACGGCCGCTCCCCCGGCGACGAGGCCGTCGACCTTGGCGGGGTTGTTGGTCAGCAGGCGCACGCCGGGTACCCCGAGGTCGCGCAGCACGTGAGCGGCGGCGGTGTAGTCGCGGGCGTCGGCGGGCAGCCCCTGGTCGAGGTTGGCGTCGACCGTGTCCCGGCCGCCGTCCTGCAGGGCGTAGGCGGCGAGCTTGGCGGCCAGGCCGATCCCCCGCCCCTCGTGCCCGCGCAGGTAGACGACGACGCCGCGGCCGGCCTCGGCGACCCGGCGCAGCGACTCGTCGAGCTGCGGCCCGCAGTCGCACCGGAGGCTGCCGAACGCGTCACCCGTGAGGCACTCGGAGTGCACGCGCGCGAGCACCGGCCCGTGCGCCGGGTCCGCGAGGGAGTCGAGGGACCCGGCCACCAGCGCCACGTGCTCGTTCCCCGTGCGGGTGTCCCGGTAGGCGACGGCGACGAGGTCGCCGTGCCGGGTGGGCAGGGTCGTGACGGCGACGCGCTCGACGAGGATCTCGGTGGCGCGCCGGTAGGCGGCGAGGTCGGCCACGCTGATCAGGGCGAGGCCGTGCTCGGCCGCGAACTCCCGCAGCGCGGGCAGCCGCATCATGGTGCCGTCGTCGTGCACCAGCTCGGCGAGCACGCCGGCCTCCCCGCGCCCGGCCAGCCGCGCGAGGTCGACGGCCGCCTCGGTGTGCCCGCGTCGCTCCAGGACGCCGCCGGGGCGCGCCCGCAGCGGCAGCACGTGCCCGGGCCGGGTGAGGTCCGCTGGCACCGCCTTCGGGTCGGCGAGCAGGCGTGCGGTGCGGGCGCGGTCGGCGCCGGAGATGCCGGTCGAGACGCCCGTGGCGGCGTCGACCGTCACCGTGTACGCCGTGCGGTAGGCGTCCTCGTTCGCCTCGACCATGAGGGGCAGCCCGAGCCGGTCGAGCGAGTCCCCGGCCACGCCCACGCACACGAGGCCGCTCGTGTGCCGCACGAGGAAGCCCATGAGCTCCGGCGTCGCGGCGTCGGCGGCGAGGATGAGGTCGCCCTCGTTCTCCCGGTCCGCGTCGTCCGCGACGACGACGGGGCGGCCCGCCGCGACGTCGTCGATCGCCCGCGCCACGCGCTCGACGGCGCCGCTCATCGTGCCGCCACCGTCGCCGCGAGGTGCCGCTCGACGTACTTGCTCAGCACGTCGACCTCGAGGTTGACCCGCTCTCCGACGGCGCGGGAGCCGAGCGTCGTGCGGGCCCTGGTCTCGGGGATGAGGCTCACGGTGAACGCGTCGTCGCGGGCGTCCACGACGGTGAGGCTCACGCCGTCGACGGCGATCGAGCCCTGCGCCACCACGTACCGCGCCAGCGCCGGAGGCAGCGCGACGTCGACGACCTCCCACTGCGTGCCCGGCGTGCGGGCGAGCACCGTCCCGACGCCGTCGACGTGGCCCTGCACGACGTGCCCGCCGAACCGTCCGTCCGCCGCGAGCGCGCGCTCGAGGTTGACCGGGTCGCCGGCTCGCCGCCCGCCGAGGCTCGTACGGGCCAGGGTCGCGGCCATGAGGTCGGCGGTCCAGGTGGCGCGGCCGTCGTGCACCCCCGTCTCCGCCACGGTCAGGCAGCAGCCGTCGACGGCGATCGAGTCGCCGAGCCGGACGCCCTCGAGCACGGTGTCGGCGGCGACGGTGAGGCGGGCGCCGTCGGCGTGCTCGCGCACCGCGACGACGGTGCCGAGCTCCTCCACGATTCCGGTGAACATGGCTCAGCGCTCCTTCCGCGGCCGCAGGGCGAGCCGCACGGTGGGGATGTCGGTGGGGTCGTCCGGGTCCCGGGGCAGGACGGCGACGTCGAGGAGGTCGAGGCGCGCGGCGTCGGCGATGGTCCCGATGCCGAGGTCGGCGACGGCCGACGCGCCGACCCCGAGCAGCACGGGCGCGACGTACGCGACCACGTCGTCGACGAGCCGGGCGCGCCAGAAGGCGGCGGCGAGCGCGGGCCCGCCCTCGAGCAGCACGTGCCGGTGCTCGCGGTACCAGAGCAGGTCCAGCACCTCGTGCGGGTCGTGGGTGCGCAGGTGGATCACTGCCTCGCCGGCCGCCGCGGCGCGCGCGAGCCGGGACGACGCGGGCAGGTCCCGCAGCCCGACGACGACGCGGTCCGGCTGCTGCCCCGTCAGCGGGGCGTGCCGCACGGTGAGGTCGGGGTCGTCGGCGAGCGCGGTGCCGGTGCCGACGACGACGGCGTCCACCCCGGCGCGCAGGCGGTGCACGTCGTGGCGCGCGGCCCGTCCCGTGATCCAGCGCGAGGTGCCGTCGGCGGCCGCGGAGCGCCCGTCGAGCGTGCTCGCGACCTTCCAGGTGACGACGGGACGGCCGAGCTCCTGCGCGCGCGTCCAGACGGCGTTGAGCGCGCGCGCCTCGTCCGCCAGCACGCCGCCGACGACCTCGACGCCCGCGGCGCGCAGGCGTGCGGCGCCGCCCGACGCGGCAGGGTTGGGGTCGTGCTGGCCGTGCACGACCCGCGCGACCCCCGCGGCCAGAAGCGCGTCGGCGCAGGGACCGGTGCGGCCGTGGTGGTTGCAGGGCTCGAGCGTGACGACGGCGGTGGTCCCGCGCGCGGCGCCCGGGCCGCGGGACTCGGTCGCGCGGCGCAGCGCCTCGACCTCGGCGTGCGGCGTGCCCGCGCCGCGGTGGAAGCCCTCCGCGATCGAAGCACCGTCGGCGTCGAGGAGCATGCACCCGACGCGCGGGTTGGGTCCTCGTGCCGGCCCCTGCGCGGCCAGCTCGAGCGCACGCTGCATCGCGGCGCGCTCTGCCGTGGTGGCGCTCATCCGTCCTGCCCCTGTCGTCCGGTCGCGGACCCCGGGGCAGGAAGGCGGGGTCGGACGTGCTCGCACCGACCGGTCGCGGACGGTCGTCACGAAGGACGACACCGGCCGAGGGGCCGGGGGTCGGACCGGACGGGGAGCCGTCGCGTGCGCTTCCCATCCGGACTTTGACCGTCGGTCCAGGAGTTCCACCTGGTCAACCGGTCACAGGCTGTGACCGGGTCGCGGACTTTCACCGCCGGCTCGGAATTTCACCGACCCCAGAGCACGCGAGCAATTCGCTCGTCATCGCCGACCGTGCCACGGCCCGCGCCCGCGTGGCAAGCCCGAGTGGCGCACGTCTCACCCGCGACCGCGCGCCGTGCGCCGCTCGTCGTCCCGCCCCAGCGCGACGCCGAGGGCGACGAGCACGAGGAGATCCACCACCAGGCCCGCCACCGCCACCCAATGCACCGCGCGGAACGCGAGCAGCTGGGTGACCAACAGGCTGACGAGGACCCCGCGCCGCACCCACACCGCCCCCGCGCGGTGGTCCCGCGGGCCGACGACGAGCGCCCACACGACGCACGCCACGGTCGCGGCGACGGCCACGAGGATCCCGACGCCGACCCAGGACGGCACCGCGATCCCGCCGAGCAGCACCCGCAGCGCCACCACGACCGACCCGGCACTGGTGGCGAGCACCGCCACCGTCACGACCGCGGCGGCCCACCGGTGCTCCATCGCCTCGGCGAACCACGCGGACACCCGGACGACCAGCGCCCGGACGGGGTCCGGCACGGTCACGTCGTCGCGCGGCACGGCCTCCACCAGCGCGGCGACCTCCTCCGCCGCCGGCTCGCCGCGGCCCCGCTCCACGAGCGCCCGCGCCTCCTCGCGCTCCACGTCCGTGAAGCCGCCCGCCACGCCGGCCACGGCGCGGTCGGTCGCCACCGCGAGGTACTCCGCGGGGTGGTGCGCCCGTCGCCCGTGCAGGGCCTCCACGAGCAGCACGAGCACGACGACGACCGCGTAGATCAGCGCCGCCGTCGGCTCGTAGAAGTAGTCGTTGTCGGAGGTGACGAACTTGCCGATCTCGTCGACGAACAGCCCGAAGCCGACGCCGCCCAGCACCGCACCGAGCGACCGCGGCGCCGGCCCGACCCACGACAGCAGCACCACCACCGCGAGCGCCATGCCTAGCCCGCCCCACAGGACGTGCGCCACGTGCAGCCCGCCGCCGCCCACCTGCGGGTACCCGGACGCCGCGAGCAGGAACCGCGTGACGAGCACCGTCGCCACCGTCACGACCAGGAACGTCACCAGGTGGCGCACCGCGGACGTGTCGCGCGCCGCGCCCAGGCGCAGCAGGCGACCACGGCGGGCCAGCGGGGCCCGGCTCATCGGCGACTCATCGGCGGCTCATCAGCGACTCGTCGGCGGCTCACCGGCGCGTCAGCGCCGCCGCTTCTCCCGCACGCGGACGCTGATCTCGATGGGCGACCCCTCGAACCCGAAGGTCTCGCGCAGGCGGCGCTCGATGAAGCGTCGGTACCCGGCCTCGAGGAACCCGGTGGCGAAGATGACGAACCGCGGCGGGCGCGTCGAGGCCTGGGTGCCGAACAGGATGCGCGGCTGCTTGCCGCCGCGCAGCGGGTGCGGGTGGGCGGCCACGAGCTCGCCGAGGAACGCGTTGAGGCGCCCGGTCGGGATGCGGGTGTCCCACGACTCGAGCGACGTCTCGAGCGCGCGCGTCAGCTTGTCGGTGTGCCAGCCCGTGCGGGCCGAGACGTTGACGCGCGGCGCCCACTGCACCTGCACCAGGTCCCGCTCGATCTCGCGCTCGAGGTACGGGCGACGGTCGTCGTCCATGAGGTCCCACTTGTTGTACGCGATGACGAGCGCCCGGCCCGCGTCGACGGCCTGCGAGATGACGCGCGTGTCCTGCTCGGTCATCGGCTGCGAGGCGTCGACGAGCACGACGGCGACCTCGGCCTTCTCGATCGCGGCCTGGGTGCGCAGCGAGGCGTAGAAGTCGGCGCCGCGCGTCTGGTGCACACGGCGGCGGATGCCCGCGGTGTCGACGAACCAGTAGGGCACGCCCTTGATCTCGACGAGCTCGTCGACCGGGTCGCGGGTGGTGCCCGCGGTCTCGTCGACGACGACACGCTCGGCGCCGGCGATCTTGTTCAGCAGCGACGACTTGCCGACGTTCGGGCGGCCGACGAGGGCGACGCGGCGCGGGCCGGCGGGCCGCAGCTCCCCGTGCTCGGAGACCTCGGGCAGCACCTTCATCGCGGCGTCCAGCAGGTCCCCGGTGCCGCGCCCGTGCAGCGCGGAGACCGGGTGCGGCTCGCCGAGGCCGAGGGCCCAGAGGTAGGCGGCGTCCGCCTCGCCCGACGGCCCGTCGACCTTGTTGGCGCACAGCACGACCGGCTTGCCCGAACGGCGCAGCAGCTCCACGACGCGCTCGTCCGTCGACGTCGCGCCCACGGTGGAGTCGACGACGAAGATGACGGCGTCGGCCAGCTCGACGGCGACCTCCGCCTGCTCGGCGACCTTCGACTCGATGCCCGCCACGTCGACCTCCCAGCCGCCCGTGTCCACGAGGGTGAACTCGCGACCGGCCCACTCGCCGGGGTAGCTCACCCGGTCGCGGGTGACGCCCGGGGTGTCCTCCACGACGGCCTCGCGGCGGCCGAGGATGCGGTTGACGAGCGTCGACTTGCCGACGTTCGGGCGGCCGACGACGGCGAGCACCGGCAGCGGCGCCTCGCCGGGGCCGAAGCCCTCCTCGTCCCACTCGGCGTCCAGCAGCGCTCGGTCGGCCTCGTCGAGCTCGAAGTCCTCCAGGCCGGCGCGCAGCGCGCGCTCGCGCGCTTCGTCGTCGCCGTCGGACTCGAGGACATCCGCCACGGCGTCACGGCCCTCGGTGTCCGCATGGTCCGCGGGCGCCGCGGCGACGCCGGGCGCAGGCGGGGCGGTGGGCTCGTCGGTGGGCTCGGCAGCGGGCACGGAGCCGTCGGCGGGAGTGGTCATGCGCACCATTCTCCCAGGCCGAGCGGCCTGTCACGAACGAGACCCGCGTCACCGGGTCCGGACGGTGCCGCGCGCACGCGCCGGGTGGCGGGTCAGGCGGTGACCTGCGCGACGACCGCGAGGACGGCGTCGACCGTCTGGTCGAAGTCGAGGTCGGACGAGTCGACGGTGGCGACGCCGTCGGCCGCGACCTGGAACTGGCTGACGGTGGAGTCGTCGCGGTCGCGGCGCAGCACCTGGTCGCGCGTCGCCTCGACGGCCGACTCGTCGGCCGCGCCGTGCACCTCGAGCGAGCGGCGGCGCAGCCGGGCCTCCTCGCTCGCGGTGAGCAGCACGCGGGCGTCCGCGTCGGGGGCGACGACGGTCGTGATGTCGCGCCCTTCCGCGACGACGCCCTTGCCGCCCGAGAAACCGCCCGGCGCGCTCTCGGTCTCGATCACGGCGCGCTGCCGGCGCCGGAGCTCGGCGCGCACGTCGAGATTGGTGGCCACCTGCGAGACGGCCGTGGAGACCTCGGTGGTGCGGATCGCCGCGGCGACGTCGCGACCGCCCAGGCGGACGGTCGGGGCAGCCGGGTCCACCCCCATCTCGAGCGGCATGGCGCGCACGGCGTCGGCCACCGCCGCCTGGTCGGCGAGGTCGGTGCCGCCGTCGACGCACCACAGCGTCGCGGCCCGGTACATCGCGCCGGTGTCGAGGTAGGCGAGCCCCAGCCGGGCCGCCACCGCCTTGGAGACGCTGGACTTGCCGGACCCGGAGGGACCGTCGACGGCGATGACGACCACGAGTGCTCACCTTCTGTTGTCGCGCGGAGTGTCGCGCGGGACTACGGGACTTCGGGGACTGCGGGGGCTGCGGGGACTGCTGGACGGGGTGCGACGACGTCACATGTCGACGTCGCGCATGAGGGTGCCGAGCTCGGTGCGCCCGAGCACCCGCGAGCGCCCGACCCGCAGGTCGCCCAGCACGATCGGGCCGATGCGGGTGCGGACGAGGCGCGTGACCGGGAACCCGACGGCGTCGAGCATGCGACGCACGATCCGGTTGCGGCCCTCGTGCAGCACCACCTCGAGCATCGTCTCGCCGGGCACGGAGTCCACCACGCGCACCTTGTCGGCGCGGGCGAGGCCGTCCTCGAGCTCGACACCGTCGGTGAGCTGCTTGGCGTGGCGGGGGTAGAACTCGCCGCCCGTCACGGTGACGAGGTACGTCTTGCGGATCTCGTACCGCGGGTGGGCGAGCCGGTTCGCGAGCTCGCCGTCGTTCGTGAGGAGCAGCAGGCCCTCGCTGTCGGCGTCGAGCCGGCCGACGTGGAACAGCCGCTCCGGCCGGTCCTTGACCAGGTCGGCGAGGGTGGGGCGGCCCTCGGGGTCGCTCATCGTGGAGACCACGCCGAGCGGCTTGTTCAGCGCGAGGGTGATCTTCGAGGTGTCGAGCTGCACGCGCATGCCGTCGACGTGCACGACGGCCTTCGCCGGGTCGACGCGCAGCCCGAGCTCGGTGACCAGGACGCCGTCAACCTCGACGTGCCCCTCGGCGATGAGCTCCTCGCACTTGCGGCGCGACCCCAGGCCCGCCTGGGCGAGCACCTTCTGCAGCCGGACGCCGTCCGCGACGTGCACGTCGCGGTCCGGCTCGCCGGAGCGCGGCGCCGGACGGCGGGGCGGGGCCTGGCGCTGCGTGCGCCGCGCGGCGGGACCCTGGGGACGGCTGGTGCGGCGGCTCCCGCCGCGGCGTTCGGTGCTCATGGTGCCCGATTCTCTCAGGTCGGGCCGGTCCTGCTCGACGACGCCGCACCACGCCCTGCGCCGGTGCGCCGGCACGGCCCTCAGGCGCCGGCCGCGGCCCCCCGGTGGGCGGCGAGCACCGCCGCGAAGGCCGAGGCGAGGCGGGGCGCGACCGCGCGGGCGTCGTCCACGTCGCCGCACACCATGGCCCCGTCGCGCAGCATCATCAGCTCGGCCGCCACCGCCTGCGGGTCGTCGGCGCCCGCGTCCCGCGCGACGTCGGCGAAGAAGCCCGCGTACCGGGCACGGTGGCCGGCGACGATCCGGCGCACCGGGTGCGCCGCGTCCGCGTACTCGGCCCCGGCGTTCACGAAGGCGCAGCCGCGGAACTGCGCGCTGCCGGCCACGGCGCCCAGGGCCTCGGCGAGGGCGGCGAGGGTCGCCGCCGGGTCGCCGGCATGGTCCCCGCGGAGCCGCTCGAGCAGCGCGCGCTCCTCGTCCGCGATCGCCTCGAGGTAGGCGACGGCGAGGTCGTCCTTCGTCGGGAAGTGACGGTAGAACGTGACCTTGGACACGCCCGCCGCGGCGATCACCTTGTCGGCGCTCACGGCGCGGACGCCGTCCGCGTAGAACAGCCGGCTCCCCTCCTCGAGGATCCGCTCACGCACCCGCCCGCGCCCCGCCGGCCGCTCCGGGGGCGAGGCCGCCGTCCTGGTTCCCATCGCACCAACCTCTCACGTCGAGACCTGCCCCGGGGGGCTCACGACGCGATCCGGGGTGCTTGCGACGACCGGCGTCGCGTGGTCTAGTAGACGAACTAGTAACTCTACTAGTTATCCGACCCAGGAGGACCAGCATGAGCGCGCTCTACACGGCGGTCGCGACCGCCACCGGAGACGGACGGGACGGCCGGTCGCGGTCCGACGACGGACTTCTCGACGTCGACCTCGCGATCCCCAAGGAGATGGGCGGCGCGGGCGGCGCCACGAACCCCGAACAGCTCTTCGCCGCGGGGTACGCCGCCTGCTTCCACTCCGCGCTGAAGCTCGTCGCACGGCGGGAGAAGGCCACCGTGAGCGACTCCGCCGTCGTGGCCGAGGTCTCCCTGCACCCGACGCCCGAGGGCGGCTTCGGGCTGGCGGTCGCGCTGCACGCCGAGCTCGGCGGCGTCGACCAGGCGACCGCCGACGCGCTCGTCGCCGCCGCGCACCAGGTGTGCCCGTACTCGAACGCCACGCGGGGCAACGTCGACGTCACGGTCGACGCGACGGTCGCCTGACCTCAGGCGTCGGGCCCGTCCTCCGCCAGGCCGCGACGGAGGGCCGAGGACGGGTCCAGGGCGATCGCCTCGGCGACGTCCGGCAGGTGCGGCGCCAGGGGCGGCAGCTCCTCGAGCGACGACCAGCCCATCCGATCGAGGAACTCACCCGTCGTGCCGAACAGCACGGCGCCGGTCATCGGGTCCTGGCCCGTCTCGGCGATCAGGCCGCGGGCCAGCAGGGTCCGCACCACGCCGTCGACGCTCACCCCGCGCACCGCCGAGACCTGCCCGCGGGTGACGGGCTGGCGGTACGCGATGACGGCGAGCGTCTCCAGGGCCGCCTGGCTGAGGCGGGACGACTGGCCCTCGAGCACGAAGGCGCCCACGACGTCGGCCTGGGCACGCGCCGAGTAGACGCGCCACCCCTCCGCGCCCTCGCGGAGCTCGAAGCCGCGCGGGCGCCCGCCCGTCTCCCCGCGGTACTCCGCGGCCAGCTCCTCGAGCACCTCGGCAACCTCCGGCACGGGCCGCGCCACGCCGGCCGCGAGCCGCTCGACCGCCACCGGCGACTCCGCGACCATGAGGACCGCCTCCAGCGCCGCCGCCAGCCCGCCCGGCAGGGCGTCGACGTCGACGTCGACGTCGAGCACCGGCTCGGGCGCGGCCGCCGGCTCCGGCTCGGCGGCCTCCGTCTGCTCGTCCGTCTGCTGCGTCATGCCACGACCTCCGTCACGCCGGCGGCGCCCGCGGCGGGCCCCCCGGTCCCCTCGTCCTGCCCGGGCGTCCCGTCGAACTCCTCGAAGCCCGCCGCGAGCTCGCCGTCGTCCTCCTCGTCCGGGCCGTGGTCGCCGCCGTCGTCCGCCGTCCACCGCACGGTCAGCTCGCCGAGCGCCGTGGCCTGCTCGAACGCCACCCGGCCGGAGCGGAACAGCTCCAGCAGGGCGAGGAACCTCGCGACGGCCACGAGCCGCTCCTCCCCCGCGACGAGCGCGCGAAAGGTCGCGACGTGCTCGCGCCGCAGCCGGCGCGCCACCACGCCCGCCTGCTCCCGCACGCTCACGGTGGAGGCGTGCAGGTGGTCGAGCCCGACGACGGGCGGGGGCTTGGGCTCCAGGGCCCGGGCCGCCAGCTCGGCGAGACGCGCGCCGTCGAGGGTCCACACCAGCTCCGGCAGCAGCGCCGTGAGGTGCGGCTCGAGCGGCACCGAACGCGGCACCCGGCGCCCCTCGGTCTCCAGCCGCTCGGCGAGGAGGCCGGAGACCTCCTTGTACGCGCGGTACTGCAGCAGCCGGGCGAACAGCAGGTCGCGGGCCTCGAGCAGCTCCAGGTCCTCGGCGTCCTCCTCGACGACTCCTGGCAGCAGCCGCGCGGCCTTGAGGTCCAGCAGGGTGGCCGCGACGACGAGGAACTCGCTCGCCGTCCCGAGGTCCCACGACGGGTGCTCCTCGCCGCGGGCCGTCGCCTCGCGGGACGCGGCCTCGGCCTCGCGGATGTGCGCGACGAACTCGTCCGTCACGGCCGCGAGCGCCACCTCGGTGACGTCGAGCTCGTGCTTCGCGATCAGCGACAGCAGCAGATCGAACGGGCCGGTGAAGTTGTCGAGGTGCACCTCGAACCCCGGCCGGGCGTCGGAGCCGTCGACGGCGTCGACCGCCTCCCCCTGCTCCGGGGCGACGTCAGGCAGCGTCACCACGGGCGACGAGCTCCCGAGCGAGCTGCCGGTACGCGGCCGCTCCGGCGTGGGTCGGCGCGTAGTTGGTGATCGGCTCGGCCGCCACCGACGCGTCCGGGAACTTCACCGTGCGCCCGATGACCGTGTGCAGCAGCGTGTCCCCGAACGCCTCGTGCACGCGCGCCACGACCTCGCGGGAGTGCAGGGTGCGCGAGTCGTACATCGTCGGGAGGATGCCGTCGATCTCCAGGGCCGGGTTGAGCCGGTCGCGCACCTTCTCGATCGTCTCCACGAGCAGGGCCACGCCGCGCAGGGCGAAGAACTCGCACTCCAGCGGGATGAGCACGCCGTGCGCGGCGGTGAGGGCGTTGACCGTGAGCAGGCCGAGCGACGGCTGGCAGTCCACGAGGATCACGTCGTAGTCGTCGAGGGCAGGCCGCAGCGCGCGGGCGAGGACCGACTCGCGGGCCACCTCGCCGACGAGCTGGACCTCCGCGGCCGACAGGTCGATGTTCGCGGGCAGCACGTCCATGCCCTCGATGTTCGTGGGCTGCAGCACGTCGGTGAAGCTGACGTCGCGCTCCATGAGCAGGTTGTAGACGCTGAGGTCGAGGTCGTGCGGGCTGACGCCCACCCCCACCGAGGCAGCGCCCTGCGGGTCGAAGTCCACGAGCAGGACGCGGCGGCCGTACTCGGCCAGCGCGGCGCCCAGGTTGATCGTCGTGGTGGTCTTGCCGACCCCGCCCTTCTGGTTGCACATCGCGACGATGCGCGCGGGCCCGTGGGAGGCCAGCGGCGCCGGGTCGCGGAAGTCGGGCAGCGGCCGCCCGACGACGTCGGTACGCGGCTCCTCGAGCCCGCCGGCCGGACTGCCCGGGGCGGGGCTGGTCGCGGTGGCCGCGGCCGGTGAGGCGTCGCTCGTGGTCGTCTGCGTCATGGTGTCGCTCCCGAGTCCCTCGCTCACCTGCGTCACGCTACCTCAGGGCCTCCTGGGGTCCGGGCGGCACGCCGGGCGCGCCGTCCTTCCGGGAGCTCCGCCGCGCCGAGCCGC
>NZ_JBNOZL010000003.1:0-220585 GCF_050311635.1 Isoptericola nanjingensis | reverse complement strand
ACCGAGCCGCACCGAGCCGCACCGAGCCGCACCGAGCCGCACCGAGCCGCACCGAGCCGCACCGAGCCGCACCGAGCCGCACCGAGCATGCCGGAGTCGTGACGGACGTTCAGCCGAGGGCGCGGGGGTGCGCCGCGGCGTACACCTCGCGCAGCGCGTCGCGCGTCACCATCGTGTAAATCTGCGTGGTCGTCACCGAGGCGTGCCCCAGCAGCTCCTGGACCACGCGGACGTCGGCGCCGCCGGCGAGCAGGTGGGTGGCGAACGAGTGCCGCAGCGTGTGCGGCGACACGTGCTGCGTCAGGCCGGCGCGTTCCGCCGCGGCCTGCAGCACGGACCAGGCGCTCTGCCGCGACAGGCGCGCGCCGCGGGTGTTGAGGAACAGCGCGGGCGTGCCGCGGCCCGCCGACGCGAGGGGCGCCCTGGCACGCACCAGGTACGCCTCCAGCGCGGCCCTCGCGTACGAGCCGACGGGCACCACGCGCTCCTTGTCCCCCTTGCCGCGCAGCCGGACGGACCCTGCGCGCGGCACACCGTCCTGCCCGCCGTCGTGCCCGCCGTCGTCGAGCAGCCCGTCGACGTCGTCGACGTCGAGGCCGACCACCTCGCTGATGCGTCCGCCGGTGGAGTACAGCAGCTCGAGCAGGGCGCGGTCGCGCAGCGGCACCGGGCCGTCCCCGGTGCCGGCCGCGTCGAGCAGGCTGGCGACCTCGTCGACCGACAGCGCGTGCGGCAGCCGGCGCAGCGCGCTCGGGGCGTGCACCTGGGAGGCGGGGTCGGCGCTCGTCGTGCCCTCGGCGTGCGCGAACCGGTGCCAGCCGCGCACCGCGGCCAGCGCGCGGGCCGTGGACGACGGCGACAGCGGGGCGCCGCCGTCCGATCCCTGCCGGACCACCACGACGTACTCCTCGACGTCCCGCTCGCCCACGTCGTCGAGCCCGGACCGCCCCGTCGTGTGCAGGTGGCGCGCGTAGCGGCCCAGGTCCCGGCGGTAGGCCGCGACGGTGTTGGCCGACAGCCCGCGCTCGACGCCGAGGTGCGCGAGGTAGTCCTGCAACGCGGCCGCCAACGCGGGCGGGAGGGGCGGGGCGGACGAGAGGTCGGGCACCCGGACATCATGCCCCGAGGCGGCGACGGCCACGGCTGCCCGGGCCCCCGGAAGCGTCAGAAGGGCAGGAAGACGTCGACAGCGACGGCGATGAACAGCACCGTGAGGTACGTGATCGAACCGTGGAAGACCTTCATCGCGCCGAGCTTGCCCCGCTCGGGGTGGCCCGCGCGGCGGAGCATCGCGATCACGAGCCAGAGGAACCAGCCGCCCGAGGCCACCGCGACGGCCGCGTAGAACCACGACATCCCGGCGAGCGGGATCAGCGCGAGGGAGCAGGCGATCATCGCGGCGGTGTGCGCGACCATCTCGACCGCGACGCGGCGGTCCGTGGCCACAACCGGCAGCATCGGGACGCCGGCGTTCGCGTAGTCCTTCTTGAACTTTACGGACAGCGGCCAGTAGTGCGGCGGCGTCCAGAAGAAGATCACGCCGAAGAGCGCCACGGCGGCCCAGCTCAGCGACCCGGTCACCGCGGCCCAGCCGATGAACACGGGCATGCAGCCGGCGATCCCGCCCCACACGATGTTCTGCGGCGTGCGGCGCTTGAGGATCATCGTGTAGCCGACCACGTAGATCGCGATGGCCGCGAAGGTCAGCCACGCCGCCGGGACGTTGACCAGCAGGGCGAACCACAGCAGCGACACGACGCCGAGCACCGTGGCGAACACCAGGGCCGCCCGGGGCGTGATCTCCCCCGTGGCCAGCGGGCGCCGCTTGGTGCGGTTCATCACCTGGTCGATGTCGCGGTCCAGGTAGCAGTTGAAGACGTTCGCGGACGCGGCGGCCAGCGTGCCGCCGACGAGGGTGAGCAGGACCAGCCCCAGCGAGGGCAGGCCGCCCTGCGCGAGGATCATCGTGGGCAGCGTCGTGACGAGCAGCAGCTCGATGATGCGCGGCTTCGTCAGCGCGACGTACGCCCCGAGGCGGTCCCGCCAGCCGGTGCCCGGCGCCCCGCTCGCGCCCCCGCCCTGCTCCGCGTCCGCTCCGCGGCGGTCCGCCCGGTCCGCATCGGCACGCTCCCGCTCGGCGCGCGCGGCCGCGCGGGTCGGCGCCTGGGGGTGGGACGTCGTGGTGCTCGTGGTGCTCACGCGCGTGCTTGTCCGTTCTCGGCTGGGGGTCCGGGGAGCTCGGGCGACGTGGGACGGTCGCCGCCTCATCGTACGCCGAGGTCAGCGTCGCGGCGGCCCGGGCGACGGCCTCCCGGCTGTGAGAAATGCCCGCGCGGACGTCATCTCCCCGGACATCCTCCGGCGCGCACGGCGCCCGGCTCACCTGGTGGGACGAACCGTGCCGGGACGGGCGTGCCGGGAATGCTCGGCGCTAGGGTGGTGCTGCACAACGGTGAACAGCGGGCCGCCCACCCCGGTCGGCCCCTCGACGCCGTGCCCCCGCCGTCGCCTCGAGGACCCCGTGCGGCGTCCGACGCGACGGCGCCCCGTACCGGCAGAGCAGCAGCAATCACCCGGGGCTCGCTCCGGGCAGGAAAGAGGCACATCTGTGAACGCGTTCGACCCCGTCGTCGCCCCGCTCGAGTGGAGCTCGCTCGACGACCGCGCGGTGAAGACCATCAAGGCGCTGGCGGCCGACGCCGTCGAGAAGGTCGGCAACGGCCACCCCGGCACGGCGATCTCCCTCGCCCCTGCCGCGTACCTGCTGTTCGGCAAGACGATGCGGCACGACCCGTCCGACCCCCACTGGGTCGGTCGTGACCGGTTCGTCCTCTCCGCGGGCCACTCGTCGCTCACGCTGTACCTGCAGCTGTTCCTCTCCGGCTACGGCATGGAGCTGGACGACCTCGAGGCGCTGCGCACCTGGGGCTCGCAGACCCCGGGCCACCCCGAGTACCGCCACACCCCCGGCGTCGAGATCACGACCGGCCCGCTCGGCCAGGGCCTCGCGTCCGCGGTCGGCATGGCGTTCGCGGCCCGCCGCGAGCGGGGCCTGCTCGACCCCGACGCCGCGCCCGGCGAGTCGCCGTTCGACCACCACGTGTACGTCATCGCCTCCGACGGCGACCTGCAGGAGGGCGTGACGTCCGAGGCGTCGTCGCTCGCCGGCACGCAGAAGCTCGGCAACCTCGTGGTGATCTGGGACGACAACAAGATCTCCATCGAGGACGACACCGACATCGCGTTCACCGAGGACACCCTCGCGCGCTACGCCGCGTACGGCTGGCACACCCAGCGTGTGGACTGGACGCAGGGCGGCACCGGCTACGCCGAGGACGTCGACGCGCTCGCCGCGGCCATCGCGGCCGCGAAGGCGGAGACCGACCGCCCGTCGTTCATCGCGCTGCGCACCATCATCGGCTGGCCGTCGCCCACCAAGCAGAACACCGGCGGCATCCACGGCTCCGCGATGGGCGCCGACGAGGTCGCCGGCCTCAAGGTCGCCCTCGGCCTCGACCCCGAGGCGACCTTCGCCGTCGACGACGAGGTCCTCTCGTACACCCGCGCCGTCGCCGAGCGGCAGGCCGACCAGCGCGCCGCATGGGACCGGTCGTACGACGCGTGGCGCACGGCCGCCCCGGAGCGCGCGGCACTGCTGGACCGCCTGGTGTCCCACGAGCTGCCCGCCGGCTGGACCGACGAGCTGCCCGTCTTCGAGGCCTCCGAGAAGGGCGTCGCGACGCGCGCCGCGTCCGGCAAGGTCCTCACCGCCCTCAAGGACGTGCTGCCCGAGCTGTGGGGCGGCTCCGCCGACCTCGCCGGCTCGAACAACACCACGATGGACGGCGAGCCGTCGTTCATCCCCGTCGAGCACGCGACCAAGAAGTTCCCGGGCAATCCCTACGGGCGCACCCTGCACTTCGGGATCCGCGAGCACGGCATGGGCGCGATCCTCAACGGCATCGTGCTGCACGGCCTCACCCGCCCGTACGGCGGCACGTTCCTCCAGTTCGCCGACTACATGCGGGCCTCGGTCCGCCTCGCGGCCCTCATGGAGATCCCGACGACGTTCGTGTGGACGCACGACTCGATCGGCCTCGGCGAGGACGGCCCGACGCACCAGCCGGTCGAGCACCTCGCGGCGCTGCGGGCCATCCCCGGCCTCGACGTCGTGCGCCCCGCCGACGCGAACGAGACGGCGTGGGCCTGGCGCGGCATCATCGAGAACACGGCCAACCCCGCCGGCATCGTGCTCACCCGCCAGAACGTCCCGACGTTCCCGCGCGGCACCGACGGCTTCGCCGGCGCCGAGGGCACGCTCAAGGGCGGCTACACGCTGGTCGACGCCACGAACGACGAGACCGGCACGCCCGACGTCGTCCTCGTCGGCACCGGCTCCGAGGTGCAGCTCGCCGTGCAGGCGCGCGAGCAGCTCGCCGCCGAGGGGATCGCCGCCCGCGTCGTGTCGATGCCGAGCCGTGAGTGGTTCGACAAGCAGGACGCCGCGTACCGCGAGTCCGTGCTGCCGTCCGCGGTGAAGGCCCGCGTGTCCGTCGAGGCGGGCGTCGCGCAGGGCTGGCGCGAGGTGGTCGGCGACGCCGGCCGCAGCGTCTCGCTCGAGCACTACGGCGCGTCGGCCGACTACCAGACGCTGTACCGGGAGTTCGGCATCACGGCGGAGGCCGTCGCGGCCGCCGCCCGCGAGTCGCTCGCCGCCGTGCGCGGCGCTGGCGACGCCGCCTGAGCGCTCGTAGATTCCCAGGGTGGGGCGTCGCCCCGCGGCGCCCCACCCGGCCCCTGTCGAGACTTCCCGCGCAGGGGCTTCCGACCTGGAAGGACGTCCGATGACGCAGAGCACCGTCCCCGCACCGATCACCGACCTGACCGGCGCCGGGGTGTCCATCTGGCTCGACGACCTGTCGCGGGAGCGCCTGCGCAGCGGCAACCTGGCGGCCCTCGTGGCCGAGCGGGGCGTCGTCGGGGTGACGACGAACCCGACGATCTTCGCCAAGGCGCTGTCCAGCGGCGACGCCTACGACGCCCAGCTGGCCGAGCTCGCCGGCTCGGACGTGGACGCCGCGGTCGAGACCATCACGACCGACGACGTACGCGCCGCCGCGGACCTGCTGCGCCCGCTCTACGACGCCACCGACGGCGTGGACGGCCGCGTGTCGATCGAGGTCGACCCCCGCCTCGCGTACGACGCCGACAAGACGGTGGTCGTGGCGGAGCGGCTGTGGCGCACGGTCGACCGCCCGAACGTGTTCATCAAGATCCCGGCGACCGTGCCCGGCCTGGACGCGATCTCCCGGACCCTCGCGCAGGGCATCAGCGTCAACGTCACCCTGATCTTCTCGATCGAGCGCTACCGCTCCGTGATGGAGGCGTTCGCGATCGGCCTCGAGCAGGCCCGCGCCGACGGCATCGACCTCGGCCCGATCGGGTCGGTGGCCTCGTTCTTCGTCTCCCGGGTCGACTCCTCGGTGGACGCCGCCCTGGAGAAGATCGGGACGCCCGAGGCGCTCGACCTGCGCGGGCAGGCCGCCGTCGCGAACGCCCGCCTCGCGTTCGAGGCCTACGAGCAGTTCGTCGGCACGGACCAGTGGCGCTCGCTCGCGGCCTCCGGCGCGCACCCGCAGCGGCCGCTGTGGGCGTCCACCGGCGTGAAGAACCCGGAGTACTCGGACACCCTGTACGTCTCCGAGCTGGTCACGGACGGCGTCGTGAACACGATGCCCGAGCCGACCCTGCAGGCGTTCGCCGACCACGGCGTCGTCGCGGGCGACACGGTCCGCGGCACCGCGGGCGCGGCGCGTCGCACGATCGAGACCATCGAGTCGCTCGGCGTCTCCCTCGTCGAGGTCACCGACCACCTCGAGACGGACGGCGTCCGCAAGTTCGAGGACTCCTGGACCGAGCTCCTGGACACCGCGTCCGCCGGGCTGAAGGCCCAGAGCGCCTGAGCACTCCCCCGGGGGCGCCACGGCGCCCCCGGGTCCGCACCACCTCCCGCCCGCACGACGAAGAACGGTGCCCACCTCGTGAGACCGGCCAAGATCACCGCCGAGCACAACCCCCTGCGCGACCCCCTCGACCTGCGGCTCCCCCGCATCGCCGGCCCCAGCGGCCTGGTGATCTTCGGGGTCACCGGCGACCTGTCCCGCAAGAAGCTCATGCCCGCCGTCTACGACCTGGCGAACCGCGGCCTGCTGCCGCCCGGCTTCGCGCTGACGGGCTTCGCCCGCCGCGACTGGGAGGACGAGGACTTCGCCCAGGTCGTGCACGACGCGGTCAAGGAGCACGCCCGCACGCCGTTCCGCGAGGCCACCTGGCGCCAGCTCGCCGAGGGCATCCGCTTCGTGCAGGGGTCGTTCGACGACGACGAGGCGTTCGAGCGTCTGCGCCAGACCGTCGAGCAGCTCGACGCCGAGCGCGGCACCGGCGGCAACCACGCGTTCTACCTGTCCGTGCCGCCCAGCGCGTTCCCGATCGTGTGCCGGCAGCTGTCCGAGTCGGGGCTCTCCAAGTCGTCCCCGGACGCGTGGCGCCGCGTCGTCATCGAGAAGCCGTTCGGTCACGACCTCGAGAGCGCGCGTGAGCTCGACGCCGTCGTCTCCCAGGTCTTCGACCCGGAGTCGGTCTTCCGCATCGACCACTACCTCGGCAAGGAGACGGTCCAGAACCTCCTCGCCCTGCGGTTCGCGAACCAGATGTTCGAGCCGCTGTGGAACAGCAACTACGTCGACCACGTCCAGATCACGATGGCCGAGGACATCGGCATCGGCGGGCGCGCGAGCTACTACGACGGCATCGGCGCCGCGCGCGACGTGATCCAGAACCACCTGCTGCAGCTCCTGGCGCTCGTCGCCATGGAGGAGCCGGTCAACTTCGACGCCGAGGCCCTCCGCGCCGAGAAGATCAAGGCGCTCTCCTCGGTGCGGCTCCCCCGCGACCTCGGGCGCCACACCGCCCGCGGCCAGTACGCCTCCGGGTGGCAGGGCGGCGAGAAGGTCGTCGGGTTCCTCGAGGAGGAGGGCTTCAACCCCGACTCCACGACCGAGACGTTCGCCGCGGTGAAGCTCGAGATCGACAACCGGCGCTGGGCGGGCGTGCCCTTCTACCTGCGCACGGGCAAGCGCCTGGGCCGCCGCGTCACCGAGGTGGCCGTCGTCTTCAAGAAGGCGCCGCACCTGCCGTTCGAGTCCTCCCTCACGTCCGACCTGGGCAACAACGCTCTGGTCATCCGCGTGCAGCCCGACGAGGGCGTCACCCTCCGGTTCGGCGCGAAGGTGCCCGGCACCGCGATGGAGGTCCGCGACGTCACGATGGACTTCGGCTACGGCCACTCGTTCACCGAGTCGTCCCCCGAGGCCTACGAGCGCCTCATCCTCGACGTCCTCCTCGGCGACCCGCCGCTCTTCCCGACGCGCGAGGAGGTCGAGCTCTCCTGGAAGATCCTCGACCCGGTGACCGCGTACTGGGCGGGCAAGGGCAAGCCGGAGCAGTACGCCTCGGGCACCTGGGGGCCGGAGTCCGCCGACAAGATGATGGCCCGCGACGGCCGCTCGTGGCGGCGCCCGTGACGAGCGCCCCCACCCCGGACGACGCCCCCCGCGCCGCGGCGAGCCGGACCCACCCGTGCCGCATCCAGCCGTGCCGCTTCCACAGAGGAGAGCCCCGATGATCATCGACATGCCGGACACGACCACGAACGCGGTCGGCAAGCGGCTCGCCCACCTGCGCGACGAGGGCGGCGCGGTGGCGCTCGGCCGGGTGCTCACCCTCGTCGTCGTCGCGGAGGAGGCCGACATCGAGGACTCGGTGCGGGCGGCCAACCAGGCCAGCCACGAGCACCCGTGCCGGGTCGTCGTCGTCGCCCCGCTGGCGCAGCGCGACCGCTCCGCCCCCCGGCTCGACGCCGAGATCCGCGTCGGCGGCGACGCCGGCGCCTCGGAGGTCGTGGTGCTGCGCGCCGGCGGGCCCATGCTCGACCACCCCGACACGCTCGTCATGCCCCTGCTGCTGCCGGACGCCCCGATCGTCGTCTGGTGGCCCACCGGCGGCCCGGACGCCCCGTCCGCGGACCCGATGGGCGCGATGGCGCAGCGCCGCATCACCGACACGACGACGGCGGCCGACCCGGTCGCGATGCTGCACCGCCTGTCGGGCGCGTTCAGCCCCGGGGACACCGACCTCGCGTGGGCGCGCGTCACCCTGTGGCGCGGGCTCATCGCGGCGGCGGTGGAGCAGCCCCCGTTCGAGCCCGTCACCGCGGTGACCGTCGAGGGCCAAAAGCAGCACACGTCGCTCGACCTGCTCGCCGCCTGGCTCGGCCAGCGCCTGCGCTGCCCTGCCATGGTCGTGCGCACGGACAGCGACGACGCGATCACCCGCGTGACCCTGGAGCGCAAGAGCGGGCCGATCGTGCTCGACCGCCCCGACGGCCGCGTCGTGTCGATCACGCAGCCCGAGAAGCCGGAGCGCCGCATGGCGCTCCCGATCCGCGCGCTGAGCGAGGCCCTCATCGAGGAGCTCCGGCGCCTCGACCCCGACGAGCTCTACGGCGAGGTGCTCACCAAGGGCCTCGAGCGTGTCGAGACCGTCCGGGCGTCGGCGAAGGTCACGGCGTGAGCGCGCCGCTCGTCGTCGTCCACCCCGACCCCGCCGTCCTCGCGGAGGCCGCCGCGGCCCGGCTGCTCACCCGCCTGCTCGACGTCCAGTCGGTCCGCACCCCCGTGCACGCGGTGCTGACGGGCGGCACCGTGGGCATCAAGACGCTCGAGGCCGTGGCCGCGAGCCCGCTGCGCACGGCCGTGGACTGGTCCGGGGTGCACCTGTGGTGGGGCGACGAGCGGTTCCTGCCCGACGGCGACCCGGACCGCAACGAGACCCAGGCCCGCGCCGCCCTCGTGGACGCGCTGGTCGCGGGTTCCGGCCTGCCCGCCGACCACGTGCACGCCATGCCGGCGCGCGGCTCGGTGGTCGACGGCGACCCCGTCGAGACGCCGGAGCAGGCGGCCGCGGCCTACGCGGCCGAGCTCGCGCCGTTCGCCGCGGCGCGCGCGTCCGACGCGGAGGAGGCGGCCGTCCCGGAGTTCGACGTGCTGCTGCTCGGCATGGGGCCGGACGGGCACGTCGCCTCGTTGTTCCCCGGGCACGACGGTCTCGAGGCACGCGGGGCGACGGTCGGGGTGCACGGCTCCCCCAAGCCGCCGCCGGAGCGCGTCTCGCTCACGTTCGACGCCCTCCGGCGTGCGCGCGAGGTGTGGGTGGTCGCGGCCGGAGCGGAGAAGGCGGCCCAGGCCGCCGCCGCCCTCGCGGGCGGAGCGGTGACCGACGTCCCGGCGGCCGGGGCCCGCGGCACCGAGCGCACGCTGTGGCTGCTCGACGCGGCCGCGGCCGGCCCGGCCGCGTGACCTGCTAGCTCGCCGACCGGTGCCGGTCGGCGAGCAGGCGGGCGGGCGTCTCGTCGTCGAACTCGGCGAAGAACTCCCCCACCCGCTCGGTGAGCTCGCTCATCCCGTCGCACGCGAACAGGGTGGGCTGGTAGTGCGAGATGTCGTACTCCACGGTGCCCATCGAGTAGAAGTCGAGCGGCAGGATCGTGGCGCCGCGGAACTCCTCGATCTCGCCGTACGACGACAGCAGGCCCGCGCCGTACGCCCGCAGCTCGCCGTCCTCGTACATCACCCCGAACTCGATGGTGAACCAGAAGACGTCCGCCACGAACTGCAGGCCCTCGGCCGTCTCGCAACGCCGCGCGGCCTCGCCCGCCCGTCGCTTCACGTCGGCGATCGCCGGGTTCGCGAGCAGGTTCCCGTGCCCGACGACCTCGTGGATGATGTCCGGCTCGGGGGTGTACAAGGGCTGCGACCCGTGTCGCAGGTACTGCGTGGAGTGGAAGACGCCGTCGGCGAGCGAGCCGTAGAACTGGTCCAGCGGCACCAGTCCTGCGGCCGGGTGCAGGCGGAAGCCGCTGAGCGGCTCCAGGCCGGCGCTCACCTCGTCGAGCTGCGGCACCCGGTCGGTCGGCAGGCCCAGGGATTCCTTGCCCTCGAGGTATCCGCGGATCGCCAGGCGCTCGTGCTTGGGGGCGAGCTCGGCGCACACGGTGCGCCAGATCTCGTTCTCCCCGTCCGTGTACTCGACGCGGGGCACCGGGTCGCCCGGCGACCAGCGCAGCGCGGGGCCGGCGATGACCTCCCGGCGGCGCCGGTACTCCGGGTCGTTCGCGCCGGGGTGGTCGTCCGCGAGGTGCACCGTGACGCCGTGCTCGTCCTCGGTGACGGGGGCGTAGAGCTGTCCTTCCTCGAACATGCGGCCAGACTACGCCACCGTCTCGACAGGTGGACACCCCTCGGGTCGGAGCCCGACCCTGCTCCGTCAGCTCGCCCGGCGCAGCCCCGTCCGACGCGCTCGCAGCGTCGCGAGCGCCTCCTCGAGGAGCGCGGCGCCGTCCTCCTCGGAGCGCCGTTCCTTCACGTACGCGAGGTGCGTCTTGTACGGCTCGTTCCGCACCGGCTCCGGCGGGTTGGCCGCGTCCAGCCCGGCGGGGAAGCCGCAGCGCGGGCAGTCCCAGAACTCCGGAGGCTCGACGTCCTCGTTCGCCGAGAAGCTCGGCGTCGTCTCGTGCCCGTTCGCGCACCAGTACGAGACCCGCATCCGGGGTGCCGCCTCGCCGCGCTCGGACTCTCCCAGCGGACCCGCGCCGACGCGCGAGCCCCTGATCGCATGACCGGCAGTAGCCACGTCCTGTCGTCCTCACCTTCGACTCAGTGGGCGTACGCCCACGGACGATCTTCGTGAAACCGTCGGACCGGGCTCGGGCCCGGTCCTGGTGCCCCCTCACCGGCCCGGGGCCGGCGACGGTCGCGGTCGTGCCGGCTCAGCTCACCTTCGTGATGAGGCCCAGCAGCACGATCACGACGAACCAGACGAGCGCGAAGCTCACCGTGATCCGGTTGAGGTTGCGCTCCGCGACGCCGGAGCTCCCGGCGGCGCTCGAGATGCCCCCGCCGAACATGTCGGACAGACCGCCGCCCTTGCCCTTGTGCATCAGGATGAGCAGGGTCAGGAAGGCGCTGGTGATCACCAGGAGAACCTGAAGGATGATCTGCAAAACGTCCACGGTGTCCTCGGCTGTCCTCGTTCGTCGTCCGTCCCGCGGGGCGGGCTTCTGTTCGTCACCCGACCAGGACGTCGTCCCGGCCGGGTCAAGAGTAAGTGACGGACGCCTCTCGAGGCGAACACCGATGTTTCCATCGGGTGACGATCCCGGGAGGCGTCCGTCGGGCGGGTCCGGGCCCGCCGTGGAGGTGTCGCGTCAGGCGACGTGCGACTGGTAGCGCGCGATCTTCGCGAACTCGACCGGGTCGAGGCTCGCGCCACCGACCAGCGCACCGTCGACGTCGGCCTGGGCCATGATCTGCGCGACGTTGCCCGACTTCACCGACCCGCCGTACAGCACGCGCACGCCCGCGGCGAGCTCCGCGTCGTACAGCTCCGCGAGACGGCCACGGATCGCGCCGCAGACCTCCTGCGCGTCCTCCGGGGTCGCGACCTCGCCGGTGCCGATCGCCCACACGGGCTCGTAGGCGATGACGACCTGCGCGGCCTGCTCCGCCGGCACGTCGGCCAGCGCAGCGTCGACCTGCGCGAGGGTGTACGAGACCTGCTCGCCGGCCTTGCGCACGTCCAGGCCCTCCCCGACGCACAGGATGGGCACGAGGCCGTGCTCGAAGGCGGCGCGCACCTTGGCGTTCACCAGCGCGTCGTCCTCGGCGTGGTACTCGCGACGCTCGGAGTGACCGACCGCCACGTAGGTGCAGCCCAGGCGTGCCAGCATCGGGCCCGAGACCTCGCCCGTGTAGGCGCCCGACGCGTGCGTCGACAGGTCCTGCGCGCCGTAGCGCACGTCGAGCTTGTCGGCGTCCACGAGGGTCTGCACCGAGCGCAGGTCCGTGAACGGCGCCAGGACGGCGACCTCGACGGCCTCGTAGTCGTGCTTCGCGTCCTTGAGCGTCCACGCGAGCTTCTGCACCGCGGCGATCGCCTCGGTGTGGTCCAGGTTCATCTTCCAGTTGCCCGCCATCAGGGGCGTGCGGGTGGTGGCCACGATGGGCTCCTCGTTCTCTCGTGCTGGGTGGGAAGGATCGGTCGGCGTCCGGCGCCGCCGGCGCGTCAGTCGGCGAGGACCGCGAGGCCCGGGAGCTCCTTGCCCTCGAGCAGCTCCAGGCTGGCGCCACCGCCGGTGGAGATGTGGCTGAAGCCGTCCTCGTCGAAGCCGAGCACGCGCACCGCCGCGGCCGAGTCGCCGCCGCCCACGATCGAGAACGCGCCCGCCGCGGTCGCGTCGACGATGCCCTGCGCGACCGCGCGGGTGCCCGCGGCGAACGCGTCGAACTCGAACACGCCCATCGGGCCGTTCCACACGACCGTCTTCGCGTCCGCCAGCCGCGCCGCGAACAGCGCGCCGGAGTCCGGGCCGATGTCGAGGCCCATGGTGCCGTCGGGGATCTGGTCGGCAGGCACGGTGCGGTGCGGCGCGTCGGCGGCGAACGAGTCCGCGGCGACGATGTCGGTGGGCAGCACGATCTCCACGCCCGACTCGGCGGCCTGGGCGAGGTAGCCCTTGACGGTGTCCACCTGGTCGGCCTCGAGCAGCGACGAGCCCACGGAGTGGCCCTGCGCGGCGAGGAAGGTGAAGACCATGCCGCCGCCGATGAGCAGGCGGTCGGCCTTCGTCAGGAGGTTCTCGATGACGCCGAGCTTGTCGGAGACCTTCGAGCCGCCCAGGACGACGGCGTACGGGCGCTGCGGGTCCGTCGTGGCACGCGAGAGCGCCTCGACCTCCTTGAGGACGAGGTCGCCGGCCGCGGCCGGGAGCAGCTTCGCGACGTCGTAGACCGACGCCTGCTTGCGGTGCACGACGCCGAAGCCGTCGGAGACGAAGGCGTCGGCCAGCGCGGCGAGCTCGCCCGCCAGCTCCTCGCGCTCCGCGTCGACCTTCGAGGTCTCACGGGCGTCGAACCGGACGTTCTCCAGGAGGGCGACCTGGCCGTCGGTCAGGGCGGCGACGGTCTCCCGGGCCGACGGGCCGGTCAGGTCGCCCGCCAGGGCCACGTCCTGGCCCAGCAGCTCGCCGAGGCGCGCAGCCACGGGCGCCAGGGAGTAGGCGGGGTTCGGCTCGCCCTTGGGGCGGCCGAGGTGGGCGGTCACGACGACGCGCGCGCCGGCGTCCGTGAGGCGCTTCAGCGTGGGCAGCGCGGCCTTGATCCGGCCGTCGTCCGTGATGGTGGTGCCGTCGAGCGGCACGTTGAAGTCCGAGCGGACGAGGACGCGCTTGCCGCGCAGCTCGCCCAGGGTGTCGATGGTCTTCATGGGGCACACCTGTCCGTCAGGGCCCGGTGCGTGCGGCGCGACCCTCTGCGTCCGCACGTCCCGGACCGGGGTGATCTGGTCCGTACATGACGACGTCCGCGTGCGCGGCCGGGGATCGGCGCGCGCACGCGGACGTCGTGACTCACGCTCGAGCGATGTCGGGCGCCGGAGTCGTCAGAGCTTCTCGCCGACGTGGACGGTCAGCGCGACGAGCGAGTTGGAGTAGCCCCACTCGTTGTCGTACCACGAGACGACCTTGACCTGGTTGCCGATCACCTTGGTCAGCTTCGAGTCGAAGATGCTCGTGTGCGGGTTGGTGACGATGTCCGACGACACGATCTCGTCGTCCACGTACTCCAGCGTGCCCTTGAGCGGGCCCTCGGCGGCGGCCTTGACCGCGGCGTTGACCTCCTCGACCGTGACCTCCTTCGGAGCCTCGAAGGTGAGGTCGGTGGCCGAGCCGGTGATGACCGGGACGCGCAGGGCGTAGCCGTCCAGCTTGCCCTTCAGCTCCGGGAGCACCAGGGCGACGGCCTTGGCCGCACCCGTGGTGGTCGGCACGATGTTCTGCGCGGCGGCGCGGGCGCGGCGGAGGTCCTTGTGCGGGCCGTCCTGCAGGTTCTGGTCGCCGGTGTACGCGTGGATCGTCGTCATGAGGCCACGCTCGATGCCGATCGAGTCGTTGAGGGCCTTGGCGAGCGGCGCGAGGCAGTTCGTGGTGCACGACGCGTTCGAGATGATGTGGTGCGCGGCCGGGTCGTACTGGTCGTTGTTCACACCCATGACGAAGGTCGCGTCCTCGTTCTTCGCCGGGGCGGAGATGATGACCTTCTTGGCACCGGCGTCGATGTGCGCCTTGGCCTTGGTGGCGTCGGTGAAGAAGCCGGTGGACTCGATGACGATGTCCGCGCCCAGCTCGCCCCAGGGGAGGTTCGCGGGGTCGCGCTCGGCGAGCGCACGGATCTTCTGGCCGTCGACGATGATGTTCTCGTCGTCGAAGTCGACCGACTTCGGGAAGCGGCCCAGCACCGTGTCGTACTTGAGCAGGTGGGCCAGAGTCTTGTTGTCGGTCAGGTCGTTGACGCCGACGACCTCGATGTCCGCACCCGACTCCACGAGAGCGCGGTAGAAGTTCCGTCCGATCCGACCGAAGCCGTTGATCCCGACGCGGATGGTCACGATTGCCCTCCTCAGGGCGCGCCGGTGAGATCCCGACGCACACGGTTGATGCCGACTTCCGCACGCCGCGAGGGGCGTGCTGATGATTCACGTCGTGACCCCGGAACCACCCGACGTTCTTCCACCGGGCGGTCAGCCTCGGGTCACGTCGTCGTCACCTGACGGAATGAGCCTATACCCGAAACCGTGGTGCCGCTGACCCTCGACGGCCTCGTGAGACATGTGGTCCGACCATATGGACGCCGTGGCTCGAGCGCCCCGTCCGCCGCCCGTCGGACGGCGTCAGAGGTCGAGCAGCTCCGGGCTCAGGCCGGCCTCGGTGTCCGGGATCCCGACGTCGATGGCCCGCTTGTCCGCCGTCGACAGGAGGCGCCGGATCCGGCCCGCGACCGCGTCCTTGGACAGCGGCGGGTCGGCCAGCTGCCCGAGCTCCTCCAGCGACGCCTGCTTGTGCGCCAGGCGCAGCTCCCCCGCCTGCCGCAGGTGCTCGGGCACGTCCTCGCCCAGGATCTCGAAGGCACGCTGCACCCGCGCGCCCGCCGCGACGGCGGCGCGCGCCGACCGCCGCAGGTTCGCGTCGTCGAAGTTCGCGAGCCGGTTAGCGGTGCCGCGCACCTCGCGGCGCGCGCGCCGCTCCTCCCAGATCTCGCGGGTGCGCACCGCGCCCATCCGGCGCAGGATCTCCCCGATCGCCTCGCCGTCGCGCACCACGACGCGGTCCACGCCCCGCACCTCTCGCGACTTCGCCTGCACGCCCAGGCGCCGCGCGGCGCCGACCAGCGCGAGCGCCGCCTCGGGCCCGGGGCACGTGACCTCCAGCGCCATGGAACGGCCCGGCTCCGTGAGCGACCCGTGCGCGAGGAATGCACCACGCCACACCGCCTCGGCCTCCGCGACGCCCGCCGACACGACCTCAGGGGCGAGACCGCGCACCGGCCGCCCCCGGGAGTCCAGCAGGCCCGTCTGGCGGGCGAGCGACTCGCCGTCGCGCACCACGCGGACCACGTACCGGTTGTTCTTGCGCAGCCCCCCGGCCTGCACCACGATCAGGTCGCTCGTGTGCCCGTAGAGCTCCGTGATCGACTGCCGCAGCCTCGCCGCGGCCGCCTCGTCGTCCAGCTCCGCCTCGATCACCACCCGGCCCGAGATGATGTGCAGCCCGCCGGAGAACCGCAGCGTCGCCGAGACCTCCGCCTTGCGGCACGACGTCCGGGTCACCTTGATCCGCGCGAGCTCGTCCTTCACCTCTGCCGTCAGCGCCATGGCGTCATCCTGCCACGCGAGGCAAGCACCCTGAGCCGTCGGCGGGGTGCCACCGAGGGCCGGTCACACGTCCCCGTAGACGCCCTCGAACACGTCGCGATAGGCCGCCGCCAGGCGCAGCGGGTCGTGGCGCGCCGTCCCGTCGCCGCGACGGACCTGCCGCATGAGCAGCCGCGCACCCATCGCCTGGGCAGCGTCGGCGAGCTCGTCGACGTCCTCGACGGCGGACGGGTCGGCCAGCACCGCGTCCACGCGCAGCCCGGGCGCGTGCCGGGACAACGCCTCGAGGTGGTCCGTCGCGGTGAGCCCCTGGGTCTCGCCACGCTCGGCGGCCAGGTTGAGCGTCACGCACACCCGCGCGTCGGTCTCGAGCAGAGCCCTCGCGAGCTCCGGCACCAGCAGGTGCACCAGCACCGACGAGTACCAGGATCCCGGGCCCAGCACGACCCAGTCCGCGGTGCGGACCGCCTCCACCGCCTCCGGGCACGCCGGCGGGTCCGCCGGCACCAGCCGCAGCTGCTCGATCCGCCCCTCGGACACGGCGACACGGCTCTGCCCGACGACGGTGTCGAGGGTCGCGACGCCGTCGCGACGCACGTCCGCCTCCACCACGAGAGGCACGGACGCCATGGGCAGCACGCGCCCCCGCGCGCCGAGCAGCCGGCCGACCCAGTCGAGCCCCGTCACCGTGTCGCCGAGCAGCTCCCACAGCGCGACGATCAGGAGGTTGCCCATGGCGTGCTTGTCCAGGCTGCCGCCCGAGACGAACCGGTGCTGCAGCAGGTCGCTCCAGGTGCGGCCCCACTCGGAGTCGTCGCACAGCGCCGCGAGCGCCATCCGGAGGTCGCCGGGCGGCAGCACGTCGAGCTCGTCACGCAGGCGCCCCGACGACCCCCCGTCGTCCGCGACCGTCACGACGGCGGTGAGCCGGTCGGACATCAGCCGCAGTGCGGACAGGCTCGCGAACAGGCCGTGCCCTCCCCCGAGCGCCGTCACCGCCGGCGCCCCAGGGCTCGCGACCGGCGTCGTCACTCCTTCCCCAGGTCGCGGGCCGTGAGGGAGACCCGCTGGCCCGCCTCCCGCAGCCGCTGGGCGATCTCGCCCGCGATCGCGACCGAGCGGTGCTTCCCCCCGGTGCACCCGACGGCGATCGTCACGTACCGCTTCTCCTCGGCCAGGTAGCCGGCGAGGACGGGTTCGAGCGCGGCCACGTACCGGTCCACGAAGTCCCGTGCGCCGGGCCGGGCGAGCACGTACTCCCGCACCGGGGCGTCGCGGCCCGTGAGGTGACGCAGCTCGGTGATCCAGTACGGGTTCGCCAGGAAGCGGACGTCCACGACGTGGTCGGCGTCGAGGGGGATGCCGTACTTGAAGCCGAACGCGAGCACGTTCACGCGCAACGCGTCGGGGGCGCCGTCCGCGATGGCGGCGCGCACCTCGCGCGCGAGGTCGTGGACCGACAGCTCCGACGTGTCGATGACCACGTCGGCGCGCTCCGCGATCGACGCGAGCGCGCGGCGCTCCTCGCCGATGCCGTCGAGGATCCGGCCCTCGCCCTGCAGGGGGTGCGGACGGCGGACGCTCTCGTAGCGCCGCACCAGGGTCTCGTCGCGCGCGTCGAGGTACAGGATCCGGTAGTTCACCCCGGCGTCGCGCAGGTGCTGCAGCACCCGGGTGAGCTCGGCGAAGTACTCCCGCCCGCGCACGTCGACCACGACCGCGAGCCGCTCCACGGACGAGCCCGCCCGGGTCATGAGGTCGACGAGCGGCACGATCATCATCGGCGGCAGGTTGTCGACCACGAACCAGTCGAGGTCCTCGAGGACGCCCGCGGCACGCGAGCGGCCGGCGCCCGACATGCCGGTGATGATCAGCACCTCCGGCTCGGACTGCTCCGGCGCGGGGGTCGCGGCCTCGATCTCGGGAATGCCCTGCGGGACGGTGATGGGGTCCGGCTCGCTCATGCGCCCAGCATGCCAGGAGCCGCACCGTCGTGGCTGGTCGGCGCGCTGCCCGCGTCCGGCGTTACGGCCGGGGAGGTCGCTCCTGAGGTCGTGTCCGGTGCGCCGCCGTCACCGCCGAGCGCGGCGACGACCGCCTCGGCGGTCCGCCGGCCCATGCCGCGCACACCGGCGATCTCCTCCACGCTGGCCGCGCGCAGGCGCTTGACCGAGCCGAAGGTGCTCAGCAGCGCCTTGCGGCGTGTCGGCCCGAGGCCCGGTACGTCGTCCAGGACGGACGCCGTCATGCCCTTGCTCCGGCGACGCCGGTGCTGCGTGATGGCGAACCGGTGGGCCTCGTCGCGCACGCGCTGCAGCAGGTAGAGGCCTTCCGAGGAGCGCTGCAGGATCACCGGGTAGTCCTCGCCGGGGACCCACACCTCCTCGAGCCGCTTCGCGAGCCCGCACAGCGCGACGTCGGTGACGCCCAGCTCGTCGAGCGCGCGCTGCGCCGCCGCCACCTGCGGCGGTCCGCCGTCGACGACCACGAGGTTCGGCGGGTACGCGAACCGCTTGCGCTCCCCCGGCTCCTCGGCGGGCACCTCGCCCGAGCGCGGACGGGCGCGGGCGGGCGCGCCGGCACCGTCGCGGCTGTCGTCGCTGTCGTCGAGCTCCACGTCGCCCGACGCCAGCCGGTCGGCCAGGTAGCGCCGGAACCGGCGGGTGATCACCTCGTGCATCGCCGCCGTGTCGTCCCGCGCCCCGTCGCCCTCGGGCCCGCGCACCGAGAAGGTGCGGTACTCGCTCTTGCGCGGCAGCCCGTCCTCGAAGACCACCATCGACGCCGACTGGTACGTGCCCTGCGTGTGCGAGATGTCGTAGCACTCGATGCGCAGCGGGGCCGACTCCAGCCCCAGCGCCTCCTGGATCTCCCGGAGCGCCTGGCTCCGTGTGGTGAGGTCGCCCGCCCGGCGCGTCCGGTGCAGGGCGAGGGCGTGCTCCGCGTTCGCCTTCACGGTGGCGGCGAGCTCGCGCTTGTCCCCGCGCTGCGGCACCCGCAGCTCCACCCGGGCTCCGCGCAGACCGGTCAGCCAGGCCGACATCTGCCCGGGATCCGGGGGCAGCACGGGGACCAGCACCTCGCGCGGGACGGCGTCGCGCGTCTCGCGCCGGGACGCGGCCCGGCCGTCGGCGTCGAGGTCCGTCTCCTCCGCCGCCGCGCGCGCGTCCTCGACGGCGCCGTACACCTGCTGCAGCAGGTGCTCCACGAGCTCCGCGTCCGTGACGTCCTCGACCTTCTCCACGACCCAGCCGCGCTGCCCGCGGATGCGTCCGCCGCGCACGTGGAACACCTGGACGGCGGCCTCGAGCTCGTCGCCCGCGAGCGCGAAGACGTCGGCGTCGGTCGCGTCGGGGAGCACGACGGCGTTCTTCTCCGTGGCCCGGCGCAGCGCCTGGATGTCGTCGCGCAGCCGGGCGGCCTGCTCGTACTCCATGGACGCGGCGGCCTCGTTCATCCGCGCGGTGAGGCGCCGCTCGAACCGCTGCGTGTCGCCGGCCATGAAGTCGCAGAAGTCCTGCGCCAGCTGCTTGTGGTCGTCGACGGTGATCCGACCGACGCAGGGCGCCGAGCACTTGTCGATGTAGCCCAGCAGGCACGGTCGGCCGGTCTGGTGGGCGCGGCGGTACACGCCGGCCGAGCAGGTGCGGATCGGGAAGACCCGCAGCAGGAGGTCGAGGGTCTCGCGGATCGCCCAGGCGTGGCCGTACGGCCCGAAGTACCGGGTCCCGGGGCGCTTGGCCCCGCGCATCACCTGGGCGCGCGGCACCTCCTCGGCCATGGTCACCGCGAGGTACGGGTACGACTTGTCGTCGCGGTACTTCACGTTGAACCGCGGGTCGTACTCCTTGATCCACGAGTACTCGAGCGCCAGGGCCTCGACCTCGGTGCCCACCACCGTCCACTCCACCGACGCCGCCGTGGTCACCATGCTCTGCGTGCGGTGGTGCAGGTGCGCGACGTCCTGGAAGTAGTTCGACAGCCGCGCCCGGAGGTTCTTCGCCTTGCCCACGTAGATCACGCGGCCGTGCGCGTCGCGGAACCGGTAGACGCCGGGCGACGTGGGGATCTCCCCCGGCTTCGGGCGGTAGGTCGCTGGGTCGGCCATGCCGTCAGCCTAGGTCAGGCCACCGACGCCCCCGGCGCCGCGGTGGGCGGACCGGGGGCCGGCGGCCGCTACTTCATCGTCCCCGCCGTGACGGACCCCTGGAGCTGGCGCTGGAAGATCAGGTAGGCGATGAGCACCGGCACGATCGTCACGACCACCGCCGCGAACATCGCGCCGAAGTCCACGGCGTACCCCGCCGACGACACGAACGCGGCCAGCCGCTGCGACAGCACGTAGTTCTGCTGCTCGGGGTTCAGCGCGATCGGCAGGATGAACTGGTTCCACAGGCCCAGGAAGTTGAAGATCGCCACCGACGCCATGCCGGGCCTCGCCATGGGCAGCATCACCTGGAAGAAGGTCCGCCAGTTGCCCGCCCCGTCGATCGCCGCGGCCTCGGCGATGTCGTCCGGGAGCCCGCGGAAGAACGCGTAGAGGAAGAACACCGTGAACGGCAGCGCGAACGCCACGTACACCACGATCAGCCCCGGCAGCGTGCCGAGCAGGGCGGCGTTCTGGAGCACGAAGAACAGCGGGACGATCGCGAGGAAGACCGGGAACGTCAGGCCCGCCAGCATGAGGTAGTAGATGGCCCGCCGCCCGGGGAACTCGAACCGGGCGAGCACGTAGGCGCACATCGCCCCCAGGAGCATCACGAGCACCAGCGCGGACCCCACCACGATGATCGTGTTCACGAAGGCCCGGCCGATCTGGGCGTCGACCCACGCGTTCTCGTAGTTCGTGAACGACCAGTGCTCCGGCAACGAGAACGGCGACGCGAAGATCTCCGCGCTCGTCTTGAAGGAGCCGATGAGCACCCAGATCATCGGAGCGATGACGAGGATGCACCAGATCACGAGGACGGTGTGCGAGACCCCGGCGGCGAGGCGGTCGCCGCCCGCCGCGCGGGCGGTGCGGGTCCGTGGGACGGCGCGTGCCGCGCGCGGCACCGCCTCGGCGTGGGCGGTCATCCCCGGCCCCTCTCGCTACGGCCGCCGGCGAGGCGGTTCACGGTGAACACCAGCGCGGCGAACACCAGGGTCACGATCGCCATCGCCACGCCCATCGCGCTGGCGTAGCCGAACTTCCCCTCCGTGAACGCCGTGCGGAACAGCTGCTGGGACATCACGAGCGTCGAGTTGTCGGGGCCGCCCTGCGGGTTGAGCGCCTGCACGTACACGAACAGGTCGAGCGCGATGATCCCCAGGTAGATGTAGGCGGTCTGCACGTTGTCCCGGATGAGCGGCAGCGTGATGGACCACGAGGTCCGCCACCGCCCGGCGCCGTCGATCCGCGCCGCCTCGTAGATCTCCGACGGGACGCCCTTGATCGCCGCGATGAAGAGCAGCATGTAGAAGCCGACGAAGCCCCACACGACCACGAACATCGTCACCGGCATCGCCGTGCCCACGTTCCCCAGCCACGCGAACGACTGGAACCCGTCGAGCCCCAGCCCCGTGAGGATGCCGTTGACCAGACCGTTGCTCGGGTCGAGGATGAGGCGCCACATGATGCCGACGGCGATCGCCGGGATCACGTACGGGAAGAGGGACACGACCCGGTAGAAGCCCGACCCTCGGACGCCCCGGATCTGTCCCCTCCCCGCTCCGCCCACCGTGATGAGGATCGCGAACGTCAGCGCGATGACGATGGTGATGAGCGGGATGAACAGTCCGAACATCACGCTGTTCCCGACGGCGTTGACGAACCGCGGGTCCTGCAGCAGCGTCGTGAAGTTCGCCAGACCCACGACGTCGAACTCGGTCGTGAAGCCCGACCAGTTGGTGAGGGCGTAGAACGCGGCCTGGACGAACGGCCAGATCACGAAGACCAGGAAGAGCGCGAGCGGGAGCCCGAGGAAGACGACGAAGAAGCTCACGGTGTCGAACGACCACCCGCCCAGCCGCCCCCTGCGGGGCCCGCGCCCGGGCCCCGCAGGAGCTCCCTCGCCGGCGGGCAGGACCTGCCCGGCGCCGGGGATGGCGGTCATGACACCTCGATCTTGTCGATCGTGTCGTCGTTCGCGATGCGGTCCGTGATCGCCTGCAGCTCCTTGGTGAGGTCCGCCACCGACTTCTTGCCGTCGAGGAAGGAGTTCCAGATCGGGAGCTGCTCCTGGTTCATGCCGTAGGTGTTGACGAAGTTGAACGTGAAGATGTCGGTCCCGGCCGCGCTGAGCATCTCGGTCTGCGACACCAGTGCCGTCGACCCGAACCCGTCGGCGGGGACGATGTCCTTCACGATCGTCGGGGCCAGCTTCGTCTTGGAGAAGTTCGTCGCGGCCTCCTTCGAGAGCATGACCCGCAGCAGCTCCTTGCCGCCGGCGACGCTCTTGGCCTGCGACGGCACGATGAACGGCTCACCGGCGGTCGAGTGCAGCGCCGTCGCCGGCATCGCCGGGCTCGCGGTGACCGAGAAGCTCGGGACGCCCTTCATCTGGAAGTCGGACGCCGTCTGGTCCTTCATCTCGTTCTCGATCCAGGAGCCCGACGGGTAGAGCAGGGCCTCCTGCTTGTTGCTCCACTGCGCCTGGGCCGCGGTGAACTGCGTGCCCGACCCGCCGGGCTTGAAGTACCCGGCGTCGATGATCTCCTTCATGATCGTGAAGGTCGCCTGGAGCGAGTCGTTGGACCAGCAGTCCGGCTTGAGGTTCTCGAGCGCCAGCCGGACCTCGTCGCCGCCCTCCTTGATGGCCGACTCGATCGCGAGGGTCTGGTAGTACGTCGCGGCCTCGGTGCCCCACAGGAAGAGGTACTTGCCGGCCTTCTTCGCCTCCGCGCCGAGGGCCTTGGCCTCCTCCCACGTGGCGGGCGGCGTCCAGCCGTTCTTGTCGAAGAGGCTGCCCGAGTACCAGACGCCGTAGACGGTGAGGACGTAGTTGAGCGCCGCGAACTTGTCCCCGTAGGTGCCCGGGGCGAGGACGCCCTCGTACAGGGTGTCGCGGATGGTCGTGCCCTCGACGTTGGGCGCGTCGATGATGTCGGTGAGGTCCTCGAGCTGGTCGAGGATCGTGTTGAACCCGATCGACTGGGCGCCCGAGTTGTCCACCAGGTCGGGCGGGTTGCCGCCGACGAAACGCGGCTGCAGCTCCGTGGCGATCTGCGTCGAGGGCGAGACCTTGACGGTCGATCCGGCGTGCAGGCCGGCGAGGACCGTTCCGGCGAACTCGACGTAGTCGACGCCGTAGCCGCCGTCGAAGATCACCGCGTCGACCGTGGTGTTCTCGGCCATGCCGAACGGGTTCTTCGCGTCCATCTCGCCACCGGGGGCGGCACTGGTGGCCCCCTCGCCTCCTCCCCCGCCCGTGGCGCACGCCGCGAGCGGGAGGCCGAACGGGACGGCGGCGGCCGTGTACATCACGGCACGGAGCACCGACCGACGGGAGGGCTGGGGGGTGATGTTGCTCTGGTCAGTGGTGAAGTTGCTGGTCATCGTCGTTGATGCCCTTCGTGTCAGGGTGCGTCGCGGGACGCCCCGTCAGCCGTGCTGCTCTGCCCCGCCCGGGGCCCTGCGCCGACCTCCTCGTCTCGCGCCACAGTGAGCCGTTGCGGCGGGTTCCGCACCGCTCACGGAAATAACTCCCATCCACCACGGGGATGGAGTGGAAAATATTCACGCACGGCCGCCACGTCAACAGCCGACACGACAGTGTGACCGGACTGGTATAGATCACCCGCTCGGGTGCGGGTGGCCCCTTACGAGGTGGGCGCCGCGAGCCGCACGGGCGCAGGCTCGACGAGGACCGCGAAGTTGACCGACCGCGCGATGAAGCACAGGGCGTGCGCGCGGTGGTGGAGCTCCGCCACCGCCTCGTCCGTCGCCTGCGGGCCCGCGTCGACGGTCACCCTCGGTCGCAGCGTGACGTCCGTGAACTGCCCCTCGCCCCGAGACTCCACCCGCATCGTGCCGGTCGTGTCGTCCACGTACTCGCGGACCACCAGGCCGTGCTCGGCGGCCAGGTGGAGGAACCACAGCATGTGGCACTGCGCGAGGCTCGCGACGAACAGCTCCTCCGGGTTGTGGCGCGCCGGGTCACCGCGGAACGCCGGGTCGGCGCTCCCGAGCAGCGGCGGCTTGCCCGAGACCAGGACCGTGTGGTCCCGGGAGTACGACGTGTAGGACGTCGTGCCCGGCCCGCCACCGGGGTCGGAGGCCCCGGCCTCGGCAGCATCGGGCCAGGCGACGGTCACGGCGTAGTTGTGGTGCGCTCCCATGGCCACACGCTAGGACGTCAGGCCGCGCTGCGCTTACCGGGACGCTTCGACGCGGTCTTCCCCTTCGTCGTCGCCTTCCCCGAACCCTTCGTCGTGCCCGTCGCCGAGCTCTTCGCCGAGCTCCGCGCCCGCGGCGCCGACGACGCCGAGGTCGCGGCGGCGGACCTCGCCCGGCCGGCAGGGGTCGCCGTCGGCACGGGTGGGTGCTCCTGGAGGATCGGCGCGAGGAACTGGCCCGTGTGGCTCGCCTCGACGTGCGCGACGTCCTCAGGCGTGCCCTCCGCCACCACCGTCCCGCCGCCGGAGCCGCCCTCCGGCCCCATGTCGACGATCCAGTCGGCGCTCTTGATGACGTCGAGGTTGTGCTCGATGACGAGGACGGTGTTGCCCTTCTCCACCAGCGACTGCAGCACGCCGAGCAGCTTGCGGATGTCCTCGAAGTGCAGGCCCGTGGTCGGCTCGTCGAGGACGTAGATCGTGCGGCCCGTGGAGCGCTTCTGCAGCTCGCTCGCGAGCTTGACCCGCTGCGCCTCGCCGCCCGAGAGCGTCGGCGCCGGCTGCCCGAGGCGGACATAGCCGAGACCCACCTCGACCAGCGTGGTGAGGTAGCGCGAGATCGCGGGGAACGCGGCGAAGAACTCCGCGGCCTCCTCGATCGGCATGTCCAGCACGTCCGCGACCGTCTTGCCCTTGAAGTGCACCTCGAGGGTCTCGCGGTTGTACCGCGCCCCGTGGCACACCTCGCACGGCACGTAGACGTCGGGCAGGAAGTTCATCTCGATCTTCAGCGTGCCGTCGCCCGCGCACGCCTCGCAGCGGCCGCCCTTGACGTTGAAGGAGAAGCGACCCGGGCCGTAGCCCCGGACCTTCGCCTCCTCCGTCTCCGCAAAGATCTTGCGGATCCGGTCCCACACGCCCGTGTAGGTGGCCGGGTTGGACCGCGGCGTGCGCCCGATCGGCCCCTGGTCGACGTGCACCACCTTGTCGAGCTGATCCACGCCCGTGACCCGGGTGTGCCGGCCCGCCACCTGGCGCGCGCCGTTGAGCTCGTTCGCGAGCACGGTGTGCAGGATCGAGTTGACCAGCGTCGACTTGCCGGACCCCGAGACGCCCGTGACCGCCGTGAGCACGCCGAGCGGGAACGACACGTCGATCCCCCGCAGGTTGTTCTCCCGGGCGCCGACGACCGTGACCTTCCGGCCGGGGTCGGTCGCGCGACGCTCCGCGGGCAGCGCGATGCTGCGCCGGCCGGAGAGGTAGGCGCCGGTCATCGAGCCCTCGGCCTCGAGGAGCCCGGCGTAGTCGCCCGAGTGCACGACGCGGCCGCCGTGCTCGCCCGCGCCCGGGCCGACGTCGACGATCCAGTCCGCCGCGCGGATGGTGTCCTCGTCGTGCTCGACGACGATCAGCGTGTTGCCGAGGTCCCGCAGGCGGGTCAGCGTCTCGATGAGGCGGCGGTTGTCGCGCTGGTGCAGCCCGATCGACGGCTCGTCGAGCACGTACAGCACGCCGACGAGGCCCGAGCCGATCTGGGTCGCGAGCCGGATGCGCTGGGCCTCGCCACCCGACAGGGTGCCCGCCGGACGCTCGAGCGACAGGTAGTGCAGGCCCACGTCGACGAGGAAGCCGAGCCGGGCGTGGATCTCCTTGAGGACCTCGGCCGCGATGGCGCGCTCGCGCTCGCCCAGCTCGAGCCCGTCGAGGAAGGTCTTGGCCTGGTCGATCGGCAGCCGGCACACGTCCCAGATCGACTTGCCGCCGACGGTGACCGCGAGGACCTCGGGCTTGAGCCGTGCCCCCGAGCACACGGGGCACGGGACCTCCCGCATGTAGGCCTCGTACTTCTCCTTCGACCAGTCGGACTCGGTCTCCCGGTGCCGGCGCTCCAGGAAGGTCACCGCGCCCTCGAAGCCGGTGGAGTACTGCCGCTCGCGGCCCCAGCGGTTCTTGTACCGCACGTGCACCTGGTGGTTGCGGCCGAACAGGATCGCGTCACGGGCGCGCTGCGGCAGCGCGCGCCACGGCACGTCCATGGAGAAGCTCATCTCCTCCGCCAGCGCGGTGAGCACCCGCTCGAAGTACTCCGACGACGTCTGCGCCCACGGCACCACGGCACCGTCGCGCAGGGTCCTCTCCTCGTCCGGCACGACGAGGTCGGCGTCGACCTCGAGGCGGAAGCCGATGCCGGTGCACTCCGGGCATGCGCCGTACGGGGCGTTGAAGGAGAACGTGCGGGGCTCGATCTCGTCGAGCGCGAGCGGGTGGTCGTTGGGGCACGCCCGCTTCTCCGAGAACTTGCGCACCCGGTCGAGGTCGTCGATGTCGGCGTCGACGAGCTCGACCATGACCAGGCCGCCCGCGAGCCGCAGCGCGGTCTCCACCGAGTCGGTGAGCCGGCGCTGGACGCCGTCGCGTGACACGAGACGGTCGACGACGACCTCGATGTCGTGCTTGAGCTTCTTCTCGAGCGTGGGCGGGCTGGTCAGCTGCACCACCTCGCCGTCGACCCGCGCGCGGGCGAAGCCCTGCGTCTGCAGCTCGGCGAACAGGTCGGCGTACTCGCCCTTGCGCCCGCGCACGACGGGTGCGAGCACCTGGTACCGGGTGCCCTCCGGCAGCTCGAGGAGCTTGTCGACGATCTGCTGCGGCGTCTGCGAGCGGACCGGCTCGCCGCACACGGGGCAGTGCTGCGTCCCCGCGCGGGCGAAGAGCAGGCGCAGGTAGTCGTAGACCTCGGTGATCGTGCCGACCGTCGACCGCGGGTTGCGGTTGGTCGACTTCTGGTCGATCGACACCGCGGGCGACAGGCCCTCGATGAAGTCGACGTCGGGCTTGTCCATCTGACCGAGGAACTGGCGGGCGTACGCGGAGAGCGACTCCACGTAGCGGCGCTGCCCCTCGGCGAAGATCGTGTCGAACGCCAGGGAGGACTTCCCCGAGCCCGACAGCCCGGTGAAGACGATCAGCCCGTCGCGCGGGAGATCGAGCTCGATGTTGCGCAGATTGTGCTCGCGGGCGCCGGAGATGACGAGGCGGTTGCTCACCCGGGCATCCTACGTCGGCGCGCCGACATTCGTACAGGCGTTCTATACCTTTCGGGGTCTTTTCGCGTGCCTGACCGGTCACACCCGGTCTCCCGACCCGCTCCTGGACGTCCCGGGCTCGCGACCGCGCGGGGTGCTTGGATGCGGCCATGTCCGTCTACGCCGTCACGTACGTCTACGTCACCGACCCCGACCGCCTCGCGGAGGTCCGTCCGGAGCACCGGGAGTTCCTCCGCGGCCTGCACGAGAGCGGCACGCTGCGCGTGTCCGGCCCGCTGCCCGCGACGCCGGACGGCGAGCCCGGCGGCGCGCTCCTGGTCGTCGAGGCCGACGACGCGACCGGCGCGCTCGAGCTGCTCGCGGCCGACCCCATGCGGCGCGAGGGTCTGGTGGCGCACCGCGCGGCGCGGGAGTTCGTGCCCGTGATCGGCGGCTTCGCCGCCTGACGCCGGACGCGCGCGGGCCCCGGACGGCGTGCCGTCCGGGGCCCGTGCGCTCGTGTCGTCAGCGGCCCGAGGACTCCGGCCCGGAGGACGCGGGAGCGGTGCCGGGCTCCGACGCCACGTCCTGCGCCTCCGGTGCCGGCGTCGTCGACGACGCCGCACCCGCGGCGTCGGCCGCGCCCGCCGGCGCCGCGTCCTTCGCGGCGACCGCGGCGGTCCGCCGCGTCTTCGCCAGGCTCGCGACCGTCGCGATCGCGATCGAGCCGAGGATCACGGCGAGGGACAGCCAGATCGGGATCTCGGGTGCCCAGGCGACGTGCTCGCCCCCGTTGATGAACGGGAGCGTGTTGGTGTGCAGCGCCTCGAGGATGAGCTTGACGCCGATGAACCCGAGGATGACCGCCAGGGCGATCGGCAGGTACACCAGCCGCTCGAGCAGGCCGCCGAGCAGGAAGTAGAGCTGCCGCAGGCCCATGAGGGCGAAGATGTTCGCGGTGAAGACGATGAACGGATCCTTCGTCAGCCCGAAGATCGCGGGGATCGAGTCGAGCGCGAACAGCAGGTCGGTCGAGCCGATCGCGACGAACACCACGAGCATCGGGGTGAACAGCTTCTTGCCGTCGACCACCGTGCGCACCTTCGCGCCGTCGTACTCCTGGCTCACCGGCAGCACGCGGCGGAGCAGGCGGATCGCCACGTTCTCCTTGAACTCCTCCTCGTCGTCGCCTCCCGCCACGAGCTTGACCGCCGTGTAGATGAGGAACGCGCCGAAGAGGTAGAACACCCACACGAACTGCTCGAGGATCGCCGCCCCCGCGAGGATGAACGCCCCGCGCAGCACCAGCGCGATGATGATGCCGACCATCAGCACCATCTGCTGGTGCCGCTTCGGCACCGCGAACCGCGACATGATGATGACGAAGACGAACAGGTTGTCCACGCTCAGGGAGTACTCCGTGAGCCAGCCGGCGTAGAACTCCCCGGCGGGGGCTGTGCCGCCCACCGCCAGCACGATCAGCCCGAACACCAGCGCCAGCGCCACGTAGAAGCCGACCCACAGGCCGCTCTCCTTCATGCTCGGCACGTGCGGGCGCCTGCCGACGATGGCGAGGTCGACGGCGAGCAGGAGGATCAGCGCCGCGAGCGACGCCCACTCGAACCAGACCGGCAGCTCGTGGATCATGCGTCTCCTTCGGAGGTGGGTGTCGGCGCGGCGACGGCACGGGCCCGACGGTCACGCCGGTCGCGCGCCAGGGAGGCGATCGTCGTGACGGCGAGCACCACCACGATGAAGCTGAGGGACAGCGTCGTCGAGATCTCGGGGATCGCCTCGACGTGGTTCCCGCCGTTGATGAACGGCAGCTCGTTGGTGTGCAGGGCGTGGATCACCAGCTTGACACCGATGAAGCCGAGGATCGCCGCGAGGCCGTAGTTGAGGTAGACGAGGCGGTCCAGGAGACCGTCCACGAGGAAGTAGAGCTGCCGCAGCCCGAGGAGGGAGAACGCGTTGGCCGCGAAGACGAGGTACGTCTCCTGCGTGAGACCGAAGATGGCGGGGATCGAGTCGACGGCGAACAGCAGGTCCGCGCTGCCGATCGCGACCATGACGATGAGCATCGGCGTGATGAACCGCTTGCCGTCGATCTTCGCGGTCATCTTGTCGCCGACGTACGTGTCCGTCGTCGGGAAGAGGCGGCGGGTCAGCCGCAGGACGCCGTTCTCGTTCCACTCCTCGTCGTGCCCCGTGCCCGAGCGGGCCTGGGCGATCGCGGTCCAGATGAGGAACGCGCCGAAGATGTAGAAGACCCAGGCGAAGTTCGCGATGATCGCGGCGCCGGCGATGATGAACACCGTGCGCAGCACCAGCGCGATCGTGATGCCGATGAGGAGCACGCGCTGCTGGTACTCGCGGGGCACCCGGAAGCTCGTCATGATCAGGACGAAGACGAACAGGTTGTCGACGCTGAGCGACTTCTCCGTGATGTACCCGGCGAAGTACTCCCCGCCGTACGTCCCGCCCCACACGACCCAGACGATCACGCCGAACACGACCGCGACCGCGACGTAGGCCAGGGACCACGTGGCCGACTCGCGCAGCGTGGGGGCGTGCGGGGTGCGCACGTGGCCGACGTAGTCGACCGCGAGCATCGCGAGGATCACGCCGACGGTGACGATCCAGACCCAGACGGGCACATCCATGAAAACTCCTCCGGTACGTAGCACTGAGCACCGGAGGTCTTCCCCACCCGGAGCGGCTGCGAGCCTGGCGTCCGGGCCGACGAGGCCGGTCCGGCATCCGTGCCGGACGTGATGACGACCTCACCGTGGGCGGGGTACTCCCCTCCAACCCGCACACCCTACATGAGACCCCGGACCCGCCATCCGCGCATGTCACGAGGGGATCTCCCGCCCCGCTCAGGCCGTCGCGGCCTGCATCTGCCGCAGCTCCTTCTTCAGCCCGCCGATCTCGTCGCGGAGGCGGGCCGCGACCTCGAACTGCAGCTCCGCGGCGGCGGCGTGCATCTGGTCGCTGAGCTCCTGGATGAGCTCCGCGAGCTCGCCCGCAGCGGCCCCGGCGAGCCGGTTGCCGGTGGTGGCGCCCTCCTTCGGCGAGCCCGGCACGGGCGCGCGCCCCTTGCCCTGCGCGGACGCGGGGGCCTTGCGGTACCCGCCGGACAGCAGCTCCTGCGTGTCGATGTCCTCGCGGGCGAGCATGTCGGTGACGTCCGCGATCCTCTTGCGCAGCGGCTGCGGGTCGATCCCGTGCTCCTCGTTGTACGCCACCTGCTTCGCGCGACGGCGGTCCGTCTCGTCGAGGGCGTACCGCATGGCCGGCGTGATCTTGTCCGCGTACATGTGCACCTGGCCGGTGACGTTGCGCGCCGCGCGCCCGATCGTCTGGATGAGCGACCGCTCGGAGCGCAGGAAGCCCTCCTTGTCGGCGTCGAGGATCGCCACCAGGGATACCTCCGGCAGGTCCAGGCCCTCGCGCAGGAGGTTGATGCCGACCAGCACGTCGTACTCCCCCAGCCGCAGCTCGCGCAGCAGCTCGACGCGGCGCAGCGTGTCGACCTCGGAGTGCAGGTATCGCACCCGCACGTCCTTCTCGAGGAAGTAGTCGGTGAGGTCCTCGGCCATCTTCTTGGTGAGGGTCGTCACGAGCACCCGCTCGTCCTTCTCGACGCGCTCGCGGATCTCGTGCAGCAGGTCGTCGATCTGGCCGGTGGTCGGCTTGACGACCACCTGCGGGTCCACCAGACCGGTGGGCCGGATGACCTGCTCCACCACGCCGTCGGACATGGAGAGCTCGTAGTCGCCCGGGGTCGCGGACAGGTAGACCGTCTGCCCGATCCGCTCGACGAACTCCTCCCAGCGCAGCGGCCGGTTGTCCATCGCGCTCGGCAGGCGGAACCCGTGCTCCACGAGCGACCGCTTGCGGGACATGTCCCCCTCGAACATCGCGCCGATCTGGGGCACGGTCTGGTGCGACTCGTCGATGACGAGCAGGAAGTCCTCGGGGAAGTAGTCGAGCAGGGTGTTCGGCGGCGACCCCTGCTCGCGGCCGTCGATGTGCCGCGAGTAGTTCTCGATGCCGCTGCACGTGCCGATCTGGCGCATCATCTCGATGTCGTACGTGGTGCGCATCCGCAGCCGCTGCGCCTCCAGCAGCTTGTTCTGCCGCTCGAGGTCCGCCAGCCGTTCCGCGAGCTCGGTCTCGATGCCGCCGATCGCCCGCTCCATCCGCTCCGGGCCCGCGACGTAGTGCGTGGCCGGGAAGAGGTAGACGCTCTGCTCGTTGCGGAGGACCTCGCCCGTGAGCGGGTGCAGCGTCTGGATCGACTCGATCTCGTCGCCGAACATCTCGATGCGGACGGCGAGCTCCTCGTACACGGGGATGATCTCCACCGTGTCGCCGCGCACGCGGAACGTGCCGCGCGTGAACGCCATGTCGTTGCGCGTGTACTGCATCTGCACGAAGCGGCGGAGCATGTCGTCGCGGTCGACCACGTCCCCGACGTCGAGCCGCACCATCCGGTCCACGTACTCCTGCGGGGTACCCAGGCCGTAGATGCAGGACACCGACGCCACGACCACGACGTCGCGCCGGGTCAGCAGCGACGACGTCGCCGAGTGCCGCAGCCGCTCCACCTCGTCGTTGATCGACGAGTCCTTCTCGATGTAGGTGTCCGTCTGCGCGATGTACGCCTCGGGCTGGTAGTAGTCGTAGTACGAGACGAAGTACTCGACGGCGTTGTTCGGCAGCAGCTCGCGGAACTCCGTGGCCAGCTGCGCGGCGAGCGTCTTGTTGGGTGCCATGACGAGGGTGGGCCGCTGCAGCTTCTCGATGAGCCACGCGGTCGTCGCGCTCTTGCCGGTGCCGGTCGCGCCGAGCAGGACGACGTCCTTCTCCCCCGCCTGCACGCGGGACGTGAGGTCTGCGATGGCGGTGGGCTGGTCTCCCGAGGGCTCGTAGTCGGACACCACCTCGAAGGGGGCCACCGCACGCTGCAGGTCGGTCACGGGTCGCATGGCACCACCGTACGGCGCGCCTCCGACACCCACCGGTGAGCCCGCCGGTGCGACGGCCGAGGGCGCGCCGCCGCGGCGTCAGGCCTCGGACGCGGCGGCGGACTCCTCGTCCACCTCCGCGCGCAGACGCTGCCAGAGCGTGTCGACCTGCTCGCGCAGCCCGTCCTCCGTGCCCGTGCCGTCCAGCACGACGTCCGCGACGGCGGACCGCTCGTCGTCCGTCGCCTGCGCGCCGACGCGCGCCCGCGCGGCCGCGTCGTCGAGGCCGCGCCCGCCCACGAGCCGCGCGACCCGCTGGTCCGCCGGGGCGTGCACGACCACCAGCAGGTGGAAGTGGTCCGCCTGGCCCGTCTCGACGAGCAGGGGGATGTCGTGGACCACGACGGCCCGGTCGTCCGCCGCGCCGGCGAGCGCCTCGCGCTCGGCCGCGAGACGGCGGATCTCCGGGTGCAGGATGCCCTCGAGGCGCGCCCGTGCCGCCGCGTCGTCGAAGACGAGCCGCCCGAGCGCGGGCCGGTCGAGGGAGCCGTCCGCCGCGAGGACGCCGTCGCCGAAGGCCGCGACGACCTCCTCGAGCCCGACCGTCCCGGGCTCCACCACCTCCCGGGCGAGGACGTCGTGATCGATCACGACGGCGCCCAGCTCGGCGAGGCGGCGCGTGACGACGGACTTCCCTGCGGCGATGCCGCCCGTGAGGCCGATGCGAAGCATGGGCCCATCCTGCCCCCGGCGTAGGCTTCCCGCCATGAGCGCCCAGCGGCACCGGGCCGGGGCGGGCCGGGAGGTGCCATGGCGGGCGGACCCATGATGCGGTCGTACCTGAACGACGCGACGGTGAAGGACCGCCGGCTCGCGGGCCCGACGCTCCGACGCATCCTCGGCTTCGCCCGCCCGTACCGGGCGCAGCTCGCGGCGTTCGTCGGGCTGCTGGTGCTCAGCGCGGCGGCCGGCGCCGTCACACCGCTGCTGTTCCGCCGTCTCATCGACGACGGCATCGCGACCGGCGACCGCGGGCTCGTGCTCGCCATGGCCGCCGCCGCGGCGTCGATCGCGATCGTCACGGCCGCGCTCGCGGTGGCGGAGCGCTGGTTGTCGTCGCGCGTGGGCGAGGGCCTGATCCTGGACCTGCGGTCCGCCGTCTTCGACCACGTCCAGACGATGCCCCTCGCGTTCTTCGCCCGCGCGCGCACCGGCGCGCTCGTGCAGCGGCTCAACGGCGACGTGCTCGGCGCGCAGCAGGCCTTCACCTCGACGCTGCAGACCGTCGTCTCCAACGGGCTGACGATCGCGTTCACCCTCGCCGCGATGCTCGCTATGTCGTGGCGGCTCACCCTGGTGTCCCTGGTGCTCGTCCCCGCATTCGTGCTGCCCGCCCGCTGGTTCGGGCGCCGCCTCGCCGGGCTGGCGCGCACCGGGTACGACCTCAACGCGGACGCCGGGCAGATGATGAACGAACGGTTCAACGTCGCCGGCGCCCACCTGGTCAAGGTGTTCGGCGACCCGGAGGCGGAGAGCGCGCGGTACGCGGCCCAGGTGCGCCGGCTGCGCGACCTCGGTGTCCGCACGGCGCTGCTCGGCACGTGGTTCCGCGTCGGCCTGACGACGCTCGCGTCCCTGGCCATCGCCGTCGTCTACGGCCTGGGCGGGCTGCAGGCGATCGCGGGCGAGCTCACCGTCGGCACCGTCGTCGCGCTCACCGCCTACCTCGGTCGCCTCTACGGGCCGCTCACCGCGATGTCGAACGTGCAGGTCGACGTGATGACCGCCCTGGTCAGCTTCGAGCGGGTGCTCGAGGTGCTCGACCTCGAGCCGGCGCTCGCCGAGAAGCCCGGCGCCGCCGACCTGCGCGCGGCGGTGGCCTCCCGGGGTGCCTCCGTCGAGCTGGACCGCGTGACCTTCCGGTACCCGCGGGCCGACGAGGTCTCGCTCGCGTCCCTCGAGTCGGTCGCGACCCTGCGCTCCGACCCCACCGGGGACACGCTGCGCGACGTGTCGTTCTCCGTGCCCGCCGGCGCGATGGTCGCACTGGTAGGGCCCTCCGGGGCCGGCAAGACGACCGTCTCCCAGCTCGTCTCGCGCCTGTACGACCCCACCTCCGGAACGGTCCGGATCGCCGGAGCGGACCTCCGCGACGTCACCGCCGCGTCGCTGCGCGGCACTGTCGGCGTCGTCGCCCAGGAGGCGCACCTCTTCCACGACACCGTGGCCGCGAACCTCCGCTTCGCGCGGCCCGACGCGACCGACGAGGACCTCGAGCGGGCGCTGCGGCAGGCCCGCATCTGGGACCTGGTGGCCCGGCTGCCCGAGGGCGTCGACACCGTGGTCGGCGACCGCGGCTATCGCCTCTCCGGCGGGGAGCGGCAGCGGCTGGCCATCGCGCGCCTGCTGCTCAAGGCGCCCGACGTCGTCGTGCTCGACGAGGCGACCGCCCACCTGGACTCGGAGTCCGAGGCCGCCGTCCAGGCGGCGCTCGACCAGGCGCTGTCGGGCCGCACGTCCCTCGTCATCGCGCACCGGCTGTCGACCGTCCGGGCGGCGGACAGGATCGTCGTCCTCGCCGAGGGCCGCGTGGTGGAGACCGGCACGCACGCCGAGCTGCTCGCCGCGGGCGGCCTCTACGCCGAGCTCTACGCGACGCAGTTCGCGGACGCCGGCGCGACGCCCGCCGAGTAGGCGCGCACCCTCCGGCCACGCACGACGGCGGCCCGCCACCCCGAGGGGTGACGGGCCGCCGTGGGCTACCGGTAGGTCGCGGACGACCCGGTGTCAGTCGCCGATCAGTTGCCCGTGAGCTTCTCGCGGAGCGCGGCGAGCGCCTCGTCCGAGGCGAGCGTGCCCGCGGCCTCCTGCGCCGGCGGGGCCGACGAGTAGGACGAGGACGAGCTGCTCGAGCTGCCGCTGGGGACAGCGTCGTTGACGGCCGCGTCGGCGTCCGCCGCGATGGCCGCACGGACCTGCTCGCGGTGCGACTCCCAGCGGGCGTGCGCCTTGGCGTACTCCGCCTCCCAGGCCTCGCGCTGCGTCTCGAAGCCCTCGAGCCACTCGTTGGTCTCCGGGTCGAAGCCCTCGGGGTACTTGTACTCGCCGTTCTCGTCGTACTCGGCAGCCATGCCGTAGAGCGCGGGGTCGAAGTCCTCGGACTCCGGGTCCATGCCCTCGTTGGCCTGCTTGAGCGACAGCGAGATGCGGCGACGCTCGAGGTCGATGTCGATGACCTTGACGAACACCTCGGCACCGACGCTGACGACCTGCTCGGGCAGCTCGACGTGGCGGACGGCCAGCTCGGAGATGTGCACCAGGCCCTCGATGCCGTCCTCGACGCGGACGAACGCACCGAACGGCACGAGCTTCGTGACCTTGCCGGGCACGACCTGGCCGATGGCGTGCGTGCGGGCGAAGGTCTGCCACGGGTCCTCCTGCGTCGCCTTCAGCGACAGGGAGACGCGCTCGCGGTCGTGGTCGACGTCGAGCACCTCGACGGTGACCTCCTGGCCCACCTCGACGACCTCGGACGGGTGGTCGATGTGCTTCCAGGACAGCTCGGAGACGTGCACCAGGCCGTCGACGCCGCCCAGGTCCACGAACGCACCGAAGTTGACGATCGAGGAGACGACACCGGGGCGCACCTGGCCCTTCTGCAGCGTCTGCAGGAAGGTGGAGCGGACCTCGGACTGCGTCTGCTCGAGCCAGGCACGGCGCGACAGGACCACGTTGTTGCGGTTCTTGTCGAGCTCGATGATCTTGGCCTCGATCTCCTTGCCGACGTACGGCGCGAGGTCGCGGACGCGACGCATCTCCACGAGGGAGGCGGGGAGGAAGCCACGAAGACCGATGTCGAGGATGAGGCCGCCCTTGACGACCTCGATGACGGTGCCGGTGACGACGCCGTCCTCCTCCTTGATCTTCTCGATCGTGCCCCAGGCGCGCTCGTACTGGGCGCGCTTCTTGGACAGGATCAGGCGACCCTCCTTGTCCTCCTTCTGGAGGACGAGAGCCTCGACGGCGTCGCCCACGGCGACGACCTCGCCCGGGTCCACGTCGTGCTTGATGGAGAGCTCCCGGGACGGGATCACGCCCTCCGTCTTGTAACCGATGTCAAGAAGGACCTCGTCGCGGTCGACCTTGACGATCGTGCCTTCCACGATGTCACCATCGTTGAAGTACTTGATGGTGGCGTCGACGGCGGCAAGGAAGTCCTCTTCGGTGCCGATGTCGTTGACGGCAACCTGCGGGGCGGACTTCGTGGTGGAGATGGTCATTGAGTAGATGCTCCGATGCGGACAGGACGTAGTGCGGACAGGGTCTGTGGCGCGAGCACCCGGGCATCGACGCGGGGACCGGTCCGCACGACGGCGGTCCGAACCCCGAGACGTCCTCAGGCGCACTGCACCGCCGACAATCTTATCGATCGTGCGGCGAGGGGTCAACGCGGCCCCCGTGCCACGATGGCCGGGTGAGCCACCATCCTCCCGCGCCCCGTCCCGTCACGCACGCGGGGTACGACGACGTCCCCGACGAGGCGGGGAACGCGGCCGCGCGGGGGTGGTGGGACGAGAACGCCGACGAGTACCTCGCCGAGCACGGCCCGTTCCTCGGCGACGCGGGCTTCCGCTGGGGCCCGGAGGGGCTCACCGAGGCGGAGGCCGGCCTGCTCGGCGACGTCGACGGCGCGCGGGTCGTCGAGATCGGCGCCGGGGCGGCGCACTGCTCGCGCTGGCTGGTCGGCCGCGGGGCCCGGGTCGTGGCCACCGACGTCTCGGCGCGGATGCTGGCCGGCGCGGCACGGCTCAACGACGCCACGGCCACGCCGGTGCCGCTGGTGCAGGCCGACGCCCGGTCCCTCCCCTTCGCCTCCGGGTCCGTGGACGTCGTGTTCACCTCGTACGGAGCCATCCCGTTCGTCGCGGACGCGGAGCGCGTGCACGCCGAGGCGGCCCGCGTGCTGCGGCCGGGCGGCCGGTGGGTGTTCTCCGTGACGCACCCCGTGCGCTGGGCGTTCCCCGACGACCCCACCACCCGGGGCCTCACCGTGCACCGCTCCTACTTCGACCGCCGTCCGTACGTCGAGACCGACGACCTGGGCGACGTGCGCTACGCCGAGTACCACCGCACGGTCGGCGACCACGTGCGCGACGTCGCCGCCGCCGGCCTCCGCCTGCGCGACGTGGTCGAGCCCGAGTGGCCGGAGTGGAACACCGCCACCTGGGGCGGGTGGAGCCCCGAGCGCGGCGCCGTGCTGCCCGGCACCGCGGTCTTCGTCACGACCAAGGACTGACCCGAGGGGCCCGACCGGTCGTCGGCGGTGACGAAGACGGACGCGGGCCAGGTGCCGTCACGGTCGCGGGACCGAGATCCATCGCCGTCCTCCCCGTCAGTGCCCGGCGTCGTGCCAGGTCGCCCCCGCGCCGACGGAGACGTCCAGCGGCACGTCCAGTTCCACCGCGGAGCCCATCTGCGAGCGCAGCACGTCCTCGGCCGCCTCGCGCTCCCCCGGCGCCACCTCGACCACCAGCTCGTCGTGCACCTGGAGCAGCAGCCGCGACGCGAGGCCCCGCTCGTCCAGCTCGCGCTGCACGCCGAGCATCGCGACCTTGATGATGTCGGCGGCGCTGCCCTGGATCGGGGCGTTGAGCGCCATGCGCTCGGCCATCTGCCGCCGCTGCCGGTTGTCGCTCGTGAGGTCGGGCAGGTAGCGCCGGCGCCCCAGGATCGTCGCGGTGTACCCCGTGGCGCGGGCCTCCTCGACCACCCCCGTGAGATAGTCGCGCACCCCGCCGAAGCGGGTGAAGTAGTCGTCCATCAGCGACTGCGCCTCGCCGGTCGGGATCGTGAGCTGCTGCGACAGCCCGAAGGCGCTCAGCCCGTACGCGAGCCCGTAGCTCATCGCCTTGATCTTCGAGCGCATCTCGGCCGTGACGTCCTCGGGCGCCACCTCGAACACCCGGGACCCCACGTACCGGTGCAGGTCCTCGCCGGACCGGAAGGCCTCGATCAGCCCCTCGTCGCCGGACAGGTGCGCCATGATCCGCATCTCGATCTGGCTGTAGTCCGCGGTGAGCAGCGTCTCGTAGCCCTCGCCGACCCGGAACGCGCGGCGGATGCGGCGGCCCTCCTCGGTGCGGATCGGGATGTTCTGCAGGTTCGGGTCCGTGGAGCTCAGCCGGCCCGTGGCCGCGATCGTCTGCTGGAACGTCGTATGGATCCGCCCGTCGGGCGCCACCGACTTGAGCAGGCCCTCGACCGTGGAGCGCAGCCGGGTCGCGTCACGGTGCGCCAGCAGGTGCTCCAGGAACGGGTGCTCCGTCTTGACGTACAGGTCCTGCAGGGACGCGGCGTCGGTGGTGTAGCCCGTCTTGATCTTCTTGGTCTTGGGCATGCCGAGCTGGTCGAACAGCACCTCCTGCAGCTGCTTCGGGCTGCCGAGGTTCACCTGCCGGCCGATCACGTCGTACGCGTCGGCCGCAGCGTCCGCCACCATCGACGCGAACTGCTTCTCGAGCTCCGTGAGGTACTCGACGTCCGCCGCGATGCCCGTGGCCTCCATCCGTCCCAGCACGGCCGTGAGCGGCAGCTCCAGGTCCGTGAGCAGCCCCGCGGCGCCGCGGTCCCCGAGCTGCCCGGACAGCGCCTGCGCCAGGTCGACCACCGCCGCCGCCCGCACGGCCGCCTGCCGCGCCCGCGGGTCCTCGTCGCCGCCGTCGAGCGCGAGGTCGAGGGCGCCCTGCCCGGCTGCGTCGGGCGCCTCCCCCGCGGACAGCTCCCGCCCGAGCAGGCGCACCGTGAGGTCGGCGAGGTCGTAGCCGCGCTGGTCGGGGTAGCAGAGGTAGGCCGCGAGCTCGGTGTCGAACGAGACGCCCCGCAGGTCGAGACCGCGCCCGGCCAGCTCGTGCCCGGCGGTCTTGGCGCCGTGCACGACCTTCGGCGCCGCCGGGTCGGCGAGCCACGTCGCGAGCGCGCGCTCGTCCTCGGGCGTCACGTCGGCCAGCTCGACGACCGTCGCGGTGGTCTCCCCGTCGTGGTCGTCGGCGAGCGCGACGTCCCACGCGTCCCCGGCCCCCGGCGTCGGCGTCCCCGTGACCTCGAGCCCGAGGGGGCGGCCGGAGCGCGCGGCCAGCCAGCCGCCCAGCCCGCCGGGCTCGAGCGCAGCGAGCGCGACCTGCACGCCCTCCGCCTCGACCGCCTCGGCCGGCTCCGCGGACGGGTCCGCCGCGAGCAGGCGGTCGCGCAGCGCGCCGAACTGCAGGGTGTCGGACACCCGGTGCACGGCCTCCCGGTCGAAACCGGCGAGCCCCAGCTGGTCCACCGACAGGGGGAGCTCGACGTCGTCCAGCAGCCGGTTCAGCTCACGGTTCAGGCGTACCTGCTCGACCGCCTCCCGCAGGTTGCCCGCGGCCTTGCCCTTCAGCTCGTCGACGTGCTCGAGCAGCGGCTCGAGGCCGCCGTAGGTCGTGACCCACTTGGCCGCGGTCTTGGGGCCGACGCCGGGCACCCCGGGCAGGTTGTCGCTGGACTCCCCCACGAGGGCCGCGAGGTCGGGGTACTGCTGCGGGGGCACGCCGTACTTCTCGGCGACAGCCTCCGGGGTCATGCGCGCCAGGTCGGACACGCCGCGCTTCGGGTACAGCACGGTGACGTCCTCGGTGACGAGCTGCAACGAGTCCCGGTCGCCGGAGCAGACGAGGACGTCGAAGCCCGCCTCGCGGCCCTCGCGGGCGAGCGTGGCGAGGATGTCGTCGGCCTCGATGCCCTCCCGCTGCAGCGCGGGGACGCGCAGCGCCTCGAGGACCTCCTTGATGAGCGGCACCTGCCCGCGGAAGACCTCGGGGGTCGCGTCACGGTTGCCCTTGTACTCGGGGAACCGCTCGGTGCGGAACGTCACGCGACCGGCGTCGAACGCGACGGCGGCGTGCGTCGGCTGCTCGTCGCGCAGCAGGTTCGTCAGCATCGAGGTGAAGCCGTAGACGGCGTTCGTCACCTGGCCGCTGGACGTCACCAGCGTGTCCGGCAGCGCGAAGAACGCTCGGTACGCCATGGAGTGGCCGTCGATCAGCAGGAGGCGTGGGCGGGTCCCGGTTCGCGCGGAGGTCGTCACGGGTGCCAACCTATCGCCCATGTCTGACACCACCGCCGACGCGCCCCGCTTCCCCCGCACCCTCGAGGAGTGGAGCGCCGCCGCGCGGGGCACGCTCATCGAACGCCTCGGGATCCGGCTCACGGAGGTGGCCGCCGAGCGCACCGCCGGCACCATGCCGGTGGCCGGGAACACCCAGCCGGCAGGGTTGCTGCACGGCGGCGCGACGGCGTCGCTCGCGGAGACGCTCGCCTCGGTCGCCGCGCAGCAGCACGCGGGACCGGCACGCGCCGCGGTCGGCCTGGAGCTCAACGCGACCCACCACCGCGGTACGCGGTCCGGGAGCGTGCACGGGGTGGCCACGGCCCTGCACCTGGGGCGGTCGACCGCCGCCTACGAGATCGTCGTCACCGACGACGACGGCCGGCGCGTCTGCACCGCGCGGCTCACCTGCATGATCCTCGACGCCCGCTGAGAGCGGGCGGGCACCGCGCGGGCCGCGGAGCCCGACGGACCGGTCAGGAGGGGACGGACTCGCTCGCCGGGTCGTGCCGCGTCGCGACACCCAGGGAGGTCACGCCGTCCGGGCCCTCCACGCCCTCGCCGCGGTCGGCGGCACGCTCGGCGGCCGCGCGCAGCGCGGCATCCCGCTCGGCCTGGAAGGCGCGCAGGTCGACCGGGCCGGTGGGCAGCCCCGCGGCCCGCGCCCGGCGACGGCGGGCGACGAGATCCTCGATCGCCGCGCGGGTCGCGTCGCGGCGCCCCGCCCGGGCCGCCGTCCGCGTCCCGCGGGGGTTCTCCTGGACCAGCCGGCGCTGCAGCGTCGCCGTGGCGACCACGCGGTGCCCCGACGTGGGGGCGAAGCCCAGCCGGGCGAGGAAGCGGTGCATGCCGCGGGCGCCCGGGGCGGGCGCGCAGTAGACGTTCTCGGCGCCCCGCTCCCCCGCCACGGCGGCCGCGGCCGCGAGGAGCGCGTGCCCGACGCCGCGGCGGCGGGCGGACGGGCTGACGAAGACGGCGTCGACGTACAGGCTCGTGGTCGTCGCGAACAGCAGCGGGTCGATGACGCGCAGCACGGCGAACCCGCAGATCTCGCCCTCGTGGCTCGCGACGAGCACCTGCCCGCCCGCACCCAGCAGCACGCTCAGGTGCTCCAGGAGGCGAGAGGCGTCCGAGGGGGTCCCCTGCGCGGCCGACGGCGACTCCTCGACGGCGCGCTCCGCAAGGCGCGCGACGTCGACCATGTCGTCCTGCTCGACCGGCCGGACCTCGACCGCTGCACGCATCGGCACCTCCTCGACGAATGACCGTCCCGTCCCGGGGCGCGGTGGGAGCCTTCCCACCCCGACTCCGAGGGCCACCCCGGCAGCCCCGGGGTCACGGTCGTTGAAGCATGAATATCACAGATTGGTCACGACACCCAGGCGACGATAGCGACCCCGTCGCCCTCGCACAATGGGCAGTGGCCCGGTCCCAGGACTCCTCCTGCGACCGGGCCACCGTGGTGCGGATCAGGCTCCGCCGACCTGCTCGATGACGGCGTCCGCGACCTCGCGCATCGTGAGGCGGCGGTCCATCGACGTCTTCTGGATCCAGCGGAAGGACTCCGGCTCGCTCAGACCCATCTTGGTCATGAGGAGGCCCTTCGCGCGGTCCACGCGCTTGCGGGTCTCGAACCGCTCGGTGAGATCGGCGACCTCGGCCTCGAGCGCCCCGATCTGCTGGTAGCGGGAGATCGCGATCTCCACCGCCGGGAGCAGGTCCGCCGGCGTGAAGGGCTTGACGACGTAGGCCATCGCGCCGGCGTCGCGCGCCCGCTCGACGAGCTCCGTCTGGGAGAACGCGGTGAGCAGGACGACCGGGGCGGCGTGCGCCTTGCCGATCCGCTCGGCCGCCGAGATGCCGTCCAGCTCGGGCATCTTGACGTCCATCACGACGACGTCGGGCTTGAGCTCGGTGGCGAGCCGCACCGCGGTCTCGCCGTCGCCGGCCTCGCCGACGACGTCGAAGCCCGCCTCGCGGAGCGTCTCGACGACGTCCATCCGGATGAGCGCCTCGTCCTCGACGACGACCGCGCGACGCGCGGGTCGCTCCGGCGTCTTCGGGGCCTCGGGCTCCTGGTCGATCAGGGGCGGCAGGTCGAGCGGCACCGTCGCCTCGGGCTTCGCGTCGTGGGGCTTCTCGTCGGTCACCCGTCCATCCTAGTGGTCGCGCGGGGGCGCCGCGTCCCGTGCCGGGTGTGACGAGTGCGACGGCTCGGCCCGCCGACCGGCCGTCGGACGGTTCGGTCGCCGCCCCGCGCGCGTGGTTGGATGGGCCGCGCGCCCCGGTAGCCCAACCGGCAGAGGCAATCGGCTCAAACCCGATCCAGTGTGGGTTCGAATCCCACCCGGGGCACCTCCGCGTCCGCACGACGCCCCCACGACACCCCTCGACCCGGACCCGGCGCGAGCCCTTGCCGCCGTCCCGCCGTGTCGGTAACTTTCAGGATCAAGCCCTTTCGGGGCAACCCTTGACCGCTCCGCACGTGTCCGGCGTCGCCGCTCCCCCGCAACGAGGCGAGGGCCCGGCGACCCCATCGCGACGGCGACGACGCCGGCGCCACCTGGCAGGACGACCGGCCACGGCCACCGACCGCGACGAGGCGGTCCGCGAGTCGCCCTGCAGCAGCACGAGGCAGGAAGGACCACCTGACGATGCGCGACGACCACACCGCCGTCGGACCCACCGCCCCACGGGAACCGCGGGGACCACGGTTCGACCGGCGCCACCTCCTCACCGGCACGCTCCTGGGCGCGGCGAGCGTCCCGTTCGCGGCGGCCGCCGCGCAGGCGGCACCCCGCCGCGCCGCGGCCCCGGCGTCCGCCGGGCGCCCCGCCCGCCCCGTCGTCCCCGGCGCCGACCGCGCGCACGCCGACGGCTGGTCGGCCCTCAGGGGCGACCGGGTCGGCGTGATCACCAACCCCACCGGCGTGCTGCGCAGCCTGCGCAACGTCGTCGACGAGATGCACGAGTCCGGCGCCGTCGACCTCGTCGGAGTCTTCGGGCCCGAGCACGGCTTCCGCGGGACGGCCCAGGCCGGCGGCTCGGAGGGCACCTTCGTCGACGAGCGCACCGGACTGACCGTCTACGACGCCTACGGGGCCGGCGTCACGACGATGACCGAGATGTTCCGGGCCGCGGAGGTGGAGACCGTCGTCTTCGACATCCAGGACGTCGGCGCCCGCTTCTACACGTACATCTGGACGATGTGGACGGCGATGCAGGCCGCCGTCGCGACGGGCTCCCGTTTCGTCGTGCTCGACCGGCCCAACCCGGTGGGTGGCACGGCACGCGGCCCGATGATGACCGCCGGGTTCACGTCGGGCGTCGGGGCCAAGGAGATCGTGCAGGCCCACGGCATGACCGTCGGGGAGCTCGCCCGGTTCTTCGACGGCGAGTTCCTGCCCGACGTCGCCGGCGCGCGCCTGGACCGGCTCGACGTCGTCGAGGTCGCCGGCTGGCGGCGCGACGTGACCTTCGCGGGCACCGGGCTCGACTTCGTCATGCCCAGCCCGAACATGCCGACCCCCGACACGGCCCTCGCCTACCCCGGGACCTGCATGTTCGAGGGCACGAACCTGTCCGAGGGGCGCGGCACCACCCGCCCGTTCGAGCTGATCGGCGCGCCGTACGTCGACCACCGCTGGGCGGCGGCCCTCACGGACGCCGGCCTGCCGGGCGTCCTGTTCCGGGAGGCCTACTTCAACCCGACCTTCAGCAAGCACGCCGGCACCGTGTGCGGAGGCGTCCAGGTCACCGTCGACGACCCGGCCCGGTTCGACCCGGTGCGCACCGGGGTCGCGATGCTCGTGGCGGCGGCGTCCCTCTACCCCGAGTTCGCCTGGCGCGAGGACGCGTGGGACCCCGAGCGGCCCTTCTGGATCGACAAGCTCACCGGCTCGCCGCGCCTGCGGCAGCAGATCGACGCCGGGGCCACCACCGACGACGTCGTCGGCGCCTGGCACGACGAGCTGGCGGACTTCGACAGGCGTCGTCAGCAGTACCTGATCTACCGCGGGCCGCGGGCGTGAGCGCCGCCCTGCGGCGGGGGCCGCGCCAGGGCCGCGTGGCGACGGCGGCCGTGCTCGCGGCCGGCCTGGTCGCGGTCCCGCTCGTCCACGCCACCTCGGCGACCGCCGACCAGCGCGGGCCCGCGGTGGGCTTCATGCCGCCGTCGACCACGCTCGCCGCGGCCGACCCGGCGGACGTCGGGCTCGACCCGGCGCCGATCGAGGAGGCCGTCGCGCAGGTCCGCGCGCACGAGGTGCCGGTGGGCTCGGCGGCCTACCCGCTCTACCCGGGGGCCGTCGGCCTCATGGGGTACCAGGGGAAGGTCGTGCGCACCGACGCCAGCGGCTGGGCCGTCGCCTACGGCGACGAGGGCGTCGCCCTGCCCGCCGACGAGCGCGTGCCGATGCGTGAGGACACCATCGTCGACCTCGCCTCGGTGTCGAAGCTGTTCACCTCGATCGCGGTCGTCCAGCTGGTCCAGGAGGGCCGCGTCGCGCTCGACGAGCCGCTCGCCACCTACGTCCCCGAGTTCGCCGCCGGCGGCAAGGGGGAGGTGACCGTGCGACAGCTGCTCACCCACACCTCGGGCCTCGTGTCGTGGCTGCCGCTGTGGAGCGCCTACCCCGACCCGGAGTCCCGGATCGCCGCGGTGATGGCGCAGCCCCTCGACGCGCCGCCGGGGACGCGCTACCTGTACAGCGACCTCAACCTCATCAGCCTCGGCGTGCTCGTCGAGCGCCTCCGGGGCGCGCCGCTCGACCAGGTCGTGGCCGACCGGATCACCGGCCCGCTCGGGATGACGGACACCGGGTACAACCCGACCGCCGTGGAACGTACGGCGGCGACGGAGTACCAGGCCAGCCCACCGCGCGGCGTCGTCCGGGGCGAGGTGCACGACGAGAACGCCTGGTCCCTGGGCGGGGTCGCCGGGCACGCCGGTGTGTTCTCGACGGCCGGCGACCTGGCGATCCTGTCCCAGGCCCTGCTCAACGGCGGCCGGTACGGCACGGCCCGCATCCTGTCCCCCGCGTCGGTGCGGCTCATGGTCACCGACCTCAACGGCGCCTTCCCCGGGGACGCCCACGGGCTCGGCTTCGAGCTCGACCAGCGGTGGTACATGGACGCCATGTCGGGGCCGCGCACGGCCGGGCACACCGGGTACACGGGCACGTCGATCGTCATCGACTTCGACACGCACTCGTTCGCGATCCTGCTGACCAACCGCGTGCACCCGTCGCGCGACTCGGGCAGCATCAACCCCGCGCGGCGGGAGTGGGCGAGCGGTCTGGCCCACGCCCAGGGGATCGAGCCCCGGCGCGGCACGGACGCCTGGTTCTCGGGCGACGAGAACGCCACGACGTCGACGCTCACCACCTCGCTCGACGTGCCCGCGAGCGGGGGCCGCCTGGCGTTCGACCTCTACCTCGACACGGAGGAGACCGACCTGCTGCACCTGGAGACCTCCGTCGACGGCGGGACGACCTGGGCGCCGCTGCCGTTCACCGTGCGGGACCGCGGCCCGGCCGAGCATCCCGACGGCACGGCGTCGGGCTCGGGCACGCGGCGCTGGGCACAGGCCCGGGCACAGCTGCCACCGGGCGACCTGGAGCTGCGCTGGCGCGTCGTCACCGACCCGCTGTACCTCGGCCGCGGCGTCCTGGTCGACGACGTCGTCGCCCGCGCCCCCGGCGTGCCGGCGCGAGGCGGAGCCGCCTCGCGCAGGTGCGATCAGACGTCGGAGTGGCTGCCGACCTGGTGCACGAGGATCGAGTTCGTCGTGCCGGGCACGCCCACCGGGGCGCCGGAGACGATCACGACGCGGTCGCCGGGCTCGGCGAGCCCGTTGGCGCGGAGCGTGGAGTCCACCTGGCCGACCATGGCGTCGACGCTGTCGACCTTCGGCACCTGGTAGGTGGTGGTGCCCCAGGTGAGCGCGAGGACGTTGCGCACGCTCTCCTCCGGCGTGAAGGCCAGCAGCGGGATGCCCGAGCGCAGGCGCGACATGCGCTTGGCCGAGTCGCCCGACTGCGTGAACGTCACGAGGTACTTCACGCCGAGCGTCTCGCCGATCTCGGCGGCCGCACGGGTGATGACGCCACCGCGGGTGTGCGGCGAGGAGCCCAGGGGGGCGATGCGCTCGCGACCCATCTCCTCGGTCGCCTCGATGATCCGGGCCATCGTCTGGACCGTGATGATCGGGTAGTCGCCCACGCTGGTCTCGCCCGAGAGCATGACCGCGTCGGCGCCGTCGAGCACCGCGTTGGCGCAGTCGGAGGCCTCGGCGCGCGTCGGCGTCGGGCTGGTGGTCATCGACTCCAGCACCTGCGTGGCGACGATGACGGGCTTCGCGTTGCGGCGGGCCAGCTCGACGATGCGCTTCTGCACCAGCGGGACCTGCTCCAGCGGCATCTCCACGGCGAGGTCGCCGCGCGCCACCATGAAGCCGTCGAAGGCCGCGACGACCTCCTCCAGGTTCTCCACCGCCTGCGGCTTCTCGATCTTGGCGACGACGGGGACCGTGCGGCCCTCCTCCGCCATGATCGCCGCGACGTCGTCGTAGTCCTTGGCGGACCGCACGAACGACAGCGCGATGATGTCCGCGCCCATGCGCAGCGCCCAGCGCAGGTCGTCGGTGTCCTTCTCCGACAGCGCCGGCACGGAGACCGCGACGCCGGGGAGGTTGATGCCCTTGTTGTTCGAGACCGGGCCGGCGACCTCGACGGTCGTGACGACGCGCGGGCCCTCGACGGCGGTGACGCGCACGCGCACCTTGCCGTCGTCGATGAGGAGCGGGTCGCCGACGCGGGCGTCGCCCGCCAGACCCTTGTGGGTCGTCGAGACGAGCTCCTTGGTGCCCTCCACGTCCTCGGTGGTGATGGTGAACGTGTCACCCTCGTTGAGGTAGTGCTTCTGGTCGCCCGCGAACCGGCCGAGCCGGATCTTCGGGCCCTGGAGGTCGACGAGGACTGCGACGTTGCGGCCGGACTCCTTCGCCGCCTCTCGGACACCGTGGTAGACGGCCTCGTGCTCCGCCTGCTCTCCGTGGCTCCGGTTGATCCGGGCCACGTCCATGCCCGCGTCGACCAGCTCACGGAGCTTGGTCGGGGACGCCGTCGCGGGTCCGATGGTGCACACGATCTTCGCTCTGCGCATGTCTCCAGCCTCGTCGTCGATCCGCCCCGGCGCGAGCCGGGGCGGGGCCCGGGTGCCCGAACGGCACCCGGGTACTGCTTCGTCGTTGTTCTTCTTATCCTCGCAGCGCGACCGTCCGCGGGCCGACCGGCGCGGGCAGCTCGGAGCTGCCCTGCAGGTAGGCGTCCACGGCGGCCGCCGTCGCGCGGCCCTCGGCGATCGCCCAGACGATCAGCGACTGCCCGCGGCCCGCGTCACCCGTCGCGTACACGCCGGGCAGGCTGGTGGCGTAGTCGTCGCCGCGCCGCACCAGCCCGCGCGTCGTGAGCTCCGCGCCGGTCTGGGCCACCAGCTCGTCGGTCTCCGGGCCGGTGAACCCCATCGCGATCAGGACCAGGTCCGCCGGGATCTCCCGCTCGGTGCCCTCCTTGGGCACCCGCCGGCCGTCCGGCAGGTACTCGGTCTCGGCGACCTTCAGGGCCCGGACGTTCCCGTCCTCGCCTCCCACGAACTCTACCGTCGAGGCCAGGTAGCTGCGCTCCCCGCCCTCCTCGTGGGACGTCGAGACCTCGAAGACGATCGGGTCGGTCGGCCACGGCTGGCTCGCCGACCGCTCGAGCGGCGGCTTCTTGCCGATCGCCAGGGTCGTGACGCTGGCCGCGCCCTGCCGCAGCGACGTGCCGAGGCAGTCCGAGCCGGTGTCGCCGCCGCCGATGATCACGACGTGCTTGCCCGCGGCCGACGGCGCGCCGTCGACGGGGTTCCCCGCCGCGGCCTTGTTCGCCGGGGTGAGGAAGTCCATCGCGAAGTGCACGCCGCCGAGGTCGCGGCCGGGCATCGCGAGCTCGCGCGGCACGGTGGCGCCGGTGGCCAGGACCACGGCGTCGAACCGGCGGCGCAGCGCGTCCCAGGTGATGTCGCGGCCGATGGCGACGCCCGGGCGGAAGCGGGTGCCCTCGGCCTCCATCTGCTCGAGCCGCCGGTCGATGTGCAGCTTCTCGAGCTTGAAGTCGGGGATGCCGTAGCGCAGCAGCCCGCCGATCGCGTCGTCGCGCTCGTACACGACGACCGTGTGGCCGGCGCGCGTGAGCTGCTGGGCGGCGGCCAGGCCCGCCGGGCCCGACCCGACGACGGCCACCGTCGAGCCCGTGAGCCGCTGGGGCACCTGCGGCGTCACCAGGCCGCGCTCGAACGCCTCGTCGATGATCGAGACCTCGACGTTCTTGATCGTCACGGCGGGCTGGTTGATGCCCAGCACGCAGCTCGTCTCGCACGGTGCCGGGCAGACGCGCCCGGTGAACTCCGGGAAGTTGTTGGTCGCGTGCAGGCGCTCGATCGCGTCGGCCCACTGGTCGCGCCACACCAGGTCGTTCCACTCGGGGATGAGGTTCCCCAGCGGGCAGCCCTGGTGGCAGAACGGGATGCCGCAGTCCATGCAGCGGCCCGCCTGCTCCTTGAGGAACGGCTGGCCCTCCTCGCGGTGGGCGTGCGTGTCCTTCCAGTCACGCAGCCGCACCTCGACCGGGCGGTTCGGCGGGAGCTCGCGCTCCCGCACCTTCAGGAATCCGCGGGGGTCAGCCACGCGCCACCTCCATGATCTGCTCCCACATCGCCGGGTCGAAGTCGTCGCCCTCGCCCAGCGTCTTCCCGGCGGCCTCGGCGTCGGCCAGCGCGGCGCGCACGCGGGCCCAGCCCGCGGGCAGGACCCGCGAGAAGCGGGCCCGGGCGCCGTCGTCCTCGAGGAGCTCGGCCGCCACGGGCGAGCCGGTCTCCGCCAGGTGCCGTTCCAGCAGACCGCGCACGCGGTCCCAGTCGGCGTCGTCCAGCGCACCCACCTCGAGCTCGCCGCTCTTCACCGCCTGGATGTTCATCGCGACGTCGCGCAGGTTGAGCACGTACGCCACGCCGCCCGACATGCCGGCGCCGAAGTTGCGGCCCGTGGGGCCGAGCACCAGCACCGTCCCGCCGGTCATGTACTCGCAGCCGTGGTCGCCCACGCCCTCGGTCACCAGCGTCGCGCCGGAGTTGCGCACGGCGAAGCGCTCGCCCACGCGGCCCCGGAGCAGGATCTCGCCCGACGTCGCGCCATAGCCGATGACGTTGCCCGCCACGACGTTCGCGGCGCCCTCGAGCACCGCCGACCGGTCGGGGCGCACGACGATCCGGCCGCCCGACAGACCCTTGCCGACGTAGTCGTTGGCGTCGCCGTACAGGCGCAGCGTGACGCCGCGCGGCAGGAACGCCCCGAGCGACTGGCCGGCGGAGCCCGTGAGGGTCACGTCGATCGTGTCGTCGGGCAGCCCGGCACCGCGGTACCGCTTGGTCACCTCGTGGCCGAGCATCGTGCCGACCGTGCGGTTGACGTTGCGGACCGGCGCCTCGATCCGTACGGGGAGCGCGTCCTCGAGGGCGGGGCGCGCCTTCTCGATCAGCTGGTTGTCCAGCGCCTTGGCCAGGCCGTGGTCCTGGGTGGCCACCTGGTGCAGCGCGGTGCCCGGCGCCGCCTCGGGCGCGGCGAGCACCGGCGCGAGGTCCAGGCCCTGCGCCTTCCAGTGGTCGACGGCCTTGCGCGTGTCGAGGGCCTCGACGTGCCCGACGGCCTCCTCGATCGAGCGGAAGCCGAGCGAGGCGAGGTGCTCGCGCACCTCCTGCGCGATGAACTCGAAGAAGTTCACGACGAACTCCGGCTTGCCGGTGAACCGCTTGCGCAGCTCCGGATTCTGCGTGGCCACGCCCACCGGGCAGGTGTCCAGGTGGCAGACCCGCATCATGACGCAGCCCGAGACGACCATCGGCGCCGTGGCGAAGCCGAACTCCTCGGCCCCGAGCAGCGCCGCCACGACGACGTCGCGACCGGTCTTCATCTGCCCGTCCACCTGCACGACGATGCGGTCGCGCAGGTTGTTGAGCACGAGCGTCTGCTGGGTCTCGGCGAGGCCGATCTCCCAGGGCGTGCCCGCGTGCTTGAGCGACGTCAGCGGGCTCGCGCCCGTGCCGCCGTCGTGCCCGGAGATGAGCACCACGTCCGCGTGCGCCTTGGACACGCCCGTCGCCACGGTGCCGACGCCGAACTCGGAGACGAGCTTGACGTGCACGCGCGCCGCCGGGTTGGCGTTCTTGGCGTCGTGGATGAGCTGCGCGAGGTCCTCGATCGAGTAGATGTCGTGGTGCGGCGGCGGCGAGATGAGGCCCACGCCGGGCGTCGAGTGCCGGGTCTTGGCGACCCACGGGTACACCTTGGGCCCGGGCAGCTGGCCGCCCTCGCCCGGCTTGGCGCCCTGGGCGAGCTTGATCTGGATGTCGTCGGCGTTCGTGAGGTACTCGCTCGTCACGCCGAACCGGCCGGACGCGATCTGCTTGACCCGCGAGCGGCGCTCCGGGTCGTACAGGCGCTCCGGGTCCTCGCCGCCCTCGCCGGTGTTGGACCGGCCGCCGAGGCGGTTCATCGCGATCGCGAGCGTCTCGTGCGCCTCCGCGGAGATCGACCCGTACGACATCGCGCCGGTGTTGAACCGCTTGACGATCTCCTCGACCGGCTCGACCTCGTCGATCGGCACCGGCTCGCGGTCCGGGGTGAAGCGCAACAGGCCGCGGAGCGTCATGAGCCGACGGGACTGCTCGTCCACGCGACGCGTGTACTGGCGGAAGATGTCCATCCGCCCGGTGCGGGTGGCGTGCTGCAGCCGGAAGACGGTCTCGGGGTCGAAGAGGTGCTCCTCCCCGTCCCGGCGCCACTGGTACTCGCCGCCACTGGTCAGCCGCTGGTGGGCCGCGTGGTTGCCCGACGCCGGGTACGCCTCCGCGTGCCGCGCCGCGACCTCGGCCGCGATGACGTCCAGGCCGATGCCGGCCAGGCGGCTCGTCGTGCCGGTGAAGTAGTCCTCGACCAGCTCGTGCGAGAGCCCGACGGCCTCGAAGATCTGCGCGCCGCGGTAGGACATGATCGTGGAGATGCCCATCTTGCTCATCACCTTGAGCACGCCCTTGCCGAGCGCGGTGATGAGGTTGGCGACGGCCGCCTCCGGCGTGACGGCGAGGTAGCCGCGCAGCGCGAGGTCCTCCACCGTCTCCATGGCGAGGTACGGGTTCACCGCGGCCGCGCCGTAGCCGATGAGGAGCGCGACGTGGTGCACCTCGCGCACGTCGCCGGCCTCCACGACCAGCGAGATCCGGGTGCGCGTGCCCTGCCGCAGGAGGTGGTGGTGCACGGCGCTGGTCAGCAGCAGCGACGGGATCGGCGCGAGCTCCGAGTCGGAGTCGCGGTCGGACAGCACGACGTGCGTCACGCCCGCCGCGATGTCGGCGTCGACCTGGGCGAAGATCTCCTCGAGCCGGGCCTGCAGCGCCTTGCCGCCGCCGGACACCTCGTAGAGGCCGCGCACGATGCCGGCGCGGAACTCGCCCTCCAGCCGCGGGTCGCGGTCGATGCGCACGATCTTGGCGAGCTCGTCGTTGTCGAGCACCGGGAACGGCAGGTCGAGCTTGCGGGCGTGGCTCGCGACCTCCTCCAGGAGGTTCGGCTCCGGGCCGATCGTGCTGTCGATCGCGGTGACGAGCTGCTCACGGATCGAGTCCAGCGGCGGGTTCGTCACCTGGGCGAACATCTGCGTGAAGTAGTCGAACAGCAGCCGCGGCCGGCTCGACAGGACGGCGATCGGCGTGTCCGAGCCCATGGCCCCGAGCGCCTCCGCGGCGGTGTCGGCCATCGGCGCGAGGAGGATCTTCAGCTCCTCGGTGGTGTACCCGAAGGCGCGCTGCCGCCGCTGGACGGACGCGGGCGAGTGCGCGACGTGCTCGCGCTCCGGCAGCGAGTCCAGGGTGATCGTGTTGCCGGCGATCCACTCGCCGTACGGCCGCTGGGCGGCGAGCTGCGACTTGAGCTCGTCGTCCTCCACGATCCGTCCCTGCGCCGTGTCGACGAGGAACATGCGCCCCGGCTCGAGGCGCCCCTTGCGCACGATCGTCGCGGGGTCGAGGTCCAGGACACCGGCCTCCGACGCGAGCACGACGAGGCCGTCCTCCGTGACCCAGTAGCGGCCCGGCCGCAGGCCGTTGCGGTCGAGGACCGCGCCGATGAGGGTGCCATCGGTGAACGTGAGGCAGGCGGGCCCGTCCCACGGCTCCATGAGGTTCGCGTGGTACTGGTAGAACGCCCGCCGGGCCGGGTCCATCTCGGCGTGGTTCTCCCACGCCTCCGGGATCATCATCAGCACGGCGTGCGGCAGCGAGCGGCCGGACAGGTGCAGCAGCTCCAGCACCTCGTCGAAGCTGGCGGAGTCGCTCGACCCCTCCGTGCACACGGGCAGCAGCGGGGTCAGGTCGCCGAGCACCTCGCTGGCCATGGTGCTCTCGCGGGCGGCCATCCAGTTGCGGTTGCCGCGCACCGTGTTGATCTCGCCGTTGTGCGCCACGAGCCGGAACGGCTGCGCCAGCGGCCACGACGGGAAGGTGTTCGTGGAGAACCGCGAGTGGACCAGCGCGATCTCCGACGCGTAGCGCGGGTCGCTCAGGTCCGGGAAGAACGGCTCGAGCTGCGCCGTCGTGAGCATGCCCTTGTACGTCAGGGTGCGGCTCGACAGCGAGGCGAGGAACAGGTCGAGCTCGTTCTGCGCGCGCTTGCGCAGGCGGTAGGTGCGACGGTCGAGCTCGAGCCCCGACAGCTCGCGCGACGGGTCCGCCACGACGACCTGCCGGAACAGGGGCATCGAGGCGCGCGCCGTCGGCCCGACGAGGTCGGCCGTGACCGGCACGTCGCGCCAGGCGAGGACGTCGAGCTTCTCCTCCGCGGCGATCGCCTCGAACCGGCGCGCGGCCGCGTCGGCCTCCGCGACGGCCTGGGGCAGGAACGCCATGCCGATCGCGTAGTGCCCGGCGGGCGGGAGCTCGGCGGCGACGACGTCACGGACGAAGGCGTCCGGGATCTGCGTGAGGATCCCGGCCCCGTCCCCGCTGTTCTCCTCCGCGCCGACCGCTCCGCGGTGGTCGAGGTTCAACAGGGCGGTCAGGCCCGCGTCCACGATGTCGCGGCCGGGCGTCCCGCGCAGGGTCGCGACGAACGCGACACCGCACGCGTCGTGCTCGGACGCGGGGTCGTAGAGGCCCTGGGCCGAGGGCCGCGCGACCCGATGCTGCGGCGTGGTCATCAACACCGTCCTCCTGCACGCCCGCACGCGGGCGCGTCATGCTCAAAGGTGGTCGGGACATCGTCGGCCCGTCGGAAACATAGGCGGCCCCGCCCGGGTGGTGTCCCGGTGGGAGTCGCCTCAGGCGCGGTCGGCCGGTCCCTGGTCGGGACCGGGACCTCCCGCGTCCGCACGGTGCGGTCCGCCGCCGCTGTCGCGGCCGTCGTCCCGGCCGGAGGCGCCTACGGCGGCCCCGGCGTGCGCGGTGCTCATGGTGTCAAGCTCAGTGTCGGACTCGGTGTCAGGCTCGGTGGCCTGCTCGGTGTCCTGCCGGTCGCGGCTGCGGCCGGGCAGCTCCACCCCGTCCTCACGTTCCGGGTGGCGCCTGCCGATGACGACGAAGGCGACGAGGGCACCCAGGCCCACGACGATCGACGTCCACACGTTCAGACGCAGCCCGAGCACGTGCTCGGCGGTGTCGATGCGGAGCATCTCGATCCACACCCTGCCCAGAGTGTAGAGCGCGACGTAGGCCCAGAATACCCGCCCATGACCGAGCCTGTACCGGCGGTCGAGCCAGACGAGAAGCGCGGCCGCCCCGAGGTTCCAGAGCAGCTCGTACAGGAACGTGGGGTGGAACAGGGTGCCCGCCGCGAACGCCGTGCCGGTGTCCGCGTTGAGCCGCTCGATCACCCCCGGGGAGACCTCGAGCCCCCAGGGCAGCGTCGTGGGCGCCCCGAACAGCTCCTGGTTGAACCAGTTGCCCAGGCGCCCCACCGCCTGCGCGACGAGCAGGCCGGGGGCCAGCGCGTCCGCGAACGAGCTCAGGCGCACCCCCTTGCGGCGGCAGCCGATCCAGGCGCCGACGGCGCCGAGCGCCACCGCACCCCAGATCCCGAGACCGCCCTCCCAGACGTACAGGGCGCGCACGGGGTCGCCGCCCTCGCCCCAGTACGGCTCGGGCGTGCTGATCACGTGGTACAGCCTGCCGCCGACGATGCCGAACGGCACCGCCCAGAAGGCGATGTCCAGGACGTCGTCCGGGTCCCCGCCCCGGGCGACCCAGCGCTTGGTGGTGATCCAGATCGCGACGGCGATGCCGGCCAGGATGGCCAGCGCGTAGGCGCGGACCGGTACGGGGCCGAGGTACCACGTGTGCTGCGACGGGCTCGGGATCGCCGCCTGCACCGACGCGGCAGACGCCAGGAGGGTCACGCTCACGTGCCCGCCCCCGGCCCCCCGCGGGCACGGCGCACGCCGTCGGCGAGGTCCGCCACGGTCGCCCGCAGCGCGTCGAGCCGGTCGGCCCAGGGACGGTCGGCCAGCAGCGGGCGCACGAGCGCGGAGCCGACGATGACACCGTCGGCGAACCGGCCCACCTCGGCGGCCTGGGCGCCCGACGAGACGCCGAGCCCGACGCACACGTGGTCGGCGCCCGCCGCGCGGGTGTCGGCGACGAGCTGCTCGGCCCGGTCGCCGACCTGGTCGCGGGTGCCGGTCACACCCATGGTGGACGCCGCGTAGACGAAGCCGCGCGACGCGCGGGCCGTGAGCGCCCGCCGCTCGGGCGTGGAGCTCGGCGCGACGAGGAAGACGCGGTCGAGGCCGTGCTCCTGCGACGCCGCGATCCAGTCGCCCCCCTCGTCGGGGATGAGGTCGGGGGTGATGAGGCCGGCTCCCCCGGCGGCGGCGAGGTCGCGCGCGAACGCGTCCACCCCGTACCGCAGCACCGGGTTCCAGTACGTCATCACGAGGGCGGGCACGCGCCCGCCGGAGTGCTCGGCGACGGCCTCGACGACGCGCAGCACGTCGCGGACCCGGGTGCCGGCGGCGAGCGCAGCCTCCGCGGCGCGCTGGATCACCGGGCCGTCCATCACCGGATCGGTGTACGGCACGCCGATCTCGACGACGTCGGCGCCCGCGTCCACGGCCGCGAGGACGGCCTCGATCGAGCGTTCGACGTCGGGGAACCCGGCGGGCAGGTAGCCGACCAGGGCTGCACGGCCCTCGGCCCGGAGGGCGTCGAGGCGTGCGCCGGTGGTCGACATCGCCGCAGGCGAGGTGTCGGTCGTGGTGCTCACTGGTCCCCCTCCGGCGTGGCGTCCGTCTGGTCCTCGTCGAGGAGCCCGAACCACCGCGCCGCGGTGGCCACGTCCTTGTCGCCGCGACCCGACAGGTTCACCAGGATCACCTGGCCGGTCCGCCCGGCCTCCGCGGCCTCGCGCCCCAGGCGCAGGGCGCCGGCGAGCGCGTGCGCGGACTCGATCGCGGGGATGATCCCCTCGGTGCGGCACAGGAGGCGGAACGCCTCCATGGCCTCGTCGTCCGTCACGGGCTCGTAGGTGGCCCGCCCGAGGTCGTGCAGCCAGGAGTGCGCGGGCCCGACGCTCGGGTAGTCCAGCCCCGCCGAGACGGAGTGGCTCGGCAGCGTCTGGCCGTCGTCGTCCTGCAGCAGGTAGGACCGGGCGCCGTGCAGCACTCCCGGGGCCCCGCCGGAGAAGCGGGCCGCGTGGCGGCCCGACTCGATGCCCTCTCCCCCGGCCTCGAAGCCGTGCAGGGAGACGCCCTCGTCGTCGAGGAAGGCGTTGAAGATGCCGAGCGCGTTGGACCCGCCGCCCACGCACGCCGCGACGGCGTCCGGCAGCCGGCCGGTGCGCTCGAGGATCTGCTCGCGCGCCTCCTCGCCGATGATGCGGTGGAACTCGCGCACCATCTCGGGGAACGGGTGCGGGCCCGTGACCGTGCCGAGCAGGTAGTGCGTGCTCTCGACGTTCGCGACCCAGTCGCGCAGCGCCTCGTTGATGGCGTCCTTGAGGGTGCGCGAGCCGATGGTCACGGGCACGACCTCGGCACCGAGCAGCCGCATCCGGGCGACGTTCAGGGCCTGGCGCTGCGTGTCCTCCTCGCCCATGTAGACGACGCACTCGAGGTCGAGCAGGGCGGCCGCGGTCGCCGTGGCGACGCCGTGCTGACCGGCGCCGGTCTCGGCGATCACGCGGGTCTTGCCCATGCGCTTCACCAGGAGCGCCTGGCCGAGGACGTTGTTGATCTTGTGCGAACCGGTGTGGTTGAGGTCCTCGCGCTTGAGGAAAACCCGGTGGCCGGCCTCCGCGCCCCCGCAGTGCTCCGCGAACCGCGGCACCTCGGTGAGCGGCGACGGGCGACCCGTGTACTCGCGGTGCAGGCGCGCCAGCTCGTCGGTGAACGCCGGGTCGCCGAGGGCCTTGCGGTACTCGGTCTCGAGCTCGTCGAGCGCGGCGATGAGGGCCTCGGGCACGAAGCGGCCGCCGAACTCGCCGAAGTACGGGCCTTCGACGTCCGCGAGCCGCCCGAGCACCTGGTGCGCCAGGGTCTCGGTCAGGGCCTCCCGTACGGGCTGGTCGGGCACGGGTCCTCCGTCTCTCGTCGGCACCGCTCGGCGGACTGCACGAGGGGTCGTCAGAGGGTACCGGTCGCCCGGGCCTCCGCCGCCCGCCGTCCAGGACGCGTCGGGATGGTGTGCCGTGTGGTGTTGTGCCGTGGTCGTGTGACGTGCTGCGGTGGTTACGGCTGGGCCGCCGGCCGGACCGACCACAGCGCGGGGTGCTGCCCGGCCGCGACCAGGTCGGCCACCGACCGGCGCGGGGCCCCGTCGGTCACGAGCGCCTCGCCGACCAGCACGGCGTGCGCGCCGGACCGGGCGTAGTCGAGGACGTCGTGCGGGCCGCGGACGCCGGACTCGGCGACGCGGACGACGTCGTCGGGGATGAGCGGGGCGAGGCGCGCGAAGGTCGTGCGGTCCACCTCGAGCGTCTTGAGGTCGCGGGCGTTCACGCCCACCACGCGCGCGCCCGCGTCGAGGGCGCGACGCACCTCGTCGTCGGTGTGGGCCTCGACCAGCGCCGTCATGCCGAGCGAGTGCACCCGCTCGATCAGGGACGTCAGCACGGTCTGCTCCAGGGCCGCGACGATGAGCAGCACGAGGTCGGCCCCGTGGGCCCGCGCCTCCCACACCTGGTACGGCGTGACGACGAAGTCCTTGCGCAGCACCGGCACGTCCACCCGTGCGCGGACGGCGTCCAGGTCGGCGAGCGAGCCGCCGAACCGCCGCTGCTCCGTGAGCACCGAGATCGCGCTGGCCCCGCCGCTGGCGTACTCCTCGGCCAGGGCGGCCGGGTCGGAGATCGGTGCGAGGTCACCCTTGCTGGGGCTCGACCGCTTCACCTCGGCGATCACGGCGACGCGATCCTCCGAGAGCAGCCGGCCGCAGCACTCGAGCGCGCCCGGCACGCGGGCCGCGCGCTCCTTGAGCTCGTCGAGCGACGTCCGCGCCTGGCGTACCGCGAGGTCCTCACGGACCCCCGCGACGATGTCCTCCAGGACCGTCATGGTCTGCCTCCCCGTCCCCTGACGCCGCACCGACGTCTGCCTGCCATCGTAGGCCCGTCCGCGGACCGGCCCGGACACGTCTCCGAGCGTGAGACGACGACGGCGCGCCCCCTCGTCGGGAGCGCGCCGTCGTCGCGCCGGCCGGCGGTCGCAGCCGTCGCCGGGAGGGCTCAGTGGCCGGAGGAGGCCCGGCGCTGCGTCACGCCGTCCTTGGGCTGGCCGAGGCCCATGTTGCGCAGCACGAGGCCGAGCACGAGCGAGGCGGCCACGATCACGGCGCCGACCCAGACCACCGCGTCCGGGACCGGGGGCAGCATCCCGACGGCGCCGACGGCCACGCCCAGCATGATGCCGATCATCGCCGTCCACGCGGCGGTCGTGTGGCCGTGGTTCGTGGGCGGGACGGCCGGGGGCAGGTAGGCGACCTCGGCGTTGCGGTTGTCGGTCATTGGAATGTGATGCCCTTTCGTGACGTGGTGCGCGGTCCAGCCTAGCGGTCCGCGGACGGGTCCGTTCCCCGGGAGAGCGCGTCCCACGCGTCGTGGGGGTCGTGCTGACCAGGCCCGTCGGGGTCGTCCCCCGACGGCGCCGGCCCGGTGCGGGGGTCCGTGCCGTCCGCGCCTGGTTCGGCGTCGGCGCGCTCGTGACGCCCGGAGGCGGCTCCCCACGCGGGGGCGCCGGCCGCCGCCAGCGCCGCGACGAGCACGGCCGCGACGCCGAGCACCGCGGTCAGCCAGGGCCACACGGCGACGGCGACGGGCGAGGTGAGGTCCGTCACGCCGGCGGTCGCCGACGCGCCCGACGTCGCGGCGGGGAGCGGGTCGAGCAGCACGGCCGCGGCCGAGGCGGTGGCCAGGGCGCCCGCGAGCGCGACCACGACCAGCGCGACCCAGCGCGCCACGCGGCCCGCGATGGCGAGGGCGACGCCGCCCGCCACCACGACGAGCGCGGCCGCGCCGACCGCCGGCGCCGCCGTCGTGCCGGTGACCGCGACGTCGACCGTGGGCTCGAGGGCCGTCGACACCGTCGTGCTCACCCAGGTCGGCGAGGCCGTCGCGAGCGTGAGCCCGCCGACCGCCACCACCGACCACACCGCCCGCGACCGTGCGCGCAGCGGCCCGCGACCCGGCGGGCGAGCGCCGCGGCTCTCGTGCGTGGTGCGTGCTGCGTCGTCCATGTCTGCCTGTCCGTCCGTCGTGCTGGTCCGTGCCGCGCTCAGAGCGCCCGGAACCGTGCGGCCAGCTGCACCGCGCGTACCGCCGCGGCGGCCTTGTTGCGCGACTCCTCGTACTCGAGCGCGGGCACCGAGTCGGCGACGATGCCGCCGCCGGCCTGCACCCACGCCCGGCCGTCGCGGATGCACGCGGTGCGGATCGCGATGGCCATGTCCATGTTGCCGCCGAAGTCGAAGTAGCCCACGGTGCCGCCGTAGATCCCGCGGGAGGCGGGCTCCAGCTCGTCGATCAGCGCGATGGCCCGCGGCTTGGGCGCCCCCGAGAGGGTGCCTGCGGGGAACGTCGCGCGCAGGGTGTCGAGCGCCGTCGCGCCCGCCCGCAGCCGTCCGACGACGGTGGAGCACAGGTGCATGATGTGGCTGAACCGTCGGGTGGCCATGAACTCGACCACCTCGACCGACGTCGGCTCGCAAACCTTGACGAGGTCGTTGCGCGACAGGTCGACGAGCATGAGGTGCTCGGCGCGCTCCTTGGGGTCGGCGAGCAGCTCCTCGCCGAGCGCCACGTCCTCCTCGACGGTCGCCCCGCGCGGGCGCGACCCGGCGATCGGGTACGTGGTCACGTGCCCGTCGGTCACCTTCACCAGCGTCTCGGGGCTGGAGCCGACGACCGAGAACTCGCGCCCGTCGGGGCCGGTGAGCCGGAAGTAGTACATGTACGGGCTCGGGTTGATGGTGCGCAGCGCGCGGTACACGTCCAGCGGCGCGGCCGGGCAGTCCAGGCCGAGGCGCTGGGACAGCACGACCTGGAACACCTCGCCGTCGCGGATCGCCTCCTGCCCGGTGCGGACGGCGGACTCGAACTCCTCGCGCGTGGAGCGGAACTCCAGGGCGGGCTCGGCCACCTCGTCCGGGCTGCGCAGCACGGTGGGCTGCGGCGGCGCGGGCGTGGCGAGCCGCGCCTGCATCGCGTCGAGCCGGGAGACGGCGTCGGCGTGGGCCTCGTCGACCCGCTCGTCCGTGCCGTCGCCGTTGATGGCGTTGGCGATGAGCCACGCGCAGCCCGTGTGGTGGTCGACCGCCACGAGGTCGGTCGCGAGGCTCAGGGCAACCTCCGGCACGCCGAGCTCGTCGGGGGCGTTCGCGGGGAGCGTCGGCTCCCAGTGCCGCACGACGTCCCAGCCGAGCGCGCCCGTGAGCCCGCCGGTCAGCGGGGGCAGCCCCTCGATCGGCGGCGTGCGCAGCCCCTCGAGCGCCGCGCCGAGCACGTCGACGACGTCGCCCTCGCGCGGGATGCCCGCCGGGACGTCGCCGTGCCAGACGGCGCGGCCGTCCCGCGCGGTGAGCGTGGCGCGCGAGTCGACGCCCACGAACGACCAGCGCGACCAGCCGCCGGACGACTCCGCCGACTCGAGCACGAAGGTGCCCGGGCGGTCCTGGGCGAGCGTCCGGTACAGGCCGACGGGGGTGACGTCGTCCGCCAGCACGCGCCGCACCACGGGGATCACGCGGCGGTCGGCGGCCAGTGCGCGGAACGTGCCGAGACCCGGCCACGTCGCGCCCCACGCCAGGTCCTGCTCCGACGGGCCCGCCACGGGGGCGGGGCGCGGGGCGGGGTGGGGCTGCGCGACGGTGGGCGTGGTCACCGGTCCTCCTGAGGATCGTCGGGCTGGTCGGGGCTGGTCGGGGTGTACTGCTGGGCTGGGTGCGTCGTCGGTGCCGGCGGCAGGGACGAGGGGCGGGATCAGGCGGCCGGCGCGTCGGGGCCGACGACGGCGCCCAGGTCGCCGCCCGCCTCGAAGCAGGTGCGGGTGCCGGTGTGGCACGCGGCGCCGACCTGGTGGACGCGCACGAGCAGGGCGTCGCCGTCGCAGTCCAGCGCGACGGAGCGGACGAGCTGCACGTGCCCGGACGTGTCGCCCTTGCGCCAGTACTCCTCGCGCGACCGGCTCCAGAACGTCACGCGGCCCTCGGTGAGCGTGCGGCGCAGCGCCTCGTCGTCCATCCAGCCGAGCATGAGGACCTCGCCCGTGTCGTGCTGCTGGACGATCGCGGCGACGAGGCCGTGCTCGTCGCGCTTGAGCCGGTCGGCGACCGCCGGGTCGAGCGCGGGCACGGGGGCATCGGTCAGGTCGGGCACCCGTGCATCTTCCCACGCCCGGCGGGGCCGCGGGGCTCCCGTCCGGCAACCCCGCACCGGCCCGGACGCTCAGCGGGTCTGCGCCACCCAGCTCGCGTGCATCCGCGCGTAGACGCCGCCCGCGGCGGCCAGCTCGGCATGCCCGCCGACCTCGACCACGCGCCCGTCGTCGACGACGACCACGAGGTCGCTGGCCTCCGCCGTCGAGAGCCGGTGGGCGATCGTGATCGTGGACCGGCCGGAGGTGAGCGAGTCCAGCGCCCGGGCGATCCGCACCTCGGCGGCGGGGTCGACGGCCGACGTGGCCTCGTCCAGCACCAGCAGGTCGGGCGCCGCGAGGTAGGCGCGAGCGATGGCGACGAGCTGCCGCTCCCCCGCGCTCAGCGCCTCGCCGCGCTGGCCGACGGGCGTGCCGAGGCCCTGCGGCAGCCCGGCCACCCAGTCGGTGAGGCCGAGCGCGTCCATGGCCCCGGTGACGCGCGCCCTGGTCTCGGCGGGGTCGGACGGCGGGTCCGGGCGCAGCCCGTAGGCGACGTTCTGCTCCACCGTCCCGTCGAAGAGGAAGCCCTCCTGCGGCACGAGCACCACGCGCTCGCGCAACGAGGCGAGCGTCAGCCGGCGCAGGTCGACGCCGTCGAGCAGCACCTCCCCGGCCGTGGGGTCCATGAGGCGGGCGACCAGCTTGGCGACGGTGGTCTTGCCCGAGCCCGTCCGCCCGACCACGGCGACCTTGCGGCGGGCGGGCAGCTCCAGGTCCACCCCGTGCAGCACCTCGGGCCCGTCGGGGTAGGCGTACCGCACCCCGCGCAGCGTCACCGCCGCCGGGCCGCGAGGGCTCGCCGTGGCGTCGTCGGCGTCCGCGACGTCGAGGGGCGTCTCGAGCACCGCGAGCACGCGCCGCCAGCCCGCGACGGCGTTCTGCAGCTCGTTGAGGATCTCCGTGGCCTGCTGCACGGGGCCGGTGAAGAGCTGCACCAGGAACAGGAACGCGACCACCTGGCCCGCCGTCAGTCCGCCGCCGACGCCGAGCAGCGTGCCCACCACCACGACGACGGCGAGCACCAGGTTGGCGACCAGCACCCCGCTCGAGAACACCGACGAGACGAGGAGCTGGGCGCGGGCCTGCGTGGCGCGGGTGTGCTCGACGGCCGCGTCGACGCGGCGTCCGGTCCGCGCCGCCACGCCGTACGCGCGCACCGTCTCCGCGCCCACGACCGCCTCCGAGATCGCGCCGAGCATCGCGCCGACGGCCTGCCGCACCGCCGCGTACGCGCGGTTCACCGTGCCCTGCGCGCGGCGCAGCACCAGGAACAGCGGCAGGAAGCACGCCCAGACCACCAGGGTGAGCTGCCACGAGTACACGGCCATGAGGGCGGTGGCCACGAGCACCTGCAGCGTCGACACGAGGAGCTGGATCCCGCCCCACTGGACGAACAGCGAGATCGTGTCGACGTCGGAGGTGACGCGGGACACGAGCGCGCCGCGACGCTCGGTGCCCTGCGCGAGGGTGGACAGGTCGTGCACGTGCCGGAACGCGTGCACCCGCAGCGCGGCGAGCCCGGCCTCCGTCCGGCGGAACAGACGGACGTTGACCACCGCGGTGCACAGCCCCGCGACGACGACCGCGCCCGCGGCGAGACCGGTCAGGAGCGCCACCCGCCCGGCGTCTGGCCCGCCGCCGGCGAGGATGCCGTCGTCGATCGTGCGCTGCACCGCGACCGGCACGACGACGCGCCCCGCGGCCGCCAGCACGGCGAGCGCGAGGGTGAGCCACAGGCCGTCGACGATCTGGGGCGAGATCTGCACGCCCCGGCGGAGCGTGGCGAGGACGCCCAGCTCGCTGGCGGCGGCGATGCGCGTCGTGCTCACGGTGTCCCCTCCCGCTGCGCGTCCCCCGGCAGGAGCTCCCCGGCGGCCGCCTCGTCCGCGAGCTCGCGCGCCCGGCGCTCCGTCTCCTGCTCGTACGCGGTGGCGAGCGCGCGGTACCCGGGGTCCCGGGCCAGCAGGTCGGCGTGCGGCCCGACGTCGACGACGCGGCCCCCTTCGAGGTGCACGACGACGTCCGCGAGCGCCACCGACGACATGCGGTAGGCGACCATGACGACGGTCGTGCCCGGTGCATCGCCCCCGCCGCCGCGCGCCGACGCGAGGGAGCCGAGGATCTCCGCCTCGACGCGCGGGTCGACCGCGGACGTGGCGTCGTCGAGCACGAGCAGCCGTGGCCTGCGGACCAGCGCCCGCGCGACGGCGAGCCGCTGGCGCTGTCCGCCGGACAGGTTGGCCCCGCGCTCGCCGAGGGGCGCGTCGAGCCCGCCGGGCAGCGCGCGCACGACGTCGTCGACGCGGGCGACGCGCAGCGCCTCCCAGACCGCGGGGTCCTCGGGGGCGCCGTCGTCGCCCGGGTCCGCGAGGGTCACGTTGGCGCGGACCGTGTCCTCGAAGACGAACGTCTGCTGCGTCACGAGCGCCACCTGCGCGGGGACCTCGCCCGCGGCGAGGCCGCGCACGTCCGCGCCGTCGAGCAGCACCCGGCCTCGCGTCGGGTCGCTCAGGCGCGCGAGCAGCGACACCAGGGTCGTCTTGCCCGCGCCCGTGCTGCCCACGACCGCGACGGTGGTCCCGGGCGCGACCTCGAGGTCGACGCCGTCGAGCAGGGTGGCCGTCGTGCCCGAAGCCGGGACGTCGACCCCGACGCCCTCGAGGCGGACCGCCAGGCCCCCCGCCGCGTGCGGGAGCGCCTGCGTGCCCGGGACCAGCGTCGACGGGGCATCGAGGATGCCCGCGATCCGGTCGTAGCCGACGAGGGCGCGCGGCAGCTCGCCGAGCACCCAGCCGAACGCGCGCACCGGCACCGCCATGACGGTCAGCAGGTAGGCCGCCGTCACGACGTCGCCCGCGTCGACGGCCCCGGCGGAAGCGCGCCAGGTGCCCACGCCGAGCACGGCCAGGGTGCCGAGGGAGGGCAGCAGCTCGATGACCGGGTCGAAGACGGCCCGGACGGTGCCGACGCGCACGTTCGCGGCCCGCAGCGCGTCCGTGCGCTCGGCGAACCGACGCTCCTCGCGGTCCGCGGTGCCGAGCGACGTGACGAGCAGCGCGCCCTCGAAGGACTCGTGCGCGACGTCGGCCACCTCGGCCCGCAGCTGCTGCGCCCGCGTCACGGCGGGCGTCATGTGCCGTTGGAAGACGACGTTCGCGGCGACCGCGGCGGGCACGACCAGCAGGGCGGCGACGGCCAGCCACACGTCGACCGCGAGGAGCATCCCCGCGGCGACCCCGATCATCACCACGACGCCGAGCGCGAAGGGCAGGGGGTTGAAGACTCCGGTGGCGGCCTCGACGTCGGCGCTCGCCGCGGACAGCAGCCGGCCCGCGGGGTGCGCGCGGTGCCACGACACGGGCAGGCGCAGGTACTGCCGGGACAGCCCCCTCCGGTGGTGCGCCTGGATCGCCGCGAACCCGTAGCCGGCCCAGATGCGCCGCCCGGCGACGCCGAGGGCGAGGGTGAGCGCCACCGCGGCGAGCACGAGCCCGGCGACCCAGATGCGCGAGCGCGCGTCGGGGTCGCCCGCGATCGCGGGGACGACGACCGCGTCGGTGGCCCAGCCCACGGCGCGGCTCACGGCGACGGTGGCGGCGCCGAACAGCGCGGACGCGCCCACGGCGAGCACGTACAGGCGCGGCTCGGAGCGCATGCCGCGCCACACGAGCGTCGCCGAGCGGCGCAGCCTCGACCCCGTGAGCGCGGTCGTGACGGCGCCGCTCACCGTCGGCGGGAGCGTCGCCCGACCGACCCCGCGCTCACCTCCGCACCTCGACGCCCGCCTCGGCCAGGGCCGTCTTGACCTGGCCGACCGTCAGCGTGCCGAAGTGGAAGACGCTCGCGGCGAGCACCGCGTCGGCGCCCGCGCGGGCCGCGGCGACGAAGTGCTCCGGGGTCCCCGCGCCGCCCGACGCCACGAGCGGCACGTCGACCTTCTCCCGCACGGCGCCGAGCATCTCGAGGTCGAAGCCCGCGGTGGTGCCGTCGGCGTCCATCGAGTTCAGCAGGATCTCGCCCGCGCCGAGGTGGGCGACGCGCGCCGCCCACTCGACGGCGTCGATGCCCGTGCCCCGGCGGCCGCCGTGGGTCGTGACCTCGAAGCCCGAGGCGGTCACCGTCTCACCGGTGACGCGGCGGGCGTCCACCGACAGCGTCAGCACCTGCCGGCCGAAGCGGGCCGCGATCTCCGCGACCAGCTCGGGCCGCGCGATCGCGGCGGTGTTGACGCCGACCTTGTCGGCGCCGGCACGCAGCAGGCGGTCGACGTCCTCCGTCGAGCGGACGCCGCCGCCCACGGTGAGGGGCACGAAGACCTGGTCGGCGGTCCGCCTCACGACGTCGATCATCGTGTCGCGGCCGCCCGAGGACGCGGACACGTCCAGGAAGGTCACCTCGTCGGCGCCCTCGCCGTCGTACCGGGAGGCGAGCTCCACGGGGTCGCCCGCGTCGCGCAGGTTCGTGAAGTTGACGCCCTTGACGACCCGACCGTCGTCGACGTCGAGGCACGGGATCACGCGGACGGCCACGGACATGCGGGACTCACCCTTCCTTGCTGCTGTCGTCGCTCCCGGCGGGCTCGTCCGAGCCCTTGCCGGACTTCTGCTCCGGGTCACCGCCGTCGTCGCCCTTGGCCTTGCCGGTCGACTCGTCCTCGGTGACCTGGAAGTGGGCGTCCAGGATGTCCACGACGTAGACCAGGGTCTCGTCGGCGAGGTCGCTGCTGGTGCCACCGTAGCCGAGGCTCGGGGGGACCACGAGCAGCACCTGCGAGCCCACGGTCTGCTCGACCAGCCCCTGGTCGAGGCCGTCGACCAGCTGGCCGATGCCGATCGTGGCGGACTGCGGCCGCGTCCCGGCGGTCCACGTGGTGTCGAACTGCCGCCCGTCGCTCCACCGCACCGCGGTGAACCGCATCGTGACGACCTGCCCCACCTGCACCTGCGGCCCGGTGCCCCGCACCAGCGGCTGCACCTGCAGGTCGGCGGGCGCGTCGGCCTTCCGCGGCACGGTCACGCTCGGCGCGCCGCCGTCGCCACGCTCGACGGTCGGGAGTCCCTTCGCCGCGCTCACCTCGGCACCGGAGGCGTGCGTCGGCAGCACGTCGACGACGAGGATCACGGGCACGTCGCCGTCCTGCTCGAGCAGGAGCATGCGCGCCCCCACCTTCTGGCCGCGCAGCGTGTCGTAGAGGTTCGAGCCGAGCGACTCCGGCGACATCGAGTACCACCCCGGCGCGTCGATGTACGTGCTCGAGATGACGGTGCCGTCGCGCCCGTCCTCGGCGTACATGTTCAGCAGCACGGGCTCACCGTCCACCACGGGCTCGCCCGACCCGGGCCACACCGTCCGCGCGCCCGCCTGCACGACGTCGTACGGCTGCTCGTAGTCGAGGGCGGGCGGCTCCCCCACAGCCCCCGACACCTGCACGGGCGCCGCCGACGGCGCGGACGACGGCCGCTTGCCCAGTTCGTCCAGCAGCGACGAGCCGCACCCGCCGAGCACGAGCGCGCCACCGAGCAGCAGCGAGATCAGGAGGGTGAGACGGCGGAGCACCGCGTCATCCTGCCATGCCCACCCGGCGAACGGGGCCCCCGTCCACCGCCCGCGCGCGACCGGACCACGCCCAGCCGTGAGCCGAGTGCACGGCGGCACCTGCCGACGCGCGACGCTTCACATGGACTCGATCAGCCGATCCACACGCTCGTCCACGCTCTTGAACGGGTCCTTGCACAGCACGGTGCGCTGCGCCTGGTCGTTGAGCTTCAGGTGCACCCAGTCCACGGTGTAGTCCCGACGCGCCTCCTGCGCGGCGCGCACGAAGTCGCCCCGCAGCTTGGCGCGCGTCGTGGGCGGCGGCACGGCCGTCGACTCGAACACCTCGAGGTCGGTGACGACGCGCTCCACCATGCCGCGTGCGGCGAGCAGGTTGTACAGCCCCTCGGTGCGGGAGATGTCGTGGTAGGCGAGGTCGAGGCGCGCGATGCGGGGGTCGTCGAGCGGCAGGTCGTGCTTGGCCTGGTACCGCTCGATGAGCTTGAGCTTGATGACCCAGTCGAGCTCGCGGTCCACGAGGGACAGGTTGCCGGACTCCAGCGCCCGCAGCCCGCGCTCCCACAGGTCCAGGACCTGCTTGACGACGGGGGTGGCGCCGGCGTGCGCGTCCACGTGCTCGCGCACGCGGTGGTAGTACTCCCACTGGATGTCGACGGCCGTGGCGGTGCGCCCGTTGGCGAGCTGGACGGGGTGCAGGCCGGTGCGGTCGTGGCTGATCTCGCGGATCGCGCGGATGGGGTTCTCGAGGGTGAGGTCGCGCATCGGCACGCCCGCCTCGACGAGGCGCAGCACGAGGTCCGTGGCGCCGACCTTGAGCATCGTGGTCGGCTCGGCCATCGACGAGTCGCCGACGATGACGTGCAGGCGGCGGTAGCTCTCCGCGTCGGCGTGCGGCTCGTCGCGCGTGTTGATGATCGGCCGGGAGCGGGTGGTGGCGCTGGAGACGGCCTCCCAGATGTGGTCCGCACGCTGGGACAGGCAGTAGACGGCGCCGCGCGGGGTGGCGAGCACCTTCCCTGCACCCGTGAGCACCTGGCGGGTGATGAGGAACGGCACGAGCACCTCGGAGAGGCGCGAGAAGTCGCCCTGCCGGCGCACGAGGTAGTTCTCGTGGCAGCCGTAGGAGTTGCCCGCGGAGTCGGTGTTGTTCTTGAACAGGTGCACCTTGCCGGACAGGCCCTCGTGCTCCAGCCGCTGCTGCGCGTCGGCCACCAGGCCTTCGAGGATGCGCTCGCCGCCCCGGTCGTACGCCACGAGCTGGTGCACGTCGTCGCACTCCGCCGTTGCGTACTCGGGGTGCGACCCCACGTCGAGGTAGAGGCGCGAGCCGTTGCGCAGGAAGACGTTCGAGCTCCGCCCCCATGCCACGACCTTGCGGAACAGGTAGCGGGCCACCTCGTCCGCGGACAGGCCGCGCCCGTCGTCCGCCGCGCACGTCACCCCGTACTCGGTCTCCAGACCGAAGATCCTGCGGTCCACGACGTCTCCCCTCGCTCGGCCCTGCTGCCCGACCTGCTGCCCCACCTTGTGCCCGACTGCGGTGCGACCTGCTCGCCCGTCTCAGTCGCCAGTCTCACTCACCGGGCTGCTCGAGCAGCCCGGCCAGCGTCGCGCCCTGCAGCCGGCGGAACGCCCGCCGCCGGCCCGCGCGCTCCAGCACCGCCACCTCGAGGCCGGCGGGCGCGATCTCGCGCTCCTCCCCCTCGGCAGCGACGGAACCGTCCGACCCGACGGCGCCGAGGGTGCGCACCGCGAGCGCGAGCACCTGCGGCAGCGTCATCCCCTCGTGCCAGGCCTCGCCGACGCGCGCGCCCAGCTGCTCCGCCTGGCCGCCCATCACGACGTGCCCGTGCTCGTCCGCGACGGAGCCGTCATAGGACAGCCGGTAGATCTGGTCGGCGGCCGGGGTGTCCCCCACCTCCGCCACGACCAGCTCGACCTCCAGCGGCTTGGACTCGGTGGTGAACACCGTGCCCAGCGTCTGCGCGTACGCGTTGGCCAGCCCGCGCGCGGTGACGTCGGTGCGGTCGTAGGAGTACCCGCGCAGGTCGGCGTAGCGGACTCCGGCGACCCGCAGGTTCTCGAACTCGTTGTACTTGCCCACCGCGGCGAACGCGATGCGGTCGTAGATCTCCGAGATCTTGTGCAGCGCTCGCGACGGGTTCTCCGTGGCGAACGCGATCCCGCCCTCGTACGCGAGCACGACGACGGACCGGCCGCGGGCGATGCCCTTGCGGGCGAAGTCCGCCCGGTCCTTCATCAGCTGCTCGGGCGAGACGTAGAACGGCATCGTCATGCGCGCGCACCCCCCTGGTGGCCGGTCCGGGGACCGCCGGCGGGGCGGTCGCCGTGGGCGGCCCGGTGGGCGGCCCCGCGCTCGTCGACGATCCTCTCGACCGACGCGGCGAGCTCCTGGTCCGCCACCCGGCGCACGCCGTCGGCGGTCACGACGTTCACCACGGGCCAGATCTGGCGCACGGGGTCGGGGCCACCGGTCGCGCTGTCGTCGTCGGCCGCGTCGTAGAGCGCCTCGACCGCGACGCCGACCGCCGCGTCGGCGTCGAGCCCGGGCCGCCACAGCTTCTTCAGCGCGCCGCGCGCGAACACCGAGCCGGAGCCGACCGTGTGGTGGTCGTGCTCCTCGTACCGGCCACCGGTGACGTCGTAGCTGAACAGCCGTCCGTACCCGCGGTCGAGGTCGTAGCCCGCGAACAGCGGCACGACGGCCAGACCTTGCAGGGCGAGGGGCAGGTTGCCGCGGATCATCGTGGACAGGCGGTTGGCCTTGCCGTCGAGGGAGAGCAGGGAGCCCTCGATCTTCTCGTAGTGCTCCAGCTCGAGCTGGAAGAGCCGCACGAGCTCGATCGCCACGCCCGCGGACCCCGCGATGCCGACCACCGAGTAGGCGTCGGCGGCGAAGACCTTCTCCATCTCGCGGCTCGCGATGAGGTTGCCCGCCGTGGCCCGGCGGTCGCCGGCCATGATCACGCCGCGGCCGCCGTCGTCGGTGCCGAAGGTCAGCGCGACGATGGTGGTGGCGTGCGGAGCGAGGCCGTCGGCGCTCGCCCCGCCGACGTCGCGACGCCCGGGCAGCAGGTCGGGCGCGTGGCCCGCGAGGAAGTCCACGAACGAGGACGAGCCGGGGCGCAGGAACGCGTCCGGCAGCCGTCCCGAGGTGTCAGCGTGGGTCATGGGCGCTCACTGACCGCCCTTCTGCACGAAGCCCCGAACGAACGACTCGGCGTTCGTCTCGAGGACCTCGTCGATCTCCTCCAGCAGGGCGTCCACCTCGGCGTCGCGCTCGGTCGCCGCCGGGGCGACCGGGGCGGGGGTGTCCGCGTCGTCGTCGGGCGTGCGGTCCTCGTGCTGCGGGTTGATCCGTTCCTGACCGGCCATGGTCCGCCTCCTTCGCTGCTGCGGAGCCCCCGACAAGGAGCTCCGGGAGAGTCTCGCGACGCCAGCCTATGCGCTGCGGCCGACACCGCGCGGCGACGTCCACGCCGGTTGCGCCCAGGGCTGAACGACTCCACCCGTGCCCGCCCCGGGCACGGGGTGGACGACGTCGTCGCCGGTCAGGCGGTCACCCGTCACCCCGCAGCCCCTTGAGCAGCGCCGCCGCGTCCGGGCTGGCGTCCAGGAGCGCGCCGATGTGCGCGCGGGTGCCGCGGGAGGGATCGAGCATCGGCACCCGCTGCAGGGCGGCGGCCCCCGGGACGTCGAAGATCACCGAGTCCCAGCTCGCCGCCGACACCTGGTCGGCGTACCGGGCCATCACCTCGCCGCGGAACCACGCCCGCGTGTCCGCCGGCGCGTGGTGCACCGCGTCCGCGACCCGCTCGTCGTCCACGAGGCGCTCGACGGCGCCCGACGCGACGAGCCGGTGGTAGACGCCGCGCTCGGGGCGCACGTCCGTCCACTGCAGGTCCAGCGCGTGCAGCCGGGGGTGGTCCCAGCCGAGCCCGTCCCGCGACCGCATCCGCTCCAGGAGCCGGTGCTTCGCCACCCACTCCACCTCGCGCGCGCACGTCGACGGGTCGGTGCCCAGCCGGTGGAGCACCGAGCGCCAGCGGTCCAGCACCGCGGCGGTCTCGTCGTCGCCCGGCGCGCCGGAGGCCGCCGTGCCCCCCGCCGAACCCGCTGCCGTACCCGCTGCCGCGAGCGCCGCGACCGACCGGGCCACGACGTCGGCGTACGCCTCCTGGACCTCCAGCGCCGTGAGCCGGCGGCCGTCGGCGAGCTCGAGGGGGACGGCGAGGGTGAGGTCGCGCGACACCCGCTGGACGTCGGCGACCGGGTCGGCGAGCCGCAGGGCGGCGAGCTCCTCCCGGGCGGGGACGCCCGCCTCGGCCAGCTCGTCAAGGTGCTCGAGCACCCAGAGCACGAGCGAGGTGGTGCCGAGCTTGAGAAAGGTCGCGACCTCGAAGAGGTTGGCGTCGCCGATGATGAGGTGCAGGCGGCGCCACCGCGTGCGGTCCGCGTGCGGCTCGTCGCGGGTGTTGACGATGGGGCGGCGCAGCGTCGTCTCGAGCCCCACCTCCGCCTCGATGTAGTCGGCGCGCTGGGAGAGCTGGAAGCCGGCGTCCGAGCCCGTCGGGCCGAGACCGACCCGCCCCGACCCGGCGAACACCTGCCGCGTGACGAGGAACGGCGTCAGCAGCGCGACGAGCGTGCCGAACGGCAGCGCCCGGTCCACCAGGAAGTTCTCGTGCGTGCCGTAGCTGGCGCCCTTGCCGTCCACGTTGTTCTTGTAGAGGACCACCTCGCCGCCGGGCACCTCCGCGAGCGACCGCACGGCCGCGAGCATGACCCGCTCCCCCGCGACGTCCCACAGGACACCGTCGCGCGGCCCGGTGACCTCGGGCGACGAGTACTCCGGGTGCGCGTGGTCCACGTAGAGGCGCGCGCCGTTGGTGAGGATGCAGTTCGCGGCGCTCGGGTCGTCGTAGTCCTCGACCGACGGCCGCTCCACCTCCTCCGGCTCCTGCCGGACGGGGCGCGCCCGACCGCGGGAGGACCCGGGCGTGCCCGCCGCGGAGGCCACCTGGGCCGACGCGGGGGTGCTGCCGGACGTCGGGCCGGACGACGAGGGTCCGGACGGCGCGGGGCGCGACGGGTCGTCGGTGAGGAGCGAGGGGTGCGCCGAGGCGCGCTGGAGGTGGAACCCGCGCGCGTCCTGCAGCGGGTCCTCGTCGTCGTAGTCCCAGCGGGCCGGCGGGCGCCCGCCCGCCCGCGCCACCAGGGCGCGGTACGTCATGACCACCTGCGAGCTCATGAGCATCGGGTTGGCCATCGGCCGCCCCGGTGCCAGCACGCCGTACTCGGTCTCGATCCCCATCACGCGACGAACGCTCACGCCACCACCCTAGGTGGCCGGGAACGAGATCGAGGTACCCGTCCCGAAGTCGACCCACGGTGGGTCGACCTCGCGGCGGGTACCTCGATCTGGTGGGCTCGCGACGGGCCGGTGCTACAGGTACTGCCCCGTGCTGGTCACCGTGTCGATGGTGCGCGGGGTGCCGTCGCCGCCCTTCTTCTGGACGATCGTGCGGATGAAGACGATGCGCTCGCCCTTCTTGCCGCTGATGCGCGCCCAGTCGTCGGGGTTGGTGGTGTTGGGCAGGTCCTCGTTCTCCTTGAACTCGTCGACGCACGCCGACAGGAGGTGCTCGACCCGGATGCCGCGCTGCCCGGTGGCCAGGAAGTCCTTGATCGCCGACTTCTTGGCCCGGTCCACGACGTTCTGGATCATCGCGCCGGAGTTGAAGTCCTTGAAGTACAGGGTCTCCTTGTCGCCCGACGCGTACGTGACCTCGAGGAACTGGTTCTCCTCGTCCTCGGAGTACATCCGCTCCACCACGCTGCGGATCATCGCCCCGACGGCCTCGTTCTGGCTGCCGCCGTGCTCGGCCAGGTCGTCGGGGTGGATGGGCAGCTGCGGCGTGAGGTACTTGCCGAAGATCTCGGTGGCGCCCTCGGCGTCCGGCCGCTCGATCTTGATCTTCACGTCCAGGCGGCCGGGCCGCAGGATCGCGGGGTCGATCATGTCCTCGCGGTTCGACGCGCCGATGACGATGACGTTGTCGAGCCGCTCGACGCCGTCGATCTCGGCGAGCAGCTGGGGCACGATCGTCGTCTCGACGTCCGACGAGAGGCCCGTGCCGCGGGTGCGGAACAGCGACTCCATCTCGTCGAAGAACACCACGACGGGCGCACCCTGCGTCGCCTTCTCGCGCGCGCGGGCGAAGATCAGGCGGATGTGCCGCTCGGTCTCGCCCACGTACTTGTTGAGCAGCTCCGGGCCCTTGACGTTGAGGAAGTAGCTCTTGGCCGTCGGGTCGCCGCCCTGCGCGCTGGCGACCATCCCGGCCAGCGAGCTGGCCACCGCCTTCGCGATGAGCGTCTTGCCGCACCCGGGCGGGCCGTACAGCAGCACGCCCTTGGGCGGCCGCAGCCCGTGCTCGCGGAAGAGGTCGGGGTGCGAGAACGGCAGCTCGACGGCGTCGCGGATCTGCTCGATCTGCGGCCCCAGCCCGCCGATGTCCTCGTAGGCGATGTCGGGCACCTCTTCGAGGACGAGCTCCTCGACCTCCGACTTCGGGACCACCTCGTAGACGAACCCGCTGCGCACGTCGACCGTGAGCGCGTCGCCCACCCGCAGCTCCGCGTCGGCGACCGACCCGGCGAGGCGCACGACCCGCTCCTCGTCGGCACGCCCGACGACGAGCACCCGCTCGGCGTCGAGCACCTCCTTGACGGTCACCAGCTCGCCCGTGCGCTCGTAGCCGCCGACCTCGACGACCGTCATGGCCTCGTTGAGCTTGACCTCCTGCCCGGGGCGCAGCTCGGCGACGTCGAGGCCCGGGCTCGCCTGCACGTGCATCTTCCGGCCGGCCGACGAGATGTCGACCGAGCCGTCGTCGTGCGCGGCAAGGAACGTCGCGTACGTCCCGGGGGGCTTGGCGAGCTCGTCGATCTGGCCCTTGAGCTCCACGATCTGGTCGCGGGCGGCGCGGAGCGCCTCGGCGAGCCGCTCGTTCTTGGCAGCGAGGAGGGCGAGCTGTGCGTCGTGGCTCGGTCCGGTGGGCAGCGTCGGCTGCTCCGGTCGAGGCTCCGGGCGGACAGGGTTGTCGGACATCGCATCCCCTCTCGTGCGGCCCGGGTGACCGCCTCCCCGGGCGGGAAGGCGTCCCCGGAGTACAGCACCCTAGACATCAACACGGTCGTCCGGGGGTTCATTTCACGGAGCGGTCGCGAGGTTCACACGACCGAGACCTCCCGGTGACCTGCCGCGGGGCCGACGGCCGCCCGAGGGGCGTCAGGCCTGCGCGTCGTCAGGGGCGACGCCGAGGTCGCGCCGGACGCGGCGGATCTTCTTGTCCGAGACGGCGCGCTCGCCCAGCTCCTCCTCCGACCACTCCGCGTCGGGGGCGGGGTAGGAACCCTTGGCCGGGCGTCGCGTGCGCTCCGGCGGCGTGACGCCGTCGGCCAGCCGCCGGGCCGTGACGAGGAAGCCGGTGTGCCCGATCATCCGGTGCTGCGGGCGGACCGCGAGGCCCTCGAGGTGCCAGCCGCGCACCATGGACTCCCATGCCTGCGGCTCCGCGAACCGGCCGTCGGCACGCAGGTCCTCGGCCGTGCGGGACAGCTGCGTGGCGGTCGCGACGTAGCAGATGAGCACGCCGCCGGGGACGAGGGCCCGGGCGACCGGGTCGACGTTCTCCCAGGGCGCGAGCATGTCGAGGACGACGCGGTCGACGCTACCCGGCTCGGCCACGGTGGGCAGCACGTCGGCGAGGTCGCCGACCGACAGCCGCCACGCCGGGTGCTCGCCGCCGAAGAACGACTCGACGTTGCCGCGCGCGATCGCCGCGAAGTCCTCGCGCCGCTCGATGGAGTGCAGCTCGCCGGCGTCGCCCACGGCGCGCAGCAGCGACATGGTCAGCGCCCCGGAGCCGACGCCGGCCTCGACGACGCGGGCACCCGGGAAGATGTCCGCCATCTGCACGATCTGGCCCGCGTCCTTGGGGTAGACGACGGCGGCACCGCGCGGCATGGACAGCACGTAGTCGCTCAGCAGGGGGCGCAGGGCGAGGTACTCGATCCCCGCCGTGTTGGTCACGACCCACCCCTCGGGGCGGCCGATGAGGTCCTCGTGGCGGAAGTACCCCTTGTGCGTGTGGAAGGTGCCGCCGGGCTTGAGCGTGATGGTGTGCAGGCGCCCCTTGGGGTCCGTGAGCTGCACCCGGTCGCCCTCGCGCAGGGGTCCGCGGCGCAGGTCCGCACCCGTGGCGCGGCCGGTCGGGTCGGCGGTCGGGCGGTTCTCGGGCACGGTGGCGTCGGCGGAGGTCACGACGGGCGAGTCTACCGGCCCGCCTCCCGACACCTCATCGGCGGAGCGCGGCCGCGACCCGGGCGACGTCGAGCACGCCCGTCAGGCGGCCGGCGTCCACGACCGGCACCACGCGCGCCCCGGACGAGCCGCGGGCGAGGCGGTCGAGGAGGTCGTCGCCCTCGAGCTCGGGGCTCACCGCGGACCCGGGCGGGAACGGGACGACGACGGCCTCCACCGGCGTGGCGGCGGCCTGACCCGCGGGAACGTTCGCGACCGCGGTCGGGTCCACCCAGCCCACGGGCTCCCCGGCGGGCCCGACGACGGCCACGACCGCGCCGGGCTGTCGCGCCGCCGCCTCGGAGACGCCAGCGACGGTGGCGGTGACGGGGAGCACGACGGCCGGCACGGCCAGGCCGCGCGCGGACAGCGTCGCGACCCGGGCCCTGGTCCGCGCGCCCTTGATCGCGTCGCCCGCGCCGGACCACAGGAACGCGCCGATGAGCGCCGCCCACGCGACCGTCACCCACGACGGCCTCCGCCCCTCGAGCAGCGGCCACAGCAACGCCACGACCAGCACGCCGACCGCCACCACCCGTCCGGCCCAGCCCGCCGCGAGCGTGCCCCGCGTGCGCGAGCCGGTCGCGCCCCAGACCGCGGACTCGAGGATCTGCCCGCCGTCCAGCGGCAGCCCCGGCACCAGGTTGAACAGCCCGACGAACGCGTTCGAGAACGCACCGGCGAGGAGCAGCGCCGTCACGACCGACGACACCGGCTGCAGCAGGTACACGACCCAGAACGCGGCCGCGAGCACGAGGTTGGTGAGCGGGCCGACCACGGCCACGAGGGCGCCGTCGAGCGGGCGCCCGCCCGACCCGGTGTACGCGGTGTGTCCGCCCCACAGCGTCAGCGCGATCTCGGTGACGCGGTGCCCGCGCGACCGCGCGACGAGGGCGTGCGCGACCTCGTGCAGGAACACGGACCCGAAGAGGAGCAGCACGAACGCGGCGGCGACGACGAGCACGGCCGTCGTCCCCAGCTGGGGTGCGAACCACGTCCGCACCGAGGGCGCGAACACGAGGGTGAGGACGACGGCTCCGAGGAACCACGACGGGGTGACGAGGACGGGCGCGCCCGCGATGCGGCCGACCACCCATCCCCGGGAGCGAGAGGTCACCCGGTCAGGCTATCCGGCCGGGTTGCCGGTCGGCCGCGCGCCGACCGATCGACGGCCGGTCGACGGCCGATCGACGGTTGCTCGTCAGAGGGCGTGGGACGGCCTGTCACCGTCCGCCCGTAGGGTGGCGCGCATGACGACGACCGCCGCTCCCGACCCGTCGCCGACGGCGTCGCGGGCCCCGGCGCTGTCGCCGTCGCGGGCGGCGGACTTCATGCGCTGCCCCCTGCTGTTCCGGTTCCGCGTGGTCGACCGGCTGCCCGAGCCCCCGGCGTCCGCCGCCGCGCGGGGCACGCTGGTGCACGCCGTGCTCGAGCGGCTCTACGACGCCCCGCGCGGCGAGCGCACGCCGGAGGCGGCGGCCGCCCTCCTGCCGGTCGAGTGGGAGCGGCTCGTCGAGGCGGAGCCGCGGTACGCGACGCTCTTCGACGACGGCGGCGACGCGGCCGGCACCACGCCGACGGAGTGGCTCGGCCGGGCGCGGCGGCTCGTCGGCACGTACTTCACGCTGGAGGACCCCAACCGGCTGGAGCCCGCGTCCCGGGAGCTGCGCGTCGAGACGTCGCTCGACGACGGGCCCGTGCTGCGCGGGATCGTCGACCGGCTCGACGTCGCGCCCGACGGCGCGCTGCGGGTGGTCGACTACAAGACGGGCCGCGCGCCCGGGCCGGGCTTCGAGGGCTCCGCCCTGTTCCAGATGCGGTTCTACGGCCTGGTGCTGTGGCGCGAGCGCGGCGACCTGCCGCGCATGCTGCAGCTGCTCTACCTCGGGGACGGCCAGGTGCTGCGCGCCGAGCCGGCCGAGCGGGAGCTCGAGGCCACGGAGACCAAGGTGCGCGCCCTGTGGTCGGCCATCCAGGACGCCGCCCGCACCGGCGACTGGCGGCCGCGCCGCAGCCGGCTGTGCGGGTGGTGCGCCCACCAGGCGCTGTGCCCCGCGTTCGGCGGCACGCCGCCGGCGATCCCGCCGGGCGCGCTGCGCGAACGGCTCGGGGTGGACCCCGGGCCCGGCGCGGCCTCGGACGTGATCCTCGGTGCGGTCCCCGACGTGGCGCCGGACGACGACCCCGTCAGAGCGTGAGGTCCACGACCTCGCCGGCGCCGATGCGCGAGAGCGTCGCGACGTCGACCTTCTCCAGCGACGCGGCGCGGCTGAGCCCGTCCAGGTGCGGCACGGGCAGGACCGCCTCGACGCCCAGGGTCGCGATGCCCGCGGCCCGCGCCGAGGCGATGCCGGTGGGCGAGTCCTCGATCGCCACGCAGGCCCCGGCGTCGACGCCGAGCCGCTCGGCCGCGACGAGGTAGGGCTCGGGGTCCGGCTTGCCCCGGGTCACCTGGTCGCCCGTGACGAGCGTCGCGAACGCGCCGGCGGGGCCGCGCGACACGACCTCCTCCGCGAGGGCCGAGTAGCTCATCGTCACCAGCGCGCACGGCACGCCCGCCTCGGCGAGGCTCGTGAGGAGCTCCAGCGCGCCCGGCTGCCACGGCACCCGCTCGCGGACCTGCTCCACGACCTGACCCAGCAGGCGGTCGACGATCGCGTCGGCCGGCAGGTCGACCCCGCCCTGGTCGCGCAGGATCGTCGCCGAGACCGTCAGCGCGTTCCCCACGAGCTGCAGCGCCTGCTCGTGCGTCCAGGTGCCGCCGTGCTCCGCGACCAGCTCCTGCTCGGCCCGGATCCAGTACGGCTCGGTGTCCACGAGGGTGCCGTCCATGTCCCACAGGACGGCCGCGGGCAACGTCGGGGTGGCGGTCTGCGGGGCGGGGGCGAGGGTCTCGGGCACCCGTCCATCGTACGGACCGGCCCGCGCGCAGCGGCCCCCGCGCCCTCGTGAGATGGGGCACGCCGTCAGGGCAGGGCCACCTGCAGCACCCCCGCGCCCGTCCCGTGCTTCCCGTGGTGCTTCACCGCGGCGTACCCGTCCAGCGCCTCGTACGGGTAGACGTCGGCCGGGTCCCAGCCCGCGGGCCCGACCGGGCCCGCCGTGCCGTCGGTGACCACGTCGTCGAGGTCGACGGCGCTGCCCCGGAACCACGACCCGGTGTCCGAGAACCGGGTCGCGTTCCAGTTCGACACCGCCATCCCCGACCCTGTGCCGGGCCCGGTGTAGTCGAACGCGTTGCCCTCCGACACCACGCTGGACTCGATCCCCAGCCCGATGCCGTAGCAGCGGTCCCCCGTCACGGGGGCGACAGGGTCCCTCGACGACCCGCTGTACCAGTTGTTCAGCACGTGCACCTGCCCGTACCGCACCCGCGGCGCCCGCTGGCAGATGCCCTCGAAGGCGTTGCCCACGAACGTCATCCGCAGGCGGCCCGCGTCGGTGTCGGCGTTGTCGTCGCCGGAGCCGATGAGCAAGGTCTTGTCATGGTCGGTGAACCGGCTGTTCGACACGGTGAACAGGTCGCTGCCGTCCTTGACGTCGAACAAGCCGTCGTGGAAGTTCACCGGGCGCCCGTTCGGCCCCGCGGGGGCGGAGCCGTCCGGGAACCGGCCGTCCGTGAAAGTGACGTGGTCGACCCACACGTTCGTCGACGTCACGGACGACATCGCGTCGAAGCGTGCGTTCCACGCGCCCAGCTCGCCGTCCCACGGGTCCCACGAGGTGAAGTGGTCGACCGGGGCCTCGAGGGTGAGGTTCCGGATCACGACGTCGTGGCTCAGGTGGAGCATGAGGGTCGCCGCGTCGAGGCCGGCGTCGTCGCCGAGGCCGAGGATCGTCGTGTTGCTGGGGACGGAGATCTCGATCTGTCGCTTGAGGTTGTTGCTGCCCGTGGTCCGCAGCCGCCGCTGCGGACCGCAGTACTCGTGCAGGGTGTCGCTCCACCCCTCGTCGCCGAAGCAGCTGAGGTACTTGTCCAGGTCGTACCCGGGCGCGTAGTCCTGCTCGTCGAGCAGGCGCCCGTCGGCGGCCTCGTTGCCGTGGATCGTGCCCCTGATGTACACCACCTTGGGCTCGTCCCGGCGCCCGCCGTTGTCCAGCGCGGCGAGCAGCCCGGCGCGGTCGGTCACGACCGCGACGGATCCCGCCGGCGCCCCGGCCCCGCCGTCCGTCCCGCCGCCCACCGTGGCCCAGCCGACCGTGGCCGTGTCGTCGGCCGAGATGACCGGCGGGCCACCGACCGTGCCCGCCTGTGCCACGGGGCCCGCCGGCCCGGCGAGCAGCAGCGACAGCACGGCCAGCGCGGACGCCGCCGTCGCCCGCCGCCGGACAGGCCGCCGGACGCGCTGCCAGGGGGAACGCGGGTCTGCCAGGGGGATGAAACTCGTCGACCTCGCTGTCGCAGGCACGGTCACCTCCGTTGGTAAGCGCCTTCCCATACCGAACCAGGGTGGCACCCGCGTGTCAACGACCGTTCCCGCGCGGCGACCTCAGGCCGACCGCCCGCTGTATACGCTGGACGGATGACGACCGAGCCGGAGACCACCGGGCGCCACGCCGCACGGCAGACCGTGATGATCGCCGCGTTCGAGGGGTGGAACGACGCCGGCAGCGCCGCCACCGCCGCGCTCGAGCACCTCGCTCACGTGTGGGACGCCCGCCAGGTGCGCGAGCTCGACCCCGAGGACTACCACGACTTCCAGGTGAACCGGCCCGTGATGGAGACCGGGCCGGACGGCGTGCGCACGATCACGTGGCCCACCACGACGGTGTCGGTCGCTGACCTGCCGGATCGCACCGTGGTGCTGGTGCGCGGCATCGAGCCGTCGTTCCGGTGGCGCTCCTACTGCGCCGAGCTGCTCGACCTGGCCGCCGAGCTGGGCGTGCGCACGGTCGTGACCCTCGGCGCCCTGCTGGCCGACGTGCCCCACACCCGGCCCATCCCGATGACCGCCACGACGGAGAGCGACGGCCTGCAGGCGGTGCTCGACGTCGAGCCGAGCACGTACGAGGGCCCGACCGGCATCGTGGGCGTTCTGCAGCACGAGGCCGACCGCCGCGGGTTCCAGGCCGTGTCGCTGTGGGCCGCCGTCCCCCACTACGTGGCCAACCCGCCGTCGCCCAAGGCCACGCTCGCGATCCTCGCCCGCGTCGAGGAGCTCATCGCCGCGTCGGTGCCCCTCGGCGACCTGCCCGAGGACGCCGAGGCCTGGCAGCACGGCGTCGACGAGCTCGCCTCGGACGACGCCGAGATCGCCGAGTACGTGCAGCAGCTCGAGGAGGCGAAGGACACCGCCGACCTGCCCGAGGCGACCGGCGAGGCCATCGCGCGCGAGTTCGAGCGCTACCTGCGGCGGCGCGACGTCGGCGGCGACAAGGGCGGCGAGAAGGGCGGGGACAAGGGCCCCGACCGCGGCGGGGACAGGGGTCCGGACAAGAGCTGACCCCCCTGCGCCGGCGTCAGGGACGCCGCGTCAGAGCCGGACGCCCAGCAGCGCGTTCACGGCCCGCGCCAGGACGCCGGGCGCGCCCTCGTGGTCGTCGGACGTGTCGCGACCGGGCTCGAGCGCGACGTCCGCCCAGGCGTCCACGGCGGCGAGCGCGGCGGGGCCGTCCAGGTCGTCCGCGAGCGCCGCGCGCAGGGCGCCCAGCGTCGCCGTCGCGTCGGGGCCGCCGTTGCCGGAGACGGCCGAGCGCCACCGCTCGAGCCGCGCGACGCCGGCCTCGAGGTCGGCGTCCGTCCACTCCCACTCGGTGCGGTAGTGGTGCGCCAGCAGGGCCAGGCGGATCGCCATCGGGTCGACGCCCGCGCGGCGCAGCGCGGAGACGAACACGAGGTTCCCGCGCGACTTGCTCATCTTCTCGCCCTCGTAGGCGACGAGCCCGGCGTGCACGTGCACGCCCGCCCCGCCGCCGCCCAGCAGGCGGTCGTGCGAGGTGGACATCTCGTGGTGCGGGAAGAGCAGGTCCGCTCCCCCGCCCTGCAGGTCGAAGGGCAGGCCGAGCCCGTCGCGGGCGATGACGGCGCACTCGATGTGCCAGCCGGGGCGCCCGGTGCCCAGCGACGCGCCGTCCCACGCGGGCTCGCCCACGCGCTCGCGGCGCCACAGCAGCGGGTCGAGGGGGTTCTTCTTGCCCTCGCGCTGCGGGTCGCCGCCGCGCTCGGCGAACAGGGTCGCCATGACCTCCGGGTCGAGGCGCGCCACCTGCCCGAAGTCCGGGTCGGCCGACAGGTCGGCGTATACGTCGCCCAGACAGGGGTCGTCCCCGCCGGCGCCCGGCTCGACGGGAACCCGGTAGGCCGCGCCCTCGTCGAGGAGACGCTCGACGGCGGCGACCACGGCGGGTACGGACTCGACGGCGCCGGTCCAGGTGGCGGGCGGCACCATGCCGAGGGCGGTCATGTCCTCGCGGAAGAGCGCGACCTGGTCGGCGGCGAGCTCGCGCCAGTCGACGCCCGTGGCGTCCGCACGCTCCAGCAGCGGGTCGTCGACGTCCGTGACGTTCGAGACGAACGTCACGCCCTTGCCGGCGTCGAGCCACGCCCGGTGCAGCAGGTCGAACGCCAGGTAGGTGTTCGCGTGCCCCAGGTGGGTCGCGTCGTACGGGGTGATCCCGCAGACGTAGTAGCGGGCGGTGCGCCCCGGGGCCGGGTCCACGAGCCGTCCGGTGGTGCTGTCGTGCACCCGGACGGGGGTGCGGCGGCCGTCGGCCGGGTCGGGGAGCTCGGGGATCTGCGGGGCGGGCCAGGAACGCACGCGCCCAGGCTACCGGGCGTCTCACCCGGTCAGGTTCCCGACCAGGTCCTGGTCAGGTCCTGGTCAGGTCCTGGTCAGGTCCTGGTCAGGTCCTGGTCAGACGACGATGCCGCCGTTCGCGGTGAGCACGCCCGTCAGCAGCAGGACCACGACCACGGCGGCGAGGCCGAGGCGGTACCAGACGAACGGCATGAACGAGTGGGTGGTGATGAGCTTGAGGAACCCGATGATGACGACGTACCCGACGACGAAGGCGACGAGCGTCGCCACGAGGGTCGCGCCGGCGCCGGGCGACCCGGGGGCAGGGTCCTCGCCCACGGACTTGGCGAGCTGGTAGAAGCCCGACATCAGCACCGCGGGGATGGCCAGCAGGAACGAGTAGTCCGCGGCGGCCTTGCGGGTGAAACCCATGAGCAGCCCGGCGGTGATCGTGCCGCCGGAGCGCGACACGCCCGGGATGAGCGCCAGCGCCTGGGCGAAGCCGAACGCGATCGCGCGCTTCGGGTTGAGCTCGTCGAGCCGACGCGTGCGCCGGCCGATCTTGTCCGCCCAGCCGAGCAGCAGACCGAAGACGACGAGCGTCGTCACGGTGATCCAGAGGTTGCGCAGGTAGGTCTCGATCTGGTCCTGGAAGAGCAGGCCGAGCACACCGATCGGGATGGATCCGAGCGCGATGTACCAGGCCATGCGGGCCTGGTCGTCGTGGGCGCCCATGCGGGAACGCCAGTCGCTGCCGTGCGTGCCCACGAGGGACTTCCACCAGGCGACGCAGATGTCGCGGATCGTGCGGCGGTAGTAGAGCAGCACGGCGGCCTCGGTGCCGATCTGGGTGATCGCCGTGAACGCGGCCCCGGGGTCGGTCCCGCCGAGCAGCTCCCCCACGATGCGCAGGTGCGCGCTCGAGGAGATCGGCAGGAACTCGGTCAGGCCCTGGACCAGGCCGAGCAGGATCGCTTCCCAGGCATTCACGGGCGGTCACACTACCCGGACCTGCGAGGTTTCCCGGTAGCCTGGCCCGCCATGGAGCGTCGTCAGGTGGGCCGCACGGGCCTGCGCGTGTCCGAGCTCGGCCTGGGGACCATGACCTGGGGACGGGACACCGACGACCTGGACGCGGCGGAGCAGCTGCGCGACTTCGTCGACGCGGGCGGCACGCTCGTCGACACCGCCGCGACGTACGGCGACGGGGACGCGGAGCGCGTGATCGGGTCCCTGCTGGGTGACAAGGTCTCCCGCGACGACGTCGTGCTGTGCACCAAGGGCGGCGTGCGCGCCGGCCGGTCGGGCGCGCGTGTCGACGCCTCTCGGGCGGGTCTGCTCGCCGACCTCGACGCGTCCCTCGCCCGGCTCGGCACCGACCACGTCGACCTGTTCCTCGTTGCCTGCCCCGATCCGGCGACGCCGCTCGCCGAGACCGTGTCGGCGCTGCGGCTCGCGGTGTCCTCCGGCCGGGCGCGCTACGTCGGCCTGTCCAACCACCCCGGATGGGCGTCCGCGCGGGTCGCGACCCTGCTGGAGGCGGACGGCACCGGGCTCAGCGCCGTCGAGCTCGAGTACTCCCTGCTGCAGCGGGGCGCGGAGCGCGACGTCGCGCCCGCCGCGGACGCGCTGGGGCTCGGCCTGCTGGCCTGGTCCCCGCTCGGCCGCGGCGTGCTGACCGGCAAGTACCGGCGCGCGATCCCCGCGGACTCCCGCGCGGCGTCGGCCCACCTGGCGGCCTTCGTCGACCCCTACCTGGACGCCGCGGCGTCGTCCGTCGTCGAGGCCGTGGCCACCGCGGCCGACGGGCTCGGGCGCGCGCCGCTCGAGGTCGCTCTCGCCTGGCTGCTGGCCCGCGACACGGTCGCCAGCGCGATCGTCGGGGCGCGGACGCCCGCCCAGCTGCGGGCATCCCTCGCGGCCGTCGACCTCGATCTGCCGGGCGAGGTCCACGCCGCGCTCGACGACGTCTCCGCCCCGGAGATCGGCTACCCCGAGCGCTGGTAGGCCTGGCCCGGGGCGTCGGCCGGCCGGTCGGCGGGAGCCCCCGCCAGGTCAGGTCCCTCGAGGTCCGTGTCGAGCTCCGCGTCGAGGTCGTCGTCGTCCTCGTCGTCGTCCTCGTCGTCCCCGTCGTCGTCTCCGTCGTCGTCCCCGTCGTCGAGGAAGAAGGGCGTGACCTCGGAGTACACCTGGGCCAGCGCGTCCTCGTAGACCTCGAACGCGTCGGCCAGGACCTCGTAGGCGTCGTCGACCGCAGGGTCGTCGTCGCCCCGGCGGGTCGACACCGCGTGGTAGTGGGCCTCCAGCGCGGCGACGAAGCGGTCCAGCGCGGCACGCGGGTCTGCGGTCATGCTCTGACCGTAGCGCCCCACGGGGCACAATGGGCAGACGAAAACCGCCCGCCAGCACTTCGGGAGGACAGCGGATGGCTTCGATCCCGTCCACGCCGCAGGCAGACGCGCGCCCCGGCGCGCCGTCCGCCTGGCGCAAGCACGGCCAGTACGAGTACCGCGTGCTGACCATCGACCGGGGCACGAGCGTCCCGGACGCGCGCAAGATGCTCACCGACGAGGCCGAGTACGGCCGTTGGGAGCTCGCCCGCACCCGCCTGTACATGGGCGGCGAACGCCGGGTGTGGCTGCGCCGCAAGATCATCAAGGTCAGCGCCACCTTCTGACCGGTCGGCACGCCAGGACGCAGGTCAGGACGCAGGTCAGGACGCATGGCCGACGCCTTCCGCAAGTCGCGGTCGCACGCGCCGCCGGGGTTCTTCGCCACCGAGGCGGCCGGGCTCCGCTGGCTCGCCGTGCCGGGCGGCCCGCGGGTCGCGCGGGTGCTCGGGCACGGGCCGGATCACCTCGACCTGGAGCGGGTCGACGCGGCGCGCCCCACGCCCGACGCCGCGCGCGACCTGGGCCGCCGCCTCGCCGTCCTGCACCGAGCAAGCGCCGCCGGGTTCGGCGTCCTCCCGCCGCGCGCCGGGCGCGGGTACTTCGGCCCGCTCGACGACCCCCTGCCCCTGGCTGCGGGGACCTGGGGCGACTGGCCCGCCTTCTACGCGCACGCCCGGCTCCGGCCGGTCGTCGCGCAGGGGCGGGAGCGGGGCGTGCTCACCGCGCAGGACGCGGCCGCCGTCGAGCGGGTGTGCGGACGGCTCGGCGTCCTCGCCGGCCCTGCGGCGCGGGAGGCGCCGGCCCGCGTGCACGGCGACCTCTGGTCCGGGAACGTGCTGTGGTCGCGCGGGCCCGGCGGCTCCGCCGAGGCGGTGCTCATCGACCCGGCCGCCCACGGCGGGCACCGGGAGGCCGACCTCGCCATGCTCGCGCTCTTCGGGGCGCCGCACCTGGACGAGGTCCTCGCGGGTTACGACGCCGCGTGGCCCCTCGCCCCCGGGTGGCGCGACCGGGTGCCGTTGCACCAGCTGTACCCGCTCGCCGTGCACGCCGTGCTCTTCGGCGGCGGGTACGTCGAGCAGACCCGCCACCTGCTCGCCCGCCTGGGCGGCTGACGACGGCTGACGACGGCTGACGACGGTGTGGTCAGCAGTCGCGCAGCAGGCGGTCCAGCACGCGCGTGCCGAAGCGCAGCGAGTCGACCGGCACCCGCTCGTCGACGCCGTGGAACATCCCGGAGAAGTCGAGGTCGGCGGGCAGGCGCAGCGGGGCGAACCCGTACCCGGTGATGCCGAGGCGGGACAGCGACTTGTTGTCGGTGCCGCCCGACAGCGTGTAGGGCAGCACCGTGGCCCCCGGGTCCTCGGCGAGCAGGGACGCGACCATCGAGTCCACGAGGTCGCCGGAGAACGGCACCTCGAGCGCGGTGTCGGTGTGGATCGGCTCGACACGCACGGAGGGCCCGGCCAGCTCGCGCAGCGTCGCCATCCCCTCCTCCTCGTGCCCGGGCAGCAGGCGCACGTCGACGGTGGCCTCGGCACGGCCGGGGATGACGTTCGCCTTGTACCCCGCGTCCAGCTGCGTCGGGTTGGACGTGTGCCGCACCGTGGCGCCCACGAACTTCGCCGCCGGTCCCAGCGCCGCGACGAGCGCGTCGACCGCGGCCGGGTCCTCGCCCTCGAACGGCAGGCCCGTGAGGTCCGCCACCCCGCGCAACAGCTTGTCCACGGTGCGGGTCAACGTGTACGGCCACGGGTGCCGCCCGATCCGCGCGACCGCTGCCGCGAGCTCGGTCACCGCGTTCTCGGCGTTCACCTGGGACCCGTGGCCGGCGCGCCCGTCGGCGACGAGCCGCAGCCACGCGAGTCCCTTCTCCGCCGTCTGCAGCAGGTACGCCCGACGCCCGCCGACCTCCACCGAGAAGCCGCCCACCTCGCTGATCGCCTCGGTGGCCCCCTCGAAGAGCTCGGGCCGGTGCCGCACGGCCCACTGCGCGCCGCGCACGCCGCCCGCCTCCTCGTCGGCGAAGAAGGCGACCACGACGTCGCGCGCGGGGCGCCGGCCCTCTCGGACCATCTGGCGCACGACCGCGAGGATCATCGCGTCCATGTCCTTCATGTCGACGGCGCCGCGTCCCCACAGGAGGCCGTCGATCTCCTCGCCGGCGAACGGGTCGACCGACCAGTCGTCGGCCGCGGCCGGCACCACGTCCGTGTGCCCGTGCAGCACCAGCGCGGGGCGGCTCGGGTCGGCGCCCTCGAGCCGCGTCACGACCGACGTGCGGCCGGGCTCCGACTCGAACAGCTCCACCTCGAGCCCCACCTCCGTGAGCAGCCCGGCGACGAGCTCCGCCGCCCGCCGCTCCCCTGGTCCCTCGCCGTTGCCGTAGTTCGACGTGTCGATCCGCAGCAGGTCGCGGCAGATGTCCACGACCTCCTGCTCGGCCGTGGGGTGCGCGGTGGGGGACGCGGACGTGGGCGTCGTGGGAGGCGTGCTCGGGCGCGGGGCGAGGGGCTGGGACGTCACCCCGACACCGTACCGGCGCCCGTGCGCGAGACGTCGAGCCGGGGTGACGACGTCCGCACCGTGGACCACCGTCGTGCCCACGCACCTCCGCACCTACGGACCTCGAGGAGGAGGACCATCGTGCGAAGACTCGCGGCATCCCTCGCCGCCGCCGCGCTGACCGCCGTCGGCATCGTCGCCGCCGTCGGCCAGCCCGCCGCAGCCCACGGGGCCGAGGTGTTCCCCGGCTCCCGCCAGATCTGCTCCGGCGGCGACCGCGGCCCGTACGACTTCTCCGCGTTCGACGCGCCACGCACCGGCTGGCCGACGACGCACCTCACCGCGGGCGGCTAGGACCGCCGCTCGGTGAGCGTCCCGTCCGCGGCCAGCACCAGCTCGGCGTCGAGGCCGAGCCGGTCGAGGAACGCCCGGTCGTGGCTCACGACGAGCAGCGCCCCGCGGTACGCCGCCAGGGCCTGCACCAGCTGGTCGGTGCTGGCGATGTCGAGGTTGTTGGTGGGCTCGTCCAGCACGAGCAGCTGGGCGGGCGGGTCGGACAGCAGCAGGCGTGCCAGGGTCACGCGGAACCGTTCGCCGCCGGACAGCGTCGCGACCGGGCGGCCCACCTGGTCGCCCCGCACCAGGAACCGCGCCAGCCGGTTGCGCAGCTCTCCCGGCGCCACGTCCGGCGCGCCGGCCCGCACGGCGTCGAGCACCGTCTGGTCGTCGTCGAGCACGTCGAGCCGCTGCGGCAGGTAGCCGACCCGGTCGGTGAGCGTCTCGGCGACCGCGCCCGTCCCGACGTCGGCGCCCACGGGCGCCATCCCGACGAGCCGCTCCAGCAAGGTCGTCTTGCCGACGCCGTTGGGTCCGGTCAGCGCCACGCGCTCCGGCCCGGCGAGCACGACCTCGCGCCCGTCCGTGCCCCGCAGGACGGCCAGCCGACGGCCCGCGGGGACGTCCGGGTCGGGCAGGTCGACGACGATGCGGTCGTCGTCGCGCACGGAGAGCTCGGCGGCCTCGACCGCCGCCCGGGCGTCGGCCTCCTTCCCGGCGGCCTGGCCGCGCCGCGCGGCCTGCGACTTCTCGGCGGAGTTGCGCCGGTCGTTGATGGCCGCCTTGACGTACCGGCGCTCGACGACGTCCTTGCGGCCCCGGCGCTCGGAGTGCGCGATGCGCTCCTCGGCCTTGATCCGCTCGCGCTTCTCGCGCCGCAGGATCTGCTCGGCATCGCGCAGGGCGGCGCGTGCCGCCTCCTGCTGCGCCGCCAGGTGCTCCTCGTACTGCGCGTACGTGCCGCCGTACGTGGTCAGCGAGCCGGTACGCAGCTCCGCGGTCTCGTCGACCAGCTCGAGCAGCTGCCGGTCGTGCGAGACGACGACGAGCGCGCCGCGCCACGTGCGCACGAGCTCGTGAAGGCGCTCGCGGGCGTCGCCGTCGAGGTTGTTGGTCGGCTCGTCCAGGAGCGCGACGTCGGCGCCCCGCAGCCGCACGCCGGTGACGGCGACGAGCATCGCCTCGCCGCCCGAGAGGGTGCCGACCGGGCGGTCGAGCACGCCGTCGCCGGCCGGGAGACCCGTGCCGGCGAGCTCGGCGAGGGCGCGCTCCTCGACGTCCCAGCCGTCGCCGACGACGTCGAACAGTGCCGCGAGCTCCGCGTCGGGCGCGGTGCCGTCCGTGATGGCACGCACCGCGTCGACGACGTCGCGCACGCCCAGCAGGTCCGCGACCGTGGCGTCGGTGTCGAGGGTCAGCCGCTGCGGCAGGTAGTCCGCGACGCCGGACACGCTGATCGACCCGGACGTCGGGCGCAGCCGGCCGGCGACGAGGCGCAGCAGGGTGGACTTGCCCGCGCCGTTGAGCCCGACCAGGCCGGTGCGGCCGCGGGAGAAGGCGCCGGACACACCGGCGATCGGGGTGGCCCCGTCGGGCCAGGAGAAGGTGAGGTCGTGCAGGACGACGGAGGGGTGGGGAGCAGGCACGGAGACTCCAGCGGTGCGAGGAACGGCGGACGGCGGGTGCGTCGACGCCGCTCCCCCGGGCCGCACTCGAGCGTGCAGGCCGGCAGGGAGCCTCGGGGTCGACGCGTCAGGCGGTCGTCCGGATGCCCGTCATCGCTGTGGTGCGCCTCTCGTCCTGGAGCCGTCCCCTCTCACGCGCGGCGGAGGCCGCGGGGACGGCGTCGAGGCTCGCACACCGTCGCCCGGGGCGCAACCCCGTTTCCGGGGCCGCACCTAGGCTGTCCGGGTGCCTCCCGAGCCCCTGAGCGACGCCATGCCAGACGACCGGCCCGACGACTGGTTCGAGCACTGGTACGGGCCGTGGGCGCCGCGCACGCCGCGCGACGTCGCCGCCCTCTTCGCCGGCTATCCAGGCATCTGGTGGGTGGCGGGCGGCTGGGCGCTGGAAGCCTTCACCGGCGTCGAGCGGCACCACGAGGACATCGACCCGGGGGTGCTGCGCCAGGACCTGCCCGAGGGCTGCGGGCAGCTGTGGACCCGGCGCGACGCCACGTCGCCCTGGGAGTTCGACGTCCTGCTGAGCCCGGGCACCGCGCAGACCTGGGTGTACGAGCGCGACCCGGCGATCACGATGCCGATGGCGGACGCCCTGTGGGTCGCGGACGGCGTCACCTACCTGCAGCCGGAGATCCAGCTGCTGTACAAGGCGCGCGGCCTGCGGCCCAAGGACCGGCGCGACTTCGACGCGACCCTGCCGGCCCTCGGCCGGGACCGCCGCGCGTGGCTCGCCGACGCCCTCGGCCGCACCCTGCCCGGGCACCCGTGGCTGGACGCGCTGCGCTGAGCCCGCGGCGGGCTCACGACCCGGCCGGCTCCCGGACGCCCCGCCAGGTCTCGAACGCCTCGCGGGACGTCAGGCGCGGCACGTAGAGCTCGGCCTTGAGGCGGGAGTTGTCGAGCACCGGCCGGTAGCGCAGGAACGCCACGCGCTCCGGGCCGTGCACGGTGAGGCGCAGCGCGTGCCCGACGCGCAGCGCGGCGGCCAGCGCCCACGCCGGCACGTCGAGCGTGCGGCGGCCGAGGCTCGCGGCGATGTCCGCCACGGTCACGACGCCGTCCCCGCACACGTTGAACGTGCCGGTGGTGGCGCCGGTCGCCCCCGCCACGACCGCGCCGGTCACGTCGTCGACCCACGCAAAGACGAACGGGCTCTCCGAGCCGCGCACCCGCAGCAGCCGGCGGGCGCGCCACAGCGCGGTGATCTGGTTGTCCACCCCCGGGCCGAGGATCGTCCCGATCCGCAGCACGACCTGGCCGAGCCCGGGTTGGTCGGCGCGGTAGCGCGCGAGCATCTCCTCGACCTCGCGCTTGTGCCGCGAGTACGTGAACTCCTCGTTGCCGCGCACCGGGTCGGTGTCGCGCAGCGGCACGGGGTTGTCCGCGTGGTACCCGTACGCGGCGCCCGACGACGAGATCACCACGCGCCGCACCCCGGCCGCCACGCAGGCGTCGAGCACGTTCCGGGTGCCGTCGACGTCGACGGCGCGCTCGGCCGCCGCGTCGAGGGTGCCCGGGTTCACGATCGCGGCGAGGTGCACCACGGTGTCGACGTCGTGCTCCGCGATCACGCCCGCCACCGACGCCGGGTCGGTGACGTCCATGCGCGCCCAGGTCCCGCCGTCGGGCACCCGCGCCTCGCGCAGGTCGCCCGCGACGACGTGCGCGACGTCGTCGCGGGCCGCGAGGGCCGCCACGGCGTGCGACCCGAGGAACCCGGCCCCACCGGTCACCAGCACGCGGATCATGCCGCCACCTCCTCGCGGGCCGCGCGGGCCCGCGTCCGTCTCGCCCAGACGGTCGCCAGGGCCAGGCCTGCCACGATGTCCCAGATGCCCCACCAGCCGGCGACGACGGCCATGCCGCCCAGCCCGCCGAAGAACGTGAACACGAGGCCGAGACCGAGGCCCGCGTTCCGGATGCCGACCTCGAACGTGACCGCCTTCACCTCGCGCGGCGCGAGCCGCCCGGCGCGGCCCGCGAGGTAGCCCAGGCCGAGGGCCGCGGCGTCGTGCAGGAACACGGCCAGCAGGACCACGCCGATGTACGCGACGAAGACCGCGAAGTTCCCGGCGAGCGCCGCGACGATGAAGCCGACCAGCGCCACGAGGCTCGCCCAGCGCACCGGGCGGTGCACACGGGCCGCGAGCGCCGGCCAGCGCGTGCGCACCAGCATCCCGGCCGCGAACGGCATGCCGATCACCAGGAGGATCTCGAGCAGCATCTGCCCGGCGTCCAGGCGCACGTCCGTGAGGATCGAGCTCGCCGTCGGGTGCAGCGACCCCCACAGGGCGAGGTTGAGCGGCATCGCGACGATGTAGATCGCGTTCCCGACGGCGGTGAGCGACACCGACAGCGCGACGTTGCCGCCCGAGCGGTGCGTGAGCACCTGGGACACGTTCCCCGGCGGGCAGCACGCGACGAGGATCATCCCGAGGGCCACGGAGGCCTGCACGTCGAGCAGCAGCGTGAGGCCGAAGGTCACGGCGGGGAGCGCGACGAGCTGGGCGAGCAGCGCCAGCACGGCCGCCCGCGGCGCGCGGCGCAGCGCCCGGAAGTCCGCGGGCGACGTGTCGAGCGCGATGCCCAGCATGATGAGGCCGAGCACGAGGTCCAGGGCGACCATCGAGCCCGGGGCGAACCGCACGGCGACGTCGTCGATGTTCATGCCGCGCTCTCCGCGGCCGGCGCGAGCTCGTCGGCCAGGCGCCGCACGGTGCGGCGGTAGGCGTCCTTGTTCACGTAGTAGCTCATCCGCTCCAGCCCGAGGTAGCGGTAGCCGCCCGTCAGGTCCGGCCACGGCTCGGTCAGGCGACGGCGGAACCGCACCGCCCGCTCCCGGGCGGCGACGTCGCCGTCGTCCCCGGCCGCGACGGCCGCGAGGTAGCGCGCCACCAGCTCGGCCTGCTCGGCACGGCCCTGCCAGCCGATGCCCGACGCCTCGAGCATCCCGACGACGAACAGCCCGTTGCCCGACGGCGGCACGATGTTGCAGAACAGCCGCGGCGCCGTCCCGGAGCCCGGCCCCGCCCACGCGAGATGGCGCGGGTCGAGGAACGGGTAGTCGAGCCGGTAGCCGGTGGCGAGCAGCACGAGGTCGTAGTCGCCGCTGCTGCCGTCGGCGAAGTGCACCGTCCGCCCGTCGCACCGCGCGACGTCGGGCCGCATACGCAGGTCGCCCTGCCCGGCGTGCTGCAGCACGAGCGAGTTCACCACGGGGTGCGACTCGTAGATCCTGTGGTCCGGCTCCGGGAAGCCGAAGCGGCGCGGGTCGCCGTTCAGCAGGCGCAGCAGGCGCGAGTCGACGGCCTGCTTGACCCGGGCGGGCAGCGGCCGCCCCTGGTTGAGGGTGTCGGTGGGCCTGCCCAGCAGGTAGCGCGGCACGAACCAGTAGCCGCGGCGCACGGACAGGTCGACCGACGCGGCGCGGTGGACGGCGTCGACCGCGATGTCGCAGCCGGAGTTGCCGCCTCCGACGACGAGCACCCGCTTGCCCGCGAACACGTCCGCGCTCTTGTACGCGCTCGAGTGCAGCGCCTCGCCGTCGAACGTGCCGGGCAGCGTGGGGACGTTCGGCTCGGCGAGCGTGCCGTTCGCGATCACCACGTGCGAGTAGGTGAGCTCGACGGCGTCGTCGGCTCCCGACCCCGGGGCCGACCCGGCGGACGCGGATCGCACCGTCCAGCCGCTGCGCCCGCTGTCGTCGCCGCCCGCCGGCTCGACGCCGAGCACCCGGATGCCGAAGCGGAAGCGGTCCCGCAGCCCGAACTCGTCGGCGTACCGTCGGAAGTAGCGCAGCAGCTCGCGGTGGCTCGGGTAGTCGGCGGCCGAGTCCATCGGCAGCTCGTCGAACTGGGTCGTGGTGCGCGAGGAGATGAGGTGCGCGGACTCGTAGACCGTCGAGCGGGGGTTGTCGATGTCCCACAGCCCGCCGACGTCCGCGTGGGCCTCGTACCCGTCGAAGGCGAGCCCGGCGCGGTCCAGCGCCCGCGCGGCGGCCAGTCCCGAGGGACCCGCCCCGATCACCGCGACCCGTCGTTCCAGCCCCATCGCCCGCCTCCGTGCTCCCGGCGCGCGCCGTGCGTGCCTCGATCCGCGCCCTTGCGCGCAGGGAGCATACGGTCCGGGCACTGCGGCGCCCAAAGCCGACCGGTCAGGCGGCGGCGGGGGCCTCCGCGGGCCAGGGCTCGTGGGGTTCCCGCGGGTCGCCGGGCACGTAGGACCCCACCCACGAGTCCTGGAGCACGCCGCGCTGCGCGCCGAAGCGGCGCAGCAGCCCCTCGTACCGGAACCCGAGCTTCCACGCGACGCGGCGCGACGCCCAGTTGCCGACGTTCGCGCGCCAGCGCACGACGCCGAGCCCCAGACCTTCGGGGTCGACCGCCCAGTCGACGACGAGCCGCGCCGCCTCCGTCGTCAGGCCGCGGCCCCGTGCGTCCGGGGCGCACCAGAACCCCAGCTCCCCCGCCGGCTCGACACCGGGCCCGCCCTCCCTCGACATGCCCACCATGCCGAGCACCGGGCCGTCGACGCCCCCGGGGGCGCGCACGGCCCAGGTGAAGTCCTTCTCCTCGGACCAGCCGTCGGCGACGAACCTCTCGACGAAGCCCACCGCGTCGTCGCGCGTGTACGGCGACGGCACCGTGGTCCACCGCGCGATGGCGGGGTCGGCGCAGATCTCGGCGATGCGCTCGACGTCGGCGGCGGTCGGGACGGACAGGCGGACGCGGTCGGTGGCGAGGACGAACGGCTCCATCGGGGCATCGTGGCACGCCGGGCCCGACGGCCTCCTGCTATTTGTCCGGAGTCTCCCCGGATGTCTCCGCGGCCCCGCGAGCACCGGGCCCGGCGTCGGCGTCGGGCGGGCCGAGGATCGGGGCCACCGCGAGCGGCCCGTCGCCCGGCCCGGGCGGCTCGTCGAGCTCGGGGTGCGGCCGGTCGCCGCGCAGGGTCGAGAACACGGTCCACGCGACCGCCATGAGCGGGACGGCGATGATCGCGCCGAGGATGCCGGCCAGCACGGTGCCGGCGGTGACGCCGAGGCCGATGACCAGGGGGTGCAGGGCGACCTGCTTGCCCATGATGAGCGGCTGCAGCACGTGCCCCTCGAGCTGCCCGATGAGCGCGATCCCGATCGTGACGATGAGGGCCGTGACGAACCCGTTCGCCGCGAGCGCCACGACGGCAGCGATGATCATCGCCAGCGGCGCGCCGATCAGCGGGATGAACGCGCCGATGAACACCAGCACGGCCAGCGGTGCCGCCAGCGGCACCCCGAGGATCGTGAGCAGGATGAACGCCAGGACGCCGTCGACGAAGGCGATGATGACGGTGCCGCGCGCGTACCCGGAGAAGCTGTACCAGCCGGCCCCCGCGGCCGCCTGCCACCGGTTGCGGTGCTCCTCCGGGATCTGGCCCAGGAACCAGCGCCACATCCTGCCGCCCGACGCGACGAAGAACACCGTGCAGAAGATCGACAGGGCGAAGATCGCGAAGCCCTCGAAGACCGAGCCCGCGCTCTGCGCCGCCTGGCTGACCAGCGAGTCGGCGTTGTCGGCGACCCACTGCCGCCCCTGGTCGATCCACTCGTTGATCTGGTCGCCGGTCACGGAAAGCCCGAACGGCCCGCTCTCCACGTACTGGAGGATCTGCTGGACGCCGGTGTCGAACTGCCCGGCGAGCTGCTCCCACTGACCCGCCACCGACGCCACCACGTACGTGAGGAGGCCGCCCAGCACGAGGAACGCGCTGAGGATCGCCAGGGCGGTGGCCAGCGCTCGCGGCATGACCTTGGCGTAGAAGTCCGCGACGGGATTGAGGACCGAGGCGAACACCAGCCCGAGGAACACCGCGATGAAGACCAGCTGCACCTGCACGGTCGCCCAGAACACGAGCGCGACGGCCGCGGTCAGGGCGATGAGCCGCCACGACCAGCCGGCCGACGTCCGCAGCCAGGCCGGGACGTTCTCGCTCGCGCGCTTCGCCACCCGTGCGCTCCTCTCGCCCGCTCGTCCGCCCAGTGTGCCGCACGGTGCCCACCCGTCGTGGGAGGACGACGCGCGCCGCCTGCCGGGGTGAACTTCCTGGTGAATTTCTCCCGGCCGGCCGGTGGGCCGGTGCGCGACGTGCGCCGCCGCCGGACGATGGACGCACGTCGCCCGGCGACAGGAGGAGCCCACCATGACCCGGACGTCCCCGCAGCCCGGCAGCGACCCCGTGCCCCCTCCGCCGTCGCCGCCCGCGCCGATGCCCGCGTACGACGCCGAGACCCTCGCCGCGGTCCTCGCCGTCCTGCCCGAGGTCGACGCCGTCGAGCTGAAGCTCACCGTGCCCGGTGCGGACCACCGCCGGGTGCTCGACCGGCTCGGGATCGACGCGCTCGACGCGACGATCCGCCAGGTCGTGTTCTTCGACACACCCGCACTCGACCTGTCCACCGCCGGTCTCGTCGTCCGCGCCCGGCGCACGCAGCGCAAGGACGGCGACCTCACCGCGAAGGTGCGACCGATGCTGCCGGCGGACGTCCCGGCGACCGTGCGGCGGGCGGACGGCTTCAAGGTCGAGGTGGACGCGTCGCCCGCCGGCTTCACCTGCTCGTGCTCGGCGACGCGGCGGCTCCCCGACGACGACGTCCGGGCCCTGCTGGACGACGTCGGCCGCCTTCCCGGCCTGCTCGACCGCACGCAGCGCTCGCTGCTCGAGCCGCGCCTCCCGGCCGGGGTCACGCTCGACGACCTGCGCGTGCTGGGTCCGACGACCCTCCTCAAGGCGCGGTTCGCGCCCGAGGAGCTGCCGCGGCGCCTGACCGCCGAGCTGTGGTTCCTGCCCGACGGCGACCGCATCCTCGAGCTGTCCACCAAGGCGGCGCCGGCCGCGGCCTTCCAGGCGGCGGCCGAGACGAAGGTGTTCCTCACGAGCCGGGGCGTCGACCTCGGCGCGCCCCAGGAGACGAAGACCCGGGCGGCGCTCGCCGCGTTCGCCGCGCGCTCCGCTGCGGTGTGACGCACACGTGCCGTGACGACGTGCGAGGGCACGAAAAAGCCCCCGGGTTGTGGACCCCGGGGGCTTGTTCGTCGCTGTCTCAACGAGTGTCCGGAGGGGGACTTGAACCCCCACGCCCGATAAAGGGCACTAGCACCTCAAGCTAGCGCGTCTGCCATTCCGCCACCCGGACGAGTGGACCTCGACAGCGCCTCGGCGCCGTCTCGGTGCGGGGAAAAACATAGCACGGCGGGGGCGTGCTCTCGCAAACCGCGACGTCGGCCCGCTGGTCACGGGCCCGGGCGTCGGCGGCGGCGTGTAGCGTCCTGCCCGGCCCGGACCAACCGGTCAAGGGTGCGGAACTGGACAAGCACGACCGGACAGGAGAACGACGACGTCATGATGGGTGGGCACCACGCCGCGTCGGGAGCGGCCGCCTGGGTCGCGGTGACGTCGACGGCACCGTTCGCGTTCGGCTGGCACCCCGTCTCCGAGGTCGGGGTGATGACCGGCGCGCTGGTCTGCGCGGGCGCTGCGCTGCTGCCCGACGCCGACCACCACTCCGGCACCATCGCGCACTCGTTGCCCCCGGTCTCCGAGGGCGTCTCCAAGCTCGTCGCGACCGTGTCCGGCGGGCACCGCAACGGCACCCACTCCATCCTCGGCATCGCCGTCTTCACCGCGATCGCCTGGGTGATGGGCATGGTCTCCATCAGCACGGAGGCCTTCGGCGAGGTGCTCGTCGGCCCCGGCGTCATGGCGGTCCTGCTCATCGCGTTCGCCCTGCGCGCCTGGAAGGTGACGGGCGGCAAGCGCTGGTGGACCTGGACGCTGTCGCTGCTCCTCGCCGCGTGCGTCGCCGTCTTCGCGCCCGAGGAGTGGAACTGGATGCCGTGGGCCGTCGCCCTCGGCTGCACCGTGCACGTGCTCGGCGACCTCGTCACCACCGCCGGCGTCCCCCTCCTGTGGCCGCTGAAGTTCCGCTCCCCCTACTGGGTGCGCCGCTACCGGGCGCTGCCCTTCGACGACGTGTGGCGCGACGGCGGCAACCTCTCGCTGCCCGTCCTCGGCGACGCCGGGTCGTGGCGGGAGTGGCTCGTCATGACGCCGGTCAGCCTCTACGCCGTCGTCGGCGTGGCCTGGGCCGCCCTGGGACAGATGGGGTTCGACACCCAGCCGGTGTGGGAGCAGGTCACCGCCTGGGCGGGCACGGTCGGCGGCTGACGCCCCCGGGTCAGCGCGCCAGCGCGGCGCGCAGCCGGCCGTCCTCCTCCGCGGCGCCGGGCAGGCCCAGGCGCGGGTCGTCGACGACGCGCCCGCCCAGCACGGCGTCGAGGTAGCGCCGGTCGGCGTCGAGGCGAGCGACCGCGTCCGCCGTGGGCGACCCGTGCCCCGGCACGACGACGGCGCTCCGGGCCGCGAACGGCGCGAGCCGGTCCAGCCCGGCGAGGAAGCGCTCGACGCTCCCCTCCGCGCCCCCGCCGGCGATCTCGTCGAGCGGCAGCGGGAGCTCGACGTCGCTCAGCACGTCCCCCGCCACCAGCACCCGGCTGCGCGGCAGCCAGAGCGCCCCGTGCCCGGGGGCGTGGCCGTCGTGGACCACGAGCTCGGTGGGCGGCAGGACGCCGTCCGGGTCGGGGACCCGGCGCTCGGTCGCCGGGACCGGGGCGACGCGCCCGAGCAGGTCGAGGACCTCGGAAGGGTGCCCGGCTCCCCCGTAGCGCTCGGCGTCGGCGCGCGCCTCCGCCAGCAGCCGCGGGCGCTCCCGGCGCGCGACCCGCGCCGCCCGCGCCGTCGCCCAGCGCGGCACGTCGAGCCCGAGACGCGGGTGCCACAGCAGATGGTCGTGGTGGGCGTGCGTCGCGTACCCGGCGACGACCCGGCCGCCCCGGGCGTCCACCCCGTCGGCGACCGCCACCAGCTCGTCGGGCTCCCACGCCGGGTCGACCAGGAGAGCCGCCCGGGCGCCGTCGCCGGACCCGGGCGGCGCGAGCACCAGGGTCGTCGTGGTGCTCAGGCGGCGGGCGGTGCGGACCAGGACGTCCTCGACGCCCGGGACACCCTCCACGACCGGCACGAACCCCATCCCCGCACCCTACGGACCGGGAAGGCGAAAAAACCGTGGACCGCCGTGACCCGCTCCTGCCATGCTCCCCGCAAGCGGCACGCGATCGACGTGGGCCTGCACGCGAAGGAGGGCAGAGCGATGGACGACGTCGTCATGCGCGCCCTCCCGGAGGCTCTCCGGCGGGCGGACACCACCCGATCCTGAGGGGCCGCTCGAGCTCCTCGACCTGAGCAGGAGTCTCGCGTGCACCAGCACACCCCTTCCCCTTCCCTTTCTTCTTCGTCGTCCTTCGCCGCCTTCTCGGTCGCCGCGGACGGCGACCTCCCCGTGGAGCCCGGCCCCGACCAGCGGTGGTCCACCTGGACCTCCGTGACCAAGGGCCAGCGCGGCCCCGAGCCCGTGCCCGACTGGGTCGTCACCGCCGACGCCGCCCTCGACACCGAGCTCGGCGTGCTCAAGACCGGCAAGGAGGCGGACGTCTTCCTCGTCGAGCGCGCCGTGCCCGACGACCCGACCCGTCGCAGTCTGCTCGCCGCCAAGCGGTACCGCGGTCGCGACCACCGCCAGTTCCACCGCGACGGCGAGTACACCGACGGACGGCGCGTGCGCCGCACCCGCGACCAGCGCGCCATCGAGGACCGCAAGTCGTCGTGGGGCAAGGCCGTCGCCGCGACCCAGTGGGCGGACGCCGAGTTCCTCGCCCTGTCCCGCCTGTGGGACGCCGGTGCGCCCGTGCCCTACCCGGTGCAGATCGACGGCACCGAGCTGCTGCTCGAGTTCGTCGGCCGGGAGTCGGCGGACGGCACGGCCGAGGCCGCGCCGCGCCTCGCCCGCACCCGGCCCGATCCGGCGCACCTCGCGGACTGGTTCGAGCAGCTGCGGCACGGCATGGGCGTCATCGCCCGGCTCGGCTGGGCGCACGGAGACCTGTCGCCGTACAACATCCTCGTGGACGGCCTCTCCGAGGGAGCCGACGACGGCGGGCGGCTCGTGATCATCGACCTGCCGCAGGTCGTGGACCTCGTGGCCAACCCGTTCGGCGCGGACCTGCTGCACCGCGACTGCCGCAACGTGTGCACGTGGTTCGCGTCCCGCGGCCTCGACGTCGACCCCGACGAGCTCTTCGCGGACGTCTTCGCGCAGGCGTGGTGAGCGCCCGTCAGCCGCCCGCGCCGACGGAGTTGTCCGGGGCTCCGTCGCCGGGCGGTAGGTCGCCGCGCTCGACCGGCGGGCCCTGGTCCCGCGGCGTGCCCGCGACGAGCGCGGCCAGCTCGCCGCTCGTCGGCGGGCGGATGTTCGCGGCCGCCTCGCGCAGCACCTCGTGGTCGGCGGCGCTCCCCGAGACCCGGACGAGCGCGCCGTCGCGCAGGACGACGTACTCCTCCGCGTCCCCGGCCGTCCGCCGGAACGCTCCGCCCTCCTTCGTGCACGTCACCGGCCCGCCCACCTCGCCCCCGCCGACGTCCATGACCGTGCCCTCGCCGCAGTCCCCCGCGGTCATGGAGCCCTCGACGGCCGAGAGCATGAACGTGCGCCCGGACCCGCCGCTGAACTGGAGGGAGAAGCCGTCCGACCCGAGGACCCCGGCGGCGATCGGCACCGCCTCGAACCCCGCGGCCGACGTCGTCAGCACGTACCGCGGGGCGGCACCCCACGCCTGGGCCGCCTCGGCGATCTGCTCCTCGGTCGCGGGGGCGTCGGAGGACCCGGACGGCGCCGGCTCGGTGCCCCCGGTCAGCCCGGCGCACGCGCTCACGGACAGGCACACGACCGGCAGGACGGCGACGGTGAGCACCAGGCCCCGCCCGCGACGGCAGCTCATGAGCGCTGATCATGGCACGGGGCTACCGTGAACAGATGGCGAATCCGGCGGGCTCGTACGACGGCGAGGCGCTGTCCTCCTTCCTCGCGGACCTGGGCCTGGTGCTCGGCGCGGAGGACCTCGAGGCGGTGACCGACCGCTACGACCTGCCCGCCCTGCTCGTGGGCCAGGAGAGCTCGACGCTCCTCGCGTCGCCCGAGGACGTGCTCGACCTGTCCAGGGACCGCCCGGTCGCCGCGCGGGCGCGCGAGGCCGTCGCGGTGCTGCCCGAGCTGGTCGCCCTCGAGGAGGTCGGCTGGGGTCTGCTCTGGGTCGAGGTCCGCTGGTCCTACCGGGACGAGCTCGCGGCCGAGATCGCCGACGAGAGGTGCCGCTATCTCCTGCGGCGGGGACGCGGGACCTTCGAGGTCTGCGTCGTCGCTCCCCTGGGCTGACTCCCCGCCCTCTTCCGCGCGGCGTCGTCGCATGGTTATATATAAGCATCCACTTATACGAAGGAGGGTCGCCATGACCACCATCACCATCGACCCGGTCGCCACCGCAGGTCTCGTGGCGCGGGAGATCCGCAGCGGCGAGCGCGACGGCGCGCCGACGAAGATCGCCGTCGCCCGCCGTGCCTACGCCACCGACCGGGCCGACCTGTGGGACGCGGTCACGTCCGCCGCCCGCATCCCCCGCTGGTTCCTGCCCGTCAGCGGCGACCTGACGGTCGGCGGCCGCTACCAGCTCGAGGGGAACGCGGGGGGCACCGTCGAGCGCTGCGACGCCCCCGCGAGCTTCGCCGTCACCTGGGAGTTCGGCGGCTCCGTCTCGTGGCTGACCGTCGCCCTGACGGAGGACGGCGACGGCACCGTCCTCGAGCTCGTGCACGAGGCCGTCGTCCCCCAGGAGCTCTGGGACCAGTACGGCCCCGGCGCCACCGGCGTGGGCTGGGACCTGGGGCTCATGGGGCTGGGGCTGCACGTCGCGGACCCGACCGGCGCGATCGACCCGAGGGCTGCGGAGGCCTGGTCGCTCTCCCCCGAGGGCGTCACGTTCTCCCGGCTCGCCGCCGCGGGCTGGGCGGACGCCGCGATCGCCGACGGTGACGACCCGGTCGCCGCCCGCGCGGCGGCCGAGCGCACCGTCGCCTTCTACACCACGGTGCCGGAGGCCTGATGCCGCACGCCGCGGCGTCGGCGGGAGCACCCTCCGAGGTCCCGGGGGGCGAGCGGTCCGCGCTGCGGGGGCCCTTCGAGGCGCTGGGCGACCCCGTGCGGCGGCGCCTGCTCGAGCTGCTCGCCGACGGCGAGCGGCCCGCCGGAGCGCTGGTCGACTCTCTGCGGGCGGAGGCCCGCATCTCGCAGCCGGCCGTCTCGCAGCACCTGCGGGTGCTGCGCGACGCGCGCCTCGTCACCGTGCGCGCCGACGGCACGCGCCGCCTCTACGCCGTCGACGACACCGGGCTCGACGTCGTGCGCCTGTGGCTGGGGCGCTTCGACGACCCGTTCGCGCAACCGCTCGACGCCCTCGCGACCGAGGTCGCCCGCGGCCGTCGCGCGCGGCGGCGCGGGACCGGCGGCGCCGGCTCCGCGGACGCTGCGAGCGCCGGCTGACGACGCGCCCGGTCAGGCGCCCGGGGCGTCAGCCGGCCGTGCCGCCGAGGACTCCGCCCGGTGGCGCGGCTCGTGGTACGGCTGGGGCAGCTTCAGGTGACGCTCGGCCAGGATGCCGCGCAGCACGTCGGGGGCGTCGGTGATGAGGCCGTCGACGCCGAGGTCGAGCAGGGACTCGATCGTCGCGGGGTCGTCCACGGTCCAGGGGACCACCCGCATCCCGGCGTCGTGGGCCGCGTCGACCAGCTCGCGGGTGGTGAACGGCACGTACCCAGGGTCGTCGACGCCGCCGCCCTGCGGGTCGCCGTGCACCGGCGAGACGGCGTCGGCGCCGAACGACGCGGCCGCGGCGACGAACCGTTCCTGGAGCGAACCGTCGAAGTCGTCGATGTCGAGGCCCCCGAGCCACGGGGACGCGCCCGGCAGGCCCTGCTGCAGGAACTGCTGGCCGTTGGTGAGGGCCACGAGCGGCAGGCGCGGCTCGACCTCGCGCATCCGCCTCAGGGAGCCCCAGTCGAAGCTCTGGACCGTCACCTGGTCGACCAGGCGCGCGCGGCGCACCTCCCGGGCCACGACCTGCACGAACTGCTCGCGCGGCGCGGTCTGCTCCGGCGCGCCCGCCTCGACCTTGGTCTCGACGTTGAGCGTGACCTTCCGGGCGCGGTAGTCGTTCACCAGGTCGAAGACCTCCGAGAGCAGCGGGATCCGCTCGCCCGGGTGCAGCTCCTGGCCGGGGAACTGCGGCTGGCGCAGGGACCCGCAGTCGACGGTGCGGACCTGGGCGAGCGTGAGGTCCTTCACGTACGTCGTCCCGGGCACGTACGGGTACTCCGGGTCGCCGGGGAACGCCGGCCCCGTGTCCACGCACTTGGCGGGGTTGAGGTCGCGGTCGTGGGTCACCACGGCGTACCCGTCGGCGGTGATCTGCACGTCCAGCTCGAGGGTGCTCACCCCGAGCTCCAGGGCGTTCGCGAACGCGGGCAGCGTGTTCTCCACCGTCATCGCCACGCCGCCCCGGTGGGCCTGCAGGTCGAAGGCGCGCGGGCTCCCGTGCCCGGGTCCATGCCCATGCCCTTGCCCCGCGACGGCCGGCGCGGCGCCCGTGGCCAGGAGGGCGGCGGCGACTCCGGTGCTGACGAAGGCGCTGACGAGGGCGCTGACGCGGGCGGTTGCGGGGCGACGGGTGCGCATGCGCCGAGCCTGCGCGCCCGCGGTGACCCGCGGGTGGCCCCGCGACGGCGTGTCGCCGACGGCCCGGTGAACTCCCCGGGGGTGGCCGGCAGGTTCCGGGGGCGTCATCGGAAGTCCCGCGACCGGGTGGACACGGGCAGCCGCAGCGGCGCGAGGTGCTCCGCGAGCAGGTTGACGGCGCCGTCGGCCTTCTCGACCCGGCCCCGGACCACCATCGCGGGGGCGCCGCGCGCCACGGCCCGGAAGCGACGCCACAGCCCCGCCGTGCAGATGACGTTGAGCAGCCCCGTCTCGTCCTCGAGCGACAGGAACGTCACGCCGCCCGCCGTGCCCGGGCGCTGCCGGTGCGTCACGACGCCGCCCACCGCCACCCGCCGGCCGGGCTCCGTGGCGCACACCCCCGCGACGGTGAGCACCCCCGCCTTCTCCAGGCCCTCGCGCACGTGCTCCAGCGGCGACGTCGAGCCGGGTGTGATGCCGGTGGCCCAGGCGTCGGCGACGTCCGTCTCGACCGGGGTCATGCCCGGCAGCGTCGGGGCGTCGACCCCGACGGACACGCCCGGCAGGGTGCCCGGCCCCTCCTGGCCGAGGGCCCCCGCCGCCCACAGCGCCTCGCGTCGCCCGGCGCCCAGGCCCTCCGTGGCGCCGGCGGTCGCGAGCGCCTCCAGCTGCGCGGTGCTGAGCCCCACCCGGCGGGCCAGGTCGCGCAGGTCGCGGAACGGTCCGCGCTCGGTCCGCTCGGCGACCATCTGCTCGGCCAGCTCGTCGCCGATGCCGCGCACCGCGGACAGCCCCAGCCGCACCGCGAGCGCAGGGTCGGGTGGCGGGCCGAAGCCCTGGTCGTCGCCGGTCGTGCCCGGGGGCGCGACCGGCTCGGCCGCCGGGGAAGACCGCCGTTCGACGCCCGCGAGCGCCCGCGAGTCGTTGACGTCCGGCCGCAGCACCTGCACCCCGTGCCGGCGCGCGTCGGCGGCCAGCGACTGCGGCGAGTAGAACCCCATGGGCTGCGCGGCCAGGAGACCGGCGTAGAACGCGGCGGGGTGGTGCACCTTGAGCCACGAGCTCGCGTACACGAGGTAGGCGAACGAGTAGGCGTGCGACTCGGGGAAGCCGAAGTCCGCGAACGCCTTGAGCTTGTCGTAGATCTCCTCGCGCACGGCCGGGTCGTCCACCCCCTTCGCGCGCATCCCGTCCATGAGCCGCCCGCGCAGCGCCTCCATCCGCTCCACCGACCGCTTCGAGCCCATCGCCCGGCGCAGCTGGTCGGACTCGGCGGCGCTGAACCCCGCGACGTCGATCGCCATCTGCATGAGCTGCTCCTGGAACAGCGGCACGCCCTTGGTCTTGCCGAGGGAGCTCTCCAGCAGCGGGTGCAGGAAGGTCACCGGCTCGCGACCCCGCGCCCGCTCGATGTACGGGTGCACGGAACCGCCCTGGATGGGGCCGGGGCGGATGAGCGCGACCTCGATGACGATGTCGTAGAACGTCCGCGGCCGCAGGCGCGGCAGGGTGGCCATCTGGGCCCGCGACTCCACCTGGAACACCCCGACGGTGTCGGCGGCGCACAGCAGGTCGTAGACCGCCGGGTCGTCGTCGGGCAGGCCGTGCAGCGTGAGCCGCTCCCCGGTGTGCTGCTCGATCGAGTCGAACGCGTACCGGATGGCGGTGAGCATCCCGAGGCCGAGCAGGTCGAACTTCACCAGCCCCGCGTCGGCGCAGTCCTCCTTGTCCCACTGCAGCACCGTGCGCCCCTCCATCCGCGCCCACTCCACGGGGCAGACCTCGATCACCGGGCGGTCGCACATGACCATCCCGCCGGAGTGGATGCCCAGGTGGCGCGGCAGGCGCAGCATGCGGTCGGCCAGGTCGAGCACCGGGCCGGGGATCTGCCCCTCCTCCTCGGCCGACGGCGGGCGCTGCGCGGGCACGACGTCGTGGGCGTCGTCGGCGCGGCGCACCTCCCCCTCGTCCGTCGCGAGCGGGTCGACGACGCGCCGGCGGCCGTGCGGGTCGCCCTGCCGATGGCCGAGCGTCGGCGACCAGTCCCGCCGGCCGGTCCCCGGCAGGTGCCCCTGGTGCGGGCGGTCGGCACGTGGCCGGCCGGCCCCCGCCGGGAGCGACTCCGTCGGGCCCCACAGCGCCGCCGTGCGCGCGTCCTTGGCGGCGGTCCGGTTCGCCGGCGTCCCGCCCCCGGAGCCGCCGGAACCCGCGGCCGCCCGGGCGGCCTGCGCCGCGGCGTCGGCCGCGGGGCTGACCGGGTCCGGCCCGCGGAGCGACCCCCAGCGCTCGATGGACTTGCTCCACGCGTCCTGCTGCCCGACGTCGTACCCGAGGGCGCGGGCGGCGTCGCGCACCGCGGAGCGCGGCCGGTAGGAGATGACGTTCGCGACCTGCGCCGCGTGCTGCCGGCCGAACTTTCCGTAGACGTGCTGGATGACCTCCTCGCGCCGCCCGGACTCGATGTCGATGTCGATGTCCGGCGGCCCGTCCCGCTCGGGCGCGAGGAAGCGCTCGAACAGCAGGCCGTGCTTCACCGCGTCGACCGCGGTGATGCCGAGCGCGTAGCAGACCGCCGAGTTGGCGGCGCTCCCGCGCCCCTGGCACAGGATGCCCTCCCGGCGGCAGAACTCCACGAGGTCGTAGACGACGAGGAAGTAGCCGGGGAAGGTCAGGTCCTCGATGACGCGCAGCTCGTGGTCGATCTGCGCCCAGGCACGCTCGTCGCCGGGAACCCCGGGGGCGGGCCGCGGGCCGTACCGGTCGGAGGCCCCCCGCCGCACCAGCTCGCGCAGCCAGCTGGCTTCGTCGTGCCCCGCCGGCACCGGGTAGGGCGGCAGGTTCGGCGCCACCAGGCGCAGGTCGAAGGCGCACTCCGCCGCGAGGCCCGCCGCCGCGGTGACGGCCCTCGGGTGGCGTCGGTGCAGGGCCCGCATCTCGGCGGCCGATCGCAGGTGCGCGACCGGGGCACCCGGCAGCCAGCCGTCCAGGCCGTCCAGCGAGGAGCGCGCCCGCACGGCGGCGAGCGCGCCCGCCAGGTCCGCGTCGCGCGGGCGGGCGTAGTGCGCGTTCGCGGTCGCGACGACCGGCAGCCGCGCGTCGTGGGCCAGGGCGGCGAGCGCGTCGTGCAGGTCGGCGTCCCGCGGGTCACCCGTCGCGGTGAGCTCGACGGCCACGTTGTCCCGGCCGAACGTGGCGACCAGCAGGTCGAGCTCGCGCCGTGCCGCGTCGACGCCGCCCGCGGGGGCGGTGAGCGCGCGTCGGACGGCCCCCTTGCGGCACCCGGTGAGCACGAGCCACTCCCCGCCCGCCTCGGCCCCGAGGCCCTCGAGGTCGTACCGGGCCTTGCCCTTGACCCCCGCGTCCAGGTGGGCGGTCGCGATCGCGCGGGACAGGTTGCGGTAGCCCTGGTCGCCGCGCGCCAGCACCAGCAGGTGGGTGGCGCGCGGGTCGGGGACGCCGGTGGGCGGGTCGAGCACCGGCCGGCTCCCGGCGGTGCCCGGCGCCGCACCGGGGGTCACCGGGGCGGGCAGGTGCAGCTCGGCGCCGAAGACGGTGGGCAGCCCCACCTTCCGCGCGGCCTCCGCGAAGCGCACCACCCCGTACAGCCCGTCGTGGTCGGTCAGGGCCAGCGCCTCCAGCCCGAGGCGCGCGCCCTCGGCCGCCAGCTCCTCCGGGTGCGACGCGCCGTCGAGGAAGCTGAACGCCGAGTGCGCGTGCAGCTCCGCGTACCCGCTAGTCATAGAAGGCCTCCACCTGCCACACGCCGCCGGTCTGCGCCAGCAGCAGCGCCCGCCCGTCGTCGAGCACCGCCTGCAGGTAGACGCGGCGCGCTCCCCCGCCCGCCGACCACCAGCGCTCCGCGAGCGGCCAGGGGCCCGCCCACCCCGTCACCGCGGCGACGTCCTGCGCCCCGTCCGCCCCACGACCGCCGCCGCACGCGACGGCGGCGGGCTCGCCGCTCATCGCGAGCCGGGCGTCCACGACGACGTCGCGCCCCGCCGCGTCGAGCACCCGGGCGGGCACCGGCTCGCCCGGCAGCCCGGCGGGCGCGGGGCTGGGCAGGGCGCCCGGCCAGGGCAGCCCGGGGTCGCGGCCCGCGCCGCCCTCCGTGCCGAAGGGCACGAGCCGCACCCGGTCGCGGGGCCCGCGGCCGCCCTGCAGCTCCACCGTGAGCACGGCGTGCCCGCCGAGCAGCCCCTGCACCCGCCCGAGCGCCCGCCGGGCACGCTCGCCCTCGCCCGCGTCCGCGCCCCACAGGCCGGGCTGGTGGGTGGTCGCCGGGACGACGTCCTCCGCGGCCAGCGCCAGGTGCGCGATCGGCGCGACGACGGGGTCGTCCGCACCGGCCCCGCGCCGGGCGGACGCCGCGGTCAGCCAGCCCTCGAGCTGCCACCGCACCCGGTCGGTGATCCGCGCCGCGCTCATCCCGCCGGCCGCGGCGTCGTCCGTGCGCCACACCCGCTCCAGCACGGCGCCCTCGCCGACGTCCCCGCCGACGTCGTCCCCGCCGAGGTCGACGCCCGCCGTGCGCGCGGTGATCCGCAGCCGCCCGCAGGCCAGCCCGCGCACGGCGAGCAGGTCGTGCAGCGCGGTGGCCAGGCGGCGCGCGGCGAAGGTCGCGACGTCGACCCGCAGGGCGGGCGGGTCGAGCTCCTCCGCGACGGCCAGGTCCTCCTCGACGCGACGCCGCGCCGGAGGGCGCAGGTCCTCGCCGCGGGCCAGCCGCTGCGCCCAGGCGCCGAGGTCGCCGAAACGCGCCTGCACGCTCGCCGCGGGCAGGGCGGCCAGGTCGCCGAGGGTGCGCAGGCCGAGCCGCCACCACAGCCCGGCCGCCTCCCGGACGGCCGCCACCCCCGCCGGGTCGCAGACGGCGTGCACCAGCTCCCCCACGGGGCGGTCGGCGAGGAACGCCGCGGAGCCGCCCGGGGGCACGACGGCGTCCTCGCGGGCGGCGAGCACCGCCGCGAGCAGACCGTCGGCGACGCCCACCTGGCTCTCGTGCCCGGTGCGCGCGGCGACGGCGCCCACCAGGGCCTGCGCCAGGGCCAGCTCGGAGCCGTGGTAGCGCGCGGCCCCGCCCGCCGGCAGCAGGAGCAGCCCCGGGCGCGCCACCTCCAGGCCCGCCACCACCGTCTCGGCCGCGAGCGCCACCGGCTCGAACTCCCGCGCGTCACGGGCGTCGTCGGCCGCCAGCAGCGCCACCTCGGGGCACCGCTCCTGCGCCTGCCGGCGCCGCATCCCGCGCCGCACCCCTTGGGCGCGGGCGACGGCGGAGACGGCCACGACGGTGTGCCCGGCGCCCGACCCGCCGCCCGACCGGGCGCCGAGCACCGCCGCGGGGACGTGCGCGTCCAGCCCGGCGCCGGCCAGCGCCGCCACCACCGGCCAGTCCGGGACCCACAGGACGGCCGTCCGTGAGGTCGCCCCGGACGAGGTCGTCGCGGACGCCGCGGACGCCGCGGACGCCGTCTTCCCGCCCGTCATCACGCCACCCGCAGCCGGGCGGGCGCGGAGGGGCCGCGCGCCCCGGCGGGCACGTGGGCGCCCGGGACGGTGCCCACGGCGTCAGAGCCGCCGACCACCCGCTCGACCTGCAGCGGCACGTCCACCTCGATCTCGACGGGCCGGGCGGCGGCCCCGCGACCGGTGCGCCGCACGCGCAGGGTGCGGCGGCGCAGCCAGCCCGCCCCGTGGTCCACGCCGGACCAGGTGCCGCCCCGTGCGTCGAGGGTGACGTGCGCGCCGGGCCACGACGCCTGCGCCAGCAGCACCGCGCCCCGCTCCCGGGCGCGCGCGGCCAGGCGGCGCCGGTCGGCGTCGAGCAGGGCGGCGCCCGGGCCGACGACCACCACGTCCATCCCGTCGAGCAGCGCGGCGAGGGCCGCCGGCGCGTCCGGGCCCGGGGCGGGGACGAGCACGGTCCGCCCGAGCGCGACCCCGGCGTCCGCGGCGGCCAGCATCCCGACGTCCGGCGTGCCGACGAACGCGACCCACGCGCCGGACCGCGACGCCTCGGCCAGCAGCGCGAGCAGGAGCGTCGACGAGCCGCGGACGGCGAGCACCGTGCCCGCGGCCAGCCCGCCCTCGGGCAGGAGGGACGCCAGCCCCGGGTGGACCGGCAGCAGGCGGCCGCCCGGCTCCGCCACGCGGCCTCCGTCGGCGCGCTGACCTGCGCGGGGGGCGGAGTGCGGGGTGGCGCGCTTCCCGGTGCGCTGCTCCGCCGCCCGCAGCGCGGCCCGCGCGACGGCGGCGCGGTCGACCGGTCGCTCGGGCTCGGGCTCGGGCATGGAGCGGGCCGCGGTACGCGGCGGGGCGACGACCGTCATGCGACCTCCCCCCGAGCCGGACGCCGGGCGACGCCCGGCGGACCGCGACCAGCAACGACCAGACGACGACAGCACGACGACCGTCGTCCTTCGAACGCTTGTTCGAACACTGCCAGTAGACGTCGCGACGGCGACCGCTGTCAACCGCGCAGGTCGGCCGCACGGGCGCCTCGCTCGTGTACGCTGCTGCCGACATACCGCGCAGTCGGTATGTCGGATGGACGGGCTCTCGGGAGCAGACTGGGGCCCTCAGCGACGAGGAGGTCGACCGTGCAGATCGTGGGCGCCGTGCTGGACCGCACCGGAGCACCCCCGCCGTACGCCACCTCCGGGGCGCTGCGCACCAGCACGCTCGACCTCGACCCGCCCGGGCCCAGCGAGCTCCTGGTCCGCATCGAGGCCGCGGGGCTGTGCCACTCGGACCTGAGCGTCGTGGACGGCAGCCGCGAGCGCCCCGTCCCCCTGCTCCTCGGCCACGAGGCCGCCGGGATCGTGGAGACCGTCGGCGACGCGGCGCACGACGGCACCGATGGCACCGATGGCACCGACGACATCGCCCCGGGACGGCGCGTCGTCCTGACCTTCCTGCCGCGGTGCGGCGCCTGCGCAGCCTGCGCCACCGACGGCCGGCTGCCCTGCACGGCCGGCAGCGCCGCCAACGCCGCCGCCACGCTGGTCGGGGGCGCGGTACGGCTGCACCGCGGCCCGGAGCCGGTCCACCACCACCTGGGCGTCAGCGCCTTCGCCACCCACGCCGTCGTGCACCGCACCTCCGTGGTCCCCGTGGACGACGACGTGCCCGCCGACGTCGCCGCCCTGCTGGGCTGCGCGGTCCTCACGGGCGGCGGCGCCGTGATCAACGCCGGCCGCCCGGCACCCGGCGACCGCGTGGCCGTCGTCGGTTTGGGCGGGGTCGGGATGGCCGCGCTGCTCGTCGCGCTCGCCCTGGGGCACGAGGTGCTCGGCGTCGACCCGGTGCCCGCCAAGCTCGACCTCGCGCGCCGCCTCGGCGCCACCACCGCGCGCACCCCCGACGAGGCGCTCGACGCCGGCGAGCGGGCGCCCGTCGTCGTCGAGGCCGCCGGCTCGGCGCGCGCCTTCGAGACCGCGCTCGCGCTCACCGTGCCCGGCGGCACCACCGTGACGGCCGGGCTGCCCGGCCCCGACGCCCGCGCGTCCGTCGCGCCGCTGACCCTGACGGCCGAGGCCCGCACGGTCGTGGGCTCCTACCTCGGGTCGTCCGTGCCGAGCCGCGACATCCCGCGGTACGTCGACCTCTGGCGCGCGGGCCGCCTGCCGCTCGAATCACTCGTCTCGGCCCGCATCGGGCTCGAGGACCTGCCGGCCGCCCTGGACCGGCTCGCCGCCGGCGCCGAGCTGCGCCAGCTCATCACCTTCGACGAGAGGACCACCGCATGACCGCCACCGCCGACCCCACCTCGCGCGTCGCCGTCGTCACCGGAGCCGCCCGCGGCATCGGGGCCGCGACCGCCCGCCGGCTGGCCGCCGACGGCCACGCCGTCGCCGTCCTGGACCTCCTGGAGGAGCAGGCCGCCGCGACCGCCGCCGACATCGTCGCCGGCGGCGGTCGCGCGATCGGCCTCGGCGTGGACGTCGCCGACGCCGCGGCCGTCGAGGCCGCCGTCGCGCGCGTGACGGACGAGCTCGGCGCGCCGACGATCCTGGTGAACAACGCCGGGATCCTGCGCGACAACCTCCTGTTCAAGATGTCCGAGGACGACTGGGACGCCGTGCTGCGCGTGCACCTGCGCGGCGCGTTCGTCGCGACGCGGGCCGTGCAGGCGCACATGGTCGCCGCCGGCTGGGGCCGCGTCGTCAACCTGTCCAGCACGTCCGCGCTCGGCAACCGGGGCCAGGCGAACTACTCCGCCGCGAAGGCGGGCATGCAGGGGTTCACCAAGACGCTCGCGATCGAGCTGGGCAAGTTCGGTGTCACCGCCAACGCCGTGGCACCGGGCGTCATCGCGACCGACATGATCGCCGAGACCGCCGAACGCATCGGCATGACGCCCGAGGAGTTCCACGCCGCGGCGGCCAAGGACGTACCGGTCGGGCGGGTCGGGCAGCCCGAGGACATCGCCGCCGCCGTGTCGTTCTTCTGCTCCGAGGAGGCGTCGTTCGTCTCGGGCCAGGTGCTCTACGTCGCCGGCGGGCCGAAGGCGTGACCGCGGCCATCCAGGTCTCCTCCCCCGCCGCGCTGGACGGCGCCGTCGGGCAGAAGGCCACGGGCGAGTGGTTCACGATCGCGCAGGAGCGCATCGACGCGTTCGCCGACGCCACCGAGGACCTCCAGTGGATCCACGTCGACCCGTGGCGCGCCGCCGACGGCCCGTTCGGCACGACGATCGCGCACGGGTTCCTCACCCTGTCCCTGCTGCCCCGGCTGGCGTCGTCGCTGGTCGAGGTGGGCGGCGTCGCGATGGCGATGAACTACGGCCTGGACAAGGTGCGGTTCCTGCACCCCGTCCCCGCCGGCTCGCGCATCCGCGCGACGACGGAGCTCACGGGTGCCGAGACCGTCGCCCAGGGCGTGCGGCTGGCCTCGACCGTGACCGTCGAGATCGAGGGGGTCGACAAGCCGGCGCTCGTCGCGCAGACGCTGGCGCTGTACGTCCCCGAGCGATAGGCGGCGCCCCCGGACGGCGCCGCCGTCCGGAGGCACCGGATCGGGCAGGATGGCGCCATGACGACGAACCCGCAGGTCGCACCCGGTCCTCGCACACGCGAGCAGCGCCGCGCCGACACGCTGGCGATGCTGAGCTCCCCGGTGCGAGACGTCTGGGTCGCCACGGCGTCGACGGCACCCGACGGCACGCCCGAGCCCTACCTGGTGCCCCTGTCGCTGGCCTGGGTCGACGACCGCGTCGTCCTCGCGCTGGAGGCGACGTCGCGCACGGGCCGCAACCTGCTCGCCACCGGTACCGCGCGGCTCTCGCTCGGGGCGACACGCGACGTCGTCATGGTCGACGCCGTCCTCGAGCGCTCGGTCCGGGTCGCCGAGGCGCCGCCGGAGCTCGCCGAGGGGTATGCCGCGCAGGCGGACTGGGACCCGCGCCCGGGCGGCGAGCACGACGTCTACCTCGTGCTGCGCCCGCGACGCGTCCAGGCCTGGCGCGAGGTGGACGAGCTGGCCGGCCGTACCCTCATGCGCGACGGCGAGTGGCTCTGAGCGCTACGCGACGCGCTCCAGCACCATCGCCATGCCCTGCCCGCCGCCGACGCACATGGTCTCCAGCCCGTAGCGGCCGCCCGACGCCTCGAGCCCGTTGATCAGCGTGGAGGTGATACGGGCGCCGGTCATGCCGAAGGGGTGCCCGACGGCGATGGCGCCGCCGTGGACGTTGAGCCGCTCGTCCTCGATGCCCAGCTCGAGGGCCGACGCGATGACCTGCGCGGCGAACGCCTCGTTGATCTCGACGAGGTCCATGTCGTCGATCCCGAGCCCCGCGCGGGCGAGCGCCTGGCGGCTCGCCCCCACCGGGCCCAGGCCCATGATCTCGGGCGACAGGCCCGTGACGCCGGTCGACACGATGCGCGCCAGCGGCGTCAGGCCGAGCTCGTCGACGACGCGGTCGGAGACCACGACGACGGCGGCGGCCCCGTCGTTGAGCGGGCACGCGTTGCCGGCGGTGACCGTGCCGTCGGGGCGGAACACCGGGTCGAGCGTCGCGAGCCTCTCGACGGTCGTGCCGGGGCGCGGGCCGTCGTCCGCGGACACCACCGTGCCGTCGTCGAGCGTGACGGGCGTGATGTCCCGCGCCCAGAAGCCGTCGGCGATCGCCGCCTCGGCGCGCTGCTGGCTGCGCGCGGCGAACTCGTCCTGGTCGCGGCGCGAGATGCCGCGCAGGTCCGCGACGTTCTCCGCCGTCTGCCCCATGGCGACGTACGCGTCCGGCAGGGCCCCGACGGCGCGCGGGTCGGTCCAGGGCCCGGCGCCGCCGACGGCGCGCTTCGCCGTGCGCTCCAGCGCGTCGGCGAAGCGAGGGTTGGTGAGGTCGACGCCGGGGATCTCGTCGCTCGACCCGACGGCCATGCCGCTCACCGACTCGACGCCGGCGGACACGAAGACGTCGCCCTCCCCCGCCCTGATGGCGTGGAACGCCATGCGCGTGGTCTGCAGGCTGGAGGAGCAGTACCGGGTCACGGTGGTGCCGGGCACGGAGTCCCAGCCGTTCAGCACGGCCACGACGCGGGCCATGTTCATCCCCTGCCGGCCGCCGGGCAGGCCGCAGCCCAGCAGGAGGTCGTCGATGCGCGCCGGGTCGAGCCCGGGCACCTGCGCGACGGCGGCCTCGACCATGCGCGCGGCGAGGTCGTCGGCGCGGACGTCCTTGAGCGATCCCTTGTGCGCGCGCCCGATCGGCGAGCGCGCGGTGGCGACGATGTACGCCTCGGTCATGTCGTGTCTCCTTCGGGTCGGTACGAGATGGGGGAGCGGGCGGCTCAGACGAACGCCGCGTGGCCGGTGATCTCGCGGCCCACGATGAGGTTGTTCATGTCCCGGGTGCCCTCGAACGTGTACACGGCCTCGGCGTCGGCGAAGTACCGCGCGACGCCGGTGTCGAGGGTGATGCCGTTGCCGCCGCAGGCCTCGCGGCACAGCGCGACGGTCTCGCGCATGCGGGTGGTGACGAACGCCTTCGCCATCGCGGCGTGCGCGTCGCGCTGCGTCCCGGCGTCCTGCAGCTGGGAGACGCGCACGCACACGGCGAGGCTCGCAGTGACGTTCGCGAGCGCGGTGGCGAGCTTGTCCTGGATCAGCTGGTAGCTGGCGATCGGGTGCCCGAACTGCTCACGCTGCCGCGTGTACGCCACGGCCGCCTCGTAGGCGCCGATCATCGTGCCCAGCGACTGCCAGGACACGCCGTCGCGCGTCACGCGGAGCACCTGGGCGACGTCGCGGAAGCGGTCGACGCGCTGCAGCCTGTCGGCCTCCGCGACCTGGACGCCGTCGAGCGCGATGTCCGCGTTCTGCACGATGCGCAGCGACTGCTTGCGCTCGATCTTCGTGGCGGTGAAGCCTGGCGTCCCCTTCCGGACGAGGAAGCCCTTGACCTGGTCGTCGGCCGTGTCCTTGGCCCAGATCACGACGACGTCGGCGAACGTCGCGTTGCCGATCCAGCGCTTGGCGCCGTGCAGGGTCCAGGTGTCGCCCTGGCGCGTGGCGGTGGTGCGCAGCCCCTTGGCGGTGTCGGAGCCGGACAGCGGCTCGGTGAGGCCGAAGGCGCCGATGACGTCGCCGCTCGCCATCGGGGGCAGCCACTGCGCGCGTTGCTCGGGCGAGCCGCCCAGGCCGATCGCGCTCATCGCGAGCCCCGAGGACACGCCGATGAAGGTGCAGAACGAGGAGTCCACCCGGGCGAGCTCCATGCCGATCCAGCCGCGGAACACCGCCGAGCTCTCGAACGGCGCGCACTCGGGCCACGCCGCACCCACCGTGCCGAGCTCGGCGAACGGCTTGAAGAGGTGGACGGGACACTCCGCTCGCTCCCAGTAGTCGTCCGCGAGGGGGCGTACCTCGCGCTCCATGAACTCGCGCACGGCGAGCGCCGCCTCCTGCTCGCGGGGGGTGAGCAGGTCCTGGAAGCCGTAGAAGTCGGCGTCGAGCACCGCGGGGCCGGTGGTCGGGCCGGTGGTCGGGCCGGTGGTCAGGCCGGTGGTCGAGGTGGCCGGGGAGGTGAACGTCATCGTTGCTCCGATCGTCGTCGAACGCGACCAGTGTGCACCCCCGTGCATCATTTTCCAAGATGTTGCACGGACCTCGTCCCACGACACTAGGCTGCGGTCATGCCGGACAGCGCCACGAGCACCACGCCCGCCCCGCACGACGACGCGCCGATCGCGACCGTCGGCCTCGAGGCCGCGCCCACGCCGCTCTCCCTGCGCCTGGCGCCCGGCGCCCACGCCGACGCACGGCGGGCGTTCGACCTCGCGCGGGAGACGTTCGTCGCCGGACGGCGCCTCGACATGGCCCCCCTGGCCGCGAGCCTCGGCGTCGACCGGACGTCCGTGTTCCGGTGGGTCGGCAACCGGGACGCGCTGCTCACCGAGGTGCTGTGGTCCCTCGCCGTCCCGACCCTGGTCCAGGCCGACCGCGCGACGGCGGCCGAACGCGGGGCCGAGCGGGTCGCCGGCGTCCTCACGCGCTTCGCCGGCGACCTCATCACCGCCCCGTACTTCCGGGACTTCCTCACCCGCGAGCCCGCGCGCGCCCTGCGGCTGCTCACCACCAAGGCGAGCCCCATCCAGCACCGCTTCCTCGCCACCTGCGAGTGGCTGGTGCGCACCCACCTCGGCGACACCCCGTTCGACGACGACGGCGGGACCGAAGGCGGGAGCACGAGCGGCATCGACCCCGCGTCGCTCGCCTACCTGCTGGTGCGCGTCTCCGAGTCGTTCACCTATGCCGACCTCATCACGGGCGAGACGCCCGAGGCCGACCGCGCCGCCGTCGCGTTCCGCCACCTGCTGCGGGTGCCGTCCACCTCCGCCTGATCCCGCCCGCCGACACCCCTGAGACCCCGCCCGAGACCCCCAGGAGCACCGATGCCCCGCGCCCGCCACCCGTTCCCGCTGCGCTGGAACGACAACGACCAGTACGGCCACGTCAACAACACCGTGTACTACGCCGCGATGGACACCGCCGTGAACGCGTGGATGATCGCCCACGGGGGGCTGGACCCGCGGGGCGACGTGATCGGGCTGTGCGTGGCGTCGTCGTGCGAGTTCCGCGCGCCGGCGTCGTACCCCGAGGAGCTCGAGGTCGGGATCGGCGTGGAGCGCCTGGGGCGCACGAGCCTCACGTGGGACCTGCACGTGCTCCGCGCCGACGGCGACGAGCCGATCGCCGTCGGCCGGTTCACGCACGTGTTCGTCGACGAGCCCTCCCGGCGGCCGGTGCCCGTGCCGGACGGCGTCCGGCGGGCGGTCGCCACCCTGCAGGACTGACACGCCGCAGGACCGACCACCACGACACCGCGCGCCCCGCGGACGACCTGGTCGCACCACATACCGACTGCGCGGTATGCTCGCTCGAGCCCCGGGACGATCCGGGTCGACGGAAGGTGGTCATCGATGACCGACGTGCCCGGACTGGACACCGCAGGGCTGCGGGCGTGGCTGGAGCGGGAGCACCCCGAGCTCACCGACGGCGGCACGGGTTCCGGAGGTGAGCTCACCGCGAGCGTGATCGCCGGCGGCCGCAGCAACCTCACGTACCGCGTCCACGGGGCCCGCGTGCCGCTCGTCGTGCGGCGGCCGCCGCTGGGCCACGTGCTGTCCACCGCGCACGACATGCGCCGCGAGCACCGCGTCGTCACCGCCCTCGCGGACAGCCCCGTCCCGGTGCCCCGCACCGTCGACGTCGTCGACGACACCGACCGCGGCGAGGTCACCGGCACCGTCTTCTTCGTCATGGAGCACGTGGCCGGCACGGTGCTGTCCCGCCCGGCGCAGAACGGGGCGTTCACGGCGGACGGCCTGCACGCCCTCGGTCTCGAGCTCGCCGAGGTGCTCGCCGACCTGCACGCCGTGGACCCGGCCGCCGTCGGCCTCGCGGACTTCGGCCGCCCCGACGGGTACCTCCACCGGCAGCTGGCCACGTGGCGGCGCCAGTACGACGCCTCCCGCAGCCGCCCGCAGCCCCGGCTCGACGCGCTGCAGGACCGGCTCGCCGCGGGCGTCCCCGACTCGGGCGGGCGGGCCGGCATCGTGCACGGCGACTTCCGGCTCGACAACGCGATCGTCGCCGGCCCGCCCGACGCGCCCCGCGTCGCCGCCGTCCTCGACTGGGAGATGGCGACCCTCGGCGACCCGCTGGTCGACCTCGGCATGCTCGGCCTGTACTGGGACATCCGCGGCCTCACCGGTACGGCAGGCGACGACGGTTCCGACGACGGCGCGCTGAGCGCCGTCGTCCCCGGCGCCGGCTACCCGGAGTTCGCGGCCCTCGTCGACGCGTACGCCGCGCGGTCGGGCGCCGCGCCGCCCGACCTGGCCTGGTACCGCGCGTTCGCCGCGTACAAGCTCGCCGTGATCCTCGAGGGGATCCACTACCGCTACCGGGCGGGCGAGACGGTCGGCGAGGGCTTCGACCGGATCGGCGCCCTCGTGGCGCCGCTGGCCGAGGACGGCCTCGCGCACGCGACGCCCGCCGGGAGGGCCTGATGGACTTCGCCCCCGACGCCCGCACCGCCGAGCTCACCGTCCGGGTCCGCGCGTTCCTCGACGAGCGCGTGCTGCCGGCGGAACCGGTGCTGGACGCGCAGCTCGCCGCCGCCCCGGACGACTGGTCCCCGCGCCCCGTGCTGCGCGAGCTCCAGGACGCCGCCCGCGAGCAGGGCCTGTGGAACCTGTTCCTCCCGGGCGACGGGCCCGCCGGGGACCGCGGCGCCGGCCTCACCAACCTGCAGTACGCGCCCCTCGCCGAGCTCACCGGCTGGAGCCCGCGGCTGGCCCCGGCGGCGTTCAACTGCGCTGCCCCCGACACCGGCAACATGGAGCTGCTCGCGCACTTCGGCACGCCGGACCAGCAGCACGAGTGGCTCGACCCGCTGCTCGACGCGCGCCTCCGGTCGGCGTTCTGCATGACCGAGCCGGGGGTCGCCTCGAGCGACGCGTCGCAGATCGGCACGCGCATCCGCCGCGACGGCGACGAGCTGGTGATCACCGGCCGCAAGTGGTGGTCCACCGGCGCGATGAACCCGGGCGCCGCGCTGCTCGTCGTCATGGGCAAGACCGACCCGGACGCGCCGCCCCGCCGGCAGCAGTCGATGGTGCTCGTGCCGCGGGACGCCCCGGGCGTGACGGTCGTGCGCCCCCTGACCGTGTTCGGCTACGACGACCGCGACCACGGCGGGCACGCCGAGATCGCCTTCGACGACGTCCGCGTGCCCGCCACGAACCTGCTCGGCGGCGAGGGCGACGGGTTCGCGATGGCGCAGGCGCGCCTCGGGCCGGGCCGCATCCACCACTGCATGCGCGCCCTCGGCATGGCCGAGCGGGCGCTGGCGCTCGCCGTCCGGCGGGCGCGCGAGCGCTCCACGTTCGGCCGCCCGCTCGCCGAGCAGGGCGTGGTCCGCGAGTGGGTCGCCACCTCCCGCGTCGAGGTCGAGGCGTTGCGCCTGCTCGTGCTCAAGACCGCCTGGCTCATGGACACCGTCGGCAACCGGAAGGCCATGCGCGAGATCCAGGCCATCAAGATCGCCGTGCCGCGCACCGTCCAGGCGATCCTCGACCGCGCGATGCAGCTCTTCGGCGCCGCCGGGCTGTCCGGCGACCAGCCGCTCGCCGAGATGTTCGCCGCGGCCCGCGCCCTGCGCCTCGCCGACGGCCCCGACGAGGTGCACCTCGGCTCCCTCGGGCGCGCCGAGCTGCGCGGCTGAGCCGTCCCGGAGCGCCGGGGCCCGCACGACCCTCCGGATCGACGACGACGAAAGGACCGGACATGACACCCACCCCCGACCCCAGCGCGGACTCCCCTGGCCCCGCGCCCGACGCCCCCGCCGACGGTTCCGCCCGGACCTCCACCGATGCCGTCGACGGCCCGGGCTTCGGGACGCTCTCGGCCGCGTCGCTGCTCGCGGAGACGGCGCGACGCCATCCCGGGTACCCCGCGCTGCACTTCGCGGGGACCACCACCACCTACGGCGAGCTCTGGGACCAGACCTGCGCCTACGCCGGCGCCCTCGCGGCACGCGGGATCGGGCGCGGCTCGCGCGTGGCGATGGTCGTGCCGAACGTGCCCGACTTCGCGCGCGTGTACTACGCCGCGCTCTCCGTCGGCGCCGTCGTCGTCCCGATCCACCTGCTGTTCCGGTCGGGAGAGATCGAGTTCGTGCTGCGGGACAGCCGGGCCGACCTCGTGGTCGCGGCCGCGCCGCTGCTCGCCGAGGCCGCGCCCGCCGCCGAGCGCGCGGGCGTCCCCCTCGTCACGGTGCTCGCCCCCACCGCGGAGCAGGGCGGGCCCGCCCTCCCCCGGCTCGAGGACGAGGCGGCCGCGGCGACGCCCGTGGAGCGGCACACGGCGGTGCACCCGACGTCGGCCGCGACGATCCTCTACACCAGCGGCACCACCGGGCTGCCCAAGGGCGCCGTCGGCTCCCACCTCGCCGCCGTCGAGCAGGTGCACTGCTCCCTCATCGACTCCTTCGACCTGCGGCACGACGACGTCGTCTTCGGCGGGCTCCCGCTGTTCCACGCGTTCGGCCAGATGGCGGTGATGAACTGCGCGTTCCGCGTCGGGGCGTCCGTGGTGCTGCTGCCCCGGTTCGACCCGGACCAGGCGCTCGAGCTGCTCGTGGCGCACCGGGCCACGGTGTTCACCGCCGTGCCGACGATGTTCGTCGGGATGCTGGAGGCCGCGCGCCGCAGCGACGCCCGGCCGCCGCTGCGGTACGCCGTCTCGGGCGGCGCGGCGCTGCCGATCAGCGTGCTCGAGGAGTTCGCCGCCGCCTACGGCGCCGAGGTGCACGAGGGCTACGGCCTCACGGAGACGTCCCCGAGCGTCTCGTTCAACACCGTCTTCGAGCCGATCCGGCCCGGCACGGTGGGTCGTCCGATGTGGGGTGTGGACGTGGCCGTCGCCGACGCCGTCATCGACCACGAGGTGCACCTGCTGAGCGAGCCGGGCGCGCTCGGCGAGATCGTGGTGCGCGGGCACAACCTGCTCAAGGGCTACCTGGGACGGCCGGACGCGGACGCCGCGGCCGTCGTCGACGGCTGGTTCCGCACCGGCGACCTCGGCACCCTCGACGCCGACGGCATCCTCGCGATCACCGACCGCAAGAAGGACATGATCATCCGCAACGGGTACAACGTGTATCCCACCGAGGTGGAGGCGACGCTCGTGTCGCACCCCGACGTCGCGCTGGCCGCGGTCTTCGGCGTCGCGGACCCGGTGCACGGGCAGGAGATCCACGCCGCCGTCGTGCCGGCCGACGGGCGCACGCTCGACGCCGACACCCTGGCCGCCTGGGTCCGCGAGCGTGTGGCCGCGTTCAAGTACCCGCGCGTGGTGCACGTGGTGGACGAGCTCCCCCTCGGCCCCAGCGGCAAGATCCTCAAGCGCGAGCTGCCCGCCCGCTTCGCCCCCGTCCGCTGAGCCGTGGTGGGCGCTCGTCTGGCGCTATCCGGTACTCGGATGGCGCCAGACGAGCGCCCACGACGGCGGCGAGACTACGGGGCGGGGACGCCGCCGCCTCGCAGCTCCACCGGCTGCGGCTCCACCTCGGTGACCTTCCCGCCCCCGACGGCGTAGGTCGCGCCGACGTAGTCCTGCACGCCGTCGGCGACGACGGTGATGCCGACGCCGTCGAACGCGGAGTGGTCGTCCGGGCCGAACATGAGCGGCAGGATGCCGTTGCCCTCGAGCTTGCCCGATTCGACGGCCTCGACCAGGCTCTCGCGCGTCGGGTCCTCGCCCGCCTGGGCCAGCGCCTCGGCGAACAGGTAGCCGACGCTCATGCCGTACACGGTGTTGCCGTCGAAGCGCGCGCCGTCGTTGTACTCGTCGTTGATCTGCTCGAACAGCTCGACCCACTCGCCGTCCGGCCCGAAGGGCAGGTAGTTCGCGCTGACGAAGCCCTGGAGCAGGGCGGGCGCCACGTCCTCGCCCAGCAGCTCGACGAGCGTCGGGTAGTCGCCGCCCGACGACGACGCCAGCCACCGCGGGCTCCAGCCCATCTTCGCGGCCGTGCCGACCGCGAGCGCCGTGAAGCCGTTCACCGTGGCGAGCAGCACGTCCTCGCACCCCGCGGCCTGGAGGGCCCCCATCTGCGCGGTGACGTCCTGGTTCGACGTCGAGTACGACTCGTGGGCGGTGACGCCGTCCGCGCCGAGGGCGAGCTCCACACCCTCGAGGAACTCCGCCCCGAAGTCGTCGTCCTGCCCGAGGACGCAGACCTTGCTGCCGGCGTGCTCGTCGGCGGTGTACTGCGCGAGCGCGGCGCCCTCGACCACGTAGTCGGCGTTGAAGCCGAACGTGTTCGGGTGCCCCTCGGGGTCGTCCCACATCGTGCTGCCGGACGCGACGAAGAGGTCGGGCACGTCGTTCTGGTCGAGGTAGTCGAGCACGGACGAGTGCGTCGGCGTGCCGAGGCCGCCGAGCAGGGCGAACACCTGGTCCTCCTGCACCAGCTCGCGGACCACGGTCTGGGTGTTCGCCGGGTTGTACCCGTCGTCCTTGACGACGTACTCGATGGAGCGGCCGTGGACGCCGCCGTTCGCGTTGACGTACTCGAAGTACGCCTTCGTGGCGGCCGAGATCGACGCGTACCCGGCGGCGGCCGGGCCCGTCAGCGGCTGGTGCGTGCCGACCGTGACGGTGTCGTCACTGATGCCGGGGGCCGCCGCGGCGGGCGTGCTGCAGCCGGCGAGGGCCAGGCACGCGACGACGGACGCCGCGGCCACGCCGGCCGTCGTACCGACGGTGGCGGTGCGGGGGTTCCGCATGGGGATCACCTCTCGAGTGGTTGTGACGCTGGGGGTGGTGGCGGGGCCGCGGGCGCGTCGGTGCGGCCGCGGGGACGGTGGGAACGGTGGCGACGACGGGCCGCGGCGCGGGCGAGCCCGCCCGGCCAGGCCAGGGTCACGACGATCAGCAGGGCGCCGAAGACCAGCACGGCGAGGTTGCCGGACAGCCGCTGCTCGAGGTCGGCCGGGACGCCGACGGCGCCGGTGACGGTGTCGACGAGCCACGGCAGCAGCACGACGAGCGCCGCGCCGGCGGCCGCGCCGCCGAGGCTGCCGAGCCCGCCGACGACGGCGGCCACGACGAGCAGCAGCGAGAACGCGAGGTCGTAGCGGCCGGGCCCCACCGACTGGGTGACGAGGCACAGGACGGCGCCGCCGAGCCCGGCGGCGAGCGAGCTCGCGACGAACGCGCCGACCTTGACGCGCGCGGGCGACACCCCGGAGAGCCGGGCCGCGGTCTCGTCGCCGTGCACGGCGCGCATGCGCAGGCCCGCGCGCCCGGAGCGCAGCACGGCCAGCGGCGTGACCGCGAGCGCGGCCACGACGATCGCCACCCAGGCGTGCCACTGCTCCACGACGATCAGCCGGGACAGCACCTCGGGCACGCCCTCGAACGGGACCGCCAGGCCCTGGTCGCCACCGAGCGCCGGCACCTGCGTCGTGAGGGCGGGCAGCGCGACGACCATGGCGAGCGTCAGCCCCGCCAGGTAGGGCCCGCGCAGGCGGGCTCCCGCGAGGCCGAGCAGCCCGCCCAGCGCGCCGGAGGCGACCAGCGACCCGACCAGCCCGAGGACGACGCGCGCGGTGCCGGCCGCCCCGTCGCCGTCGAGGCCGGCGGAGGACGCCGCGTTCACGGCGAGGGCGTAGCCGTAGCCGCCCGCGGCCATGAGCACGGCGTGACCGAGGGAGAGCTGGCCCGTGAGCCCGACGAGGAGCGTGAGGCCGGCCGTCGCGCAGAAGGTCGCGGCGACGACGGCGAGCTGGTAGTTGCGGTACGGGTCGAGCAGGAACGTGGCGGCGACCGCCAGCAGCGTGAGCACGACCGCACGCAGCAGGATCCGCTGGGTCGGGGTGAGGCGGCGGGCGGGCCGCGGGTCGGGGCGGCGCGCGTCGCGCACGGCGGTCTCCTCGGTCTCGGCGGGTCTCGTGGCGGTCATGCGGCACGCACCTGGGCGGCCGCGAAGATCCCGGCGGGCCGCACCAGCAGCACGAGCGTGAGCAGGGCGAGCACGGCGAGCGGCGCGACGCCGGCGCCGAGGTATCCGGTCACGAGGCTGACGAGCACCCCCACGAGGACGCCGCCGATCAGCGCGCCGGTCGGCGAGTCGAGCCCGCCCAGGACTGCGACGGTGAAGGCGTGCACGAAGAGCAGGTCGGCGGAGTGCGCGTTGAGGCCGAGCTCGGTGGGCACGAGCAGGAGCGCCGCGAGGGCGGCGACGGCGCCCGACAGCGCCCAGCCGAGGGTGACCATGCGCGGCACGCGCACGCCCAGCAGCCGGGAGACCTCCGGCGCCGCAGCCGACGCCCGCAGCTGCAGGCCCAGCGTCGTGCCGTTGAAGAGCCACGCGAGCAGCCCGACCACCGCCAGCGCCACGGTCAGCACGAACAGGTCGTACGGCGAGAGCAGGGGGACGCCGCCCACGACGAACGGGCGCTCGTCGAACGGCGCGGCCATCGGCCGGTGCCGGGGGCCGAAGGCGATCCCGAGCGCCGACTGCAGCACCATGACCAGCCCGATGGCGACGATCATCCCGGGCAGCGGGCTGCCCTGCGGCACGCGCCGCACGAGGCCGCGCTCCACGGCCGCGTTCACCGCTGCCCCGGTGAGGAGGGCGGCGGCCAGCCCCGCCCAGAAGGACCCCGTCGCGCCGGTGACGGCGAACGCGGCGAAGACGGCGACGGTGGCGACGGCGGCCTGCGCGAAGTTCACGAGGCGGGCGGCGCGCCAGACGATCACGAGGGACAGCGCGAAGAGCGCGACGACGAGCCCCCGGGCGAGCCCGGTGGCGAGGAGGAAGACGAGTCGGTCCATGGGGAGCCTCTCTCGGGGGACGCGGGTCGGGAGCCGGTCGGAAGCCGGTCAGAAGCCCAGGTAGGCGTGGCGGAGGGCGGGATCGTCGGCGAGCTCGGCAGCGGGGGCGTCGACCACCACCGCGCCGAGGCTCAGCACGACGCCCCGGTCCGCGATCGACAGGGCGCTGGTGACGTTCTGCTCCGCGAGCAGCACCGTCAGGCCGGTCGCCCGCGCTGTGGCGCGCAGCACGCCCATGAGCTGCGCGACGACGCGCGGCGCGAGGCCGAGCGACGGTTCGTCGAGGAGCAGCACGCGCGGGCGGGCGAGCAGGGCGCGGCCGAGCGCGAGCATCTGCCGCTCGCCGCCGGAGAGCTGGTGCCCGAGGCTGGAGCGGCGGCGCGCGAGCGGCTCGAACAGGTCGTAGGTGCGGGCGACGGCGACCCGTCGGGCGGCGCGGCCGGGATGGCACCACAGGGCGCCGAGGTGGAGGTTCTCGTCGACGGTCAGCTCGGTCACGACGCTCCGGCCCTCGGGGACCTGGGCCAGCCCTCGCCGGGCGCGGTCCTCGACGCTCAGGTCGGAGAGGTCGGCGCCGTCGAGCAGCACGCGGCCCGCGCGCGGCGCCGTGAGGCCGGAGAGCGCCCGCAGCAGGGTCGTCTTGCCGGCGCCGTTCGCCCCGAGCAGGGCGACCACCTCGCCGGGGGCGACGGCGAGAGCGAGACCGTCGAGCACGGGCGCGCCCGCGTAGCCGACGGTCAGGCCCTCGACGGCCAGGGCGGCGCTCACGCTGCCTCCAGCCCGAGGTAGGCCGCCTCGACGGCGGGGTCGGCGCGGACCTCGTCGGGCGTGCCGCTCGCGACGACGCGCCCGAAGTCGAGCACGACGACCCGGTCGGCCACGGCCATGACGAAGTCGACGTGGTGCTCGACCAGGAGCACCGCGCAGCCGTCCGCCACGACGTCGCGCACGACGTCGGCGAGGGCCTCCACGTCGTCGGCCCCGAGGCCGCCGGCGGGCTCGTCGAGCAGCAGGAGCCGCGGCCGCGCCACGAGCGCGCGGGCGAGCGCCACCCGCTTGCGCACGGGATAGGGCAGGGCGTCGACCGCGGTCCCGGCGTCGACTGTCAGGTCGAGCCGCGCGAGCGCGGCCGCTGCGGCGTCGGAGGCGCCGGCGGTCCCGGCCACCGGCACCAGGACGTTCTCGAGCACCGTGAGCCCGGCGAAGAGGCCGAGCCCCTGGAGCGTGCGCGCGAGCCCGCGCTCGAGCAGCCGGGACGGGGACGCGGGCGCGGGGCGCCCGTCGAGGCGGATCTCCCCCGCGGACGGGCGCACCAGGCCGCACACCGCGTTGAAGACGGTGGTCTTGCCCGCCCCGTTCGGCCCGATCAGGGCGACGGTCTCGGCGCCCTGCCCGGGCCCCTGATCGGCACGGCCGGACGGGTCGCCCACCGTGAGGTCGACGCCGTCGAGGGCGGTGAGGCCGCCGAAGGTCACGGTGAGGCCGGACACCTCCAGGCGCGGGCGGGCGGCGGGGCTGTGCGCGGTCACGGGGGACGCGGGGATACGGCGGGACATCGGCACCTCTTCGTGTCGGGTGGTGCCACGCTAGCCGATAAACCGACTAGCCGGTATGCCCTGGCGAGACATTCTTCAGAATGTTGCAGTGCCGTGACGTCCGGCCCGCCCGGCGGGCCCGGGGACGCTCAGACGCCCGCGGTGAGGCCACCGTCCACGACGAGCTCCGTGCCCGTGAGGTACGCCGACGCGTCGCTCGCGAGGAACACCACGGCGCCCGCCACGTCGTCCGGCACGGCCGCGCGCCCGATCGGGATCGGCACGGCGTCGGTGTCGATGCGCGTCGTCATCTCCGTCCGCACCAGGCCCGGGTGCACGGAGTTCACCCGGACGCCGTCCCGCCCCAGCTCCACCGCGAGCGACTTGGTCAGCCCCCGCACGCCGAACTTGGACGCCACGTAGCCGTGCAGCCGCTCCCCGCCCCGCAGCCCCTCGACCGACGACACGTTGACGATCGACCCGCCCCCGGCGGCCTTCATCACCGGCACGACCGTGCGGCAGCCCAGGAACGTCCCGGTGAGGTTCACGGCGATCACGGCGTCCCACTTGGCCGTGGAGTAGTGCTCGATGGGGGCGGAGTTGGCGATGCCGGCGTTGTTCACGAGCACGTCCAGGCCCCCGAACGCCTCGACCGTGGCCTCGACCGCCGCCGCCCACCCCGCCTCGTCCGTCACGTCGAGGCGGACGGACCGCGCCCGGTCGCCGAGGTCGGCCGCGAGGGCCGCGCCCTCGTCGTGGAGCACGTCCGCGACGACGACGGCGGCGCCCGCCGCGTGCAGGGCGCGGACGTACGCCGCGCCCAGGCCGCGGGCACCGCCGGTGACGAGCGCGACCCGCCCCTCGAGCGGGCGGTCGGGGACGGTCGGGACGGGACGAGCGGGCATGGTTCCTCCGAGCGAGATCTGGCGTGCCCCTTCGGTCAGGGGTTCGCGTCAGCCGGCGACGTGGACGACGAGGCGGCCGGTCGTGGTGCCGCCGGCGAGTCGTTGCACGGCGGCGGGGGCGTCCTCGAAGGGCACCTCGTCGGCGACGACCGGCCGCGAGGCGCCCTCCGCGACCAGGCGCGTCAGCGCGTCGTGCGCCGCGTCGACCAGGTCGGGACGGCGCTGCTGGTAGAGGGCCCAGTGCAGGCCGAGCACGTCGTAGTTCTTCACGAGGGCGTGGTTCGCGCGCACCGGCGGGACGTCGCCGCTCGCGAAGCCCACCACGACGATCCGCCCCTCGAAGGCGATGCAGCGCGTCGACTGCTCGAACGACGCACCCCCGACCGGGTCGACGACCACGTCGGCGCCTGCGCCTCCGGTGAGCTCCTTGACCCGGGCGGCGAGGTCGTCGTCGCGCACGAGGACGTGGTGCGCACCGGCCGCCGTCGCGACAGCGGCCTTCGCCGGGCTCCCGACGACGCCGATCACCCGGGCCCCCGCCGCGACGCCGAGCTGCACCGCCGCGGTCCCGACGCCGCCGGCCGCGGCGTGCACCAGCAGGTGCTCCCCCGGCCGGATGCGGGCCTTGCGGTGCAGGGCGAACCACGCCGTCTGGTACGCGATCGTCAGCGCGGCCGCCTCGGCGTCGCCCAGGCCCTCGGGCGCCGGCCGCACGGCGGCGGCGGGCAGCGCCGCCAGCTCGGACAGCACGCCGATCGCGGAGCCGACCACCCGTGCGCCCGGCGCGAGCCCGCGCTCTCCCACCGCGACGCCCTCGCCGAGGGCGACCACGTCGCCGCACAGCTCGATGCCGGGCACGAACGGCGGCTCGGGCCGCACCTGGTACTCGCCGCGGGCCAGCAGGACGTCGGGGAAGTTCACCGCGACGGCGCGCACCCGCACGAGCACCTCCCCCGGCCCCGGCTCGGGCGCGGGCACCTCGTCGAGCCGGAGCACGTCGGCAGGTTCGCCCGGGCCGGTCACGCGCCAGGCGCGCATCGTCGCGGGACCCTCGGCGGCGGGGGTGCGGGCGGGGGTCGTGCCGGGCAGCGTCGTCATCGTCGCTCTCGTCTCGTCGGTGTCGTGCCCGCCCGGTCGTCGGCGCCGCGGCGGACCTGGTCAGTCCGCGGCGGTCCGGATCCCGCGCAGGAACAGCTCCGTGAGCTGCTCGGCCACCTCGGACTTCGTCTCGGGCCCCTCGGGCGAGTACCAGTGCGACAGGTAGTGCACGTCGCTGAAGAAGTGCGCCACCAGCAGCGGCCGCGGGACGTCGGTGCGGAAGACGCCCTCGTCCTGGCCGCGCCGCAGGAGCGCCGCGAACGCGTCGTGGTACTCGCGACGGCGCTGCGTGACCTCCTTGAGCCGCGGCTCGGTGAGCATGTGCATGCTGCGGAAGAAGACGGTGCCCTCCGGCAGGAAGTCGATCGACGTCTCGACGACGTCGACGCACACGGCCCGCACGACGTCCTCGACCGGCCCGCCCGCGGCGACGATCTGGTCGAGGTGGGCCTTCTGCAGCGCCAGCATCCGGTCGTAGATGGCGAACAGGAGGTCGTCCTTGGACTGGAAGTAGTGGTACATGGCGCCCTTGGTCACGCCCGCGGCCTCGACGATCTGCTGCACGCTGGTGGTGGCGTACCCCTGCGTGGCGAACAGGTCCAGGGCGGCCGCGGTGACCCGGTCGGCGACGTTCGTGCTCTTCATGCCCCCATCCTTCACCCGACGGGCGCGATGCTCGCGCCGCCGTCGATCCGGAGCGTCTGGCCGGTGACCCAGGCCGCGTCGTCCGAGAGCAGGAAGGCGACCGGCCCGGCGACGTCGTCGGGCACGCCCAGCCGCGCGAGGGGGTAGCGCTCGGCCACCTGCCCCTCGTGCCCCTCGTAGAGCGCGCGGGAGAACCGCGTCTTCACGACGGCCGGGGCGACGGCGTTGACCCGGAGCGCGGGCGCCAGCTCCTGGGCGAGCTGCTGGGTGAGGTTGATGAGGGCAGCCTTGGACGCGCCGTAGAAGGCGATGTTCGGGCTGGACGACGTCCCGGAGATCGACGCCACGTTCACGACAGACCGGCTCAGCCCGCCGACGACGGCGTCGCGGGTCCACTCGAGCGCGGACACGACGTTGACCTCGAGGATCTTGCGCGCGACGCCCGGGTCCACCTCGAGCGCGGGCCCCCACGCCGGGTTGATGCCGGCGTTGTTCACGAGGTGGTCCAGGCGCCCGTGGCGCTCGGCGACGTGAGCCAGGACGGCGGCGCGGTGCGCGGGGTCGTCGACCCGGCCCGCCACGCCCGAGGCGCGCTCCGGCCCGAGGGCCGCGACGGCCTCGTCGAGCGCCTCCTGCTTGCGCCCGGTGACGACGACGGCGCAGCCCTCGTCCACGAGCCGCCGGGCGACCGCGAGCCCGATGCCCCGGCTGCCACCGGTCACCAGCGCGACCCTGCCCGTGAACCTGCCCGTGAACCGGTCGACCGACCCCACCATCGCCTCCTCGCGACGCTCCCTGCCGACCGGCGTACCGTCCAGTCGGTTTGCGCGAGCACCGTACCACGGCCCGCCCGCGCCGCGCTCTGGCCTGCATCGCCGCCCTGGCCAGCACCGCGGGCGGTCGGGCAGCATGGCCCCATGACAGGCACGGACACAGGCATGGAATTCGCACGACCGCTGCCCCCGGACCCGTACTCGCTGCTCCCCGTCCCGGCGACGTTCACGCTCAAGAGCGCGGACGTCACCGACGGCGAGCCGCTCGCCGTCGAGTTCAGCGTCGACGGCGCCGACGTGTCGCCCCACCTCGCGTGGTCGGGCGCGCCCGCGGCGACGCGGTCGTTCGTGGTGAGCTGCTTCGACCCGGACGCACCGACGCCGTCGGGCTACTGGCACTGGACCGCCGTCGACGTCCCCGCGGACGTCACCTCGCTGGAGCGCGGCGCGGGCGCGGTCGGCGGGGCGAGCCTCCCGGCCGGGGCGTTCCACGTGCCGAGCGACGGCGGACGGCTCGGCTTCGAGGGGGCCGGCCCGCCGCCCGGCGACCACCCGCACCGCTACGTCTTCGCGGTGCACGCCCTCGACGTCCCGTCGCTCGGCCTGTCCGAGGAGAACAGCCCGGTGCACGTCGCGTTCAACGTCTACTTCCACGTCCTCGCGCGCGCCACGCTCACGGCGACCTACCGCCGGTGAGCGGCGCGACGACACCCGGGATGCCCGGGCTCCCCACCCTCGGCGACCTGACGTGGACGCCCGCGCTCGACCGTCCCGACCTGCTCGCGCCGCCCGTCGCCGACGCGCTGCGCGCCTGGGCCGCGCTGGACGGCCGCGTCGGCGGGCTGGTCGCCGTCACGGAGATCGACCCGGACCACGCGGACACGGCCACGCTGAACGACCTGCACGGGCTGCCGCCCGAGGCCTCCGCCAACTGCGTCGTCGTCGCGGGCCGGCGCGGCGACGTCGAACGCGTCGCCGCCTGCGTCGTCACCGCGGCCACGTTCGCCGACGTCAACACCCGCGTGCGCAAGCTGCTCGACGCGCGCAAGGCGTCGTTCCTGCCCATGGAGCGCGCGACCGACGAGTCGGGGATGGAGTACGGCGGCATCACCCCGGTGGGCCTGCCCGCCGGGTGGCGGGTGCTCGTGGACTCCCGCTTCGCCGCACCGGGGGCGCTCGCGCTGATGGGCTCCGGGGTGCGGCGGTCCAAGCTGCTCATGTCCGGCGAGCTCCTCTGCGCGATGCCGGGCGTCGAGGTCGTCGACGGGCTCGGCGTCACCCGCTGACGCCGCACGCACGACGGCGCCCCGCTCCCGAGGGTCGGGAACGGGGCGCCGTCGTCGGCTCAGCGGACCGTCAGCACTCCGCGCGGCCGCGGCGCCAGTAGCCCATGAACGCGACGGCCTTGCGGTCGACGCCCTTCTCCGAGACGAGGTAGCGGCGCAGCGTCTTGATCGAGCCGGCCTCGCCGGCGAGCCACGCGTAGAGCACCGTGTCCTGCGCGAGCGGCTGGCCGGTCGCGTCGACGGGCACCTCCCAGAGGATGTCCGCGTCGATGTCGACGTCGGGCAGGTCGCCGTCCAGGTCGACGCCCGCGGCGGTCAGCGCCGGGCCGTCGCCCTCCACGGCCAGCAGCTCGGGAACGGCAGGGGCGTCGGCCGACGGGCGCACGCCCATGGCGAGCAGCCGGTCCGCGGCCTCCTTCACGGCGGGCACGAGCACGTCGCCGTGCTCGCGGTCCTCGCGCGGCAGCCACGAGATCCGCACGCCGGCGGGCGCGGCGAGGGTCCAGCGGTCCTCGCGGTGCGGGACCTCGAGGAAGACCTCGCCGACGGCGTCGTCGGGCAGGGACTCGCAGATCGCGGCGATCGCCGGGACGGCGGTCTCGTCGCCGGCGAGCAGCAGGGCGTGGCTGCGGGCGGGCGGGTTGAACTCGAGCCCGCCGTGCGGCCCGTCCGTGTACGCGGCGTTGGGCCCCATGATGACGAGCGGGGCGCCCGGCTTCGCGCCGTTGGCCCAGCGGGAGGCGGGCCCCGTGTCACCGTGCAGCACGATGTCGACGTCCACCTCACGCAGGTCCTGCCGGACGGCGCGCACGGTGTAGGTGCGCAGCGGGTTGCGGCGCTCCTCGGGCAGCGCGCGCCACGAGGTGAACCAGTCGGGGTTCTGCCGATCGAGGTACTCCCAGCCACCGCACGGCGCGGGGAGCAGGAACTTGATCCGCTGGTCCTTGCCGTTGTCGGCGAACCCGTCGAGGTCCTCGCCGGTGAACGTGATGCGGATGAACGACGGGCAGAGCCGGGTGACCCGGGAGACGGTGACGTCGAACATGCGGTACGGCTGCTCGGGGACGACGTCCTGCGCGGCGGTCTGGTCGGCGCGCTCGGTCGCCTCGACGGTCTCGGTCACGGTGGTAAGCCTAACCTCACCTCGCCGGGGGTCCGCAACCCCGGGTGACCGTCGTCACACACGCGCTGAGCACCGGTGGGCACCGGCGCGCACCGCCTACGTGGTCGCCTCCACCGCGCCCGGCGCGCGGACCACCACGACCGGGCAGGCCGCCGTCCGCACCAGGGTGTGCGTCGCGGAGCCCAGGAGCAGGGACGCGAAGCCGCCGCGGCCGCGCGTGCCCAGCACGAGTCGCTCGGCGCGCTCCGCCTCGCGGTGCAGCACCCGGACCACCTGGCCCTCGCGCGTCTCGCCGAGCACCTCCAGCGCCCCCTCGGGCGCGCCGCGCTCCCGCAGCCGCTCCTCGACCCGGGCCAGGGCGTGCTGCAGCACCGGCCCGGCGTCGGCCTCGGTGATGTCGTGCGCCTCGTGCTCGGTGGGTCCGCGCGACGTCACCCACTCGGTCACACCGGGCCGCCACACCACGACGACGCGGAGCGCGCGTCCCAGCTCCCACGCGGCGTCGACGGCGGCGTCGAGGGCCACGGCGGACTGCTCCGAACCGTCGAAGCCGACGACGACAGGGGCGTCCGGCGGCAGGTCCGCCCGCGGGCCCTCGGCCGGCACGACGACGACCGGGCAGTGGGCGTGCGCGGTCACCTGCAGCACCACCGTGCCCCGGATCGCCTCGTACAGGCCGCCGTGCCGGGTGGCGCCCAGCACGAGGGCGCCGGCGTCGGCCGACATGCCCACGAGCGCCGCGGACGGGGAGGCGTACTCGACGAAGGTCTCGACGGTCACGCCGGGGGCGACGTCGCGGGCGCGGGCCGCGGCCTCCTCGACGACGGGCCACGCGCCGCCTTCGCCGCGCTCCCCCAGGTCCTCCCCGTGCGGCCGCGCGGCCACCCCCGTGTCGTGGGCGTCGCGCACGTAGACGACGCGCAGCACGGCGCCGCGCGTGCGCGCCTCCCGCGCCGCCCAGGCGAGGGCGACGTCGGCGGGCTCCGACGCGTCGTAGCCGACCACCACCGGGGCGGCCCTGTGCTCGTCCACCCCGTCATCGTCCCTCGCCGCGGCCCCGCTCGAAAGGCGGCGAGAGTCAGGCGGTCGCGCGTCCCCGCGACCGCCAGAGCAGGTAGACGAAGTACGGCGCCCCCAGCAGCGCCGTCCCGAGGCCCGCGGGGATCTGCCCGGGGGCGATGACGACGCGGCCGAGCGTGTCCGCCGCGGACACCAGCACGGCGCCGACGAGGATCGCCACGGGCAGCACCCGCGCGTGCCGGGCCCCGACCAGCGCGCGGGCGGCGTGCGGGGCGACGAGCCCGACGAAGCCGATGACGCCCACGGCGCACACGGCGGCGGCCGTGGTCAGCGCGGCGGCCCCGAGCAGCACCAGCCGCGAGCGGTCGACCGGGAGCCCGAGGACGCGGGGGGTGTCCTCGTCGAGCGACAGCACGTCGAGCTCGCGGCGGTAGGTCGCCGCGAGCGGCACCATGACGAGCAGGGCGAGGGCGACGGGCAGGAGCTGCTCCAGGCTGCGCCCGTACGTCGAGCCCGACAGCCACGTGAGCGCGAGGTTGACGTCCCACGGCGCGATGACGAGGACGACGAGCGTGATGAGCGCCGTCGTGCCCGCCTGGGCGCCGATGCCGACGAGGACCAGGCGTTCGGAGCCGAGCCCGCCGCGCGACGACAGCACGTACACGAGGGCGAACACGCCGAGCGCGCACGCGCCCGCGGCCGCCGACATCGGCCAGATGCCGACCCCGGGCACGAGCAGGATCATCAGCACCGCGCCGAGGCCCGCGCCCGACGTGACGCCGAGCAGGCTCGGCTCGGCGAGCGGGTTGCGGCACACGGCCTGCACGATCGTCCCGGCGAGCGCCAGCGCCGCCCCCGCGAGCACGGCGGCGAGCACGCGCGGCACGCGCTGGTCGAGCACGAAGCTCACCTGGCGCCCCGCAGCGCCCTGCACCCAGTTCGAGACGTCGCCGAGCAGCACGATCCGGTCCCCGAGCAGCAGGCCCGCGACCACGGCCGCGACCAGGGCGACGGAGAGGACGACCAGGACGGTGACGACCCACGCTCGTGAGCGGGGCCGCCCCAGCGCCCCTCGGGCGCCCCGTGCCCCCGCCCCGGCGTCGCGCAGCCGCCCGGCCATCCACACGAGGATGCCTGCGCCGAGCACGCTGGTCACGACGCCGGTCGGCACCACGACCGAGGCCTGACCGGGCAGGATCGCGCGCAGCAGCACGTCCGCGCCGAGCACCACGACGACGCCGACGAGGGCCGCGAACGGCAGGAGCAGCACGTGCCGGCCGAGGCCGGGCACCCTGCGACCCACGAGCCGGGCGATGACGGGCGCGGCGAGTCCGACGAAGCCGATCGGGCCGGCCACCGTCACGGCGATCGCGGCGAGCAGGACGGCCGCCAGGACGGCGAGCACCCGCGTGCGGCGCACGTCGATACCGAGGACGCGCGCGGCGTCGTCCCCGAGACCGAGGAGGTCGAGCCGGCGGGCCAGCAGGAGCGCGCCGAGCACCCCGGCGGCCACCACCGGCGCCGCGAGGCTCACCGTCCGCGTGCCCGACTGCACGATGCTGCCGCTCCCCCACGCGAACAGGCCGGTCGTCTCCTGCTCGAAGAGCACGAGCAGCACCATCGTCAGCGAGTGCAGCGCGAGCATGATGGCCGAGCCGGCGAGGACCAGCCGGGTGGGGCCGTCGGCGCCGCCGCGCGCGAGCGCGAGCACGAGCGCCGCGGCCGCCAGGCCGCCCACGAACGCGATGCCGCCCTGCAGATAGAACGGCACCGACAGGCCGAGCGCGGCCGCCGCGACCACCGTGACGTACGCGCCGGCGTTGACCGCCAGGGTGTCCGGCGAGGCCAGCGGGTTGCGCGCCACCGACTGCAGCACCGCCCCCGCGACGCCGAGGGCCACGCCCACGAGCAGGCCCGCCAGCAGGCGCGGCAGCCGGGAGGAGACGAGCACGGCGACCGTGCCGTCGTGGTCGGCGCCGACGAGCGCGCGCAGCACGTCGAGCGCGCCGACGTCCGCCGTGCCCTGGGTGAGGTGCACCGCGGCCAGGACGAGAACGGCCAGCAGCGCGACGGCGAACGCCGCCACGACACGGACGGGCGCCGCCCGCCGCCCCGGCACGGTGGCGGGGGCGGCGGACAGCGGGGAGACGGTCACGGACACGTGCTGCGGGCGGGTCAGGCGAGCGCGTCGACGAGCGCGTCGATGTACGCCGCGCCCGACAGCGGGCCGCCGAACATCCAGATGCCGTCGGGGATGCGGTGCACGTCGCCCCCCGTGACGAACGGCAGCTGCTCCCACACCTTGTTGCCCTTCAGCCCGTCGGCGAACGGGTCCGCCTCGGAGTCGTTGGCGGCGTAGACGAACTTCACGTCGCCGAGCTTCGTCAGGCCCTCGACGTCGGTCTGCGCGAGCCCGTAGTCGGGGTCGCCGCCCTCGGTCCACGCGTCCTTGAGGCCGACGGCCTCGCCCAGCGCGCCGAAGAAGGATCCGGGCGTGTACATGCGCACGGAGACTGTGCCGTTGGCGATCCACCCGTCGGCCATCGTGAACTCGGCGCCGCCGAGCCCGGCCTCCTCGAGGGCGGCCTTGCCCTCGGCGACCTTGGCGTCGAAGTCGTCGAGCGCGGCCGCGGCGGCGTCCTGCTTCCCCGTGACCTCACCGAGGGTGGTCACGGTCTCCCTCATGTACCCGAGCGGGTCGGTGCCGTCGGAGCCGCGCAGCGTCAGGACCGGCGCGACCTCCTCGATCTGGGCGATGACGTTCTCGGGGAGGTCGGTGGTGGTGACCACCAGGTCCGGCTCGAGCGCCGAGATCGCGTCGAGGCTGGGCTCGCCGCGCGTGCCGACGTCGGGCGTGCCCTCGTCGATCGGCGCGACCGTGTCCCACGTGTTGTAGCCGGCCACGTCGGCCTGGCCCGCGGGCTCGACACCGAGCGCGACGAGGTTCTCCGTGAGGCCCCACTCGAGCGAGACGACGTCGGCCGCAGGGGCGTCGAGGGTGTGCTCGCCGCGCTCGTCGGTGTACGTGACGGGACCGGTCGCGGCCGACGGCTCGGCGGCGGCCTCGGCCGCCGGGTCCTCGGTGGTGCCGCACGCGGTGAGGGCGAGCGCGGCCACGGCGGCGGCGGTTCCGGCCAGCAGCGAACGGGTGGGGATGCGCATGGGTGTCTCGGTGTCCTTCGGGTCGGTGCGCCACGGGTGCGGGCGCGACGGTGCCGGGCGGGGCGCCGGCGGGGTGTGGGTCTGGTGGCGAGGGGGAGGTCAGGCGCCGCGCGCGGCGTGCCTGCCGACCGCCTCGCAGCGGGTGCGGCCGGTGTCCGGGTGGGTCGTGACGTCGACGCGGATGCCGTAGACCTCGGTGAGGAGCTCGCTGGTGAGCACCTCTCCCGCCGGGCCGGAGGCCCGCACCTGGCCGCGGTGCAGCACCACGACGTGGTCCGCGACGGCGGCAGCCTGGTTGAGGTCGTGCAGGACGACGCCCACGGCGACGCCGTGCTCGGTGGCGAGGTCGCGCACCAGGTCGAGCAGCTCCACCTGGTAGCGAAGGTCGAGGTAGGTGGTGGGCTCGTCGAGCAGCAGCACGCCGGTGTCCTGCGCGAGGCAGGTCGCGAGCCACACCCGCTGCAGCTCGCCGCCGGAGAGCTCGTCCACGCCGCGCTCGGCCATCTCGGCGACGCCGGTGACGTCCATGGCGTGCGCGATCGCCCGGGGGCCGTCCGCGTCCGCGGACCGGAAGCGTCCGCGGTACGGGTGCCGGCCGTAGGCGACGACGTCGCGGACGGTCACGCCGCTCGGCGTCGGGTGGCTCTGCGACAGCAGCGTGACCCGCCGCGCGAAGTCCTTGGGGTGCAGGGCGAGCGCGTCGGTGTCGCCGTCACGGTCGCCGTCGGCGAGCGTGACGCTGCCCGCGTCGGGGCGGTGCAGCCGCGCGAGCGAGCGCAGCAGGGTCGACTTGCCCGAGCCGTTGGGGCCGAGCAGCGCCGTCACGGCGCCCGGCCGCAGCTCGATCTCCGCGTCGTCGACGACGATGCGGCGGTCGTAGGACAGCCGCAGCCCGCGCCCGGCCATCGCGGCGGCGGGACGGGACTCGACCACGGGGGGCGCCGTGGGCGCCAGGGTCTGACTCACGTAGGTGAGGCTAACCTTCACCCCAGGGTTTCGTCATCCCCCTGTTTCGTAATTCCATGTGGCGCGGGTCACCGACGAGCCCCCTGACGACGACCCCGTCCTCCTGTTGACAGGAGCATCGACCTTCGCCAGGGTGGTCAAACTGGTCTAGACCAATGGAGGTTCTCATGACCACCGTCAGACGACGACTCGCCGCCGGCACGCTCACGGCCACGATGCTCCTCGCCGCCGGCGTGACGACGACCGCGTCCGCGTCGCCCCCCACCCGGGACGACCTTCCCACCGTCAGCCCCGCACCGCAGGAGATATGGCGTTCCGACGACGACCTCCGCCTCCCCCGGTCGGTGGACGTCGTGGTCGACGCCGACACCGACGACGAGGCGCGCGACGCGCTCACCCGCACGCTGCAGGAGCACGGGGTGCGCACCGTCGTCCGCGGCCCCGACAGCCGGCGTCCGGGCGGCGCGGGGGTCCGCGTCCTCCTCGGCGACGCGTCGCGCACCGACGTCCGGGCCGCCCTGGGCCGCGTCACGGTGCCCGACCACGACGAGGCGTACGCGGTGCAGGTCGACGCGCACAGGGGCCGCGGCACCGTCGTGCTCGCCGGGGCCGACGCGACCGGGCAGTTCTATGCCGTCAAGACCCTCGGGCAGCTCCTGGTCGACGGTCGGCGGGGTACGGCGCTCGCCGGCGCCACGGTCCGCGACTTCCCCGCCATGCCGTTGCGCGGCACCATCGAGGGCTTCTACGGCGAGCCGTGGACGCACGCCGAGCGGCTGGACCAGCTGGCCTTCTACGGCGACGTCAAGGCCAACACCTACGTCTACGCCCCGAAGGACGACCCGTACCACCGCGAGAAGTGGCGCGAGGACTACCCGGCCGACAAGCTCGCCGAGCTCGCCGAGCTGGCCGAGGCCGCGACGACGAACCACGTGCGCTTCACGTTCGCGCTCTCCCCGGGCAACAGCGTCTGCTACTCGAGCGACGAGGACATGGCGGCCCTCGAGCGGAAGTTCCAGGCGTTGTACGACGTCGGCGTCCGGGCCTTCAGCGTCCCGCTCGACGACATCGACTACTCGCGCTGGGCCTGCGACTCCGACCAGGAGGCCTACGGCGACCCGTCGCCGGGGAACGCCGGGAAGGCGCAGGCAGACTTCCTCACCCGCGTGCAGCAGGGCTGGATCGAGACCCACGACGGCGCCCGGCCGCTCCAGACGGTACCGACGGAGTACTACAACACCACCGAGTCGCCGTACAAGGCCGCGCTGCGGTCGATGGACGAGGACGTCGTCGTCATGTGGACGGGCAACGACGTCGTGCCCCAGTCGATCTCGGTGGACCAGGCGATCGAGGCCGACACCGTCTTCGGCGGCCCGACCTTCCTGTGGGACAACTACCCGGTCAACGACTACGGCCAGACCAGCGGGCGGCTCCTGCTGGCGCCGTACGACAAGCGCGAGCCGGGGCTGTCGGACCACCTGGCCGGCATCGTCTCGAACCCGATGAACCAGGCCGCGGCGAGCAAGGTCGCCGTCTTCGGTATCGCGGACTTCGCGTGGAACGACCGCGGGTACGACCGTGACCGGAGCTGGCTCGAGGCGATGCGCTACCTGGCCCACGACGACCACGACGCGGTGGAGGCGCTCCTGGCGTTCGGGGACCTCAACCACCTGGCGCCGAGCTTCGGCGACCCGTGGCAGCCGCAGGCCCCCGCCCTCGCGGCGGAGATCGACGACTTCTGGGAGCGCTGGGAGGCCGGCGACCAGGCGCCGGCGATCGCCCGCCTCCGGGACGACGCCCGGACGGTCGCGGGCATCCCCGAGACGCTCCGGCGGTCCGGCGTGGACCCCGCGTTCGTGTCGGACGCCGCGCCCTGGCTGGAGGCGAACGACCTGTGGGGCGACGCGTTCCTGGCCACCCTCGACGCCGCCAGGGCCGACCTGCGCGGCGACGCCGCGCGGCGCGACGCGCTCCTCGCCCGGGCCGACGCCTCGGCCGTGGCGGCCGAGCAGGTGATCGTGGACCCGCCGGACAACCGCTGGGGCGCCGCCCCGGTGAAGCTGGGCGACGGCGTGCTCGACGTCTTCCTCGACGATCTGGCGGCCGAGCTGAAGGGTTGACCGGGTTCGCCGGGGGGCGACGAACGGCGAGGGGGTCGGTGCGGTTGCACCGGCCCCCTCGTCCGTGCCGGGATCAGGCCCGGGTCGCCCAGAACGCCACGGCGGACGCGGCGGCGACGTTGAGCGAGTCCACTCCCCCGGCCATGGGGATGCGCACGACGACGTCGGCCGCGGCCACGGCGCCGCGCGACAGGCCGTCGCCCTCGGTGCCCAGCACCATCGCGAGGCGCTCGGGCGGGTCCGTCACGAGGTCGTCGAGGGACACCGAGTCGTCGGACAGGGCGAGCGCCGCGACGGTGAAGCCGTCGTCCTGCAGCGCGTGCAGGCCGCCAGGCCAGGAGTCCAGCCGTGTCCACGGCACCTGGAACACGGTGCCCATGGACACGCGCACCGAGCGGCGGTACAGCGGGTCGGCGCAGCGCGGCGAGACGAGGACGGCGTCCACGCCCAGGGCCGCCGCGCTGCGGAAGATCGCGCCCACGTTCGTGTGGTCCACGATGTCCTCCAGCACGGCGACGCGGCGCGCGCCCGCGCCCCCGCGGGCCGCGGCGAGGAGGTCGTGCACGGAGGGCAGCACCGGTCGGTGCATCGCCGCGAGCGCCCCGCGGTGCAGGTGGAACCCGGTGATCCGCTGCACCACGTCGTCCGACCCGACGTACACGGGGGCGTCGGGGTGGGCGGCGAGCACGTCGGCCATGGAGTCGAGCCACTTCTCGGCCATGAGGAACGACCGGGGGCGGTGGCCCGCCTCGAGCGCACGCCGGATCACGGACGACGACTCGGCCATGTACAGCCCTTCGGCGGGCTCCCTCGCAGCGCGGAGCTTCACGTCCTTGAGGTCGGTGTAGTCGTGCAGTCGCGGGTCCGCGGGGTCGGTGACGCGGGTGGTGCGGGCGTCGTCGACGCCGGGCTCGGGGATGCTCACCGAGGCATTCTCCCCCGCACCGGCACCCCCACCGGACCGGTGCCGGCCGCCCTCAGCGTGCGAGCACCTCGGCGAGGCTGCGCGCAGGGCCGGTCGAGCGCCACGCGCCCGGCGTGGCGCCGTGCCGCCGCACGAAGGCGCGGTGGAACCCCGGCACCGAGTCGTAGCCGACCTGCCGGGCCACCCGCTCGACGCTCGCGTCCGGCGCGCGGAGCAGCCGCGCGGCGGCGTCCATCCGGCACCCGGCCACGTAGCCCATGGGCGGCTCGCCCACGGTGCGGGCGAACCGTTCGGCGAACGCGGACCTGGACAGCCGCGCGACGGCGGCGAGCGACTCCAGCGTCCACGGGCGCTGGGGCTCCGCGTGCACGGCACGCAGCACGGGCCCGAGCGCAGGGTCGCGCAGCGCGGCGACCCACCCCGACGCCGGCTCCTCCGCCTCGAGCCAGCGCCGCACCACGTGCACCAGGAGCACGTCGGCCAGCCGGGCCGTGACCACGTCCGTGCCCGGCCGCGGGTGGTGCGCCTCGTGGTCGATCGCGGCGACGACGGCGCGCAGCCAGCCGCCGTCCGGCCCGTCGTCCGCGCCCGACCCGCTCGCGGCGTCCGGCGCCCGCAGCACCGGCGGCAGGCTCGCCAGCAGGCGGCCGACACCCGGGTCGGTGAACCCCACCGCCCCGCAGACCAAGGTCGCCGGTCGTCCGCCCCCGTCGATCCGCAGCTGCTCGTACCGGTCGGCGACCACCGTGCGGTCGACGTCCCACAGCCCGGTGGCGGGGTCGTCGGCGGTGCCCGTGATCGCGTGGCCGGCGCCGTGCGGCACCAGCACGAGGTCGCCGGGGCCGAGGTCGTGCCGCCCGCCCTCGACGTCGACGACCGCCCGGCCGTCGAGCAGCAGGTGGAACATGAGGACGCCCGGCAGCGCCGGCATCGCGATGCCCCACGGCTCGGAGAACCGGCCGGTGGAGCAGAAGACGGCGTCCATCTCGAGGGTCCCGAGCACGTCGGCCCAGGGGTCGGCCTGAGGCTTCCCGGCGCCCGGGACGGGCAGCAGGGCGGCAGCGTCGCTCATCCCGCCATCCTGCGACCCTCCGGACGAACGGTCAAGACTCCCGGATGTCACCTCATGGATCGTCCGGCGCCGTGCCGGAAATCTGGAACCAGACGCCGAAGCCGCACGGGGCCCGGCACGACGAGGAGGACTCTCATGGACGTACTGGTGGTCGGAGCGACGCGGGGCAGCGGCCTCGCCATCACCCGCGAGCTCGTGGCCGCGGGGCACCGCGTGACCGCGTTCGGCCGGACGGCGAGCACCGCGTTCGCCGCACCGGTCGCAGGTCCGGACGCGCAGCCGGGGTCCCTGCAGCCCGTCGACGGCGACGCCCTCGACCCCGAGGCGGTCGCCAAGGCGGTCGCCGGGCAGGACGCCGTCGTCGTCACGCTCGGCATCTCGGACAACCCGCTCGCCGTGCAGTGGCTGCGCCGGTCGAGCACCCCTGCGGACGTGCGCTCGCGCGGCACGGCGACCGTGGTCGCGGCCATGCGCGAGACCGGCGTACGCCGCCTGGTCGTGCAGAGCACGTACGGCCTCGGCGGCTCGTGGGCGCACCTCGACCTCACCTGGAAGCTGGTGTTCCGGTTCGTCATCGGCCGCCAGTTCACCGACTCGGGTCGGCAGGAGGAGGTGGTGCGCGCCAGCGGCCTCGACTGGACCCTCGTCCGCCCGGTCTCGCTCACCGACGTCCCGGACGACGCGGCCGACAGCGCCGGCGTCGGGGGCCCCGCCCACGTCACGACCGACGACACGCGGCGCGGGCTCAAGGTGTCCCGCGCGCAGCTCGCGCGGGTGCACGCCGAGGCGCTGGCCGACGTCGCCACCGTCGGCGCCACCCTCAGCGTCTCGGGCTGATCCCGGCGTCGGGGCCCCGTGCGAGGATCGCCTCGTGCCACGCCGAGTGACCACCGCCCCCGCCATCACCGTCCGCCCCCGCGTCGAGGCCGACGTCCCGACGTTGATCGACGTCGTCCGCGAGCAGCAGCCGACCAGCGGTTACCCGCGGGCCTGGCCGCCCGTCGTCGGGGTCCGCGAGTTCCTCGTGCGACCGGACGAGGAGGCCGCGTGGGTCGCCGTCCACGAGGGCCGGGTCGTCGGGCACGTCAGCGTGACGTCGGTGCACGACGACGAGCACGGCGCGATCTGGTCGGCCGGCGCGGGGCGCCCGGTCGACCAGCTCGGGTGCGTCTCGGTGCTCTTCGTCGCGAGCGACGTCCAGGGCATGGGCGCGGGAGGTCGCCTGCTCGACGCCGCGGAGCAGCACCTGCGCGCCCAGGGCCGCACGCCCGTCCTCGACGTCGACGACCGCGACGGCGTCGCGCACGCCGTCTACGTGCACCGGGGCTGGCAGGTCGTGGGCGAGGCCCGCTTCTTCTGGCAGGCCCCCGACTCTCCGCCCGCCCGGCTGCTCGTCCTGCCCTGACCCCTGACGACATCGAGCGTGCCGGGGCGAGGTCAGACCCCGGCGGGACCGGCGACCACGTCCTCCTCGTCCACCACGGGGGCGCTGAACTGCGACTCGTAGAGCCGCGCGTAGGCCCCGCCCGCGGCGAGCAGCGTGTCGTGGTCGCCCTGCTCCACGATCTGCCCGTGCTCCATGACGACGATGGTGTCGGCGTCGCGGATGGTCGACAGGCGGTGCGCGATGACGAACGACGTGCGGTTCGCCCGCAGCGCGTTCATCGCCTGCTGGACGAGCACCTCGGTGCGGGTGTCGACCGAGCTCGTCGCCTCGTCGAGCACGAGGATCTCCGGGTCGGCGAGGAACGCCCGGGCGATGGTCAGCAGCTGCTTCTCGCCCGCCGAGAGCGAGGTCGCCTCGTCGTCGAGCAGCGTCGCGTACCCGTCGGGCAGCGTGCGCACGAACGGGTCCACGTGCGTGGCCCCGGTCGCGGCGAGGAACTCCGCCTCGCCGACCGTGGCGCCGTCGCGCACCCCGTACCGCAGGTTCTCCTCGATGGTGCCCTTGAACAGCCACGTGTCCTGCAGCACCATGCCGATCCGCGAGCGCAGGTCGTCGCGCGTCAGGTCCCGGCTGTCCACGCCGTCGAGCGTGATCCGGCCGGAGTCGACCTCGTAGAACCGCATGAGCAGGTTGACCAGCGTCGTCTTGCCGGCGCCCGTGGGGCCGACGATCGCGATCGTCTGCCCGGGCTCCGCCACGAGGTCGAGATGCTCGATGAGCGGCGTCTCGGGGTCGTAGGAGAACGAGACGTCCTCGAACGCGACCCGGCCCTGCACGTGGTCCAGCCTGCGCGGGTCGGCCGGGTCCGGCTCCTGCTCGGGGGCGTCGAGCAGCTCGAAGACCCGCTCGGCCGACGCGACGCCCGACTGGAGCAGGTTCATCATCGACGCGATCTGGGTGAGCGGCTGCGTGAACTGCCGCGAGTACTGGATGAACGCCTGCACGTCGCCCAGGGACAGCTGCCCCGAGGCCACGCGCAGCCCGCCGATCACGGCCACGATCACGTAGTTGAGGTTGGCGAGGAAGCCCATCGACGGCTGCATCGTGCCGGAGATGAACTGCGACTTCCTGGACGCGTCGTAGAGCGCCTCGTTCTCCGCGCCGAAGGTCCGGGCCGCGGCCTCCTGGCGACCGTAGACCTTGACCAGCGAGTGGCCGGTGAACATCTCCTCGACGTGCGCGTTGAGCCGCCCGGTCGCCGCCCACTGCGCCACGAACTGCGGCTGCGACCGCTTGGCGATCTGCATGGTGAGGATCACCGACAGCGGCACGGTCACCAGCGCGACCAGCGCCAGCACCCACGAGATCCAGAACATCATCCCGAGCACGCCGATCACCGTGAGCACGGAGGTGACGAGCTGCGCGAGCGTCTGGGTCGTCGTCTGCGCGACGTTGTCGATGTCGTTGGTGACGCGCGAGAGGATCTCGCCCTTGGCCTGCTTGTCCACGTAGCTCAGCGGGATGCGGTGCAGCTTGGCCTCGACGTCGTCGCGCAGCCGGCGCATCGTGTTCTGCACGGCGATGGTCATGATCCGCGCCTGCAGCCACCCGAAGAGGAACGCCCCCAGGTAGATGGCGATCACCCACATCAGGATCTCGCCGAGGCGGGTGAAGTCGACGCCCTGGCCCGCCACCACGTTCGGCAGGGAGGAGATCAGGCCGGCCTGTGCGCTGTCCCCGGAGGCGCGCAGCATGGCAGCGGCCTCGTCGCCGGTGGTCCCGGCGGGCACGCCGGCGGCCGCCAGTCCCTTGCCGACGAAGCCCGCGAAGATGACGTTGGTCGCGTCGCCCAGGATCTTCGGCCCCGCCACGGTGAGCGCCACCGAGACGACGCCGCACAGGGTGAGCAGGACGACGCGCGCACGCTCGGGGCGCATCACCCCCGCGAACCGCACGAGCGACCCGCGGAAGTCCATCGCCTTGGCGCCCGGGGCGCCGCCCATCATGCCCATCGGGCCGCCGCCACGGGGGCCGCCACCCGGCCGGGCCGCCGGTGCCTTGCGTTCGGTGCTCATGCCGCCTCCTCGAGGGACATCTGGGAGGTGACGATCTCCTGGTAGGTCTCGTTGTCGGCCAGCAGCTCGGCGTGCGTACCGCGCCCGACGATGCGCCCGTGGTCGAGCACGAGGATCTGGTCGGCGTCGCGGATGGTCGCCACGCGCTGCGCGACGACGAGCACTGTCGCGTCCTGGGTGCGCGGCCGCAGGGCGGCGCGCAGCCGCGCGTCCGTGCTGTAGTCGAGGGCCGAGAACGAGTCGTCGAACAGGTACACGCGCGGACGCCGGACGACGGCGCGCGCGATCGCGAGCCGCTGGCGCTGCCCGCCGGAGAACGTCGTCCCGCCCTGCGCGACCGGCGCCTCGAGCCCCTCGGGGAGCGCCTCGACGAAGTCGCGCGCCTGCGCGATCTCCAGCGCGGCCCACATCTCGTCCTCGGTGGCGTCGGCCTTGCCGTAGCGCAGGTTGTCCGCGACGGTGCCGCTGAACAGGAAGGCCTTCTGAGGCACCAGGCCGAGCTGCGACCCGAGGTCGGCCGTCGCCAGGTCGCGCACGTCCACGCCGTCCAGGAGGACTCGGCCGCCCGTGACGTCGAAGAGCCGCGGCACGAGGTTGAGCAGCGTCGTCTTGCCCGCACCGGTGGAGCCGATGATCGCGGTCACCCGGCCGGGCGACGCGGTGAACGTCAGGTCGTGCAGCACGGGCTCGTCGGCGCCCGGGTACCGGAACTCGACGCCCTCGAACGTCACCTCGCCGCGCGGCCCCTCTCCGTCGGCCAGGGAGGTGAGGGAGACCGGCGCGGCCGGCTCGGTGACCGAGGTCTCGGTGTCGAGGACCTCGGTGATGCGGCCCGCGGCGACCGACGCGCGCGGCACCATCATCACCATCATCGTCGACATCATGACGGCCATGAGGATGTACATGATGTAGCTGAGGAACGCCATGAGCGCCCCCACCTCCATCTGGCCGTTGTCGATGCGCTGCGCGCCGAACCACAGCACGGCGACGCTCGACGCGTTCATGATGAGCATGACCATCGGGAACGCCAGCGCCATGAGCTTGCCGGCGTTCAGCGACGTGTCGTAGAGGGCCTCGTTCGTGGCACCGAACCGCTCCAGCTCGCGGTCCTCGCGGACGAAGGCGCGCACCACGCGCAGGCCGGTGATCTGCTCGCGCAGCACGCCGTTGATGGCGTCGATCCGCTTCTGCATGGCCCGGAAGTACGGCACCATCCGCCACATCAGCAGGCCCATCGCGATGCCCAGCACGGGCACCACCACGAGCAGCAGAGCGGACAGCTCGACGTCCTCCTGCAGCGCCATGATGACGCCGCCGACCAGCATGATCGGCGCCATCACCATGATGGTGAAGGTCATCAGCACGACCATCATCACCTGCTGCACGTCGTTGGTCGTGCGGGTGATGAGCGACGGGGCGCCGAACTGACCGAGCTCGCGGGCGGAGAAGCCCTGCACCGAGTCGAACAGGTCGCGGCGCACGTCACGGCCCAGCGCCGTCGCGGCCCGGGCGCCCAGGAACACCGCGCCGATCGCGCAGGCGACCTGGACGAGGCTCACGACGAGCATCCACCCGCCCACCCGCATGATGTAGGCCGTGTCCCCGGTCGTCACGCCGTTGTCGACGATGTCCGCGTTGAGGGACGGCAGGTAGAGGGAGGCGAGCGTCGCGAGCAGCTGGAGCACCAGCAGCACGCCGACGGCGCCGGCGTACGGGCGCAGATAGGTCCGCGCCAGGGAGACGAGCATCAGGGCTCCTGGGGGTGGGAGGTACGGGGCGTCGCCGTCCCGGGGGGAATCTCGGACACGGTGGTCTTCCGGTCCGCAGTGTTCTGCGCCGCGGTGGCCTCGGGCACGTGTCTTTCTCCTCGATCCTCCGCGATGCCGTGGACGAGCGCATCGGCGACGACCCGGGGCGAGGGTGCCGGCAGCAGGTGGTCGACGCGGGCGTGCGTGCCGGCGATGCTCGCCTCGACCAGGGCCACGGCGACCTCGATCGGCACCCGGAGCCGGTGCTCGTCGGGCTGCAGCACCCCGATCAGGCCGGCGACCGTGGCCTCGCGCTGCTGCTCCCGCTGCTCCATCAGCTGCGCGCGGAAGTCCTGCACGTGCCCGGGCTCGACCTGGTCGCGCGCCCCGGTGCGGTGGTGCAGCGCACGCAGCACACCCATCCAGCGCATGACATCGCTCATCCGGCGGCGGCCGAGCTCGATGACCCGCTCGAGCCGCTCCTCGAGCGGCGCCTCGCGGTCGATCGCCGCCAGCTCCGCGCGCGTCTCGACCGGCCCGGACGCGCGGTGCAGGCCCTCGACCGCCACCGCGCCGATGAGCGTGTACTTGTCCCCGAAGGCGCGGAACAGCGTGCCCTCGGCGACACCGGCGGCGTCCGCGAGCTCGCGGGACGTGACGTCGAGGCCGAATTCGCCGACGAGCGGGAGCACGGCGTCGACGATCGCCGAGCGGCGGTCGTCCGGCGCCATGGGGGCGGCACGACCGGTCGGCGTGGGCGGGGGGCTCATGGGCGACACACTAAATGAGTGAGCACTCACTCCGCAACGCGGTCGTCGCTTCCCCCGACGGCACCGCCCGGAGACGCACGAGGGCCGTCACCCCTCGGGGTGACGGCCCTCGCGACCGCGCCGGCGACGTGCCGGGCTGCTGCTACTGCTGCGGCTCCTCCGGCTCGCCGCCGAGCGACCGCGGCTGCGCGCCGGGCGACGGCGGCGCCGTCGGGCCGTCCGACGGCCGCTGGCCGCGCTCGGCGGACGGGTCGAACGGCGCACCCGACCGGGTGCCCGCGCTCGTGGCGTCCGCCGTGGCGGCCTCGGCCTGGCGCCGAGCCTCCGCGAGCGCCTCGCCCGGGTCCTCCAGGGCCTGCGCGGGGAGCGACGTCGCCCGCGGCCGCGGCTCGGCGGCGCCCTCGTCCTCAGCGGGCGGGGTGGGGATGCCGGGGGTGCCGGGCACGCCGCCGAAGCCCTGGGCGATGGACCCCAGCGCGGCCGTGAACTCGGTCGGCACCACCCACAGCTTCGAGGCCGTGCCGTTCGCGATCTGGGGCAGCATCTGCAGGTACTGGTACGCCAGCAGCTTCGGGTCGGCGTCGCCCTCGTGGATCGCGCCGAACACCTGGAGGATGGCGCGCGCCTCGCCCTCGGCCTGGAGGATCGCCGCCTGGGCGTTGCCCTCGGCCCGCAGGATCTGGGACTGCTTCTCGCCCTCGGCGGTGAGGATCTGCGACTGCTTGACACCCTCGGCGGTGAGGATCGTGGCGCGGCGGTCGCGCTCGGCGCGCATCTGCTGCTCCATCGCGCCCTGCACGCTGGCGGGCGGGTCGATCGACTTGAGCTCGACGCGGTTGACACGCACGCCCCACCGCCCGGTGGCCTCGTCGAGGACGCCGCGCAGCTGGCCGTTGATCTGGTCGCGGCTGGTCAGCGTCTGCTCCAGGTCCATGGACCCGACGACGTTGCGCAGCGTGGTGACCGTGAGCTGCTCGATACCGGTGATGTAGTTCGCGATCTCGTAGACGGCCGACTTCGGGTCGGTGACCTGGAAGTAGATGACCGTGTCGATGCTCACCACCAGGTTGTCGCTGGTGATCACCGGCTGGGGCGGGAACGAGACGACCTGCTCGCGCAGGTCCACCCGTGCTCGCACCTTGTCGATGAACGGGACGAGCCAGTGCAGCCCGGGCTCGAACGTCTTGTTGTAGCGGCCGAGACGCTCGATGACCTGCGCGCTGGCCTGCGGCACGACCTGGACCATCTTGAACAGCGCCACGACCACGAAGATCACGAGCGCGAGAATCACGATCCACAGCACGATGGTGCCGGCGGAGGGGTCGGACACGAGGGTCCCTTTCTGTCGACGTCGATCAGGGCGCCGGCGGACCGGCGGGTGGTGCAGGCTCAGGAGGTGCGCGGGCGGGGCGGTCGAGCGTCGGTCACGCGGTGCGCTCGGGCTGGGTGTGCGAGGACCCGGCGGGCTCGACGACGGCGGTGGCCCCGTCGATCCGCACGACGCGCAGCTCGGCACCCACGGGCACGCGGCCCGTGGAGTCGGGGACACCGTCGTCGACCAGGCGCGCGCTCCAGACCTCGCCCATCAGCTTGACCCGCCCACCGGCCTCGGTGACCTCGGTGATCGCCACGGCGGGGCGCCCGACGTGAGCGGCGGCGTTGGTCTCGACGAGCGGCACCCGCTGCTTGAGATGCTGAAGCAACCACGGGCGCAGGACGAAGAGCAGCAGCAGGGCGACAGCGCACGCGACGACGAACTGCAGCCACACCGGCCCGCCTGCCGCGGCCGTCACCGCACCACCGAGCGCGCCGCCCGCGAGCATGATGAACACGAGGTCGAGCGAGAGCATCTCGATCGCGGCGAGCAGCAGCGCGCCTCCGACCCACCACAGCCAGGAGTCCACGGCCCTCTCCCCTCGTCGTCCCTCGCGGGAGCGTGCGGTGCCGGGAGACCCCTCAGGGGGGCGACGCCCCCGCCACCAGGTTTTGCACAGACTTTACCAAGCCTGAGCCGACGCGGGAAGCCGTCTCAGCGACCGGCGGGTCGCGCCGCGCGGGCCAGCCAACGGCCGCCGCCGTGGGCGACCATGAGGGGCGTGCCGAACGCCTGCGAGAGGTTGTCCGCGGTGAGCACCTCGCGGATCGGGCCCGCGGCCTGGATGCCGCCACGCTTCATGAGCATGAGGTGCGTGAACCCCGGCGGAATCTCCTCGACGTGGTGCGTCACGAGCACCAGGACCGGCGACGCCGGGTCGGCCGCGAGCTCGGCGAGCGCCCCGACGAGCTCCTCGCGGCCCGCGAGGTCCAGGCCCGCCGCGGGCTCGTCGAGCAGCAGGATCTCCGGGTCGGTCATGAGGGCACGGGCGATCTGCACGCGCTTGCGCTCGCCCTCCGAGAGGGTCCCGTAGAAGCGGTCCGCCAGGTCGGCGACGTCGAACGCCGCGAGCAGGTCCTTGGCCCGCTGCTCGTCGAACTCCTCGTACGTCTCCTGCCAGCGGCCGGTCACGCCGTACGCCGCCGTGAGCACGACGTCGCGCACGGTCTCGCTGCCCGGGATCCGGTCGGCGAGGGCGGCGGAGGCGAAGCCGATCCGGGGGCGCAGCTCGAAGACGTCGACGCGGCCCAGCCGCTCGCCCAGGAGCTCGGCCGTGCCGGCCGTGGGGTGCGAGCGCGCGGCGAGGATCTGCAGCATGGTCGTCTTGCCGGCGCCGTTGGGGCCGAGGACGACCCAGCGCTCGCCCTCGTTCACCTGCCAGTCCACGGCGTCGAGGATGGTGGTGGTACCGCGTCGAACGGTGACGCCCTGCAGGTCGAGAACCGCGCTCATGAGGCCCGACCCTACCCGAGCCGCGCGCCGCGACCGGCCCGCGTCCCGGCCTGCGACGACGGCGGCGGGACGTCTACTGTGAGGGCCGTGGAGACCGACCCGACCGCGCTGCCCCGCAGCGTCGTGCTGGCGCTCTGGCTCGCCACCACCGGCGCCGCGCCCGGCGTCGTCGTGCGCAGCGTGCAGGGCGACGACGAGCCGCACGGCGTCGTGGGGATGCCGGGGCGGGAGGACGACGCCGACCTGCGCGCCCTGGTGACCGCCTGGCTCGCCGGGCCCCGCGAGGTCTGCGCCCTGCTGCCCGCCCCCGGCGACCTGGGCGGCGCACCCGCCGCCGTCAGCGCCGAGGCCACCGACGCCGGCGAGTGCATGATGATCACCACCCCGGCCGGGTCGTGGGCCGCGGTCCCGGCCGTCACGGCATTCGGCAGCGCGCTGGAGCCCGGCCACCTCGTGGCCTGGCAGGTGCGGCCCGTGCCCGCCTGGTCGACCCACGTCGCCGGGACCCTCGGTTCCCTCGCCGACGCCGAGCAGGAGCTGCGCACCAGCCTCGTCACCGCGACCGACGCCCTCGACGCCCTCGACGTCGCCCGGTGGCGCGACGACGCCGCGGACGCCATCGAGCGGCTGCGCGGCGGCAGCACGGACGGCTGGCCCGTGCCCGCGCTGGACGGCCGGCGCGCCCGGGTGCTGCAGCTCGCCACCCGGCTGCTCGCGATCGTCGACCTCGCGACCGTCGACGACGGCGGCGCCGTGAACCTCTGGCAGTCGGACCAGCGGTCCACCGCCCTGCGCGAGGTGGAGCGCACCGCACGGCACGCGCTCAGCGCCGCGACGTACGCCGCGGTCCGCTGACGGCCCGGGCGGCCCGTCCCCTGGCGTCCGGTCAGTCCGCGAGGACCGACCGGTAGACGTCGAGGGTGCGCTCGGCCACCGCCTCCCAGGAGAACAGCTCCTCGGCCCGGCGCCGGCCGGCCTCCCCCATCGCCGTCGCACGCGCGGGGTCGGCGAGCACCCGCTCGAGCGCGGCCGCCAGGTCCGCCACGAACCGCTCGGGGTCCAGCGGCGTGCCCGTGCCGTCGTCGGCCTGCTCGATCGGCACGAGCGCACCCGTGACGCCGTCGTCGACCACCTCGGGGATGCCGCCGGTCGCGGTACCGACCACGGGCAGGCCGACGGCCATCGCCTCGAGGTTGACGATCCCGAGCGGCTCGTACACCGACGGGCAGACGAAGACGGTGCTCGCCGCGAGCACGGCGACCAGGTCGGGACGGGGCAGCATCTGCTCGATCCAGACCACCCCGGCCTCGGCACCGGAGCCGGCGGGGCCGGCGACGTCGGCGCCGCCCGTGCCCCCGCGGGCGCGGCGCAGGTCGGCGACGAGCCCGCGCACCTCCGCCGTGAGCTCCTCGGTGTCGGGGGCGCCCGCGCACAGCACCACCTGCACCTCGCGCGGCAGCCGCGCCGCGGCGCGCAGCAGGTACGGCAGGCCCTTCTGCCGCGTGATACGGCCGACGAACACGACGGCCGGGCGCTCGGGGTCGATGCCGAGCTCGCGGACGACCCGCTCGGCCGCCGGGTCGCCGTCCGCCGGGCGCCGCCAGCCCGCGAGGTCGATGCCGTTGTGCACGACGTGCACGCGCTCGGGATCGAGCTCCGGGTAGACCCGGAGGATGTCGGCGCGCATCCCGGCGGACACCGCGATCACGCCCGCGGCACCCAGGTAGGCGGTGCGCTCCGCCCACGACGACAGGGCGTACCCGCCGCCGAGCTGCTCCGCCTTCCAGGGCCGCAGCGGCTCGAGCGAGTGCGCCGTCACGACGTGCGGCACCCCGTGCAGCAGGCCGCCGACGTGCCCGGCGAGGTTGGCGTACCAGGTGTGCGAGTGCAGGACGTCGGCTCCCCCGACGTCCTGCGCCATCGCCAGGTCCACGCCGAACGTGCCGAGGGCGGGGTTGGCGGCGGCGAGCTCGGCCGGCACGCCGTACCCGGTGACGCCCGCCTCGGCGTCGTCACCGGCGCGCGGCCCGTCGAAGCAGCGCACCCGCACGTCGGCGTGCCGGCGCAGCACCGCCGACAGCTCCGCCACGTGCACGCCCGCGCCGCCGTAGACGTGCGGCGGGTACTCGCGGGTCAGCAGGTCGACCCGGAACGGGTCGCTGGAGAGGGTGCTTGCTGGGCTGCTGGCTGGCGTGCTCACGCGGCCAACCTAGCGGGGTCGGCGGGTCGCGGGCGCGGCGGCCTGCGACCCCCTAGGGTCGTGGCATGGCGTCGACCCAGCCCCGCGTGCTCGCGATCGTCCTCGCCGGCGGCGAGGGCAAACGCCTCATGCCGCTCACCGCGCACCGCGCCAAGCCGGCGGTCCCCTTCGGGGGCATCTACCGGCTCGTCGACTTCGCGCTGTCCAACATCATCAACTCGCACTACCTGCACGTCATCGTGCTGACCCAGTACAAGTCGCACTCGCTGGACCGGCACATCTCGAAGACGTGGCGCATGTCGTCGCTGCTCGGCAACTACGTGTCGTCGGTGCCCGCGCAGCAGCGGGTCGGCAAGCACTGGTACCTCGGGTCGGCGGACGCCATCTACCAGTGCCTCAACATCATCGACGACGAGCGGCCCGACATCGTCGTCGTGGTCGGCGCGGACCACGTGTACCGCATGGACTTCTCCCAGATGGTGGAGGCGCACGTCTCCTCGGGTGCCCGCGCCACCGTGGCAGCCATCCGGCAGCCGATCGCGATGGCCGACCAGTTCGGCGTCATCGAGGTGGACCGCGAGGACCCGACGCGGATCAGCGAGTTCCTGGAGAAGCCCGAGAGCCCGGTGGGGCTGCCCGACTCCCCCACCGAGGTGCTCGCCTCGATGGGCAACTACGTGTTCGACGCCGACGCGCTCGTCGAGGCCGTCACGAAGGACTCGGCCGACCCGGACTCCCGGCACGACATGGGCGGCGACATCATCCCGGCGTTCGTCGCGGACGGCACCGCCGGCGTGTACGACTTCATCCGCAACGACATCCCCGGCTCCACCGACCGCGACCGCGACTACTGGCGCGACGTCGGCACCATCGACGCCTACTTCGAGGCCAACACCGACCTCATCGCCGTGCACCCGGTGTTCAACCTCTACAACCAGGACTGGCCGATGTTCACGGGGTACACGGGCCTGCCTCCGGCCAAGTTCGTGCACGCCGGGCCGGGTCGCCTGGGCCACGCCGCCGACTCGATCGTCTCGCCTGGTGTCCTCATCTCCGGCGCGACCGTCGCAGGGTCCATCCTGTCCCCGGGCGCGCACCTGCACTCGTGGGCCACCGTCACGGACGCCGTCGTGATGGACAACGTCCAGGTGGAGCGGCACGCCCAGGTCCACCGCGCCATCCTCGACAAGAACGTGGTGGTGAGCGAACGGGCCCGCGTCGGCGTCGACCACGACGAGGACCGGGCCCGCGGCTTCACCGTCTCGGAGTCGGGGATCACCGTCGTCCCGAAGGGCACCGTCGTTGCTTGATCCCGCTCCCCGTACCGCCCCCGCCCCCGGCAGCACCGCGGACGGCGGCGCCGAGGCGCCGCGCCGCCGGCTCGTCGTCACCGACGTCGACTCCACGTTCATCACCGCCGAGGTGATCGAGCTGCTCGCCGACCACGCCGGCACCCGCGCCCAGGTCGCCGAGGTGACGGAGCGCGCGATGCGCGGCGAGCTCGACTTCGCCGGCTCCCTGCGCGAGCGCGTCGCCACGCTGCGCGGCGTGCCCGTCGAGGCCCTCACCGCGGTGCGCGAGGCCGTCGTGCTGACCCCCGGCGCCGCCGACCTCGTGAGCGAGGTGCACCGCCGCGGCTGGGAGTTCGGGCTCGTGTCCGGCGGCTTCGCCGAGATCCTCGGCCCGATCGCCGACGCGCTCGGCATCGGCCGCTGGCGCGCCAACCGCCTCGAGGTGGCCGACGGCGTGCTCACCGGCCGCACCGTCGGTCCGGTCGTCGACCGTGCCGACAAGGCCGCCACGCTGCGCCGCTGGGCCGCCGAGTGCGGGCTCGAGATGGTCGACACGGTCGCCGTCGGGGACGGCGCCAACGACCTCGACATGATCGGCGCCGCGGGCATCGGCATCGCCTTCGCGGCCAAGCCGCTCGTGCGAGCGCAGGCGCCGTTCAGCGTGGACGGCCCCCGGCTCGACGACGTGCTCGGCGTCATCGACGCCGTCGACGCCGCGGCGGGCCGCGGGCCCGGGAGCGCCCGCCCCTGAGCCGGCGGCCCGAGCGCACCGGCCCGAGCGCGCACCCGTAGCGCGAAACCCCTGGCAGGGGCCAGGATCGGACCATGGCGACGACGGTCGAGACCAACGCGCTCAACACCATCGACGAGTCCGAGCGGCACGGGAGGCCGCGGGACCTGTTCTGGCCGTGGTTCGCGGCCAACGTGTCCGTGCTGGGCCTGGGCTACGGCGCGTACCTGCTGGCGTTCGGCGTGTCCTTCTGGCAGGCCGTGGCCGTGGGTGCGGTCGGCATCGTGGCATCGTTCCTGGCCTGCGGGTTCATCTCCCTCGCCGGCCGGCGCGGGTCGGCGCCCACGATGGTGCTGAGCCGGGCGGCGTTCGGCGTGGACGGCAACCGGCTGCCGTCGCTGCTGTCCTGGATCCTCACCGTGGGCTGGGAGACGGTGCTGGTCGCCCTCGCGACGCTCGCCACCGCGACCGTGCTCGGCACGCTCGGGTGGGGCGGCGGCACCGTGACGCAGGTCGTGACGCTCGCCGTCGTGGCCCTGGTCGTGGTGGCCGCGGGGATCTTCGGGTTCCAGCTCGTGATGAAGCTGCAGCAGGTCATCACCGTGCTGACCGCCGTGCTCACGGTGGTCTACGTCGTGCTCGTCGCGGGCCACGTCGACTGGGCGACCGTCGCGGCCATCCCGGCCGGGCAGGCGCCGCAGGTCATCGGCGGGCTCGTCTTCATGATGACCGGCTTCGGCCTCGGCTGGGTGAACATGGCGGCCGACTACTCGCGCTACCTGCCGCGCACGGCGTCCGGGGCGGGCGTCGTCGGGTGGACGACGTTCGGCGCCTCCCTCCCGCCGGTGCTGCTGCTCGTCGCCGGGATGCTGCTCGCCGGCTCGGACCCCGCCCTCGCCGACGCGATCGGCGCCGACCCGATCGGCGCGCTGGCCGTGCTGCTGCCGGAGTGGTTCCTCATCCCCTTCATGGTCGTGGCGCTGGCCGGGCTGATCGGCGGCGCGGCGCTCGACATCTACTCCTCGGGCCTCGCCCTGCTGTCGCTGGGGCTGCCCGCCCCGCGCTGGGTGGCGGCCGCGATCGACGGCGTCCTCATGGTGCTCGGTGCCACCTACGTCGTCTTCGTCGCCGACGACTTCTTCGGCCCGTTCCAGGGCTTCCTCATCACGCTCGGCGTACCGATCGCCGCCTGGTGCGGCGTGCTGCTCGCCGACATCGCGCTGCGCCGCAAGGACTACGCGGACGACGAGCTCGCGGACCGGCGCGGGCGGTACGGCAGCGTGCGGTGGTCGGCGGTGCTGCTCGTCGTGGCGGGCACCGCCATCGGCTGGGGTCTCGTCACCAACACGTACGCCGGGTGGCTGTCGTGGCAGGGCTACCTGCTGGGGCCGCTCGGCCTCGGCGGCCGCGACGGCCAGTGGGCGGGCGCGAACCTCGGCGTGCTCGTGGCCCTCGCGCTCGGGCTGCTGGGCACGTTCGTCCTCTCGGCGCGCGCGGTGCGACGCCAGGAGTCGGTGCAGGACTCGGTGCAGGACTCGGTGCAGCACTCGGCGCAGGAGTCGGCGTGAGCGCCGCGCTCGTCGTGGTCGACATGCAGGTGATCTTCGGCCGGCCGGGCAGCCCGTGGGCCGCGCCGGGCTTCGACGCCGCGTCCGCGCACCTGCGACGGCTGCTGCCGGCCTTCGCCGGCCGGACGGCGTGGACCCGCTACGTGGCGCCCCTCGCGCCGCAGGGCGCGTGGCGGGAGTACTTCGCGCAGTGGCCGTTCGCCCTCGTGCCGCCCGACGACCCGCTGTACGGCTTCGCGGACGGCCTGGACCCCGCGGGGGCGCCGGTCGTCACCGCCACGACGTTCGGCAAGTGGGGGCCGGAGCTCGACGCGGCGACCGGGCACGCGGACGAGCTGGTGGTGGCCGGCGTCTCGACCGACTGCTGCGTCCTGTCCACGGTGCTGCCCGCCGCGGACGCCGGGCGGCGGGTGCGGGTGGTGGCCGACGCGTGCGCCGGGGCGAGCGACGCCGACCACGCGCGGGCGCTCGACGCGATGCGGCTCTACGCGCCGCTGGTCGAGGTCACAACGGTCGACGAGGTACTCGGCGAGCTGCCCGACGACGGTCGCGGCACGTCCTGACGGTTCAGGAGGGGCGGCCGACGTGCACGAGGCGGGCGCCGTCGCGGCCCCACTCGGCCCAGGGCTCCGCGGACTCCAGCACCGCGTAGGTGGCGGTCGGGACGCCCACGCGCACCTGCGCGACGGCCGCGGCGTCCGAGCCGTCGCCCGCAAGGTACGCCGCCGTCGCCGCCATGGTCGGCTCGTGCCCGACGACGAGCACGGTGCGCGCGGACGCCTCGACCTCCCGCAGGAGGCCGAGCACGTCGCGCACGCTCGCCTCGTAGAGCTCGTCGCGCACGTCGAGCGCGGCGTCGGCGGAGCCGTCCAGGTGCGAGGAGGCCAGGTCCCAGGTCTGCCGGGTGCGCAGCGCGGAGGACACCAGCGCGACCTGCGGCCGCAGGCCCGCCGCGGTGAGCGCCATGCCGACGCGGCTCGCCTGCTTGCGACCGTTCAGCGCCAGCGGGCGCCGGTCGTCGGGGATCACGCCCTTGCCGGGCTCGGCCTTGGCGTGCCGCAACAGCACGAGGCGCCAGGTCGGCGCGTCGCCCTCGGCCTGCGTTACCGCTCTCATGCGCTCCGTCTCACAGGTCGTCCCAGGGGCCCGTGCCGGGCCCCCGACCCGTCACTGACCCATCGCGTGCACACCGCCGTCGACGTGGACGATCTCCCCGGTCGTGGCGGGGAACCAGTCCGAGAGAAGTGCCACGACGGCGCGCGCAGCCGGCTCCGCCGTCGTCTGGTCCCAACCCAGCGGGGCCCGCTGCGGCCAGGCGTCCTCCATGGTCGCGAAACCCGGGATGGACTTCGCGGCCGTGGTGCGGATGGGCCCGGCGGAGACGAGGTTACACCGGATGCCGTGGGGCCCGAGGTCGCGGGCCAGGTACCGGTTGGCGGACTCCAGGCCCGCCTTCGCGACGCCCATCCAGTCGTAGACCGGCCAGGCGAAGGAGGCGTCGAACGTGAGCCCCACGTAGGCGCCACCGGACATCAGCGGGCGGGCCGCCTCGATGAGCGACTTGTACGAGTACGTCGAGACCTGCAGGGCCGTCGCGACGTCACCCCACTCGGCCGCGAGGAAGTTGCCGCCCATCACGGTCTGCGGGGCGAAGCCGATGGAGTGCACGACGCCGTCGAGGCCGTCCACGTGCTCCTTGACGCGCTCGGGGAGCGCCGCGAGGTCCTCCTCGCTGGTGACGTCCAGCTCCACCACGGGCGCCGTGACCGGCAGCCGCTTCGCGAACGCCTGCGTGAGCTTCATCTGGCGGCCGAAGGAGGTGAGCACCACCTCGGCGCCCTCCTCCTGGGCGAGGCGGGCCGCGTGGAACGCGATGGAGCTGTCCGTGAGGACGCCGGTGACGAGGAGCTTCTTGCCGTCGAGCAGAGCCATGATGACCTTCCGGTTGTGCGGGGGTGAGGTAGCGAGGGGGCAGGGCCAGGGCTGGTCAGTGACCCATGCCGAGGCCGCCGTCGACCGGGACGACGGCGCCGGAGACGTACGCCGCGGCGTCGGAGGCGAGGAACTCCACGACGCCGGCGACCTCGTCGGTCGAGGCGAAGCGGCCCGCGGGGATGGACGCCTGGTACTGCTTCTGGGTGGCCTCGGGCAGCGCCGCGGTCATGTCGGTCTCGACGAAGCCCGGCGCGACGACGTTCGCGGTGATGCCACGACCGCCGAGCTCACGGGTAATCGACCGGGCCATGCCGACGAGCGCAGCCTTGGACGAGGAGTAGTTCACCTGGCCGGGGCCGCCGTAGAGGCCCACGACCGAGCCGACGAGCACGATGCGGCCCTTGCGCGCGCGGATCATCCCCTTGGAGGCGCGACGGACACAGCGGAAGGTGCCGGTGAGGTTGACGTCGAGCACCGTCTCGAACTCCTCGTCGCTCATGCGCATGAGGAGCTGGTCGCGCGTGACGCCGGCGTTGGCGACGAGCACCTCGACCGGGCCGAGGTCGGACTCGACGGCCGAGAACGCGGCGTCGACGGCGGCGCTGTCGGTCACGTCCGCGACGTAGCCGTGCACCCCGTCCGGCAGGTCCCCGCCCCGGTAGAGCGTGGCGACCGTGTCGCCCGCGGCGACGAAGCGCTCGGCGATGGTGCGGCCGATGCCGCGCGCCGCACCGGTCACGACGACGACCCGTCCGGCGGGCGCGGCGGGCTGGGGGGCGGGGGCGTCGGTCACGGGTTCTCCTCGGCGGTCGTGCGGGTGGTCACGGACGGGGGTGGGCGGGACGGCGTGCGCGCGGCCGTCGACGCCCTGGTGACGCTACCCCGAGCGAGCGGCCACGCAGGGTCGCGGCGCGTCACACGTCCTCGCGACGCTTTGTCGGATCCCTACAAGGCGGGTCGCTCGGCGGAGAGGTCCCTGGGGCTTCGCGCGCCGTCCTAGACTGGCCGGGTGAGCAACGCCCGCGCGACCTCTCCCGGTCCGCGCCCCTCCGGAGGCCGGCGCCACGGTGCGGACCAGGGCGCCGAGGTCCCCTCGATCACCAGCGCCCCCGAGCCGCTGGAGGAGGACCAGGCGCGCCGCACGCGGCGCTACCTCGTCCAGATGGGCATCCGGATCGTGTGCTTCCTCGGCGCCATCGCCGCGGACGGCTGGGTGCGCTGGACGCTCGTGGTGCTCGCCGTCGTCCTGCCCTACTCGGCGGTGCTCTTCGCCAACGCCGGCCGCGACCGCGTCTCCTACGACACGTCGCCGATGGTCGACGTCGCGCCCACCGAGCTGACCGCGTCCGCCCAGGGCGACGCCGACCCGCACCGCCAGGAGGCTTCCGGGCCGGAGACGTTCGACGGCCCGCACCGCGTCGTCGAGCACCAGGACGACCCGGCGGACGAGGACGAGGACGAGAACGAGAACGAGAACCCCGGAGGGACCCGCTGATGGACGTGCTCGGGACGAACGCCGACCCGGTCGTGGGCGAGCTGGTCTGCTCCGCCAAGGGCTGCCGCGCCGAGGCCGCGTGGGGCCTGCTGTGGAACAACCCGCGGCTGCACACCCCGGAGCGCCGCAAGGTGTGGCTCGCGTGCGACGACCACCGCGAGCACCTCGAGCAGTTCCTCGGCGCGCGCTCGTTCTGGAAGCAGACCGTCCCCGTCGCGGAGCTCGATCGCGCGTGACGACCGACCGCTCCCCCGACGCGCCGACACCCCCGCGCACCCGCCGGCAGTGGATCACGCTCGGCCTGGGCGCCGTGCTCCTGGCCGCCGTGTGCGTCCTGGCGGCCGTGTGGCAGTGGCACCGGTACACCTGGCGCGAGGCGCAGATCGACCTGGTGCAGTCCAACTACGCGGCGTCCCCCGTCCCCCTCGCCGACGTGCTGCCCGAGCCCGGCGCCGTCCTCGACCCGGACGACGAGTGGCGCCCCGCCGTCGCGACCGGCACCTACCGCCCCGAGGACACGGTGCTGCTGCGCAACCGCCCCGTCGGCGGCCAGCCCGGCTTCCACGTGCTGGTGCCGCTCGAGACCACCGGGGCGGACGGGCAGCCGGTCGTCCTCGTCGTCGACCGGGGGTTCGTGCCGCTGGGCGAGGACGCGAGCGCGCCGTCCTCCGTGCCCGACCCGCCGGCCGGCGAGGTCGAGGTGACCATGACGATGCGGCCCGACGAGCCCGCCTCCGACCGGGGCACCCCGGCGGGGCAGGTGCAGGCGATCCACACCGACCAGGTGCTCGCCGCGGGCCCGGACGGCGCCGCGTGGGCCGACGGCGACACCGTGGGCGGGTACGGGCAGCTGCGCTCCGAGGACCCGGCCGCCGCGACGACGCCGGGGGCCCTCCCCGAGCCGGACACCGACCCGGGGTCGCACCTCAGCTACACGGTGCAGTGGTGCATCTTCGCGCTCGGCGCGCTGGGCGGCTACGTCGTGCTGTGGCGGCGCGAGACCCGGCCGGTGCACGTGACGGCGGGCGATCTCCTCGCCGCGGGCGACGGCCCGGACCCCCTGGACGGGACCGGGCGGCCGGGCGCCGCGGTGCGCCCCCAGCGCCCCCGCCGACGGAAGGTCGACGAGGACTACGAGGACGCGCTGCTGGACGCCGCCGAGCGGCCGCGGGCCGACGCCGACAGGCCCACCGGCGAGCGTCAGGCCAGCGACACCAGCTCGGCGTAGTCCGCGGACCACAGGTCCTCGTCGCCGTCGGGCAGCAGCAGCACCCGCTCCGGGTTGAGCGCCTCCACGGCGCCGTCGTCGTGGGTGACCATCACGACGGCGCCCTCGTAGGTGTCGAGCGCCCCGAGGATCTCGGCGCGCGACGCCGGGTCGAGGTTGTTGGTGGGCTCGTCGAGCAGCAGCACGTTCGCGCTCGAGACGACGAGCGTGGCGAGGGCGAGGCGGGTCTTCTCGCCGCCGGACAGCACGTTCGCCGGCTTCTCCGCGTCGTCGCCGCTGAACAGGAACGAGCCGAGCACCGAGCGCACCTGCGTGTCCGTGAGGTCGGGCGCCGAGTGCCGCAGGTTCTCCACGACCGTGGCGTCCAGGTCGAGGGTGTCGTGCTCCTGGGCGTAGTAGCCGATCTTCAGGCCGTGCCCCGGCACGACGCGGCCGGTGTCCGGCTCCTCCACGCCGCCGAGGATGCGCAGCAGCGTCGTCTTCCCGGCGCCGTTGAGGCCGAGGATGACGACGCGCGACCCGCGGTCGATCGCGAGGTCCACGCCGGCGAAGACCTCCTGCGAGCCGTAGCTCTTGGACAGCTCCTCGGCGGTGAGCGGGGTGCGGCCGCACGGCGCGGGCTTCGGGAACCGCAGGTGCGCGACCCTGTCGGCGCGCCGCTCCCCCTCGACGCCGGAGAGCATGCGCTCCGCGCGCTTGATCATGTTCTGCGCGGCGGTGGCCTTGGTCGCCTTGGCGCGCATCTTCTCGGCCTGCGCGACCAGGGCGCCGGCCTTCTTCTCGGCGTTGGCGCGCTCGCGCCGGCGGCGGCGCTCGTCGGTCTCGCGCTGCGCGAGGTAGGCGTCCCAGCCGAGGTTGTACTGGTCCAGCTCGCCGCGGTTGGCGTCCAGGTGGAACACCTTGTTCACCGTGGCGCGCAGGAGGTCGTTGTCGTGGCTGATCACGATGAACCCGCCGCTGTATGCCTTGAGGTAGTCGCGCAGCCAGGCGATCGAGTCGGCGTCGAGGTGGTTGGTCGGCTCGTCGAGGAGCAGCGTGTCGACGCCCGAGAACAGGATCCGCGCCAGCTCGATGCGGCGGCGCTGACCGCCGGACAGGGTGTTCAGCGGCTGGGCCAGGACCCGGTCGTCGAGGCCCAGGTTGCTGGTGATCCGGTGCGCCTCGGACTCCGCCGCGTACCCGCCCGCGGCGAGGAACCGCGCCTCGAGCTTCGGGTAGCGCTCGAGCGCCGCGGCCTGCGTGTCGGCGTCGGCCGAGGCCATGAGGCCCTCGGTCTCGCGCATCTGCGTGACGATGTGGTCGAGCCCCCGCGCGCTGAGCACCCGGTCCATCGCGACGACGTCGAGGTCGCCCGTGCGCGGGTCCTGCGGCAGGTAGCCGATGTCGGTGCCCCGCGTGATCTGCCCGGCCGCGGGGAGCGTCTCGCCCGCGAGCGTCTTGGTGAGCGTCGTCTTGCCCGCGCCGTTGCGGCCGACGAGGCCGATGCGGTCGCCCGGGGCGATGCGGAACGTCGCCTCGTGCAGGAGGGTGCGGGCGCCGAAGCGCAGCTCGACGCCGTGGGCGGTGATCAAGGCAGGGGTGTCCTTCGACAGGGGGTGGGAGGCCCCCCGAGTCTAGTGCTCCCGGGGTCCGGCCCACGACGACCTAGGTCACACCCCCGCCGGGCTCGGTAAGGTTCGCGCGTGAACCGCGCCCCTCGCCCGACGACGGCCGTCCTCGCCGTCGCCGTGGTCCTCGCCGGCCTCGGTGGCCGCGCCCTGCTCCCGCCCGCGGTCGGCGGGCCGCTCGGGGACGCCCTCTACGCGACGCTCGTCGTGCTGCTCGTCGCGTTCCTCGCCCCGCGCACGCGCCCCGTCGTGGCCGGCGTCGTCGGGCTCGTCGTGTGCGCGGGGATCGAGGCGGCCTGGCTGACCGACGTCCCGGCCCAGGTGGTCGCGCGGTTCCCGCTCACGCGGTACGTGCTCGGCACGGCGTTCACGCCCACCGACCTGGCGTGGTACGCCGCGGGGGCCGTGGTGGGCGGGGCGCTGATCGCCCTGACCCGCCCCCGGCCGCGCGGGGTCGACCTCTCGCTGCGGCACGTGCGCGCCGAGACCGGGGGCCGACGACGGGGGGCGCGTGTCGCGGTCCCGGTGGTGCTGGTCGTCGCGCTCGCCGCGGGCGGCGGCACCCTGGCCTGGGTGCTGCGTTCCGAGACCCAGGAGCTCTCCGCGCGCGTCGTCGTCGCGCAGGACGCCCTCGACGGTTCCGCCGACCGGGTGGCCGACGCCGGCGTCCGCGACGACCTCGCCGCGACGATCGACGAGGCCCGCGCCCTGCTCGACGCGACGCCGGTCCTGGACCGGATGCCCGGCGACGCGCCCGCGCTCGCGACGCGGCTCGACGGCGACGTCGAGGCGGTGGAGGCCTCGCGGCTCGTCCTCGCCCGCACGCAGGCCGCCGACGCGCGCGACGCGCTCGCCCCGGTGGCGCGTCGCGCCGACCGCGTGCTGGCCGCGACCGACGAGCTCGCCGAGAGCGGGCGGGACGCCGGCGAGAGGGTGCGCGCGTCGTCCCGCGACGCGCTCGGCACCGCGGACGAGCTGACCGCCGAGACCCAGGACGACCGGATCGCCACCGCGTCGTTCACGGAGCTCGAGTCCGCCGCGGCGGACCTGGCCGCGCTGCGCGCCGACCTGGCGGACGCCACCACGGACCTCCTGACGGCGCAGGACGCCGTCGTCTGCCCCGAGCCGGACCAGGTGTGGTTCCCGGAGGCCGGGAAGATCTCGGCGACGAAGCTCGCGCCGATCCCGTGGGCGCCGCAGCACTCCGTGCGCGCGGACGTCCTGGACGGGCTGGTGGCGCTCGACGCCGCCTACCGCGCCGAGTTCGGCCAGCACCTGACGGTGAACTCCGCCTACCGCAGCTACGACCAGCAGGTCGAGGTGTACCACCCGGACGACCCGAACCCGCTGGCCGCGCCGCCCGGCTGCTCCAACCACGGCCTGGGCACCGCCGTCGACATCTCCATGGGCCCCGAGGGGTTCGACGGCGCGCGCTACGCCTGGCTCAAGAAGCACGCCGAGGAGCACGGCTGGACCCACCCGGGCTGGGCCGAGCCCGACGGCCGGCTGCCCGAGCCGTGGCACTGGCAGTCGGTGGAGACGCCGACGGAGTACTGAGGAGCCGGGCGGCGACGTCCCGTCACGCCCCGGGGAGGCGTCGCACGTCGAACGGCACCTCGCGCGCACCGTCGCCGTCGCGCTCGACGCGCAGGACGGGGCGGTCGGGTCGCTCGCTCACGGCCTCGACGGGCACGCCGTCGACGAACCGCAGGGCGGCGTACTCGTCCACCGCGTACCCGTCCGCGAGCGCCCCGGACGACACCCAGCCCAGGTAGGCGTCGCGGCGGTCCGCCTCGCCCAGGTAGTGCGGGCAGGCGCTGCCGGGCAGGAACCCGAGCCCGTCGTCGAGCGGCGCGAGGGGGCCGAACGAGTCGGTCGAGGAGGACTCGAACCAGCAGTTCATCCCGGCGCTGATGCCGGCGAGGACCGTCCCCTGCGCCGCGGCGCGGGCGAGCAGGTCGGGCAGGCCGTGCCGACGCCAGACGACCAGCAGGTTCGCCGTCGAGCCCCCGCCCACGTACACGACGTCCTGCTCGAGCAGCATCTCCGGGTCGGCGTACCCCCACGGCTCGTGGCAGAAGAGCGACAGCACCGACGTCCGGGCCCGACCGGCGAACGCCTCCTCGAAGCGGCGCGCGTACCCGTTGTCGTCGCCGCTCGCGGTCGGCACGAAGCAGACCCTCGGGGTGTCCTTGCCGGTGAGGTCGAGCAGGTGGTCGTCGATCGCGGAGGAGCCGTCGTCCGACATCGAGAATCCGCCGCCGCCGAGGGCGAGCACCGTACCGGTCATTCCCGTGGGCATCGTCGCGAGCATGCCCGCACCCTACGGAGCGGGCGGCGCCCCGGCCCGCTGTTTTCCGCGCGGCCGCTTCCCGCGCGATCGCCCAGACCCCGGCCTAGCGTGGTCCCGTGACCTTCAACGAGGGCGGCGAGTTCGAGGGTGGCCGGGTCCGCAAGGGCGGGGGCGGACGCCGCGGCGCGGTCGTCGGCGGCGGCATCGGCGCCATCGTCGTCGCGCTGCTGGCCGTGTTCCTCGGCGGCGGCGACCTGGGCCAGCTCACCGGCGCCCTCGGCGGCGCCGTCCAGGACGCCGGGGCGCCCGCGGGCGACGGGCAGGAGCAGTACGTCGAGGCGTGCACGGCCGAGCAGGCGAACACCGATCGCGAGTGCCGGCTCTCGGCCACCGTGCAGTCGCTCGACGCCTACTGGGAGCGCGTGCTGCCGCAGCAGGCCGGCGTGGAGTACGCGCTGCCGTCGGTGGAGAGCTTCTCCGGGTCGACGACGACGGGGTGCGGGGCCGCGACCAGCGCGACGGGCCCCTTCTACTGCCCGCCGGACCAGACGGTGTACGTCGACGTCGCGTTCTTCGACCAGCTGAGCTCCCAGTTCGGCGCCGAGGGCGGGCCGCTCGCCGAGGAGTACGTCGTGGCGCACGAGGTGGGCCACCACGTCGAGCAGCTCACCGGCGCCATGGACGCCGCCGACCGGCGCGGCAGCGGGCCCGAGTCCGACTCCGTGCGCATCGAGCTCATGGCCGACTGCCTCGCCGGCATGTGGGCGGGCTCCGCCGCGACCGAGGTCGACCCCGACACGGGCGTGACGTTCCTCGACCCGGTCTCCTCCACCGAGCTGCGCCAGGCGCTCGACGCTGCCGCAGCGGTCGGGGACGACCGCATCCAGCAGCGGGCCACCGGCCAGGTCAGCCCGGAGGGCTTCACCCACGGCACCTCCGAGCAGCGGGTGCGGTGGTTCACCGTCGGCTACGAGGGCGGCACCCTGGACGACTGCGACGCCCTGGCCGCGCGCGCTCTCTGACGCTCGACCCGGCCGCGCAGGGCGCTCCCGGCTGCATCGACGCAGACGGGCCCCTACGATCCGAGCATGGGTGACGCGCCACGGCTGCACACGATCCTGGTGACCGGAGCGGCCGGGCCCGCGGGCAGGGCGCTCGGCCCTCAGCTCGCACGCCGCGCCGACGCGGACCTCCGGCGGGTGGTGGGGGTCGACCTGGCACCGGCCGCGGGCACCGGCTACGACGTGGTCGAAGCCGTGCCCGCGGCAGCCGACCCCGCCTACGACGCGGCGACTATCGACCTGCTGCGCCGTCACCGTCCCCGTCTGGTCGTGCCCACCGTCTCCGACGAGCTACCGCGGCTCGCGGTGCTCGCGGGGGCGGCCGGGCTCGGGACGTCGGTCGTGCTGTCGGCGCCGGGCCCCACCGCCGTCGCCGCGGACAAGCTCCTCACGATGTGGTCGCTCGAACGGCACGGGGTCTCCGTCCCCCGGCACCTGCCCGCCGATGCGCTGGGCTCGGCGGCCGAGGCCCTGGCGTGGGCCGACGGACCGGTCGTCGTCAAGCCGCGCGTCGCCCGCGGCGGGCGGGGCGTGCACGTGGTGGAGGACCCTGACGACCCGGTCTGGGCGAGCACGGACGCGTCGTGGGTGGTGCAGGCCTTCGCCCCAGGCACCGAGTACAGCCCCCAGGTGTACCGCTCCCCCGTCGACGGTCGCTGCGTCGTCGTCGTGCTCGAGAAGACGGGCCGCAAGGAGGGACGCGTGGGCAACGCCACCGCGGTGGAACGGCTGGCCACCGGGACGGCGGACGACGTCGCGAAGCTCGCCTCCCGCACCGCGGAGGCGCTCGACCTCGTCGGCCCGCTCGACATGGACGTCCGGCTCCTCGCGGACGGCACGCCCGTGGTCCTCGAGGTCAACGCCCGGTTCGGCGCCGTCTCGGCGGCCGCACCGGAGGTGCTCGACGCGGTCCTCGACGAGTGGCCCTCGACGAGCGATCGGGTCGCGCCGTGACGTCCGTCCTCGTCGCGCTCGTCCTGGTGCTCGGGCTCTCGCTGCTGGTGGTCGGGCTGGTCCGCCTCGCGTTCGTGCCCGCTGCTCTCGTGTTCGAGGCCCGGCGCCGCCGCGACGACCCCGGCCCGGCCGGTTGCGGCCCGATGTTCCCCGAGGCGCCCATGGTGAGCGTCGTCGTGCCGGCGTACGAGGAGTCCGTGGTGATCGAGAACTGCGTGCGCTCCGTGCTGCGCAGCGAGCACCCTTCGCTGGAGATCGTGTGCGTCGACGACGGCTCGTCCGACGACACGTTCGCGCGCATGGAACGGCTCGCAGCGGAGCACCCCCAGGTGCGAGCCCTGCGCCAGGACAACGCCGGCAAGGGGGCGGCGCTCAACACGGGGATCGCGGCGGCGCGGGGCGACGTCCTGGTCCTCGTCGACGCGGACGGCCTGTTCCGGCCGGACACGGTGACGCGGCTGCTGCGCGGGTTCCGCGACGACCGGGTCGGCGCCGTGTGCGGGAACGACCGGCCCGTCAACCTCGACCGCGTCCTCACCCGGCTGCTGTCCCTCATCAGCCACGTCGGGACGGGGCTCATGCGCCGTGCGCTCGACGTCCTGGGGTGCCTGCCGATCGTGTCGGGGAACATCGGCGCGTTCCGGCGGGACGTGCTCGACCGCGTCGGTGCGCTGCACACCGACACCCTCGGCGAGGACCTCGAGCTGACATGGCGCGTCGCGCGGGCGGGCTACCGGGTGACGTTCGCGCCCGACGCCCTCGTCTACGCCGAGTCCCCGTCGACCCTGCGCGGCCTGTGGCGCCAGCGCGTCCGGTGGGCCCGCGGTCTCCTCCAGGTGACCTCCATGCACCGCTCGATGGTCGGCAACCCGCGCTACGGTGCTTTCGGCGTGTACCTGCTGTACAACACCGCGGCCCAGGTCGTCGCGCCGTTCGTGCAGGTGCTGGCCATGATCGCGCTCGCGGTCCTCGTGCTCGTCGACGGGCCCTCGTGGGTGCCGTCGTCCTGGTGGGGATGGGTGCTCCTGCTCGGCCTGCCGCTGTCGCTCGCGCTGCTGCTGCTCGCGGTCCTCCTGGACCGGGCACCCGGGGACCTCCGGCAGCTGTGGACCCTCCCGTTGTGGCCCGTCTACTCGCTGATGATGACCTTCGTCGTGCTCGACGCCGCGCGACTGGAGCTGGGGAACGCGGAGAACCGATGGAACAAGCTGGACCGGAGCGGGACGGTGTCGGTGCGCGGGCTCGTCGACGACGATGGCCCTGGCTCCTGACCGTCGTCGCCACGCTCGGCGTCGCCGTCGGAGCCGCCGTGCTCCTCGCGCGACCGTGGGAGGACGTGCCGCCGACCATGCGGCCCACCGTCGCCCCCGAGCAGGAGCGCTCCGTCAGCGTCGACTTCGGCATCGTGACCGACCCCGACACGGACTGGGCCGCGATCGACCGGCACCTCGACGCCGTGGGTGCCAACGGCGTCGACCTCAACGCGGGACGGGTCGAGTTCACGGCGTTCGACTGGCCCGCTCACCCGGAGGTCGCGGCCGAGCCCGGCAGCGACCACCTGTCGCGCGCTGCCCGCGCGCTGCAGAGGACCGCCGACGGCACGCCGCGCGAGATCGGGCTCATCGTCGACGCCTACGTCCCCGAGTGGATCAAGTCCGACCCGTCGATCGCCGGGGTCTCGGCCAAGGGCACCCCCTCCCCCTACCGCGCGTCGGCCTCGGAGCTCGCCACGGGCGAGGTGGGAGACCGGCTCGTCGAGTACGTCACCGATCTCGGTGAGCGCTACAACCCCAGTCGGATCGCCGTCACCGAGCTCTTCCTCAACTTCTACAGCTTCGGCGACGACGACCTCGCCCTCTACCGCGAGATGACGGGCGCCGACGACTGGCCGCGGGACGCCGACGGCCAGATCGACGAGGACGACCCCGAGCTCGGCACCTGGCGGTCGGAGGTGCTGGCCGGGCTGCTGGCCCGGATGCGCGCCGGTCTCGACGGCGTGCGCGACGGCCAGGGCGAGCAGATCGAGCTCGCGATGGACGTCCGCGTCGGCTGGGACGACCCTGCCGCCGGTGCGCCCGCGAGCGGACACGACTACGAGATCCTCCTGCAGTCCGCCGACCGCCTGGTCGTCTGGGCGTACGTCGGGGCCAGGGCACGCACTCCCGCGGACGTCGAGCGGGTCACGGCGGCGCTGCAGTCGGCAGGCTTCGACATGTCCCGCTTCACGGTCTCCGTCGGTCTGTGGGCGGCCTCGGCGGACGCCGACCCGCCCCAGGCGATCTCGCCGGAGCGCATGGCCGCGACGCTCCGGGCCGCGACCACCCACGGCGTCGGGGACGTGAACGTCACGCCGCTCTCGCACCTGTCCCCGGCGCACCGGGCGACGCTGGCCCGGGTCTGGGGCGGCGCAGCGCCTAGCGCGTCGGCAGGTCCGGGAGGGTGACGTCCACCTCGGTCCCCTGACCCGGCACGCTGCGGATCGACATCACGCCGCCGTGGTCGTGCACGACCCGGTCGACGAGCGCGAGCCCGAGGCCCGCGCCGCGCACGCGTCGCCGTCGGGTGTTGCGGGTGCGGTAGAACCTCTGGGTGACGCGGTCGAGCTCGTCGGCCGGGATGCCGATCCCCGCGTCCGCCACGAGCAGGCGCGCCAGGTGCGACCCGGTGGGCGTTGCCCCGCTCGTCACGGAGACCTTGACCTGGGAGCCCCGGTCGCTGTACTTCACCGCGTTGCTGAGCAGGTTCTCGACCATGTGGCCCAGACGGTGGGGGTCGGAGACGAGCGGGACGACGGCGTCTCCCTCGACCACCACCTCGATCCCGGCGGCCTCGGCCGCCGGGCGCTCGCTCTCGACGGCGTCACGGACGACCTGGACGACGTCCAGCTCGTGCCCCTCGAGCACCTGACGACCCGCGACGATCTGGGCGCTGGTCAGCAGGTCGTCGATGAGCGCGCTCAGCCGTCGCGCGTTGCGCTCGACGACCCCCAGGTAGTGCCGCTGCTCGTCGTCCAGCCGGTCCTCCTCGAGCCGCAGCAGGTCCACGTACCCCAGGATCGACCCGAGCGGAGTCCGCAGCTCGTGGCTCACGAGCCCGACGAACTCGTCCTGGATGCGCTCCTCCTCGTGGCGGGCGGTGACGTCGGTGGCGACGACGAGGAAGCCCGCGGGGAGGTCCGACGCGGCCCCGGCGAGCGCGGATCGCTCGGTCACGGTGAGCTCGAGGTACCGGCGCTCCCCGTCGGGCAGCATCACGGGCCACTCGGCGACGTGGGTGGCTCCCGTGACCGCGGTACCCAGCACGACCCGGTTCGCCGCGACCCTGTCCGGGGCTCGTCCCGTGCCGGGGCCGTCCGCCTCGGCCAGCCGCGCGGCGATGGCCGCCGGTTCCACGAGCTGCGAGACGTCGAGGCCGATCAGGTCCTCCTCGGCGCGCGCGAGCACCCGCACGGTGCCCGGGCTGGCCCAGACGATCCTGCCCGAGACGTCGGTCGCCACGAAGCCCTGCTCCGTCGCGGCGGCCATGATGCCCCGCAGGTCGTCCCGGGACTCGCGCAGGTGCCGCGCCGCGGTAGCGAGCTCGTCGCGCGCACGACCCAGCTCCTGGGCCTGGCCGCGCGCCACCCCCACGAAGCCGTGCGTCCCGACCGCCACCAGGCCGAGCACCAGCAGCACCACCAGCGCGTGCATGGCGGGATGGACCCGCTCGACGGCCGTGACCGGCATCATCATCGGGCCGAACAGGACCAGCACCGAGCCGCCCATCGCCAGCACCAGCCCCCAGGCCTCCCGCTGCAGCGCCAGGCTCACGACCGGGAGGAACAGCAGCGCGTCGAAGCTCGCCAGGATCAGGCCGGAGCCGACCTCCAGCGCACCGATCGCCACCATCTGCGTCAGGGGGAGCACGCATCGCCAGCCCGGCGACCACCGGTCCCAGCGCCCGAGGCTGCCCGCCAGCTGCACCGCGACGACCAGGACCACGGCGAGCGTGAGCCACACCGGGTCCCCGTCGATCCCGCTGATGCGCATGATCACCAGCACCACGAGGAACGAGACGGTGAGCGGAAGCTGCCGCAGCCCCACGGCCTCGTCGGCGAACCACGCGCCCCAGACCCGGTCAGACGTCCGACCGAGACGGTGGACCAGGTCTCGGGTCATCAGGGGCCCGCCCCCGCCCCGCCCCGCCGGACGTTCTGGTGCGCGGCGGGGGCCCGCGGGGTCAGCAGCGAGGACAGGTCGACCGGGGCGCCCGAGTCCTGCCCGTCCACGGCGGGCGTCGCACGCACGGCCGACGACCGGGCGAGCGTCTCGCTGGCCCGGACCGTCTCCAGGGGCTCGACCTCGCGCGCCGGGCTGAACCGCGCCCAGTACCGCGCGGTCGCTCGCACCACGTCCGGCTGCATGTACTCGCGGTGGGCCTGCGACACGTAGGCCGCGAGCATCCGCAGCTTCGCCTCGACGAAGCCGTCGACGTCCACGAACCGGTTCGGGGCGAAGGCCACGGTCGAGGACGGGCTCTGGAAGCACCACAGGCTGGGCACCTGGCGCGCCGCGATCTGCACCGCACCGTTCACCGCCCGGTGGTCCTGGTGCCGGTCGTTCGCGCTGTGCGTGTACACGCGGTGCGGGTCGACCTCGGCGACGACCTCCTCGATCGCCCCGATCACGCCAGCGGCCGGGTCGATGTGGGTGTCCGGGAAGTCGAGGTGCACCAGCCGCGCGCCGACGACGTCCGCCGCCGCGAGCGCCTCCTCGTGCCGTTCCGCGGCCAGACCGCCCACCGAGCCGCCCGAGAGCGTGAGGATCACCAGCTCGTCCCCCACCGCGCCGTGGGCCGCCAGGGTGGCGCCCACCCCGATCTCGACGTCGTCGGGGTGGGCGCCGACCGCCAGGACCCGTTGCCGCGACGACTCCCGCTCCCGGCGGGCGCGCTGCGCGAGCTCGGTGGCCCGCTCCACCACCGTGGACGCCGCGACCGGCTTGACCAGGAAGTCGTCGGCGGCCTCCCGCAGGGCGGTGACGGCGTGCGTCACGGTCGGGAACGCGGTGACGATCATGATCGGCAGGGTGGGGTCGATCGCCCGGACCTCGGGCAGGATGTCCAGCCCGGAGCGCCCCGGGAGCTGGATGTCGCTCACGAGGACGTCGTAGGTCGAGCGTCTCAGCGCGGCCAGCGCCTCCTCGGCGTCCGTGGCGATGTCGACGTGCATCCCCCCGTACCGCGCGAGCGCGATGCGGACGAACTCCGCCGAATCAGGGTCGTCCTCGAGCACCAGCGCACGGAAAGTGTCGTCGGACACCGGCTCTCCCCCTCACAAGTCCCGCCTGGTCAGACCGTACGCGCCGCGCGTCGTGGACGCGCGACGACGGGCACGGGCGGTGCTCACCGGCCGGCCGCGACGACCTTCCACGGCCCGTGCTTCGACGTGCCCGGCTCCTGGTCGCGGGTCCACCACCGCGCCTCGTACCGCGCGCCGTCGTGCACCACGACGTCGCCGTCGTCGAAGATCCGCGACCCCGTCCAGACCGCCGTGCCGTCGCCGGCGCGGACGAGCTCCTGCCACGGCCCGCTCGCGGAGGTGCCCGGCTCCTGGCCGCGCGTCCACCAGGTGGCGGCGAACTGCCCGCCCTGGTGGAAGACGACGTCGCCGTCGTCGTAGGTCGCCTTCGCGTCCCACGCGGGCTCGGCGTCGCCGGGCACCTTCGCCAGCACCTCGACCTCGCTGACGATCAGGTGCGTGTCCGGGTGCGCCGTCATCACCACGCGCACCGCGTCCGCGCGCACGTCCGCGGGGACCTCGGCCACGAGCGTCCCGTCGTCCGTCGACGCCTCGCCGACGGCCTGCCAGGCGCCGTCGACGCGCGCCTCGACGGCGACGTCGGTGGCCCAGCTCCGGTGCGAGCCGTCCCGGAAGAACCGCGTCACGACGCCGGTGACGTCGCGCGCGCCCGGCAGCGTCACGGTGAGCGTGTCCTCGGGGTTCTTGGCGTCGGGGCGCCAGTTGGACCAGCCCTTGTCGGAGGTGTCGCCGTTGATGACGCGCGACGCCGGGTAGCCGGGCTCGGTGGACGTGGCGGCCGCCGTGGTGCCCTCGGCGAGCGCGGCGTTCGCCTCGCCCGGCGGGGTGACCAGCACCCGCACCGTGGCGGGCAGCGTGCCGCCCGCACCGTCGTCGGCGGCCCCGGTCAGCTCGACCACGCCGAGCTCGTCGAACGCGCCCGCGGGGACGTCGTCCCAGGTCACCGGGCGCTGCACCGCGCCGCCGCCGGCGGCGACGGCGGTCACCGTGGCGGGCAGCCCGACCTCGGCCGCCGCCTCGCCCGCGTAGGCCTCGGCGCGGGCTGTCTCGGTCCGCTCGAGCGTGTCGACCAGCACGGTGGCTGTCGCCTGGACCGTGCCGCCGGCCGGCACCTGCACGGTGCCGCCGACCTCGACCGTGCCGGCACGCGCCCACGCGTCGTCGCCGGGCACGTCCCACGTCACCGGCAGCTCGCCGCGCGCGCCGCCCGGGTGGACGGGGGTGACGACGTCCGGCAGCACCGGCGCGACGCCCGGCGTCGTGAACACGTCCACCGGCTCGGTGCCGAGCACGGTCTCGTCGACCACGGCCCAGCGCTGGTTGGCGCCGGACGTCGCCCGGTAGGTCCCGACGGGCGAGCCGCCGGCCGTGGCCTCGCCACCCACCTCGAGCAGGGTGCGCGACGACGCGTTGACCAGCGTGTACGTGCCGTCGCCGGTGGTGGACAGGATCCAGCGCGCGGCCTCCGGGGTGTCGGCGGGGTCGGCCGGGGCGTCCGCGAGCACCGCGGAGGTGTCCTCGCTCACCGCGAGCTGCTGCCCCGTGGCCACGTTCGTCACGGCGTACCGCGTGCGGTGCGAGCCCGAGCCCTCGGGGGCACCGAGATCCTCGAGGGTCCAGAGCTGCTCGGCCGCGGCCGGGTCGTCGGTCGCGATCTGGAGGGCGTCGCCGTCAGGCGCCAGCGAGCGGCCCGACTGCGCGCCGTCGAGCCGGACGACGTGGCCGTCCTGCGCCAGCGGCGCGTCGTCCGCGACGCCCGAGACGCCGTCGACGACGAACGTCGTCACCGACTCCGCCGGCACGGTGACCGTGGCCGCCGCGTCCTGCACGGCCACCGGCTCGCCCTCGACGAGGTACCCGTCGGTGCTGGTGGTCACCGGCGTGACCGTCGCGCCCGCCGTGGTCGCGAAGCCCGACAGGTCGAGCGTGACGTCGCGCGACGCCGTCGTGTCGTTGACGTGCACGACGGTCGCGGCGTCGCCCGCGGCCGAGACCGCGGCGGTGCTGTCCGCGTCGTCCACCCCGACCAGCCGGTCCCCGGGCGCGATGTAGTGCGTGAAGTTCTGGGTGACCCAGTACTTGGTGTTGGTGTAGATCGGGCAGGTCTCGAGCGTGTCGTCCGCGGTGCAGGAGAACGAGAGCTGGATCTCGCCCCAGTTGCCGCCCTCGGGGCTCTCGCCGCCGGGCGCCATGTTGTCGTAGTCCTCCACGGGCTGCCAGAACACCCACGCGGACGGCTCCAGCTCGCGCAGGTCGTCGACGATCTGGTGCGCGCTGCCCAGGCCGGACTCCATGGACTCGAAGTCCTGCCCGGTGCTCGACCAGGAGCCGCCGACCTCGCTCATCCACAACGGCTTGTCCTCGCCCTTGGCGATGTCGCGGACCGTGGTGCGCTGGCCCGTGCCGTACGTGTGCACGTTGAGCTGCGACACCTGGTCGCGCACGGCGTCCGGGTAGGAGTTCCAGTTGGTGGCGAAGCGGCCGGGGTTGGTCTCGTCCATCGCCGAGATCACGGCGCCGGTGCCGGAGCCGTCGAGGGCGCCCGCGAGCGCCGGGATGACCTGCTGCTGCAGCTCGGGGCCGATGTGCGCGCCCTCCTGGCGGCCGCCGGTCGGGTTGCCGTCCGCGCCGAGCTGGGTGCCCCAGTAGTTCGTGTTCGGCTCGTTGAACGGGTCGATCGTGTCGACGTCGATGCCGTGCGCGTCCTCGAGGCGCTCGACGGCGCCCACGAGGTACTGCGCGAAGTCGTCGACGCTCGCGGTCTTGAGCTGGTCGGCGTTCGCGTCGAAGTTCCCCGACACGTAGCCGGACTCGGTCATGAACCAGGGCGGGGAGTTGCTGAACGCCTCCCAGTGCGTGACGTCGTCCTTGATGCGGTCCACCCACCAGCGCTGGGTGGCGTCGGCGTCCGCGTCCCAGTGGTCCGGGTCCGCCGGGTCCCACCAGTCCACGTCCTCGCGGGTGGTGCCCTCGGGCGCCTTCCACCAGCCGTCGACGGCGCCGCCCGCGCGCAGGTAGTCGGGCACGTCGGGGGCGTTGCCGCCGCCCACGTTGTAGCGCGCGATGTTGAGGTTCAGCCCCTCGTCGCCGAACACCATGTCGGCGAGCCGGTCGCGGATCTCGTCCGGGTAGCCGCCCGTGGCGTTGGCGAACCACACGAGGCTGGTGCCCCAGCCCTCGAACGGCTCCCCCGCGTACGACGGGTCGGGGCGGACCGTCACGCCGGCGGCGTCGGACCCGGCCGCTGCGGCGGGGACCGGGGAGGTCGCGGGCTGTGCGGACGCCGGGGCCAGGCCGGAGGCGAGCAGCGCGCCCGCCGCCCCGGCGACGACGGCGATGCGTCGTCGGTGGTGCCTTCTCGTCGGGCTCATCGGTGAACCTCTCTCTCGCGTCGGTGCGATGGGTGGGGTCGTGCGACGGGTCGTGCGGGTCGGTTCGTGCGGATGTGAGGTCGGTGCGGTCAGTCGGTGCGGCCGGCCGGGGCGGACGGCGGGGCGAGGAGGAACGCGGGCGCGGCGAGGCCGGCGTCGGCGAACGCTGCGCGGACGTGCGCGACGACGGCGTCGACGTCGACGTCCCGCACCAGCGCGAGCGTGGAGCCCCCGAAGCCGCCGCCCGTCATGCGGGCGCCGAGCGCGCCGGCGGCGACGCTCGCGTCGACGGCCAGGTCCAGCTCGGGCACGGTGACCTCGAAGTCGTCGCGCAGCGACACGTGGGAGGCGGTCATCAGCGGCCCGACCTGCTCGTACGCGCCGGCGCGCACGAGCTCGGCCACGTCCGCCGTGCGCGCCGTCTCCGTGACGACGTGCCGCACCCGGCGGCGCAGCACGCCGTCGGGGTCGTGCGGGGCCAGCGCGGCGAGGGCGTCGTCCAGGGCCACGGGGCCGACGTCGCGCAGGCTGTCGCGGCCGAGCAGCGCGGCCGCCCGCTCGCACGACGCGCGCCGGGCGGCGTACTGCCCGTCGACGAGCCGGTGCGGCGCCCGGGTGTCGACGGCGAGCAGCGCCAGCCCGACCGACGCCAGGTCCCACGGCAGCGGGACGGCGTGCTCCTCCGGCGGCAGGCCCGCGCGGAAGTCGAGCAGCAGCGCCTCGCCCGCGCGGCACAGCAGGGAGGCGGACTGGTCGAGCCCGCCCGTCGCCGCGCCGGCCACGTCGTTCTCGGCGCGGACCGACGCCTCGACCAGGCGGGACCGGCCGGCGACGGAGCCGCCCAGGCCGAGCCCGTGCACGTCGTCCAGCGCCACGGCGACAGCGCTCTGCAGCGCCGCGGAGCTGGACAACGAGGCGCCGAACGGCACGCAGGAGTCGACGGCGGCGTCGAAGCCGCCGACCGCGTGCCCGGCCTCGCGCAGCGCCCACGCCACCCCGGCCAGGTAGGCGCCCCAGCCGGAGACGCCGCCGGCCGCGCCCCCGTCTGCGCCGACGTCGGCGAGGTCCGCCTCCCACAGGCCGTCGGCCTGCGCCGACGCGAGGCGGACGACGTCGTCGGTGCGCGGCCGCAGCGCGACGTACGTGCGGTGCGGCAGCGCGGTGGGCAGGCACAGCCCGGCGTTGTAGTCGGTGTGCTCGCCGATGAGGTTCACGCGGCCCGGCGCGGACCACACGCCGACGACCGGGTCGCCGGCAGGGTCGCCGCCGAACGCCCGGGCGAAGACGTCCCGGGCGCGCCGGGCGCCCTCGGCCGGCGGCCACGCGACGTGCCAGCCGGCGTCGTCCACGGGCTGCGCCCCCATCAGGCCTCCGTGGGGCCGAGGTCGGGGGCCGCGACGAACCGCGCGCGGGGTGCGGCGGCGCCGTGCAGCTCGAGCAGCACCAGCTCGTTGCCCTCGGTCCGCAGGAGCGGGCCGGGCACGTAGAGCGTGCCCGTGGGCCCCTGGCTCGAGTACCGGCCGAGCAGCTCGCCGTTGACCCACACGAGGCCGCGGGTCCAGCCGTCCAGGCGCAGGAAGTGGTCGACGCCCGCCACGGAGCCGAACGTGCCGCGGTGGAACGACGGCCCGGCGACGGGCCCGCCGACCGGCCCGTCGAGCCGGCCGGCGTCGTCCGCGGCCGCCCACAGGGCGTCGTCCAGGAGCGCCGGGACGTCCTCGAGGCGCAGGGGCACGGCCTCCCAGTCGGTGAGCTCGCGGTTGGCGGTGCGCACCGTCCCGACGATCCCCTTGGGCTCGCCGATCCGGGGGCCGTAGTTGACGCGCCCCCGGTCCTCGACGAGCAGCGTCAGGGTGCCGGCCCGCCGCGGCAGCGGCAGCGACCAGGCGTGGGCGGTGCGGTCGAGCACGCCCACCGGGTCGCCGTCGAGCGCGACGACGGCGCGGTCGCGCACCTCCTCGACCACCAGGACGGCGTCGTCGGCCGTGATCTTCGTGCCGTACAGCGCGAAGCCGGACCACTGGCGCAGGTCGTCCATCGTCGGGGGCTGCGGGGCCGACGTCCGCGACCTCCGCCCGGACACCAGGTCCAGGACGGCGTCGAGCGCCACGCGCCGGTCGAGGACGACGTCGAGCTCCGGTGCCGGGGCCGGCTCGAGGGGCACCTCGTCCGGCACCGGCGCGTGCTTGGCGATCACCGCGCGCAGGGCGTGGAACTTCGCGGTGGGGCCGCCGTGCTCGGACAGCGGGGCGTCGTAGTCGTACGACGTGGTGATGGGCAGGTACGTGCCCTTGTCGTTCGCCCCGTTGGTCAGCCCCAGGTTGGTGCCGCCGTGGAACATGTAGAGGTTGACCGACGCGCCCGCGCCGAGCAGGTCGTCCAGGTCCGCCGCCGTGGTCTCCGGCGCGGTGACGTGGTGCTCGAGCCCCCAGGAGTCGAACCAGCCGTCCCAGAACTCCGTGCACATCAGCGGCCCGGTGGGCTGGTGCCGCCGCAGCACGGCGAGCCGCTCCAGCGACCGCGAGCCGAAGTTCGCGGTCTTGTGCAGCTCGGGCAGGCCGCCGAGCGACAGGTGCTCGTCGTCGGCCTGGTCGCACGTGAACAGGGGCACCTCGATGCCCTGCTCCCGCGTGAGGTCGACGAGCGCCCGCAGGTAGCGGGTGCGCTCGTCGGCGGGCACGCCCGGGTAGGCGCCGTACTCGTTCTCCACCTGCACCAGGAGCACGGGGCCGCCGCGCGTCACCTGCCGCTCGGCCACCAGCGGCAGGAGGTGCGCGTAGTAGGTGCCGATGGCCGCGAGGAACGCGGGGTCGTGCCGCCGGACCCCCGCGCTCCCGCCGGCGAAGAGCCAGGCGGGCAGCCCGCCCCCGTCCCACTCCGCGCAGATGTACGGCCCGGGCCGCACGATCGCGTGCAGCCCCTCCGCGGCGACGAGGTCGAGGAAGCGGCCCAGGTCGCGGCGGCCGGTGAGGTCGAACTCGTCCGGCTCGGGCGCGTGGAAGTTCCACGGCACGTACGTCTCGATCGTGTTCAGCCCCATCAGGCGCGCCTTGCGGATCCGGTCCGCCCACTGGTCGGGGTGCACGCGGAAGTAGTGCAACGCCCCGCTGATCACCTGGAAGGGGCGGCCGTCGAGCAGGAAGTCCCGCTCGCCGATCTGGAACGTGGGCATGGGGCGGAAAACCTCTCCGGGATCGAGGAGCGCGAGGTCGCGCCGGGCGGCGCGAGCGTCTCTGCCGGTCAGGGATCCGGTCCGGGACGCTGACCGACAGAGACGATCGTCGGGACTACTTGTTGACGGTGAAGCCCTGGCCGTTGCCGTACGTGGCGGACTGCTCCTGCCACTTCGCGAGGCCGTCCGTCAGCGTGGTGCCGGAGACGTACGCCTGGCCCACCGTGTCGTTGAAGATCGAGTTCGCGTAGACCTGGAACGGCAGGTACTGCCAGCCCTCGACGACGTTGGCCGCGGAGTCGGCGAGCACCTCGTTGATCTTCTGGCCGCCGAAGTACTCGGACTCGGCGCTGCGGAACTCGTCCGACTCGAGGTCGGCCGTGGTGGCCGGGAACGCGCCGCCGTCGAGGCGGGCCTGCACGCCGTCACCGTTCGTGGCGTAGTCGACGAAGGCGTAGGCGAGCTCCGCGTTCGTGCTGGCGGCGGGCACGGTCAGCGACGAGCCGCCGTTCTCGGAGGTGGCGTGCTGCCCGGCCTCCCACTGCGGCATCTCGGCGACGCGCCACTTGCCCTTGCCCTGCGGGACGCCGGACTCGAGGTTGGCGGGCATCCACGCGCCGATGGTCAGCGTCGCGATGGTGCCGTTGCCGAGGCCCTGGTACCACTCGTCGCTCCACGAGCCGACGGGGGCCAGCAGGTCCTCGTCGATCAGCTGCTGCCACACGTCCGCGAACTTCTGCGTGCCCTGGTCGCCGGCGAAGTCGATCGTCACGTCGGTGCCGTCGACCTGGTACGGGTGCCCGCCCGCCTGCCAGATCATGCTGGTGGTGAAGCCGGCGTCGCCGATGTCGTTGGCGATGTACGCCTTCGGGTCCTTCTCGTGGATGGTCCGGGCGGCCTCGAGGTACTCGTCCCAGGTGGTCGGCACGTCGACGCCGTACTTCTCGAAGACGTCCTCGTTGTAGAAGAGGGCCATGGGGCCGGAGTCCATGGGCAGGCCGTAGACGCCGTCGCCGCTGTGCACGGAGCTCCACGGGCCGGTGCTGAACGTGCCGTCCAGGTCGTCCGCGCCGAGCGGGCCGAGGTTCGTCAGCGCCTCCGAGATGGCGAACTGCGGCACGGCGTAGTACTCGACCTGCGCGACGTCGGGCACCCCGTCGCCCGCCGAGATCGCGTTCTGCAGGGCCGTGTACTGGTCGTTGCCCGTCCCGACGTTCTCGAGGTTCACCGTGACGTTCGGGTACTTCTTCTCGAAGTCGGTCACGACCTGCTCCAGCGTGGGCTCCCACGCCCACACGGTGATCTCGCCGCCCTTCTCGAGGACGGCGGCGGTGTCGACGGGCGCGGCGTCGCCGCCGCCGGAGCCGCCGTCGTCGCCGGAGCCGCAGGCGGCCAGGCCGAGGGCGAGCACGCCGGCGAGGGCGGTACCGCGCGCCAGGTGGCGGGATCGTGCGTTCATGGGGTCCTCACTTCGTTGTCAGACGGGGGATACGCGGGGAGGTACGGGGTCACTCCTTGACGGACCCGGCGGCCAGGCCGGACTGCCAGTAGCGCTGCAGCAGCAGGAAGGCGGCGACCAGCGGCAGGATCGTCAGCAGCGCGCCGGTGATGACGAGGTTGAAGATGGCCTCGCCGCCGGCGGTGGCGGCCTGCGCGTTCCAGGCGTTCAGGCCCAGCGTCAGGGGGTACCAGGACGAGTCGCGCAGCATGATCAGCGGCAGGAAGTAGTTGTTCCAGGTGGCGACCATCGTGAACAGCAGCACGGTGACGATCCCCGGCGCGAGCAGCGGCAGGCTCACTCGGAAGAAGGTGCGGAACTCCCCCGCCCCGTCGATCCGGGCCGCCTCGAGCAGCTCGCCGGGGATGGCCTCGGCCGCGAAGGTCCACATGAGGTACAGGCCGAACGGCGAGATCAGCGACGGGATGATCACGGCCCAGGGGGTGTTCGTCAGGCCCAGCTGGCTGAACATGAGGAAGGTCGGGACGGCGAGCGCCGTGCCGGGCACGGCCACCGCGCCGATGACGAGCGCGAACACCCCGCGCTTGCCCGGGAAGTCGAACTTCGCGAGGGCGTAGCCGCCCAGGATGGCGAGGAACGTCGCGCCGCCCGCGCCCACGACCACGTACAGCACGGTGTTGCCGAACCACCGCACGAAGACGCCGTCGTCGTAGGTCAGCGTGGTGACGATGTTGTCCCACAGCGAGAACGAGTCGCCGAACCAGAGGCCGAACGAGGAGAACAGGTCCTCCTGCGTCTTGGTCGCGTTGATGAGCAGCCAGGCCAGCGGCACCAGCGAGTACACGAGCACGACGGCGGTGAGCACCGTGAGCAGCGGGCTGCGGCGCGGCCGGGCCACCGAGTGGTGGCGCGGGGTGCGCAGCCTCGGGGCGGGACGGGCGGGGGCGGTCAGCGTCGACACGGGTCACGCCTCCTTGCGCATGCCGCGCAGCTGCACCACGTAGGCGATCACCATGGTGATCAGGCCCATGATGATGGCCACGGTCGCGGAGTAGTTGTACTGCTGGCCGGAGAACGACAGCGAGTAGGCGTACAGGTTGGGCGTGTACGACGTCGTGATGGCGTTCGGGGCGAGCGACTGCAGGATGCTGGGCTCGTTGAAGAGCTGGAAGCTGCCGATGATCGAGAAGATCGTCGCGATGACGAGCGCGCCGCGGATGGCGGGCAGCTTGATGGCGCTGATGACGCGCCACTGGCCGGCGCCGTCGATCTCCGCCGCCTCGTACAGCGAGTGCGGCACGACGCGCAGCGCGGAGTAGAAGATCAGCATGTTGTAGCCGACGAACTCCCAGGTCACGATGTTGCCGATCGACGCCAGGACGAGGTCCGGCGACAGAGGGTTCGGCAGGCTGACGCCGAAGGCGTCGTTGATGTTGCCCACCAGGCCGAAGCGCGTGCCGTACATGAAGCCCCACATGAGGGCCGCGACGACGGCCGGCACCGCGTAGGGCATGAAGATCGAGATCCGGAAGAAGCTCTTGCCGTACAGCCGGCCGCTGTCGATCGCGAGGGCGACCAGCAGCGCGATGCCGAGCATGATCGGCACCTGCACCAGCAGGAACAGGCTGACGCGGCCGAGGCCCTCCCAGAACTGCGGGTCGGCGAGCGCCTGCGCGTAGTTCTCGAGCCCGACGAACGTGGTGCCGCCCACCATCTGCGTGCGGAACACCGACAGGTACAGCGAGTAGGCGATCGGGGCGAGGAACACCAGCGCGAACACCAGCATGAACGGGCCGACGAACATCCATCCCGTCCAGCGCCGACGGCTGCGGCGCACGGCGGGCACGGCGGTCGGGGCGGGCGGCGAGGATGCCGGAGCGTCTGCGGTCACGAAGCAACTCCCAGGAGGACGGAGCCAAATGTTTACGTAAACATCATGGCCGGACTAGAGTGTCGCGAGGCGCCGGGGATGTCAAGCCCCGCGCGTCGGCAGAGTCACGCGATGCCGCACGAGAAGCGGCACGAGAGGCGGCGATGGTGGAGACGAACGGCGCGCCCGGCGTGCAGACCCGAGGGCGGGCACGCCCCCGGACGGCGCCCTCGATGGCCGAGGTCGCGGCGCTCGCGGGCGTCTCCTCGCAGACCGTCTCCCGCGTCTCGATGGGGCTCGACAACGTCAAGCCCGCGACGCGCGACCGCGTGCTCGCCGCCATGGCCGAGCTGGGCTACGCGCCCAACACCGCCGCCCGCGCGCTGCGGTACGGGAGCTTCCGCACGCTCGGGGTCATCGCGCACCAGCTGGCCCGCACGGGCGAGTCGCGCACCGTCGAGGCCGTCGTCGAGGCCGCCCGCGCGGAGGGCTACACCGTCACCATCGTCGACGTCGAGAGCCCGTCCCCCGACGACGTCTCCGCGGCCGTCACCCGCCTCTCCCACCAGGCGATCGACGGGCTCGTCATCGTGCGCGCCGAGTCCGCCACCCCGGACACGCTCGCCCTGCCCGCGCAGCTGCCCGTCGTCGTCTCCGACTCGCGCTTCGTCGGCACGCACCCCGCCGTCCGCGCCGACCAGACGGAGGGCGCGCGCCTCGCCGTGCAGCACCTGCTGGACCTCGGTCACCGCACCGTGCACCACGTCGCGGGCCCCGACGACTCGCTGCCCGCCCGGAGCCGCATCGACGCCTGGCGCGCCACGCTCGAGGCCGGCGGCCGAGCCGTCCCCGAGCCCCTGCACGGCGACTGGACCGCCCGGACCGGGTACGCCGTCGGCCGCGAGCTGGCCACCGACCCCGACGTCACCGCGGTGTTCTGCGCCAACGACGAGACCGCGGCCGGCGTGCTGCACGCCCTGCACGAGGCCGGGCGCCGGGTGCCGGACGACGTGTCCGTCGTCGGCTTCGACGGCATCACCCTCGCCGAGCACCTGTGGCCGCCGCTGACCACCGTGGAGCAGGACTTCGCGCGCATCGGCAGCAGCCTGGTCGACCTGCTGCTGCGCCAGGTGCGCGACGACGTCGACCTGAGCGGCACGCACGAGACCGTGCCCGTACGGCTCGTCGTGCGGGAGAGCACCGGTCCGGCGCCGCGACGGCCGTGACGCCCGGCCCGGTCAGAGCGCGATCGCGGCCCGGGTCGTGACCAGGCCGACGTCGCCGAGGAAGCGCTCCAGCGCGATCATCGCGACCCCCGTGGCCACCGAGTTCCCCCGCACCGTCGAGATCTCCAGGCTCAGCCCGGCGGCGGACACCCCCGGCGCCTCCTCGACCAGGCGCGCGCGGGCGAGCGGCAGCAGACGGTCGCCGATCGCCCACGTCGTCCAGCCCGTGAGGGTCACCCGCTCCGGGTTCACCACCGCCACCAGGTCCGCGAGCGCGGACCCGAGGTAGCGCGCGGTCGTCGCGAGCGTCTCCTCGACCGCCGGGTCGGGCGCGTCCGCCGCGCTGGCCCTCGCGAGCGCCTGGATGAACTCCCGCTGCAGGTCCAGGTCGCACAGCGGGTGCTCGGGCGCGATCTCGCGGAGCGTCTGCTGGATGCCGGGCGCGCCGACGTACGCCTCGACGCAGCCGCTCCGCCCGCACCGGCAGCGCCGGCCGTCGACCGCGAGCAGGGAGTGCCCCCACTCCCCCGCGGCGTTGGTCGCGCCGCGCAGGATGCGGCCCTCCAGGACGATCCCCGCCCCGACCCCGGTGCCGAGGTTCACCGTCACCATCGAGTCGGCCCCGCGGCCGGTGCCGAACCACAGCTCCGCGGTCGCGATCGCCTTGAGCGGGTTGTCGAGCACCAGGGGCACGCCGATCCGGTCGCGCAGGCTGTCCAGCTCGACCGATCGCCAGCTCCAGTGCGGGACGACGACGGCGACCCCCGACGCGCGCTGCACGATGCCGGGGAGGGCCACCCCGACGCCGAGGACGTCGGCGGCGTCCACGCCGGCCCTCGCGAGGGCGGCGTCGAAGGTCCGGCCGATGCCCTCGACGACGTACTCGGGTGAGCTCTCGTGCTCGTCGCGCGGGGTCTCGGCCGCCGCCACCTCGTCGAGGGCGGCGTCGAACACGATCGCGCGCACGTACGTCTCCGCGACGTCGATGCCCACCACGCGGCCGCGGTCGGCGTTGATGCGCAGGCTGGCGGTGGGCCGCCCGACCCGGCCGGCGCTGAGCCGCGACTCGGTGACGATGCCCTCGGAGAGCAGGTCGCCGACGACGGTGGCCACGGTGGCCGGGCTGAGCCCGGTCGAGCGGGCCAGCTCGTTGCGGGTGGCCTCCTCGGCCGACAGCAGGGCGTGCATCACGTCCAGCCGGGACTCGCTGCGGATGTCGCGCGACGTCCGCCTCTCGACTGCCATGGTCACTCCTGGGTGGCGACGGTGCGAAGACGCGCCAGCTGCGGTCGGTTCGGCCCGGCGGTCGCGCGCACGAGCAAGCGTAGCCCGCCCTCGTTCCAGGCCGCAGGAAGCCAGAGGCGGGTCGGCCGGCCCCCGGAGAACCGGGGCGCGGCGGGGTCGTCGAGCCAGACCCGGCCGAGCAGCTCGCCGTGCGCGAAGGCGCTCACACGCACCTGGGTGCCGGCGAACCACAGGGACCACCCGCCGGGCGGCAGCGCGACGTCGAACCACGCCTCGTCGCCGGGCTCGAGGTCCAGCGGCAGCCCCACGTCCGCGCCCGGGGCCGGCCGCGCGGCCAGCCCCACGAGCGCCGTGTCCGGCTGCGCCTCGACCTGCCAGCCGCGCACGGGGTCGAGGCGCAGCAGCTCCGCCCCGCTCAGCGCGCCCGGCGTGTGCGACAGCGTGACGGCGACGTCCGCGCCCTCCCCGGGCGCCAGGTGGAGCCACGGGTCCTCGGCCGTCACCGTGCGCCGCGCGCCGTCCACCCGTACGTCGACCGCCCCGGGCACGCCGTCGAGGCGCAGGGCGTGGTGCCGGACGCCGTCCACGGGCAGCGACCGCCGGTACGTGACCGGCCGCCCGACCCGCGTGCTGCTCCAGCCGCCGAGCGTGCGCAGCGGCGCCGGGTCGCCCGCCCACTGCTCCCCGCCCCCGACGCTCCAGTGCGCGGACACGTCGTCACGCGCCGCGACCGACCAGACCCGCCCGAGGCCGCGCAGCGACCCGGCGCGCAGGCCGGGCAGCCGGGCGTCGTCGAAGTTGGCGTGGCCCCAGGTCTCGACGGTCGCGGTCAGCCGGCTCGCGCCGCCGGTCGCCACCACCGTCGTCGCGCCGAAGCGCGCGAGGGTCGGGCGGACGACGCCGTCGAGGGCGAGGTCGACCATGTCGCCCGCGCCCTCCAGCAGCAGCGCGGCGGCGCCGGTGACGTCGGCCGCGTAGTGCGTGCGGCCGCGGTGGACTCCGACCTCCTCCGACGCCGGCGGGAGGTCGTACGCCTCGGGTCGGCCGTCGCGGACGGGCAGGTCGAGCCGCACGGCCCGCGCCACGTCGGTGACGCGGACCGTCGCGTCCTGCGCGGGGTCGGCGTCCACGTCCCCCGCGGGCACGGGCGGGGCGGAGCTCTCCCCCGGCCCCGGCACGTCCTGCGGGTGGCGCAGGACGACGTCCCACCGGTCGTCGCCGGCACGCGCGGTCGCGCGGACCGGCGCTCCTGGTGCGGGCGCGGCCAGCTCCACGAGCGTCGTGCGGCCGTCGTGCGCCTCGAGGACGAGGACCGCCCGGCCCTCGCCGGCGAGCTCGAGCCCGGTGGGTCCCGCCGCGACGAGGTCGGCGGTCGACAGGCGCAGCGTCCCGGGTGCCCCGAACCGGCCGAGGGGCAGGTCCCGCAGCACCAGCAGGCACGACGCGGGCGGCAGCGCCACCTCCACGGTCGCCGAGCCTTCGGCGTCGACCGGCAGCAGCGCCTCGGCCCACGACTCCCCGAGGTTCGGCACGCCGAGGAGCGAGCCGCCGCCGTCGAGCCCGAGGCACGACGGCGACGCGCTCGTCGGCGCCGACGTCGCGTACGCGCCGGGCGCCGCCCGGGGCACGCCGCGCGCCAGGGCCGGGCCGAGGGTCCGCACGACGGCGGCCAGCACGCGCGCCTGGGCCGTCTCCGGGCGCGGGGCGCCGACCGGCGAGAGGAACCCGCCGAAGTCGTAGTCGTGCGTCATGAAGCTGCCCGGGTCGCCCCAGTTCCCCACCGACGGCGTGTACCCGAGGTCGAAGCCGGACGCCTGCAGGTAGGGCGCGAGGAGCGTCGCGCCGCTGACCAGCAGCCGGCGCAGGGTGACGTGCCGCCGGTTCGTCTCGGTGACCAGGAGCGGCAGCCCCCGGTCGGCGACGAGGTCCGCGTAGCGGCGCACCTCCGCCTCGACGTGGGGCGACCGGTCGTCCGGGTAGAAGTTGAACGCCGGCGCCACGCCGTCGACCCCGCCCGTCGCGCCGACCAGGTCGCCCTGGCCGGCGCACGCGACGAGCGGCACGGTGATGCCGTGCTCGCGCGCCGTGGCCGCGAGCGCCCCGACGTAGCCCGCCCGGTCGTCGCAGTCGAAGAAGTCGAGCTCGTTCTCCAGCTGCACGGCCACGACGCTGCCGCCGCGGCCGTGCTGGCGAGCGGCCAGGATCGGCAGCACCTGGTCGAACCACTCCCGCACCCGGGCCAGGTAGCGCGGCTCGGCCTGGCGCAGCCGCAGCCCCGGCTCGAGCGTGAGCCAGGCGGGCAGCGCGCCGCCGTCCCACTCCGAGCAGATGTACGGCCCGGGGCGGGCGACCACGAGCAGCCCCGCCTCGTGGGCGAGGTCGAGGAACGTCCCGACGTCGCGCCGCCCGGTGAAGTCCCACCGGCCGGGCGCGAGCTCGTGGAAGTTCCACGGCAGATAGACGTCGACGGCGTCGTACCCCGTCGCCCGCACCTGGGCGAGCCGCGCCGCCCACTCCTCGCGCGGCAGGCGGAAGGAGAAGAGGGAGGCGCACAGCAGCGCCTTCTCCTCGCCGTCCACCACCAGGCCCGAGGGGCCCAGCACCACGCTGCCGGTCACGCTGCCGGTCACGCTGCTCGTCACGCTGCTGGTCACGACCGTCACTTCACACCCGCGCTTCCGACGGAGACGTTCATCTCGTAGAGGTACTTCTGGCCGAGGTAGTACACGACGATCATCGGCAGCGTCAGCATGATCGAGCCGACCATGACGAGGTTCCACGGCGGCAGCTGCATGGCGTTGCTCGTGGAGGTCATGTACTGCAGGCCGAGCGCGAGCGGCATCGTCTCCTCGGAGTTGAGGTAGATGAGCGGCCCCATGAAGTCCCCCCACGCGTGCGTCAGCGTGAAGATCGCGATGGCCGTGAGGATCGGCCACATCATGGGCAGCACGATGCGCCGGTAGATGCCGAAGTAGCCGAGCCCGTCCACCTGCGCGGCCTCGTCCATCTCGCTCGGGATGCGGGAGACGAACTGCCGCACGAGGAACACGTTGAACGCGTTGGAGAAGAAGCTCGGCACGATGAGCGGCAGGTAGGTGTTCACCCAGCCCAGCTCCTTGAACAGCAGGAACTGGGGGATCATCGTGATCTGCGCGGGGATCATCATGGTGGCGAGCACGACGACGAACATGACGTTCTTGCCGGGCGCGCGCAGGCGGGCGAACGCGTAGCCGACCAGCGACGACGAGAGCACCTGGCCGACGGCGGACAGGGTCGCGATGATCACCGAGTTCAGGACGAACCGGCCCACGGGCAGGCCCGTGGCCGTGAAGACGTCGCTGAAGTTCGACCAGAGGAACTCCGTGGGGATCACGGTGAACGCGTTCTGCGCGCTGGTCTGGTCGCTCGCCAGCGCAATGGAGACCATGAGGATCAGCGGCACGAAGAAGACCGCCGAGACGATCAGCAGCACCGCGTAGGTGGCGGGCGACGCCTTGAACGCCTTGAGCGTGCGGGCCGTGGCGCCGCGGCCGGGCGCGACGGCCGGCTCGGCCACGGCGGCGGGTGGGGCCTGGGTCGCTGCGGCCATCACCGCACCTCCGTCTCGTAGAACACCCAGCGCCGCGACGTGCGGAACGCGAGCGCGGTGAAGCCGATGATGACGACGAACAGCAGCCAGGCGACGGCCGACGCGTAGCCGAAGTGGTAGAAGCCGAAGGCCTGGTCGAACAGCAGCGGCACCACCATCTGGCTGGCGTTGTCGGGTCCGCCCTGGGTGAGGATGTACACCTGGGAGAAGATCTGGAACGCGCCGATCAGCCCCATGATGAGGTTGAAGAAGATGATCGGCGTGATCTGCGGGAACGTGATCGACCAGAACTGCCGGAACGGACCCGCCCCGTCGATCTCGGCGGCCTCGTAGAACTCCCGCGGGATACCGTTCATGGCGCTGAGCAGCAGGACGGTGGCGCTCCCGGCGCCCCACGCCGACAGCACGACGAGCGCGGGCTTGACCCACAGCGGGTCGAGCAGCCAGTCGGGCCCCTGGATGCCGAGCACCCCGAGCAGGTCGTTCAGCGGGCCCGACGGCGCGAGCACCATCTTGAACACCATCGCGGTGGCCACGAGCGGCACCAGCGTGGGCAGGTAGATCATCGTGCGGAAGAACTTGCGGCCGCGGACCTTCTTGTTGAGCAGGTTGGCCAGCCAGAGGCCGACCGCCAGGCCGAGCGGGACCGAGACCGCGGCGTAGAAGAAGGTGTTCCACAGGGCCTTCCAGAACACCGGGTCGCCGGTGAGGGCCTGGACGTAGTTGTCCAGCCCGACGAACACGGGCGGCGTGAACGAGTCCCACTCGGTGAGCGAGATGTACACGGACGCGATCATCGGGCCCAGCAGGAACCCGACGAAGCCGACGAGCCAGGGCGAGATGAACAGCCAGAAGAACCGGGCCTCCGTCCGGCCCCGCCGGGACAGCTTCGGGCGGGGCAGGCGTGCGGCGCGCCGGCCCCCCGCGCGGCGCGGGCTCTGGGCCCGCGCCGCACCGAGGACGGCGCCGAGGTCGGCGGCCATCGTCAGCCCTGGCCGACGATCGACTCGAGCTTCGTCTGGATCGCGTCGAGCTGCGTCTTCGCGTCGCCGCCCTCGTTCCAGAACGTGCCCAGGTTGTCGTCGAACGTCGCCTGCATCTCGTTCCACTCGGGGATCAGGGGCGACGTGAAGACGAAGTCGGACGACTCCGCGAACGCACCCATGTTGATGTCCTTCGTGGCCCACTCCGGCTCGAGGAACGCGTCCGACTGCTGCACCTGGACGTTGGCGGGCACGTCCTGCGCGTTGTCGATGACGACCTGCTGCGCCTCGGCGTCGGTCAGGTAGTCGATCGCCTCGAACGCCTTGTCCGCGTGCTCGGAGTCGCGCGAGATCGCCAGGCCGGAGCCGAAGGCCGACACGGCCTGCTCGTCGCCCTGCCACATCGGGGCGATGTCCCAGTCGAAGTCCGACTCGAGGAGGCCGCCGATGGCCCAGAACCCGGTCGTGTTCATCGCGACCTTCTGCGCGGCGAACGCCGGGTCGCCGCCCATGTCGGGCCCCATGTCGGCGTACTCGGCCGCGGTCGGCACGACGTGCTCCTTGAAGGTGAGGTCGTTCGCCCACTGCAGCGCGTCGACGACCTCCGGGGTGTTCACCGTCGGGGCGCCCGAGTCGTCGATGATCTGGCCGCCGTTCTGGTAGGCGAAGCTCCACCACTGCGCCCACCAGCCGGCGCCGCCGTAGCCCCACTGCTCGCCCGGCACGGTGAGCTTCTCCATCGCCGCCTGGGCGTCCTCCTGCGTCCAGTCCGCCGTGGGGTAGTCCACGCCGGCGGCGTCGAAGAGGTCCTTGTTGTAGTAGACGATCATCGCGCCGGAGCGGTCCGGGATCGCGTAGACCTTGTCCTGGTAGGAGTACAGGGAGCCGGTGGGTCCGAAGCGCTCGTCGAGGTCCATGCCGGACTTCGACACGTACTCGTCCAGCGGCAGGATCTGGTTCTTGGACGAGTAGACGTTGACGCCCTCGGCGACCTGCATGATGTCCGGGCCGTTGCCGCCCGCGATCATCGTCTGCACCTTCTGCTCGTACTGGTCGCTCGGGATGAGCTGGAGCTTGACCTTGATGTCGGGGTGCGCCTTCTCGAGCATGTCGACGCGCTCCTGGTACGACGTCTTGTCGACGTCGCCGCCCCAGACCGTCATCGTCAGGGTCGTGACCCCGCCGTCGCCCGAGTCCTCGCCAGAGCCGCACGCCGCCAGCGCCGACATGCCCAGCGCGGCGAGCGCCACCCCGGCGACGCCCCTGCTCCATCGCGTCCTTGCGTTCATCGTCTCCGCCTCTCTGCGGTGGGCCGGTCGTCGTCGACCGTCCCCTCGATTACAACGTTGGTAAAACTAACCCCTGGATAAATAGATGTCGACGGTTCAGGGATCACGAAGTGGTCACGGCGGCCGGGCGACCCGGCCCGGCCCCGCGTCAGCCGCAGGTACGTGCCGCGTACCCGACGGCGACCGCCGGCCCGTCGCCCATCGCGACGGTCGCGGTGCCCGCGTCGAGCGCCCGCTCCCGCGTGCTCACCACCGCGGACCCGCTGGCGCCCGGTGCCACGCCCCGCACGGTGCGGTCCCCGACCGCCGTCCGGATCTCGACGTCGCCGGCGCGGTCCGTCGCGTTGCGGACGGTCGTCACGAGCTGGACGCGCCCCTGGCCCACGCAGCGCGCGGCCACGGACGGCTCGACCGCCGTCGGCGGCGCGTCCACCGTGAGCTCCGGGATCTTGAGGTACGAGCCCGGGGTCGCGAAGGTGATCCGCACCGCCGAGGCCCAGACCGGGTCGAGGGCGACGGCCGTCCGGGTGCCGTTCGCGCCCGGAGCCACGTCCTGTGCCGTCGTCGCGTGCCAGGCGCCGTCGGCGTCCCGGTACTCGACGCCGAACCGGGCGATCGTGCCCTCGATGTTCGTGAACGCGACCTGGTCGACGACGTGCGCCGCGGCGGGCTCCACGGTGAAGGTCACCTCGTCCTGCGTCGAGCCGCTCGCCCACGTGGACCACGACGTCGACGCCTTGCCGTCGCAGGCGTTCTCGGCCGGCATCGTCTCCCAGTCCGTCTGGTGGACGCTCGCCGAGACGGTCGTCCCGTCGGCCCCGCACAGCTCGACGACGCCGTCCTCGGACACCTCGATCGCACGGCTGAACGTGCGGCCCGCGGAGAACCGGTCGTCGGCGGCGAGGGTGCCCGTGATCGTGTGCTCGCCGCGCGTGGCGAACGACGTCGCGTCCCAGGTCACGGCCACGTCGGCGGTGACGCCGTCCACCTCGACCGGCACGGTCGCGGGCAGGTCGTCCCCGAAGTCCTCGCCGGGCCCGACCCGCTCGGGCAGGCCGTCGTCGACCACCGACCAGACGCCGTCGCCCAGGCCGCGCGCGTCCCAGTAGCTCTCGTCCCAGCCGTCGCCCCAGCGCTCCGGGTCCTCCACGGCGGGGTTGCGCATCTCGGCGCGCCCGTTCTCGCCGATGGTGATCGGCAGCCACACGTACGTCGAGTCGGCAGCACCGGCGTTCCAGCGGTCGCCCATGTAGACGAACCGGCCGCCGCCCAGGTCGAGCACGTTCGTGGACTGCGAACCGAACGTGGACCGGCGCGTGTCGCCGACGGACAGCAGCCCGTCGCCGCCCTCGGGGATGGAGCCGTACGGGACGTCCTCGTACCGGTCGTCGGGCTCGACCCCGCGGATCCACGGCCCGAGGATGCTGTCGGCCGTGTAGTACGTCTGCGGGTTGGGGTCCCACCCCGTCGCGCCGGACGCGACGGCGTAGTACCGGCCGCCGTGCTCGAACAGCGCGGGCGCCTCGAGCATCCCGCACTCCTTGACGATCTGGAAGTCCTCCCCGCGCACCGGCGCCTCGGCGGTGCCGTCCGCGAAGAGGTACGGGTACCGGCCGTCCTCCGAGTACTGCCCGGCGCCCGCCATGTCCGTGCCCGTGGTGTGCGTGACGTTCGTGTACGTCTCGTCCAGCTCGGCCACGTAGAGCGACCGGTTCTCCTCCGAGGAGTAGACGATGTACGCCGTGCCGTCGTCGTCCTGGAACACGGTCATGTCGCGCGCCTGGCCCGGCACCGCGGCGGAGATGCAGTCCTGGTAGCCCGTCCGGTTCGGCATCCGGTACACGCCCGTCATGCGGAACGGGCCGGTCGGGCTGTCCGACACCGCCACGCCCGCCATGGAGCGCGCGTACATGCTGCCGCCCGACGTCGTCTGACCGTCCGAGTGCCACCACAGCACCCACTGGTCGGTCGCGGCGTTGTACAGCACCTTGGGCCGCTCGAAGATCGTCGTGCGGTCGGCCGCCTCGTTCGTGTCGAGGTGGTAGTCGAGCTCCGCGATCCGGTCGGCGCGCGGCTGGCCGGCGTCGTCCACGGTGTCGTAGAGCGCGTCGAAGTACTCCGACTCCAGGTCCGACGGGTCGGACACGGACCGCAGGACGACGCCCTCGTCCGTCCAGTTCTTGGTGTCGTACGACTTGTACGCGTGCACGCCGGGGCTGCCGTAGTAGCCGTTGCTGCGGTCCTCGCCGTACCAGTAGTAGACGGTGCGGCCGTCCTCCTCGCTCTGCACCACCTGGCCGCCGTGCGCCTGGACGTGCTCGCCGCCGTCGTCCAGCCAGGGCGGCGAGAAGTAGTCGTCGGCGCCGGTCCCCGGGTCGAGGACGGCGGGAAAGCGCGTGTACCCGGCGGCGTCGGCAACTCCGCCGGAGCCGTCGGAGCTGCCTGAGGGGTCGTCGGCCGCGGCGCCGGCCGTGGCCTGCAGGCCGACCAGCGCGAGGGCGAGGCCGACGCCGCCGGCGGCCGCCCGGCGGCCCAGGGGCGGCGCGGCACCGCGGTCGTCGCGGGGGTGAGGCATGTCGTTCTCCTTCGTCGTCGAAGCGAGACGTGCGTGGCGGTCGACCGCCGTCGGTCGCCCGCACGCAGGCTGGCACGTCCGAATGTTTACGTCAACATTTGGTCGATGCGCCGTTTCGTTTCTGTTCGCTTCGGCCACATGACCGTCGCGCACCGCCGCCGCGGCCCACCAGCGCGTCGGCGAGCGGAGGTTCGCGGCCCGCAGCCGGGGCGAGACCGGACTTTCCTCAGCGACGCCGGGCGTCGTGATCTCGCGCGGAAGTCGAGCGGGGCGTCCGTCAGGGCAGGCGCACGGTGGTGCGCGCGCCGTCGGGCCAGACGACGACGGCGGTCGCCCCGTCGACCGTCACGGCGGCGCCGTGGGTCGACGGGTCGCCGGACCCGTCGCTGCGGCGCAGGGCGACGAGGCAGGCGGCCCAGGCGCCGGGTGCCGCGGGCAGGTCGACCCAGGGCACGCGCGCGCCCTCGCCGAGCGGGCTGACGTCGTCGCGCGCGGTGGTGCCGCCCGTCCCGTCGCCGAGCAGCGGGACGACGACGGAGCTCAGGCCGTCGCCGGCGACGGTCGGCCAGCCCGAGACGCGCAGCCGTGCTGCCGTGGCGGCACAGTCCGCACCGGCGGCGAGCGCATCCGCCCGGACGCAGCGGACCTCCCACGGCCCGCGGACGACGGACACGACCGTCAGGACGCCCGCGTCGACGGCGTCCCCGGTCGCGCCGGACCCGTGGCCCTGCCGGTCCTCTGCGGGGAGCACCCAGTGCGCCGCGACGCGCGACGCCGCCACCGCCGCCTCCGCCTCGCCGGCGGCGGGCTCGACGACGCCCACCTCGAAGGTGGTCATCCCGGTGCGGTGCGTGGCCCGCCCGGTCGCATCGACGAGGCTGACGGACTGGTCGACGGGCGAGAGCCAGCTGTCGTCGTCGAGCCACGGGCAGGTGGCGGTGGAGTAGCCGAGCCGCGCGTACAGGGGCGAGTCGCCGGTGCGGTCGCCCTCGCGGGCGTGGTCGGTGCCGTGGTTGACCACCCGGACGACGCCGTCGGCCCGGGTGCCGCTGACCACCCAGCCGGGCGCGCGGACGACGCGCAGCACGTCGCCGCGCTCGACCGGCAGCGGCTCCTCCGGCGCGGTCCAGGCCGGGTGGTCGGCGGGCAGCGCGAGGCCGAGCAGCCCCTTGCTCGCCCAGTAGGGCGAGCCGGGGCCCGAGTACGACTGCGCCAGGCGCGGCCAGGCGTGGTGCCAGCCGAGCCTGAGCAGGCCGTCGTCGTCCGGGGCGCCCCGCTCGACGAAGTGCCCCACCACGGCGGACGCCGCGCGCCGCAGCAGGCCCGGGGGCAGCGACGGCACCTCCGCGATCGCGCCCACCCAGAACGGCGCGGCCGCCGCGAACCGATAGGTGAGGGAGCGGCCCTGCACCAGCGGCGACCCGTCGCCGCCGACCAGCGCCACCGCGTCCTGCAGGTAGCGGTCGAGCAGCGCGACGTCGCGCTCGCGGCGCGGGGCCGCGAGGTCCGCCGCGCCCGCCATCCGCGCCCACAGGGTCGGGTACAGGTGCAGCGCCCAGCCGGCGTAGTGGTCGAAGGCGCGCTCGGCGCCGTCGGACATCCAGCCGTCCGCGCGCTCGAAGGAGTCGTGCGTCGCGAGGTCCGCGGCCATCTCGTCCAGGGAGTGCGGCCCGCCGACCGAGCGCAGGAACGTCTGCACGACCAGCCGGAACCAGACCCAGTTGATCCGCGGATAGGTGTCGTCGCCGACCGCCTCCGCGAGGTAGTCGACCACGCGCTCCTGCACCGCCGGGTCGAGCCGGTCCCAGATCCACGGCCGCGTCAGGTCCAGGACCAGCGCGATCGACGCCGCCTCCACCTTGGCCTGCCCGTGCTCGGACAGCCGCACCCAGCGCTCGGGGTGGCGGGGGTCGGTCCCGGCCGCGAGGCCCGCGGCGTACCGCTCGGCGTACCCGTGCGGGTCGGCGCCGCACTCCCCCGCCAGCCGGAACCCGGCGAGCAGGAAGGTGCGGGCGTAGCCCTCGAGACCGTCGACGGCGCGGCCGTAGCCGCCCGCCGGCCCCGGGAGCGTCACGAGCGAGCCGTCCGGCGAGGCGAACGGCCGCACCGAGTCGAGCATCGTGTCCGCGAGCGCCGCCCAGCGGCCTCGGTCCCAGCGGGAGCGGCCGCTCACGGCGTGGTGGCCGGGCGGTCGTGCGCCGCGGACCTCTCGGGTCGCGCCTGCGAGATCCATCGCACCCTTCCTCCTCGAGGGATCCGACCGCCGTGGCGATCACCCGACCATCCGCGATCGACCAGGAACAGAGTCAAGCGTTCCGGTTCTCGCCACGTCAAGCACGTGGCTGTACTGTCATGATCGTTTGAGTTCGTTGTCGGTCACTGATCCGAGACGAGGTCGTCGTGGACACCCCGCAGGACCGCTTCGCCGGGCCGCTCGCCGCGACCCTCCCCCTGCCACCACCCGGAGCCGAGCGCGCGGCGGCCCTGGACGCCCTGCTGCTCCCGCCCGACGCGGCGCTCCCCGTCCCGCCCGCCACCGAGCGCGGGCGGTGGGACCCCGCCCGCGGCGCGCTCGACGCGGCCACCGCGACCGCCGTCGTCGACCGCGCCGAGGCCGACCTCGGCACGCCGTGGCCCCTCCCGCTCGCGAGCACCGCGGCCCGCCTGCACCGCGACGGCGACCGCGACACGCACGAGCAGCTCGTGCACGGCCGCGAGCGGCGCCTGTCCCGCGCGGCCGTCGCCGCGGCGGTCTCGCTCGGCGCGCCGGGAGCCGACCGGTGGCTCGACGAGGTGGCGGACGGCGTCTGGCAGCTGTGCGAGCAGAGCTCCTGGTGCTGGCCGGCCCACGACGACTCCCGGCTCCGCCACGGGTCGGTGCTGCCCACGGTCACCGACCCGTACCTCGACCTCGGGGCCGGCGACGTGGTCGGTCAGCTCGCGTGGGTGGACCACCTGCTCGGGGCGGGGCTCGACGCGCGCTACCCGGGCCTGCGTGCGCGGGTGCGCCACGAGGCGCGCGCCCGCGTCGTCGAGCCGTTCCTGCGCCGCCGCGACTGGCACTGGCTGGGGCTGGACGGCGACGTGCACAACTGGAACCCGTGGATCCACGGGAACGTGCTGGTCGCCGCCCTGCGCCTGCTCGACGGCGAGCACGAGGCCGCCGAGCGCGCCCGCGTCGTGGAGCTGGTGCTGCAGGGCCTGGACCGCTACGTCGGGTGCCTGCCCGACGACGGCGCGATCGACGAGGGCTACGCCTACTGGTGGAACGGCGCCTGCCGCGCGCTCGAGGCCCTGGACGTGCTGGCGCACGCCACCGGCGGCGCGGTCGACGCCCTGGACGCCGGGCGGTCGCCCGCCGCGCTGCGCGGGACCGTCGCGTTCCCGCACCGGATGCACCTGGGCGGGGCGTGGTACCTCAACCTGGCCGACGGCCAGGCCAGGCCGCACCTGACGCCGCCCTGGCGCGCCCTGCACCGCGCGGCGCTCCGCACGGGCGACCCCGACGCGGCGGCCCACGCGCTCGCGCACCGGGTGGCCGGGGCTGGCGCCGAGGAGCAGCAGGGGCTCGGGCGGCTGCTGCGCGCCCTCACCGACCGCGACTGGCAGGCGACGTCCGACGCGCTCCCGCCGCTCCCCGCCGAGACCTGGCTCGGCTCCACCGAGGTGCTCGTGGCCCGCGAACGCACGGGCGATGCGGCCGGGCTCGCGCTCGCCGTCAAGGGCGGGCACAACGCGGAGGCGCACAACCACAACGACGTCGGGTCCGTCGTCGTCGCGTCCGACGGCGTGCCCGTGGTGGTCGACGCGGGGCGTCCGACGTACACCGCGCAGACGTTCGGCCCCGACCGCTACCGGATCTGGACCATGCAGTCGTCGTGGCACTCGGTGCCCGAGGTCGCCGGGACCGCGCAGGCGGTGGGTGCCGGGGCGCGTGCGCGCGACGTCCGCCCCGCCCTCCGGGGCGACGACGCGGGGGCGCCGTCCGCGTGACGCTGGACCTCGCCGCCGCGTACCCCGTGGCGGGGCTGCGGTCCTGGCGGCGCTCGGCACGCCTCGAGCGCGGCCCCGACGCCCGCGTCGTGGTGTCGGACGCCTGGGACCTCGACGACCGGCGCGACGACGGGCGCGACGACCCCGCGACGACGACGGTCCGCTTCCTCCTCGCCGGCGACGTCTCGCTGACGCCGGGGAGCGCCGTCGTCGTCCCGCTCGACGGCGCCCCTCCCCTGCGCCTCACGTGGCCGCCGGACGTCCCCGCCGCGCTCGTGGACCGCCCCCTCGACGACCCTGTGCTGAGCGAGGTGTGGGGCGACCGCCTCACACGCCTGGACCTCACCGTCACCGCCCGCGCCGACCTGCAGGTCGCCATCGCGCGGGACGTCGACGCGGAGGGGGCAGGACGACCGGGCGGCGGGCCGTCGCCCGCCGCAGCGAGGAGGAAGAGTGACCACTGATCCGGAGCTGCGCGCCCCGCTCCCGGCCGAGCGCCGGGCCGCCCTGCTCGCCGCCCTCGACCGCGACGGCGTCGTGCGGGTCGCCGACGTGTCGCGGGCCCTCGGCGTGACGGCCGTGACCGTGCGACGCGACATCACGCAGCTCGAGCGTGAGGGCCGGCTCGTGCGCGTGCACGGGGGCGCCGTGCCCGCCGCCGCGCCGGCGGGCGGCGGCGCGCCCGCCCCGTCGCCGACCTCGCAGGCCGTCGGGGTGCTCGTCCCCTCCCTGGACTACTACTGGCCCGGAGTGGTGCGCGGGATGGAGGCCGTGGCACGGGAGCACGGGCTGCGCGTCGTGCTCCGCGGCTCCTCCTACGACGCACCGGACGAGCGGCCCGCCCTGCAGCGGCTGGCCGAGGCCGACGGGGTCAGCGGGTTGATCCTCGCCCCGCGCACCGACGGCACCCGGGGGGCCGACGTCGCCCAGTGGCTCCGGGACTCCGGCCTGCCCCACGTGCTCGTCGAGCGCGAGGCCGCGCTCGCTCCCCACCGCGAGGCGCTCGAGTCCGTGGTCTCTGACCACGCCCTCGGCGCGCTCATGGCCGTGCACCACCTCGCCGACCTCGGCCACCGCCGGGTGGGACTCGTGCTGTCCCGCGAGTCGCCGACGTCTCGCAAGGTCGCCGCGGGCTGGCGCGCCGCCTGCGCCGAGCTCGGGCTGTCGACCGAGGAGCACTTCGAGCGGCTCGCGCCCGACCGCCGCAACCCCGAGTTCCCGGGGGTCGTGACGGAGGTCGTCGACACCGCGGTCGCCTCCGGCACGACGGCGCTGCTGGTGCACTCCGACCCCGAGGCGTCCGCCGTCGTGCAGGAGGCGATGGACCGCGGCCTCGGCGTGCCGGGCGACCTCTCGGTGCTGTCGTACGACGACGAGGTCGCCGGGCTCTTCAGCCCGGCCCTCACCGCCGTGCGGCCGCCGCGCGCCGCCGTCGGTCACGCCGCCGTCGACCTGCTGCTCAAGCGCCTCGCCGACCCCGAGCGCCCCGTGCACCGCGTGGCGATCAGCCCGCGCCTGGTGGTGCGGGAGTCGACGGGGCCGGTGCGCCCGGGGTAGCCCGCGGCCGCGCACGAGGCGTGCTGCATCGAAAGTTCACCGCGATTCACAGAGGCGGCACGGGGTGCGGCAGGACGACGCACGTCGCGCTCGGCGGGCCGCGACGCCCCGACGAGGCGATCCTGGACCCGGAGGTGACGGCGGATGACAGCACACCGGGCGACGGCCGGCGAAGAGGCCGGCACGCCGCCGACGGGCGAGCGCGCCGTGTACTTCGTCTCCGACGGCACCGGCATCACGGCCGAGACGCTGGGCGGCGCGCTCCTCGTGAACTTCCCGGGCGTCACGTTCCGCCGCCACACCGTGCCGTTCGTCGACACCGACCGCGCCGCGCGCGCCCTCGTCGCCGAGATCGACCGGTCCGCGGCGGACGGCCTGGGCCCGATCGTCTTCACCACGGTGCGGGCGCCGGCCGTGCGCGAGGAGCTCGAACGGTCGCGCGGCGTCCTCATCGACCTCCTCGGCGGGCACCTCGTCGAGCTCGAGCGGGCGCTGGGCACGACGTCGAGCGAGCACCTCGTCCCGTCCCACGGCGTCGGCGACCTGGAGCGCTACTTCGCCCGCATGCGCGCGGTCGAGTACGCCATCGAGCACGACGACGGGCAGAGCCGCCGCGCGCTCGACCTCGCCGACGTCGTGATCATCGCGCCGTCGCGCTGCGGCAAGACCCCCACCACGATGTACCTCGCGCTGCAGCACGGCCTCCTCGTCGCGAACTACCCCCTGACCGAGGACGACTTCCCGACCGACGACCTGCCGCCGGTGGTGGCGCCCTACGCCGCGCGGTGCTTCGGCCTCACCACGACGCCCCTGCGCCTGAGCCAGGTACGGCACGAGCGGCGCCCGAACTCGCGGTACGCGAGCCTCGCCCAGTGTCGGCTCGAGCTGCGCCAGGCCGAGGACCTCTACCGGCGCACGCGCGTCCCGTTCCTCAACTCCTCCACCAAGAGCGTCGAGGAGATGTCCGCCGTCATCCTCCAGACCATGAAGCTGCGCGGCTGACACCCCACGATCCGCACCCACGATCCGCACCCACGAAGGGACCGACGATGGCCCACATCCTCTGGTTCGACGAGATCGGCATGGACGACCTGGCCCGGGTCGGCGGCAAGAACGCCTCCCTCGGGGAGATGGTGTCCCGGCTCGCGGCGGCCGACGTCCGCGTGCCGCGCGGGTTCGCCACCACCGCCGAGGCCTACCGCCGGTTCCTCGAGCACGACGACCTCGCCGGCCGCATCCGCGCCACCGTCGAGGGCCTGGACACGGACGACGTCGCCGCCCTCGCACGGGTGGGGTCGACCGTGCGCGGCTGGGTCGAGGAGCAGCCGTTCCCGGCCGACGTCGAGGCGGACGTCCGCGCGGCGTTCGCGACTCTCGTGGCCGAGGACCCCGAGCCGGAGCAGGTGACGTGGGCCGTGCGTTCCAGCGCCACCGCCGAGGACCTGCCCGACGCGTCGTTCGCGGGGCAGCAGGAGACCTTCCTCAACATCGGGGGCATCGACAACGTGCTGCACGCCGTGCGCTCCGTCTTCGCGTCCCTCTACAACGACCGCGCGATCGCCTACCGGGCGCACCACGGGTTCGACCAGCACGACGTCGCGCTCTCGGCCGGGGTGCAGCGGATGGTGCGCTCCGACGTCGGCGCCTCCGGCGTCATGTTCACGGTCGACACGGAGTCCGGGTTCGACCAGGCCGTCTTCGTCACCAGCTCCTACGGGCTCGGGGAGGCCGTGGTCCAGGGCGCGGTCAACCCGGACGAGTTCTACGTCTACAAGCCCGCGCTGCGCGCCGGTCGGCCCGCCGTCCTCAAGCGCTCCGTCGGTGAGAAGGCGGTCGCCATGCGCTACGCCGCCGGCCGGCACGTCGGCGGCAGCACGGTGTTCGCCGACGTCGACCCCGCGGAGCGCGCCCGCTTCTCGCTCACCGACGCCGAGGTCACGGAGCTCGGCCGCATCGCGCTCGTCATCGAGGAGCACTACGGGCGCCCCATGGACATCGAGTGGGGCAAGGACGGGGTGGACGGCAGGCTCTACGTCCTGCAGGCGCGGCCCGAGACCGTGGTCTCGCGCGACTCGGGCAACGTCGTGCACCGCTTCACGCTCCGCGAGCGGGGCACGGTGCTGCTGGAGGGGCGCGCCATCGGGCAGAAGGTCGGCGCCGGCCGCGCGCGGGTGCTGTCCTCCGTCGACCAGATGCACGACTTCGCGCCCGGGGACGTGCTCGTCGCGGACATGACCGACCCGGACTGGGAACCCATCATGAAGCGCGCCGCGGCGATCGTGACGAACCGCGGCGGGCGCACCTGCCACGCGGCGATCATCGCGCGCGAGCTGGGCATCCCGGCCGTCGTCGGGACGGGCACCGCGACCGCCGACCTGCCCGACGGGCGCGAGGTGACCGTCTCCTGCGCCGAGGGCGACGAGGGTCGCGTCTACGAGGGCCTGCTGGCGTTCGACGACGCGGCGACCGAGCTCGACCGGATGCCCGAGCCACCCGTGAAGATCATGATGAACGTCGGCACCCCCGACCAGGCGTTCTCCTTCGCCCGGCTGCCGAACCACGGCGTCGGGCTGGCCCGCCTCGAGTTCATCATCAACCGGCAGATCGGCATCCACCCCCGCGCCCTGCTCGACGCCGACGGGCTGCCGGCCGAGCTGCGGGACGAGGTCGCGGGCCGCGTCGCCGCCTACCCCTCCCCGCGCGAGTACTTCGTGCAGCGCGTCGCCGAGGGGGTGTCCACGATCGCCGCCGCCTTCGCGCCCGAGCCCGTCATCGTACGGCTCAGCGACTTCAAGTCGAACGAGTACGCGAACCTCCTCGGCGGCACGCTGTACGAGCCCGACGAGGAGAACCCGATGATCGGCTACCGGGGCGCGTCCCGGTACCTCTCCCCGGACTTCCGCGAGTGCTTCGACATGGAGTGCGAGGCGCTGCGCCGCGTGCGCGACGACATGGGGCTCACCCACGTGCGGGTCATGATCCCGTTCGTGCGCACCGTGGCCGAGGCCGAGGGGGTCGTCGAGCTCCTCGCCGAGAACGGGCTGCGGCGCGGCGAGAACGACCTCCAGGTCGTCATGATGTGCGAGGTCCCGTCCAACGCCCTGCTCGCCGACGAATTCCTCGAGCACGTCGACGGCTTCTCGGTCGGGTCCAACGACCTGACCCAGCTCACGCTCGGCCTCGACCGCGACTCCGCGCTCGTCGCCCACGCGTTCGACGAGCGCGACGCCGCCGTCCGGGAGCTCCTCGGGCTCGCCATCGACGCCTGCCGCCGCCACGGCAAGTACATCGGCATCTGCGGCCAGGGCCCGTCCGACCACGCCGACTTCGCCCAGTGGCTCGTCGAGCGCGGCATCGAGTCCGTGTCCCTCAACCCCGACACCGTCGTCGACACCTGGCTCGCGCTCGCGGCCGCCGCCGAGGGGAGCACCCATGCCTGACGCCCCGGCCCCCGCCGCGCTCATACCCTCGACCCGACCCGAGCCGACCATCGACCGGTTCCTCCGCAACGAGATCACGACCCGGTAGGCCTCGGCCGGCGACTACACCTCTCACGACGGCGCCCTGGGGGGTGGGCCCGCCCGCGTCCCCGGCGCCGACCGACGGCTCGCGCGCGGACGTCGACGAGAGCCACCGCGTCGTCGAGGTGCCGTAGGGTCCCGCGCATGACCGACCAGAGCGGTGCCGCCGCCACCGACGAACGGCCTCGGATCGCGGGGCCGGTGCGGACGATCGACTACCACACGGCGGGCGAGCCGTTCCGCATCGTGCCCGAGCCGCCCGTGCCGATCCCCGGCGCGACCGTCGCCGAGCGTCGCCGGCGCGCGATCGACGACCCGGACGTCGACGGCCTCCGCCGCCTGCTGTGCTTCGAGCCGCGCGGCCACGCCGACATGTACGGCGGCTTCGTCACCCCGCCGGACGACGAGGGCGCGCACCTCGGCGTCCTGTTCTGGCACAAGGACGGGTTCTCCACCGCGTGCGGCCACGGCACCATCGCGCTCGGCGCGTGGGCGGTGCGCTCCGGACTGGTGCCCGCCGATCCGTCCGGGGTCACCGACGTGGTGATCGACGTGCCGTCCGGGCGGGTGACCGCCCGCGTGCGCACCGGCGAGGACGGCCGGGTGCGCGAGGTCGACTTCGTGAACGTGCCGAGCGCGCTGGTCGCCGCCGGCGTGCCGGTGGTGACGAGCCGCGGCGAGATCCGTGCCGACCTCGCCTGGGGCGGGGCCCTGTACGCGTGCGTCGACGCCGCGAGCGCGGGCCTCACGGTGGCGCCGGAGAACCTGGGCGAGCTCATCGCCCTCGGCCGCGAGGTCAAGGCCGCCCTCGCCGGCGACCCCCGCCTCGAGCACCCGACCGACCCCCGGCTGAGCGGCCTGTACGGGACGATCGTCGTCGACGACCTCGGCACGTCGCCCGACGGGGGCCCGCACCAGCGGAACGTGACGATCTTCGCCGACGGTCAGGTCGACCGCTCCCCCTGCGGGTCCGGCACGGCCGCGCGGGTCGCCGTCCTCGCCGCCACGGGGCGGCTGGGCGACGACCAGGTGCTCGTCCACGACTCGATCGTCGGCACCCGGTTCCGCGCCCGCGTCCTGGAGCACGTGACCGACCACGGCCCCGACGCCGTCGTCCCGGTCGTCACCGGCACCGCCCACCACGTCGCCACGTCGGTCTTCGAGGTCGACCCGGACGACACGTTGACCCCCGGGTTCGTGCTGCGCTGATCGGGCGGGACGCGCCGCCGTCCCCCTCAGGGACGACGAAGGCCTCGCCCTCCCGAGAGGGCGAGACCTTCGTCGACGAGCCGTCCGACGCTCGGGTCAGACGTTGAACGCGACATCTGCGCACTGACCTGCGGTTTCACCACGGCCTGGGGGCCGGTGGGGGAACCGTGGGGGAATCAGAGCACCGAGCGCTCCCCTGCCGCGACGGGGGGTGCGGAGCCCGACGGGAAATCGAGATCTGCGATGGGGCGTCGGCGACGCCACTACGTCCAGTCTATCGATGGCGCGCTCGCTCGGGCACCTCGGTGGCTCGATGACGACACGGACCACATCTCAGGCCATGACGGAGTCGCGTTCGTAGCGGCAACTTCGCCGCTCGTGCAGCAGTCCCGACCGCCAGGGCGCGAGGCCTGTCACGCGCTGGCGAGTCGAAGTTAGTCTCCGGTCATGTTCAACGAGTCCTGGCCGTGGAAGAGGGACCTCGCCGAGTCCGCGGACCGCCTTGAGGAGGCCCGGTTCGGACTTGCGCTTCGGCTTGACCAGGTGCACGACCGAGACGACGCCTACGAAGAAGAGACCGAAGCTGTGTACCAGGTTGAGCGCGACGTCATGTCCGGCGCCTTCGCGACTCGCCGCCTCATCGGGATGCCGTTGAAGGTGACCAAGGGGGCCCGCGCAACCAAGGCCACGGTCACGCGGTTTCCACTACGTGATGGCGCCACAGCGCCTGATGCCTGGGACGCACTCGGCTACCTGGAGATGTACGAGACGGCTACACCGAACACCGCAATGATCTCGGCGAACGAACTGTGCAACCTCTTCGTCCATAGTCTGATCTTTAGGCTGGCCTGGACGCAGGAGGGGCTCTCGTGGCCGGACTACAGGTCACTCTCTGAGGAGGATCCGCGGAGCGAGGCCACGCCAATGGAGCTGGCAGGGCTGCTGGTAGCTACCGACAGGTCGAGCAGCGCCCATTTGACCTTTGTCGACCTTCTCGAAGTCGTCCGCGTCTTTAGGGTACTGGCGAACGACGAGGTCGCTCAGGTCACAAGATTCCGCGATCGCCGGGGGCGATTCCACTCTAACGCCACATGATGATTGAGCGCAGGCGCGCTCGAATCGCACCGATGCGACGTACTTCTCCGTCTGATCCCCGGGCGGGTTCCGGTCAAGCCTGCTCGGCGCCGTTTGCGCAGGTCATGACCCTGCGACGATGACTGCAGGTCACGTATCGGGCCGTCGGTGGACATCGTCCACCGTACCAAAACGCGACATAAGCGCGGCAGGCACGATGAGATAGATTCTGACGCGCCCACAGAGAGGCTGAGTCGCCCTGACCTGCAGCGATGCTTCACGATGGGCTACGTTTTGGACGCGATTTGCATCCTGACCTCGTCAATCATCGATGACGACAGATTCCCAGTCGTCCGGCCGGCCTTCGATCCATGACGAGCCTCGCGTTGGGACTTTGGTCGACCGGGACCCGTTGTGCGCGCACGGACCCTCTGGTGCCCCTAGGCCCCGTTGACGCGCTCCTCTCCGACCCATGTCCGCGAGGCAGACGGCGTCGACGCGAACCTGCCCTGCCGGAGCATCGCGGTGCACTCGCGCTGCAGCTGCTCGTCGTCCCACATGGCGTGCTGAGGCGCGGCGTTGGAGCACACGACTGAGCCCCATGCGCCGACGGCGTCGGCGTGCCGCACGGCGTCGCGGCAGATCTGCGCCCCGACCGGCCCTTCCTCGAAGCGGGTGTCGCGCGGGGTGTAGCCCACCCAGCCCTCGCCGAGCACCAGCGGGATCCCCAGCCGCGCGGCGTGGTCGGCCGCGACGCCGATCCACTCGCGCAGCCGCTCGGCCATGGCGAGCCGGTGCGCGCCGTACCGGTCGTACAGCCACCGGTCCACCGCCTCGGGGTCGCACCAGTCGTGCACGTAGATCTCCGCGTGCCCGACGATCGAGGCGCGCCGCTTCCACTCCTCGTCGGCGGGCGGCGCCCACTCGGCCAGGCGCGGCGCGCCGGGCCGCAGCAGCTCGGCGTCGGCCCGCCCCTGCGGGAAGTCGGCGGCCTCGCCGCGCAGCGCGAACTCGCGCACCAGGACGTCCAGCACGCCGTACACGTAGGGGTGGACGCCGAGCACCTGGGCGTTGCGCGGCAACCCGCGCATCGCGGTGACGGGCACGGCGGCATAGTTCGGGCCGCACAGGACATCGGGATGGCGCGCGGAGAAGGCGGCGATGCCCCGTTCGAGCCGGTCACGCAGCTCCACCACCGGGTCTTCGATGCCTGGCAGCCCGGTGGTGAGGTGCCCCGCCTGGACCTCGTTGTGCGGCTCGACGTACGCGAGCACGTGGTCGAGGCCTTCGGCCTTCAGCAGGTCCACGAGGTCGGCCATCGCCTCGCCCAGCACGGTGAGACGGTCCTCGGGATCCACGGCCTGGAGGGCGTCGTACCAGGCCCGCTCGGCCGCGAACGCCGGGCTCTGCTGGTACTCCCACGACGACGCGATGACCGTCATGCCGTGCCGGTCGGCGCCGCGGAACAGCTCCAGCAGGCGGGCGCGGGCGTCGATCGTCGTGGGCTCGCGCACGTCGTACCAGCGCACCCGCGACGCGTAGCCGCCCCCGATCGGCCCCAGCCGCAGCGCCGTCGTGTCGATCCCGGAGCGGAACAGCAGGAACGGCATCGCGCAGACGCGCACGGCGTTGTACCCGAGCTCGACGGCGCGGGCGAACGCCCTGTCCAGGTCCTCGAAGGGCTCCCCCGGGCCGGTGCGCACGTACCAGGAGAAGTCCCACAGCGTGATCGCGAGCCGCTGGGGCAGGTGCGCCGGAACCGGCGCCCCCGACCGGATCGCGGACGCCTCGGCGCCGGTCACCATCCGCGTCGCCGTGCTCGTGCTCGTCGTGTCCGTCACCGTCGTCATCCCTTCACCGCTCCTGCTGTCAGGCCGTTCACGAGCTGCTTGCGCAGCACGAAGAAGACGATCAGGGCGGGGACGGCGGCGAGCACCGATCCCGCCATCACGAGGTCGTACTGCCGCCCCTCGGCGCCGAACAGCGCCTGGAGCCCGAGCGGAACGGTGTAGAACTCGGGCTCGGCGATGATCACCAGCGGCCACAGCAGCGTGTTATACGAGTTGAGGAAGCTCCACACCGCCAACGCCCCGATCGCCGGCCGCAGCAGCGGCATGACGACGGACAGGAACGTCCGCAGCTCGGAGCACCCGTCGATGCGGGCGGCGTCGAGGATCTCGTCGGGCACGGCTTGCTCGGTGTACTGACGCATCATGAAGATCCCGAACGCCGGCGCCACCCACGGCACGACGAGCGCGAAGAACGGGTTCGCCAGCCCCAGCTTCGCCACGAGGACGAACAGCGGCACGACGATGACCGCGAACGGGATGGCGAGCGAGGAGAACATCACGTCGAAGAGGACCCGCTTGCCGCGGAACTCGTACTTGGCGAACCCGAAGCCCGCCATGGAGCACAGGAAGACCGTGGCGACGGTGCTGACGAGGGCGACGACGGTGCTCATGAGCATCCACCGCCAGAACGGCTGGGTGGCCAGCAGGTTCGCGTAGTTGTCCAGCGTCGCGGGATCGGGCCAGAGCGTGGGCGGGAACGCGAAGATGTCGCTGCGATCCTTGAACGACGACGACAGAGCCCACAGCAGCGGCGCCACGTACACCACGGTGAGGAGACCGAGCACCACGTACAGGGCGACGCGGCGGGGCCGAATTCGACGGGCCGCGCGAGGTGCGGGTGCGGTCGCGAGCGTGTCGCGACGCGGCTCCCTCGTGAGGGTCGGTGTGCTCATCGGTTCCTCCCGACGCCGAACGCACGGGTGCCGAGACGGCCCAGCACGAAGACGATGACGAACATGACGACGCCGGCCGCCGCGGCGTAGCCGAGCTCCTGGCGCTGGAACCCGGCCCGGTAGACGAACATCGAGACCGACAGGGTCGCCTCACCGGGGCCGCCCTGCGTTAGCAGGAACGGCTCCTCGAAGATCTGCGCGGTGTTGACCAGCATCGTCACGGCGATGAAGGCCGTGACCGGCTTGAGCTGGGGCAGGGTGACGGCGAGGAAGCGTCGCACCACGCCCGCGCCGTCGAGCTCGGCGGCCTCGTGCAGCTCGCGGGGGATGTTCTGCAGGCCGGCGAGGAAGAAGATCGTGAGATACCCCGTCCACCGCCACAGCACCAGCACGACCACCACTACGCGCGCCCACCACGGGTCAGTCAGCCAGGAGATGCCGCCGACGCCGAAGAGGGCCTCGAGCGTGGCGTTCAGCAGGCCGTACTCCCCGTCGAAGATCAAGCCGAAGATCAGAGCGATGACGATCGGCGACAGCACCACCGGCATGAAGTACGTGAGTCGGAAGAAGTCCCGCAGCCGCAGCCCCTTGGCATCGAGGGCCAGCGCGATGAGCAACGAGAGCGGGAGCACGACGACCATCGCGAAGACCGTGTAGAAGGCGGTGTTCGCCAGGGCGGCACCGAAGCTCGCGTCGCGCAGCAGGCGGGAGTAGTTGTCCAGCCCCACGAACTCGGGGCTGCCGAGGCCCGCCCAGTCCGTGAGGCTCAGGTAGATCCCCGCGCCGACCGGAACGACCATGAAGACCGTGAACAGCAGGAAGAACGGGGAGATGAAGAGGTAGGGCGCCCACTGCCGCTGGTCACGTCGTCGGGGAGTGCCCGGGGTGCGCAATGCGTCCGTCGTCGGCGACGGCCTGGTCATGGTGCTCACGGCTGCACCTGCCTCTCGTACGTACGCACCCCGGCCCGCAGCGCCTCCTCGGCACCGACCTGTCCGTTGAGGGCGCGAAGGATGGGACCGCCGAGGCTGTCGCGCAGCACCGAGGCTCCCGCGGACTGGTAGAACACCGGCATGTCGGCCGCGGCGGCGGAGAAGACCTCGAAGACGCGCTGGCCGCCGAGGTAGGGGTCGGTGATCTCCTGGAACTCGGGTGCGTCGTAGAGGTCGACCAGGGTGGGCATGTAGGCCCCGGCGAAGTACCGCGCGAGCTGGCCTTCCTCGGTGAGGTACGACCGGTGCAGGAAGTCGGTCGCGGCGTCGGTCAGCGGCTGGTCCTTGAGCACGGCGAACGCGGTACCGCCCATCGTGGACGCGACGTGCCCGCCGCCCGCGAACCGCGGGATCGTGCGCGCCCGCCACAGCCCCTCCTGGTCGGGGGCGTTGGCCTGGAGGCCGTACACCTCGTACCAGTTGGGCATGACGGTGGCGACGAGCTTGCTGCCCTTGAGCGCTGCCGCAGCGGCACCTCCGTACGGGTCCGCGAGGGGCACGAGAGCTCCGGTCCGCACTCCCCGCGCCATCAGCTCGAGCACCTCGACGGACTCGTCCGACAGGACGGCAAGGTTGCCATCGGCGTCGTAGAGGTTGCCCCCGCGCTGCAGGAGCAGCTGCGTGAACCCGTTCACGATGGAGCCGTTGTCCCCGTTGGCCACCATGCCGATCGCCTGCCCGGTGTCCGCGGCGACCTCCGCGCCGATCTCGAGGAGCTCCTCCCACGTCCCGACGTCGGCCGGGATGCCGAGCTCCTCGAAGACGTCCGCGCGGTAGAACATCACCGAGATCGAGTTGTCCGACTCCAGGCCGTACACCTTGCCGTCCACCGTGTACGGCTGGGTCTTCAGGAGCCGGTCCCCGAGCGGAGCGGTCAGCGAGGACAGGTCGACGAACAGGTTCTCCGCGATACCGGCGCGCATCACACGGGGGAACTGGTCGATCACCAGACCGGCCAGGTGCGGCAGCGGTCGCTGCGCGACGGCCTGCGTCACCAGGCGCGACACGATGTCCTGGGGCGCGATCGATGTGACGTCGACGCCGAACGTCCACGCGCTGCCCCCGACGACGGCCGTGTCGGTCGCGGCCTGCGTGAAGTAGCTCGCGTAGCCCGGGTCGTGCGTCCAGAGCTCGAGCGACGCCGCGCCGGAGCGGACCGGTGCGACCGAGGTCGTGGCCGAGCATCCCGAGAGGATCGCCCCGCCCACGGCGCCGGCTCCCCCGACGCCGAGGAGCCGCAGCACGTCGCGTCGGTTCAGGTCCATGACGGCCCCTCGTCCGCGGTCAGCACCACGCGCGCCACGCGCACGACGTCCGCCGACGCCACGGTGATCCCGTCGGGCACGTCGCGCACCGACGGGTCGACCCAGACGCCGGTGTCGCGGCGCCAGGGCAGCAGCTCGAGCGTCACGCCGTCGCGGGCGACGTCGTCGCGCCACGGCGTGAGGTCGACGTCCCAGTCGCGGCCGTGCCAGAAGTGGTCGCTCACGACCTCGTCGCGCCCGTCGTGGTGCACCAGGGCGCGGCCGACGTCGCCCGTCCACGCGACCCGCAGGAGGGCGCGGTCGATGCCGTCGAGCGCGTCGGCGGGCACGTCGAGCTGCACGACGGCCGCGCCCGAGAAGTCGGTCGGCGCGATGAGGCGGTTCATCGGGCCGCCGGTGGTCGGCTCGGGCGAGGCAAGTGCGGTCGGGTGCAGGTCGGCCGCCACGCGGCGGTGGCCGGCGCCCGGGACGGACAGCGTCCACGAGGTCCAGAGCGCGCCCTCGGCCGGGCCGGGCACGACGTCGGCGCCGTCGCCCGACGCCGTCAGGGCGGCCGGCGCGGGCAGCAGCGACACCGTGGCCGTCGGGTGCTCCGCGTGCGCGACGAGTGCCCCGTCGAGCGCGTGGACCGGGACGTCGGAGAGCACCAGCCGCTCGCGCCCGAGGACGTCGAGCCGGTACAGGCGGTTCGCGGACGCCTCGTCGAGCACGAGGACGTCGACCTCCCCGGACGAACCACGCAGGCTCACGACCGTGTCGGGCCCGGGCTGCGCGGTCAGGTCGAGGACGGTCGCGTCGTCCTCGGCGCGCGCCTCCACCGTGCCGGTCGCGGCGACGTCGCCCTCCAGCACGAGCTCGACGGGCACGCCGTCGGTCGCGACGAGCACGACGACCTCACGGTGCTGGTCGTCTCCAGCGTCGTCGACGGCGATCCGCGTGAGCAGGTGCGCCGTCGCGCTGCGCAGCACCAGCCCGTCGGCGAGCGGGTACCGCACCGGCCACGCGACCGACACACCGGCCGGCAGGTCCACCGGCCGCGACGGCACCGTGACGGTCGCGTCGTCCAGCTCGACCTCGACCTGCACGCCCGGCTGCGTGTCGAGCGGACGGCGTGCCGGCTGGTAGGTGGTGGCGAAGACGTACCCGCGCCGGCCGTCGGAGCGCACGGACCAGCGCAGCTCAGCGGTGTCGTCGCTGCCTCCGCCCACGGTCGTCGTCATGGCCGCCAACGCCGCGCCGTCGGCCTGGAGCCACAGGTGCTGACGCCGCAGCAGGTGATGATGCGGGCGAACCTGCCCGTGCTCGCCCACCGGGGCGCCGAAGTCGTAGGTGCGGGTGGGCACGTCGTTCGGGTACCCCGTCGCGTGCGACTCCTGCTCCGTGCCGTGCTCCCCGACCCGCTGGGTGCCGCCCGCGTACATGTAGTACCCCTGCCAGACCGACCCGCTGCCGATCTTCGCCAGCGCGAGGGCCGCCACGTCCTGCGGCGTCACCAGCGGCCGGCGGTGATAGGCCACGTGCATCCCGCCGCCCAGCTCGCAGGTCGCGTACGGCAGCGCGTGGTCGTCCGGCGCCACGGCCCCGGGGCCGCCGTCGTCGAGCCTGATGCCGTCCAGCGCCTCGCGCAGGTCCGCGCCCACCGACAGGTCGTCGCGCACCGTGCTGTACCGGAAGTGCACCGGCGAGAACGCCGGCCACTCGGTCTCGGTGTCCTCCCAGAACCCGTCCGCGTACGCGCTGTACACCGGCAGCAGGGAGGGCGGCACCTGCGCGCCGCCCCAGCCCGTCGCCGTCCACACCGGCACCCGCAGCCCCGCCTCCTCGGCCAGGGTGCGCAGGGTGGCCAGGTGCTCCGGCTGGTCGTACAGCTCGTTCTCGATCTGCACCCCCACCACCGGCCCGCCCTCGGCGTGGGTCAGCCCGCCCAGCTGCGCCACGGTCTGCCCGTAGAAGGCGCGCACCAGCTCCAGGTAGGCCGGGTCGTTCGTCCGGGTGGCGACCCCCCGCTCCACGAGCCAGTCCGGGAAGCCGCCGTACCGCGCCTCCCCGTGCGCCCACGGGCCCATCCGCACCACCACGTCGAGGCCGTGCCGCCCCGCGAGCTCCACGAACGCCCGCAGGTCCAGGTTGTCGTCCCACCGGAAGTCCCCCGGCGCCGGCTCGTGCGCCTGCCAGAACACGTACGTCGCCACCGAGTCCAGCCCGCCGGCCCTCGCGTGCCCCAGCACCTCCGACCACCGCTCGCGCGGGATCCGGGCGTAGTGCACCTCCCCCGTCACGGGGAACCAGGGGCGCCCCGCCCTCGCGAGGTAGCGGCTCGTGACCTCGACCCGGTCGGCGGCACCGACAGGGTCGCCCTGCTCGAGGCGGGTACGGAGCGGCGGGGACGGGCGGGTGACCCGCATGCGGTGCGTGACGGTCCGCGCGCTCGGTGGGGCGTCGGTCATGTCTCTCTCCTTCGAGATGCCTGGGGACGTGCGTGGCCGAGCGGTCAGGCCGACGCGGGCGCGGCGACGAGCCGGTCCAGGGCGGCGAGCTGGTCGTGGAGGGCGCGGACCCGGTCGTCGTGGTCCTGCTGCACGTCGCGGGTGAACAGCAGCATCGTGGGCAGCGAGGTCGCGAAGTAGTCGAGGGTCGCGTGGCGGCCGGCCTCCTCCTCGACGTACCGCGCGAGCCCGTCGCGCAGCCGCCGCGCCTCCTCGTCGCGCCCGAGCCGGCGAAGGGCGAGCACGGAGGCCGCCGTCCGCTCCGAGAACTCCTGGACGGCCATGCCCTCGAAATCGCCCTGCTGGTGGGCCGCGGTGCTCCAGGCGTCCCGGGCGTCGTCATGGCGGCCGAGGGCCGCGAGCGCGTCGCCGAGCAGCAGGTGCACGTCGGCGGTGTTGGCGAGCGGGTGGCGCGCCTCCCCGAGGGTCGTGGGCGGGGCCAGGGCGGCGATGGCGTGAGCGCGCGCGGTCCCGGCGTCGCCGTCGGCCAGCGCCTGCCGGCCCAGGGCGAGGTGCGCAGCGTCCCAGGCCGCGAGCACCTGCCCCTCGCCGCCCTCCCAGGGCTGGAAGGGCCGGCCCGTCAGGACGTCGAGCGCCTCGGCCGCGCGGCCGACGGCGGTGAGCAGCCCGGCGAGCTGGACGGACAGGTCGTCGCGGGTCGCGACGAGGTCGGCCCGCTCGCGCAGGGTTGAGAGGCGGCGTTCCGGCGACGTGCCCCGCCGCGCCTCGAGCTGGTCCGCCTCGTACAGCAGGCGGGCGTCGTCCGGCGCGAGCGCCCGGGCCCGCGCGTACCAGGCAGCGGCGGCCTCCGCGTCCCCCTGCACGTTGTGGGCGGCGACGCCGAGGTTCCGCAGCACCACGGGGTCGGTCCCGTCGCCCGAGGCCGCGACCTCCCAGGCCGCGATCGCCTCCGCGCGCCGCCCCGCCGCGTACAGGCGGTGGCCCGCCAGGCCCGCGACCAGCGGGTCCTCGGGCCAGGCGCGGCGCAGCCGCGCCAGCATGTCGTCGTCGGTCGCGGCGGGGAACGCCCAGTCCCGCGGGGTGCGCCGGGCCCGCTCGAGGGCGTCGGCGGCGGCCGCGCGGTCGCCGCGCGTCAGCTCCAGGTCGGCGCGGTGCAGCAGGGCGAGCGCCCGCACGTCGCGCTGGCCGCGCGGCGACGGCCGGGTGGCGACGTCCTCCAGCAGCTCGACCGCGACCGTAGTCTCGCCCACCGACGCGTGCTCGAGCGCGACGTCGAGCGCGATAGTCGGGTCGGACGTCGGCGTGACGTCGAGCCCGAGCCGGGCGCCGAGGTCGCGCGCCCACGCGTCGAGGGCGTCGAGAGCGAGCGTCCCGCGCGCCAGGTCGCGGGCGCCGTCCACGTCCCCCGACCTCGACGCCGCGACGGTCGCGAGGTTGCGCCCCTGGACGTGCTCGGGGCTGCGGCGCAGCAGCGCGTCGAGCTGTTCCGTCGCGTCGGCGTGACGCCGTTCGGCGAGGTCGAGCCGCGCGGTCGCGACGGCGGCCGCGTCCCGCCATGCCTGGTCCCACGACGCGGTGCCCAGCGCCTCGCGCGCCTGCGCTGTCCTGCCCTGCCGGGCGAGGACGACGCCCAGCCGGTAGTGCGCTTCGCCGTCGCGCGGGTTGGGGTTGCGCACCGTGAGGCGCGCCGTCGCGGTGCGCAGCAGGCGCTCGGCCTCGTCCAGGCGCCCCGCACGCGTCCGCCGGGCCGCGAGCGCCGTGGCGCAGCGGGCGTCTCCCGGGTCGCGGCACAGCGCCTCGGCCCAGTACGGCTCGGGCGACCGGGTCGCGTGGCGGTACTGGTCCAGGTGGAGGCCGGTGACGTAGAGCTCGTCGACCGTGTCGATCTCCGCGGGTGCGGGCGGCTCGGTGGCCGGCTCCGGCATCGTCGCGTCGGGGGCCCGCTCCGGGCGGGGGCGCCACGTCACCAGTGTGGCGTCGTCGTGGGTCACGACGAGCTCGTACGCGGTGGCGTCGACGCCGGCCGGGCCGGTCAGCTCGCGCACCAGCGGGGCGCCGGGCGCGACGTCGGCGCGCTCGTCCAGCAGCACCTCGTCGCCCGCGCGCAACAGCACTCGTGCGCCCGGCCGCGGGGACGTGGTGGCGACGCCCACCCGCACGGAGGTCGCGCCGTCGTCGGGCCCGGGCTCGACGTCGAGCCGCACCGCCGCCTCGCGGGTCGCCTGGTGCACCGGGCCGACGTCCTGGATCGGGTACCAGTACTGCGAGAAGGCCGTGGTCTCCCCAGGGCGCAAGAAGGCGAAGTCGGGCTGGTTGTCGGTGAAGACGCCGGCCATGAGCTCGACGTACGGGCCGTTCGTGTCGGTGAGGTGCCGGTCCCACGCCCAGCCGAACGGCGCGTTCCCCCACGTCCACATCTTCTTGCCGGGCGAGATCCGGTGGTCCGCCCAGTGCACGAAGCCGGCGCGGGCGGCGTGGTCGTAGCCGCCGAAGAAGTCGTCCTGCGAGCCGAGGCACATGTACGACGTCGGCACGGGGATGTTGCGGTAGCGGTCCAGGCGGTCGCCGTCCGGGCGCTCCGGGGTGCGCCGTGCCGGGTAGTCGACGCCGTAGTAGCGGCCCGACGCCGCGGGGAACGTCGTGACGGCCCGCTTGGCGTGGTCGGCCACGACGGTGACGTCGGTGGGGAAGAAGGCCTGGTAGTCGTCGTGCACCGCCGCGGCCACGTTGGCCCACCACAGGAACGTCTGCACGTCGTCGGTCCGGTTGACGAGGCGGACCCGCAGCTCGACGAGCGCGCTGTCAGGCCGCAGGCGCACGCCGTGCATGCCCTGCATACGCGCGAACGGGTCGTGGTCGGAGCACCAGACCGTCACCGCGCCGTCGGCCTCCTCCTCGATCCACGCCTCCGTGGGCAGGAACGTCGCGGGCCGGTGGTGCTGCGGCCAGTTGAGCTCGACGCCGCCCGAGACCCACGGACCAAGAAGGCCCACCAGGGCCGGCTTGATGACGTCGTTGCGGTAGAAGAAGTCGTAGCCGCGCGTGCGGTCCAGGCCCACGTGGATGCGCCCGCCCAGCTCGGGCAGCACCATCAGCCGCACATAGGCGTTCTGCAGGTGGATCGCGTCCCACTCCCGGGGCGCCTTGGTCTGCTCCACCCGGTCGACGAACGGCATCGGGTACACGGCGCCCGACGACCCCTGGTAGACCCGCTGGTCCAGGTACGCCGGATACCTGTCCGGCTCGCCGATGTCGTAGGTGTCGATGGACACCGGCTCGCGCCAGCCGCGCACGAGCCGATTGGCGAGGCTGTGCGGGACGGGCGGCAGGACGATCCTCGACTCTTCTCCAGGCATGGGACGAACGTATGCGGCTTGACCGCACGGCACGATGGGCGATTCCCTGGGGCACATGGACGAAACGACAGCCGAACCAACGGGATCACTCCGGGACGGCTTCGCCGGCCAGCGCATGGTCGTCGTCCCGCGGCCCGCCGTGAACGCCGCGCTGTCGCGGCCCGTGACGAGCCGCCTGATGGTGACGGACGCGGGCTTTTTCCCCCATGCAGCCCGCCACGGGCGGTCTCGACCCGCGGGAGCGCGGGAACACATCCTGCTGGTCTGCACCGGCGGGACCGGCTGGTGCCACACGACGGATGGACGGTTCGACGTCCGCCCGGGCGACGTCGTCCTGCTGCCCGCCGGCGCGGCGCACGAGTACGGCGCCGCCGACGACGACCCCTGGACGCTGTGGTGGCTGCACATGACCGGCGGGGACACGGACGAGCTCGCCGCCGCCGCCCGGGCAGCAGCGGGCGGCCCGGTCTCACACCTGCGCGACCCCGCTCCCGTGGCCAGCCTCGTCTCGCAGGTCATCGATGCCCTCGACGACGGCACGGCGGGCGGGCTGATCCGCGCCACTGGAGCCGCATGGAACGCGCTCGCGATCGTGGTGGCGACGGGTCGCCGCTCCCCGGGCCCTGCCCCCGATCCCGTCGAGCGGGCGGTCGAGCACCTGCGTGCGACGTCACCACGCCGCACCTCCGTCGCCGCCCTGGCCGCGATGGTCGGCCTCAGCACCTCGCAGCTCGGCGCACGGTTCAGGACCCAGGTGGGCACGTCACCGCTGCAGTACCAGGCAGGTCTCAGACTGGCCCGCGCACGGGAGCTGCTGGACGCCACCGACATTCCCGTCGCCGCCGTCGCGCAGGCGTGCGGATTCGACGACCCGCTGTACTTCTCCCGTCAGTTCGCCCGCACGCACGGCGTGTCCCCGTCGGCCTACCGCACCCGCACTGCCTGACCTTCGGGTCTACTCCGGCCACTCTCCGTCGGTCGGCGGACGCTCTTGCGTGCGCGTGAGATAGAGACGGGCGATCCGCAGCCCGCTCTTGCGAGCGTGGACTGAGAGCACATGCCGGCCTTCGTCGAGATCGAGCTCGCTGAGCTCGATCCACGTCCAGACCTGGACCAGCCCGAAGGAGAAGAGGTCTCCTCCCCCGAACTGAGCCTCCACCGGTTGTGGCCGGCCGTCGACGCCCAGGACGAGGGAGTCGTCGTCGGCGGCGTCGAACTTGACCAGCACCCAGGCCGTGAACCGGCCCGAGGCCTTCACGTGCACCGTCAGGTGCACGGCGGGGGCCTCGAGCGGCGCACCCCAGCGGCGACGCGCCCCGGCCACGTGCAGCGCCAGGCCGGTGCCGCCCGCGGTCTCGGCCTGGGTGTGCGTCCATGCCACCTCGGGCACGTCCAGGCTGGGCGTGATCCACGCCCAGCGATCGCCGACGAGGGCCCGCTCGACATCGAGCGCGAGGGCTCCGCCCTTCTCGACCACGGGGCCGGTCGGCAGGGTCGCGAGCACATCCTTGCGGCCGTCGGGCCCGACACGGTCGCGGGCCGCCCCCAGCACGGGCTGCGGGACCACGACGTTGCGCACGAAGGTGGTCTCGCCGTCCCAATAGGTGCGCGGCACGACCACGGCGGGATGGGGGGCGACGTCCCGAGGGTCGACCCGGTAGTGGTCGCGCGCGACGGCGACGGGCGTCTCGAGGTCGGGACGGTGAGGCTCCGACTCCGGCCGGGTGACGACCGTCCCGTCGGTGCGCCGGCTGGGTGGTGGCCCGAGCGACGTCGGGCGGCGCTCCGACGTGTAGACCACCAGCGCCGAGAGCGCGAAGCCCTCATCGACCGCCACGAGCCGGATCGTGTGGACACCAGCGGTCAGGTAGGGCAGCCGGACTCGAAGCCGCTCGACGTTGTCGACGACGGCGCTCTCCCACGTTCCCCGGTACTCGTCGGTGGTGTCCGACTCCACGTCGACCGGCGGGTGGTCGTCCACGCCGACCCTGACGCGGATGCGTCCCGTGCTGTCGAGGTGGGGGTACCGGTGTAGCTCTAGGAGATGCGCGCCGGGCTTCGCCAGGTGGACCCGGTAGCCGACCGTGGCGCCACCACCATCACCGTGAACCTGGAGCAGGCTGCCGAGGTCTCGCCCGGCACCGGCGACCTCGCGCCACCGGGAACCCGGCGTCTCGTGGCACTCGTCGGGCCGGTCGGCCCGCAGCGAGACGTAACCATCGGCCTCGAGCGCGCACGGCTCAGCGGTGGTGGGCGACGGCGGCGCGAGGACGCGGACGGCGATGCTGACCGTACGCCCGTCGGTCGGGCTCGTGACGACGATCGTCCCGACTGTCCCCCCGTGCTGGGCGGGATTCACCAGGCGGACCCGGACACGTGCCTCCGTCTCGACGACGGCGGGCACCTCCCCGATCTCCAGCCACGGCTCACCGTTCATCGTCACCTCGATCGGGCCGCCTCCGGTGAAGACCTCGATCCATTTCTCGTCGACCCCGTGAGGCGAGAAGACGAGCTCGGGATGCTCCACCGGCCCGTCGTCCCCCCACACGACGACGCCGAGCCGGGGCTGTCCGACGCGGAGCGCCGGCCGCCCGGCCGGAAAGAGTGCGGTGGTGGGCGGCGGGAACGCCTCGGGAGTGAGGATGCCGTCCCACTTCCCGCCCGACATCACCTGGTTGTAGTGCGCGATCATGGCCCGCTTGTGGGCGTCGAACTCGCGGGAGACTTCGAGGTAGCGGTCGGCGGCTGCGTACTTGCCCTGCCGGTACGCGAGGGTGCTCCGATCCGCGTAGTAGAACTGGGCGTTGACCAGGTACGAGGCGTGGATCTTCATGCCGACCAGCTGGAAGAACGCGTCGCGCTCGGCCTCGGGCAGCCCTGTGCGCAGGGCGTTGCTCGTCCCGTACAGGTCGCGCAGCCGGTCGAGCCGCCGGCCGGCCTCGTCGCCGTACGACGTCTGCGAGAACGCGTCGCCGGACAGGTGCTCGATCTTGCGGACGTTCGTGATCTGGGCGAACTCGTCGTACAGCGCGGCGACCTGCTTGCCGATCCCCCTGGAGAAGTCACGGTCAACCCAGCGCTCGGTCCACGCCGTCGCGTCCGCGGTCGACTGCTCCGCTCGCGGCTTGCCCGCCTCCCAGGCGTGGCGGAGGAAGAACTCGGTGTCTTGCTCCAGGGGCTTGAGCGCCCCGATGTTGTCCACCCAGAGCGTCCGGATGCCGTGGTCCCACGCCTTGTCGAGCTCGTTACGCATGTGGGCCAGCGGCGTCGACGAGATGAAGAGATAACTGCGCGACGGCGGCGACCAGTACGAGGAGTGGTAGTACAGGCCGTGGCCGCCGGAGCGCTGCCGCTCGGCGGCATCGGGATATCGGCGGACGTAGCCGAAGCTGTCGTCCGTCCAGATCGTGACGACGTCGTCCGGCAGGTCCAGGCCCGCGTCGTAGAGGTCGAGCACCTCCTTGTAGGGGACGAACGTCTGGACGGCGTCGGCCGCCCGGTCGCCGAGCGTGTCCGCCAGCAGCTGCCGCTGGTCGGCGATCACCTGCTCGAGCAGCCGGACCCTGGCCCGCACCCGCTCGTCGTCGCTCAGGTGCGGGTCGGCGTCGATCTCCGCCGTATGGAACCCGGAGTCGTGGATCCCCCGCATCCCGAGCGTCCAGGTGACGTCGAAGCCGCCGTTCTGCTCGACGCTTCCACGCCAGTACTCGTGCAGCGCCTCGCGGTTGCGTCCCGGCAGCGAGTAGTCGTACTCGAGTCCCTCTCCGCGGGCGGCAGCCCACGGCTCCCACTCGTGCTGGTTGCTGCGCAGCAGCATGTCGCAGTGGCTCGTCCCCACCACGACGCCCATCTCGTGCGCGAGCCGCGCGTTGCGCGGGTCGGCGTTGAAGGCGTTCACATGCATCGCGGGCCAGATGTAGTTGCCCTTCAGTCGAAGCAGGAGCTCGAAGATCCGCTCGTAGGTCTCCGGACCGATCGTGCCGTCGTGCGTGTGCCGGCGCGCCCAGGCGTCCAGCTCCTCCTCGTCGTTCAGGAAGATGCCGCGGAACTTCACAGAGGGATGGTCCGCGTACGCGAGGTCGCGCGGCACCGTCACGTGGTCACGGCGTCTGACCGGGACGTCGGCGAACCAGTGCCACGGGGAGACCCCGGCCGCCTCCGTGAGGTGGTAGACGCCGAAGACCGCGCCGCGCCGGTCCGACCCGACGGCGAACAGCCGGTCGCCGACCACGCGGAGCACGAAGGCCTCCCAGCGCGCCCGGCCGTCCGGTGCGTACAGAGGTGCGAGATCGAGCTCGCCCGAAGCGACAGCGTCGCGCACGATCGGCGAGTCGACAGTTCCCACGACGATGGAGACATCGCCTCCGGCGCCGGCGGCGGTCGTGAGCCGGACCGACGCTCCCGCGCAGATGCGACCGAGGTCGGCCGCCAGGTGCGCGGCAGCGCGTCCGATCGCCGAGTCGTCGGTGTCCGCCACCACGGCGGTCGGTGCCCCTGGGGCGGCGAGGACGAGTCCGGAGGTGACGTCGTCGAGGAGCAGTGTCATGCGAAACCTTCGTGATCGGGGACGCCGGAGAGTCGCGGCGCACGGGTCGAGGGTGCTCCGTGGCCGGGCAGGCCAGGACGCGATGTGCGAAATGTGGGCCGCGTCCTGGTCGTCGAGGGTGCGCCGCCAGAACTCGTCAAAGTCGGCAGGTTCGGCGCCGTACCGCTCGAACTGGTCGTGCGGCAGATCGAACTGGGGCACCGGGGTGCCGTTTCATGATCGCTCGATGCCCGGGCCCACCTGTCCGTCAATCCGCCGAGCCGATGCGCGTGAGCGAGAACTGGTCGACCCGCAGCAACTCGCCGCCGGCGCCACCTGCGGCCTCGACACTGACGGTCACGTGGCCCGCGGTGAGCAACAGCTCGTCCATCTCGCGTGCCTGCCAGCCGCCGCCGGTGTTCCTGAGATCCAGGAGGTAGTCCTCGCCGGCCCGGCCGGTGATTCGGACCCTCGCCCGGTCGAGATCGCCGACGGTCGAGGCCTGGACCTCGAGTCGGTACCTGCCCACCGGCGCGTCGATCTTCTGTGTGACCGCGCCGGAGAACGACTCGGCGCTGCCGAGCTGCAGGGCAAACCTCGAGGAGTTGGCTCCGGGTGAGACGTTCCGGACGAACGAGCTCGACGAAGACTCGGGATCGACGACCGTCGTCCATCCGGTGATCGCCGAGACCGTGACACGGTCCGCGGCGAAGTCTGGGTTGAGCACGTAGTTGTTGTCGTCGCCCACGGTCCACTGCCCGGTGACGGCATTGAGCCGCCAGTGGCTCAGGGAGTTGAACTTCGGCCCGCCTCCCCCGGCGGCCGACAGAGGCACCCACTGGTTGTAGCCGATGCCGTTCCAGGCGAAGTCCGCCCAGCGGTCGCCCGCGTAGACGACCGTGTCCTGCTTCTTTCCGTAGACGGTGAAGAAGAACCCGCTCTGGGTCACGTGACTGTAGTCCATCTCGGTTCCGGGAAGGACGAACTCCTCGGAGTACTCGCCGAGGATGTCATCGGTCTCTGACCGGATCAGGTAGGTCGGCGAAGTGTTCCAGCCGTGGAGGGCGGATGTGGCGATGTAGTAGTGGCCGTCGTACTTGAACATCGCGTTGCCCTCGCGCCCGGCCGGGTTGAAGCCGACCTGCTTCGCCGGTTCGACGCTGAGCGAGTCCGAGTCGGCGATCTTGGCGACGAAGGACCGGTTGCGACCCGCTCGGTTCGAGAAGACGAGATAGTCGCTACCGTCGTCGTCGGTGAACACAGTCTGGTCACCGGTCCCGGACGTCGGCGAGTTCTCGATCTGCGGCTGGAGGTTCGCGTACTGGAACACGTCCGTCGGGGAATCGCCCTGCAGGAACAGGACAGCCTGGCTCGTGTTGGTCGTCTGGTCGACGAGGCCGTTCTTGAACTGGATCAGCGCGGTGTACTTGCCGGTGCTTTCGTTGTAGGCGACGCCCATGCGGCCCATCCAGGACGTCTCTGCGAGGTTCGTCATGCGCGAGAAGCTGTGGGGCTCGATGTCCTTGGAGGCGGGGATCCACAACTTGGTGTCGCGGGTCGCGATGTCGCGCTCGAACGTCCAGTTCACCAGGTCCTGGGACGAGTACGCCTTGATGGCGACGAAGGTTGCATCACTGTCGTATTTGCGGGTCGGGCTGTTGTAGTACTTTCCGGCGCCGACGTACTCCACGCCGTACCAGTAGTACGTGTCCCCGAACCGGAAGATGCCGCCGCCCTGCGAGAAGATCGGGTTGCCGTCGGTGTCGTGCCAGAACGTGTCGTTGCGGATCTCGTGGACATCTCCCATTCCGCGAGGAACGAATTCGGAGGCGGCCCTCTGGAGGGCGTTCTTCGCGTCGACGACCGCTGCACGGGTCGCGCCGTCGTCGGCGAGCACGGACTCCGCATGAGTCAGTGCGGCCGTGAAGGCCTTCCACTCCTTCGGCTCGACGTCCTTTCTGTCGCGCGCCCGGTATTCCTCGACGAGGTCACGAAGACCTCGGGTCATCACGAGACCGTCGGCGACGTCTTGGAGCTGGCCCCTGACCGCCTCGCGCTCCTCGGGTGTCGGGTTGCCTTCCAGCAAGGCGGTCGCGCGCTGGCGTACGGGTTCGAATGCCTTCCATGAGTGCGCGGTGTAGTCGGCGGCGACGGCGTCGCCGAGCGCACCGTAGAGCTTGTCGAGGGCGTCCGGACCGGGTTCTGGTTCGGCGACGCCGCGCCCGTTGTCGAGCTCGGCGCGCACGGCGGCGGTCTGCGGTTCCGCGGCGGCCATTTGCGGCGCGGCGATCCCGACCGCGGCCGCGACGGTCGCCGCGACGAGCGTCATGGCCTGCAATGCTCGTAGCGTCCAGCGTCGTGCCGGTCCGGGGCATCCGTCGGCGTGCCGCGTGTCGATCGGTCGTAGTGTCACGGATTTTCCTTCGGTCGGCGGACGGCGTCGTCCGGGTGTTTGTTCCCGTCTTCGGGAACCGGGTCACCTGCCAGTGGGCGGCGGCCCATCGTGCCGAGCGCCGCCGTCAGCCCTTGAGGCCTTGGGTGGCGACGCCGTCGACGATGTAGCGCTGGAAGAGGATGAAGAAGATCATCACGGGCAGCAGGGCGAGGACGGCCATGGCCATCTGGGCGCCGTAGTCGGACACGGAGGTTTGGTCGACGTAGA